>NZ_CP107899.1:5542500-6285000 GCF_036013915.1 Streptomyces sp. NBC_00464 | reverse complement strand
CTGTCCACTCCGTCCGGCCGTCTCGCTGCTCGCATCGGCGCTGTGGTGGCTCGCAACGAGACCGAGATGCGAGTAGAGCGTCAGGTGCTCGGACACCAGCGGCGCAGGGAGTCGGGGAGGCCCTTCTGGAGTACTCGCCCCTTCGGCTTCGAACGGGACGGCAGGCACCGGGAAGCAGAGGCGGAAGCCCTGCGGCAGGCGTACCGGGATGTCCTGGCCGGCGTCACCCTCTGGTCCATCGCGAAGGACTGGAACACGCGTGGACTGCTCTCGCCGCACGGCAAGGAATGGCGCAGCTCGAACCTTCGCAGCGTCCTCTTGAAGCCGAGGAACGCGGGAATCCAGACGTACTCGCAGTGGGTAGAGAAGCCGGACGGGAAGCGCGTGCGTCGGACCGAGGAGACCGGCGCGGGCAACTGGGAGGCGATCGTCTCCGAGGGCATATTCCGGGCCCTGGTCCGCCACCTGAGCGACCCCGAGCGCAACACGGGCGGAGGCGGCAAGCGCAAGGCCCTGCTGTCCGGCGTGGTCCGCTGCTCGAAGTGTCAGGCCGTCGTCACTCAAGGGTGGAGCAAGAAGAACGCGGCAGGCGAGCGGTACCGCATCTACACCTGTTCGGGTGGTCGGTGCATCACCTGCCCCGCGGATCCGCTTGACTCCTTCGTGGTCAGGAAGGTCATCGACAGGGCCGAGGAGTGGAACGCGGCACCGGCCACGGATGCCGCAGACGAGGAGCGAGAGACCGAGCTGCTGGCCGAGGAGACGGCCGCATCCGAGAGGCGCACCGCCCTGGCGGAGATGTTCGCCGTAGGGGACATCGACGCGTCGACCTTGCGGACGGGCATCGGCAGGTGTGACGCCGACCTGACCAAGATCCGGGCTGAGCTGGCAGACCTGGCATCGCAGCGGGTGCGCGTCGACCTCGGCGACATCGAGTACCTGTGGGAGGAACTGGACTACGAGGACCCCGACCGCATCGAATACGTGAGGACCGTCGTCATTCAGGTCTGCGAGCGAGTCGAGCTGATGCCGCGCGGTCGAGGGGTCCGATCCTTCAAGGGCGAGCACTGCCGGATCACGTTCCGGAACCCCTGAGATCCGATCACGGAGGGCCAAGCCGGCTGTCGGCGCCACGTGGCGACGGGCCCTGTCTGACGAGAGTCGGGCGGGGCCCTTCGTCATACCCGGCGAGAAGGAGCCGGACATCCCTCAGAGCCTCTGTGCGCACCTCTCGCTCCCCAGTTCATGCAACAACGTGCATGAGTCACGTCTGTGCATGGACCGTCGCGATCGGCCCCCGTACGGTCGTCTCAGGCGGCCCGACCGGGCCGACCGGGCCGACAAGTCAAGGGGGTTCCGCATGGCACGCGAAGAACTGACTCGGCTCACTGGCAACGGCAACGGCACGTGTGGAGAGGACGACTGCTCGAACGTCTACCGCACCGCTTCCGGCTCCATCGTGGTTCAGGGTGACGTGTCCGACGCCTTCACTCCCCCGCAGGGGGAAGGGCTCGTGGAGATCCCCGAGAGCGTTCTTCGGGGCCGTTCGTGCTCTTGGATGGTGACGACTGGCGGGCGATGCTCCGGGGTTTCCAGAAGGAAGCGTGGCGACTGGAGACCCTGCCCCAGTACCTGGTACCGCAGGAGGCGGAAGAGTTTGAAGCCTTCCGGGCAGGCAACCGCGTCGACCCGCACGCCTACTCGTCCGCGTACGCGGAAGACCTGAAGCGGCTATGCGGCGAGGGTAAGAGCAAGGGTCGAGTACATGTCCTGACTCGACCGCTCACCGAGTACCTGCGCTTCGAGTTCTCCCGGTACTACGCCCGCACGTGCTCGCCGGGGAGGACATCCGCATCCTTGACGTGACCGAGCGAGAGAACCCGTTGCCAGATGTCGAGGACTTCTGGCTGTTCGACCGCTCGACAGTCGTCCTGATGCACTACGAGGTCGACGGCACGCAGATCAGCCGGGAGCTGTACGAGGGTGACCCTGCGCCGTTCATCGAGTGGCAGCGCATCGCCGTTGCCGAGTCTGTTCCCTTCCTGGAGTACGCGGAGCGCGTGACGGAGTGACGTTCGAAGCTGAGCAGCTTGGCGAGTCCGGCACCGAACTCGCCTCTCTGCTTCGGGACTTGCGCAAGCGAGCCGGCCTCTCAGGGGACCGGCTCGCCGCGCGCTGCAACATGTCCCAGTCGAAGGTGTCTCGCATCGAGAACGGCCGGACACGGCCGTCCCTGGTCGACGTCGAGCAGATCTTGCGAGCTCTGGACGCTCCGCCGGGACTGGTCGCCGAGGTCTCCGCCCTCGCCAGGATGGCGAACACCGAGTGGCGGAACCTCCGAGAACTTCGGCGCAAGGGGCTCGGTACGAGACAGGCCGAGCTGAAGTCCCTCGAAGCGTCCTCCACGCAGATGCGGTACTTCCTGCTCTCGATGGTTACCGGACTGCTCGCAACCCCGGAGTACGTACGGGCGAGCCTGGCCCACTCGACAGCCGACACGAGCAAGGCAGTGGCGGGGAAGCTGGGACGGCAAGCCGTCCTCTACGACGCCTCGAAGCGGTTCACGTTCGTTCTGACCGAGCAGGCGGTTCGCTGGCCGGTCGTCTCCCCACTGGCACTGGCCGAGCAGATGGACCGGCTGGCGTCCCTGTCCTACCTCCCGAACGTTCAGATCGGCGTGATCCCCGTAGGGACACCTACGCCCCGAACCCCTCTGAGTACGTTCACCATCTACGACGCCGCGTTGGTCACCATCGAGACGACAGCGGGAAGTCTCGTACTCCGCGACGGCCGAGATGTCCAGGCGTACCTGAAGGAGTTCGCCGGGTACGAGGAACACGCCCTCTTTGGCGAAGACCTTCGAGCGCGGCTCTCCGAGTGGTCCGCCGGTTGCCGTGCATGACTTCAGTCGACTACGCGACTGAAGCACCATCCCGTGCGCACCCCGGGGGATCATCCTTCGGCAAGCGAACAGTCGGGAGGTCGCACGGATGAGCACACCCAAGACGACGATGGACGGGCCGGTATACGTGACCCTTCCCTCTGCACCGCCCGACCCCGTGTCGGGTTGTCGTGAGTGCCTTCGGTACGGCGTGGCTCGTGCGAACGCCACATCGGTCGGGGACTACTCGCAGGTGTCGGACGTGAACGTGGCCCTGCGGGTTCATCTCCGGAACGAACACCGGGTGCACTGATGGCGCGCACGGTTCTGCGGTTCGTGACGCACCGGATCGCGCAGCATCCGGACACTGACGTGACGTATGAGGCGGAGTGCCTGCACTGCAAGTGGAAGGCGGAGTCTTCGACGGACAGTGCTGCGGTCGACGTCGAGTGCATGAGCCATACCGGCATGAGCAACCATCGTGGATTCCGGCGGATCTGCACGGCGTTCGCCATGGTGGTGCGGGCCGATGAGGATAAGCCTTCGGCATAGAGCCGAGGGCCTGTCTGAACTCATGCGCGCCCGTCTCAGGCGCTCTCTCCAAGGTGTCGGTACAGCGTGGCTCGGGAGATTCCGAGGGCCTTGGCGATGGCACTGACGCTCTCTCCCTTGGCCTTCCTGGCACGGGCCACGGTGAGTACATCCTCGTCCACCACAGACGGCCGGCCGCCGGTACGGCCCTGCGCCTTGGCCGCTTCCAGCCCGGCCCGCGTGCGGTCCTTGATGAGCGACCGTTCGAACTCCGCCATGGCCGCGATGATCTGGAAGAACAGGCGGCCATCGGCCGATGTGGTGTCGACGGAGGAGAGCGCACCGTCGAGCACGCGGAACCCTATGCCTCGCTCGCGCAGTCCATCGACGATGGACACAAGGTCGATGAGCGACCGGCCGAGCCGGTCAAGCTTCCACACGCACAGGACGTCGCCGGGTCGGGCGTAGTCCAGTACGGCCGTGAGCTGCGGCCGGTCGGTGTTCTTGCCACTGGCCTTGTCCTCGAAGATGCGGGCGCACCCTGCGCCCGTCAGCGCGTCGTGCTGCAGCTGCCCTTCCTGGTCGTCGGTGGAGACGCGGGCGTATCCGATGAGCTGGCCGGTGGCAGTGGTCGTCGTCATGACACGGACTGTCTCAGAACTCATCTCAAAACATCAAGCCCAAGGCGGATGTTTCGAGACGGGTTTTGAACAGGGCTGCGCCCTCTCCCGGGGTCGCTCTCATCTCGTCTCACAAACCTTCGTTTTCGAGACGGCTCTACTCGGTCACACTGCGCCACAGTCGACGGTCAGCGGCGCGGGAGTGAGGCATCGGGAGGGGTGGGGGTCTGACCCCCTGAAGGGGTCTTGACTGACCGCCACGTCTTAGCAGCCAAGATTCCGCCACGGTTTCAAGTCCGTCTGACGATCCCCGATAGTGGCGGCGAGTGGATATCACCTGGTCACAGGCTTGCCCTTCGCCGACAGCGACGGCGGAAGCATGTAAGGAACAGGGCCTTACGGCTGTGACAGTGGGGCGCGGCAGCGCCCCCGCGGTCTTGCTGGCTTGCCCCTGTCGGCCCCTCTCGGGGCCGCACTGTCGTAGGCCACTTGAGACTGTGGCGGCCGGTAGGCCGCCCCCTGCCGCTTCCCCTTGCCCTTGCCCTTGCCCTTGCCCTTGCCCTTGCCCTTGAGCCTGACCGCTTTCCTCAGTCGGCTCGAAGGGGCCGGACTGCACTGAGCCAAATAGATAAGAGAGCACGCGAACGTTTCCGCAGGTCAGAGCCTGTGCCGCTACACGCCAGACGTGCTCTGACTACACGCCCGAGATGTAGTCACCGGTCCTGATGGAGGCGGCAGGGGACTGGCGCACCCTTGCCCTTCTGGAACAGATGTGAAGGCAGGACTAGGCAGGCGGCCCCGGAACGGGGCGAGACAAGGTCGAGTTCCTTGGCGCGGGCCACCGCGTTGCGGGTGCTCTGGTCGGACAGCGACTTGCCGTCCTTGCCCAATAGGGCGGCCAGCCGGCCGGGCTGGAAGCCTGCGTGTCCTTGCCGGTCTGCCCACCCGATGGCAGCGAAGTGGACGCGGTAGGCGAGTGGGTGTCCCGGGTGCTGTGCCATGCGCCGGTACTCGTGCTGGGAGACTCCGCCCCACGGGCGGTCATGGCCGAAGCTGATAGCCCCTGGGGGTGGCTCCTTCCTGTGCGGCGCACACGAGTGCGCCGGTGACCCCCGCCGGATGGCGGGACATGTACCTCCCTTTCGTTGCGGGGGTGGACCGTGCACGGATGGCGCGATCTCTTCACAGGTGGACGCTCAAGCCCTTCGGGTCTGAACTCGGTCTCGTGCGGTCGGGAGCGACGGCGGCGACCTGGCCGAGGGATTTTATACGAGATAGGGAGGACCCGTTCAGGGAGCCTCCCGTTGGGTGCTGCTCTGTTCAGCCGGAGCCTGCTTCCAGAGCGCCCCGGTCAGTAGCTAGCGACCCACTGTGCTCCAGTCGGCGGGGGCAGGCGGCACCGTACGGCCTGCGGCGTGTTCGCCGAGGCGCCGGGTCAGTTCCGGCAGATCGTAGGCAGGGAAGCTGACCTGTAGGAGGCGCAGGCCGAAGTCCGACGGCTGGTCCCCCTGAAACATCGCCGCGTCCATCGGCTTGATCTTCACGTCCCAGGCGTCGGGGGCGGCCCAGTGGGTCATCCGCACGTAGAACGCGTCTCGCGGTCCGGCATTTGCGACGGCTGAAAGGAAGGCGAGTCCGCTGTCCACCGGGAAGTCGATAAGCATCCAACCGCGGCGGGACTCCACCCACTCCGCCATGTGCGGCAACTTCACCGGCCAGTCCGCGTTGCTCTCGGCCAGGTCCTGGCAACAGGTGAACGTGTCGATGCCACACTCCCAGATCGCCTGGATAGCTGGTGCGAGCTGCTCGTCGATCTGGGCCTGGAGGTTGCCGACCCGGACGAGAACGGTGGGATGCGTTCCTTCGTAAGACGTCATCGCAGGAGCATAGAAGCGGAGTACGACATCAGACCCGGCGGGCCCCCGCCAGCAGTCACTCGACCGGCCAGGTATGCGTCACGGGCCGCGCTCGCGGACGATCACGCATCGCCTGACCCGACTCCGCACCGACTCACCGGCGGGCCGTCAGCAAGGCGCACAGCGAGTCAGGCTCCTGTGGTCGGTTTGGCTCGCGGGCTCAGTCGGTACGCCGAGACCGTTGGATCACCGGCGAGGTAGAACCGGTGTTGCCAGTCGTGGGCCTTGCTCACGCCTACCCGAGGACCAACCTGGATGAGCGCGCCAGGTACTGGCTCACCCTCGGACAACACGACCGAGGTACCTGTCAGGAGGTCTGCGCCGTTGTGCTCTGCCGTGATGCCGAGTGCCTGGCAGAAGTTCCCCGGGCCTCGGGCCAGACGTGAGCTCTCGACCCTCTCGCCTCGCCGCTGGCGTGCCAGGTCTTCCCCCTCGATGACCCTGCCTGCGCGGATGAGGACACCCGAGGCGATGCCATCCGTCCCTGTGACGACGTTGGCGCACCAGTGGAGACCGTGGGACCGGTAGACGTACAGGTGGCCTGCGGGTCCGAACATGACCGCGTTACGGGGTGTCCGGCCGCGGTAGGCGTGGGAAGCCGGGTCGGCCGCGCCGGAGTACGCCTCGGTCTCAGTGATGGCGATGCTCACGGTGCCCTCTGGGGTCTTGCAGGTGAGTACACTCCCGAGCAGCTTGGGGGCGACTTCTTCGGCAGGGTGGGCGAGGAGATCGACATTCATGCTGACTGCCTTGACATGCCGTAGGTGAAGTAGACGTACGCGTGGCCGGGCGGTCCGTACATGACGCCGTTGCGGCGCGTCCGGCCGCGGAAGGCGTGGGAACCGGGGTCGATCTCTCCCGCGTACGCCTCCACCTCGGTGAGGCGCACCTCGATCGGGCCGTCCGGCGTGCTGCGGACCAGGGTGCGGCCCAGAAGATCCGGCGCCACCTCCAGTACGGGGCGGTCGAAGAAGTCCCGCGTCAGCGGCGTACGGTCCTGGCCATCGATCATGACGTTCGAGGTTACCGGGAACCGACTACGGTCATGGCGCGTATGTAGGGGTCAGGACCAAGGAGGAGAAAACATGGGCTTCAAGCGGCTGCTCGCAAGCATGGGTGCCGGCGGTGCCTCGGTGGAGACGGAGCTGACCGAGCTCAACGTCGTACCGGGTGGGGTTGTTCAGGGCGAGGTGCGGATCCAGGGCGGGTCCGTGGACCAGCAGGTCGAGGGGCTCTCCGTCGGTCTGCAGGCCCGCGTCGAGGTCGAGGGCCAGGACCAGGAGACCAAGCAGGACATCGAGTTCACCAAGCTGCGCCTCGGCGGCGCGTTCGAGGTGCGGGCCGGTGCGGTGCACGTCGTGCCGTTCGGACTCGAGATCCCGTGGGAGACGCCGATCACGATGTTCGCGGGCCAGCACCTGCGCGGCATGAACATCGGGGTGACCACCGAGCTGGAGATCGCGCGGGCGCTGGACTCCGGCGACCTGGACCCGATCAATGTGCATCCGCTGCCTGCGCAGCAGGCCATCCTGGACGCCTTCGGGCAGCTGGGCTTCGGCTTCCGCAGTGCTGACATGGAGCGCGGGCACATCCGGGGCACCCGTCAGCGGCTGCCGTTCTACCAGGAGATCGAGTTCTTCCCGCCGTCGCAGTACCGGGGACTGAACCAGGTCGAGCTGACGTTCGTCGCGGACGACCGCGAGATGGACGTCGTTCTGGAGATGGACAAGAAGCCTGGGCTCTTCAGTGAGGGCAGCGACTCCTACCGTGCGTTCAAGGTGGGTCTCAACGACTTCCAGGGGACCGACTGGACGGCGTACCTGAACCAGTGGCTGGCGCAGGTCGGCGGGCAGCGCAACTGGCTCTAGGGTCGGAGGGAAGGAGATCTTCCGAGCCTTCCGAGAGCAGAACCGATCAGGAGAGGTGCTGACGTGACCGAGCCGAAGAGGGCCCCGCTTCCGCATGACTTCCATCCCGAGGTCCCCTCGTTCACCGTGGTGAGCGAGGACCTCGCCCCGGGGGCCGTGCTTGCGGACGCACAGGTCCACGCGAAGGGGAACACCTCGCCGCAGCTGCGGTGGGAGGGGTTCCCGGCGGGGACGAAGAGTTTCGCCGTGACGTGCTTCGACCCGGACGCCCCGACGGGCAGCGGGTTCTGGCACTGGGTGGTCTTCGACATCCCGGCGTCGGTCACGGAGTTGCCCGCGGGTGCGGGCAGCGGGAAGTTCGAAGGGCTGCCCGCAGGTGCCGTGCAGGCCCGCAACGACTACGGGTCGAAGGAGTTCGGCGGCGCCGCCCCGCCGGCCGGTGAGAACCACCGCTATGTCTTCACCGTGTATGCGGTGGACAGCGAGAAGCTCGGCCCCGACAGCGACACCTCTCCCGCGGCGGTCGGTTTCAACCTGCGGTTCCACACGCTGGGCCGTGCCCAGCTGATCGGTGAGTACGCGGAGCCCGCCGCGAGCGAGTGAAGCCAAAGGTTCCACCCCTGTTTGCCCTGCCCTGGTCTTGGAGAGATCAGGGCAGGGCATTTTTTATTGCGTTGTCCATCACGGCCGGCCCGGCCAGAGTTGATCCGGGCCTGCCAGGGGGCGGGCGGCACACGGGAGGTGGGCGAAATGCGGGACACACTGGTGCTGAACGCGAGCTTCGAGCCGCTGTCGACGGTGACGCTGAACCGTGCGGTGGTGCTGATCCTTCAGGACAAGGCCGTCGTCGAGCAGTCGCACCCCGATCTCCGTATGCGTGGTGCCGCCGTGGACATTCCGGTGCCCCGCGTGATCAGGCTCTGCCGGTACGTACGGGTGCCGTTCCGAAGACAGGCACCGTGGTCCAGAAGGGGTGTGCTGATCCGGGACCAGCACCGGTGCGCGTACTGCGGGCGGCGGGCGAGCACCGTCGACCACGTGGTGCCGCGGGCGCAGGGAGGCCAGGACACCTGGCTCAACACGGTGGCCTCGTGCGCCGAGGACAACCACCGCAAGGCCGCGCGTACGCCTCAGGAGGCGGGGATGCCGCTGCTGAGGCAGCCGTTCGTGCCGTCGCCCGCGGACGCGATGCTGCTGGCGCTGGGGGCCGGTGACAGGTCGGCGCTGCCCGAGTGGCTGGCGCAGTCCGCGGCGTAGCCGCCGTACGCCCGGTGATGTAGCGGAGCCCGCTTCCTGGAGGGGGTGGGCTCCGCGTGTCAGCGGAGCACCAGCTGGACGATGGCGACCGTACCGACCGTGACGATGAGGCCGCGCAGGAACGTGGGGCTGAGCCGGCGGCCGATCTTGGCGCCGATCTGGCCGCCGAGCGCGGAGCCGACGGCGATCAGCGCGACGGCCGTCCAGTCGAAGTCCGCGACGAAGAGGAAGAAGAGCGCGGCGATGCTGTTGACGACGGCGGCCAGGACGTTCTTCACGGCGTTGAGGCGCTGCATGGTGTCGTCGAGCAGCATGCCCATCAGGGAGAGGTAGATGATCCCCTGGGCGGCGGTGAAGTAGCCGCCGTAGACGCTGGCCAGCATCAGGCCGATGAAGAGCAGTGGGCCGCCGTCGGGGCGGGCGGTGGTGCCGGTGTGTTCGCGCCGGCGCTGGACCGCTTTGCTGATGCGTGGTTGCAGGATGACCAGGACGAGGGCCAGGGCGACGAGGACCGGGACGATGGTCTCGAAGGCCGTGGAGGGCAGCGCCAGCAGCAGGGTGGCGCCGGTGAGGCCGCCGATCAGGGCGCCTGCGGAGAGCTTCAGGACGCGTCGGCGCTGTCCTTCGAGTTCCTTGCGGTAGCCGATCGCGCCGCTGATGGAGCCGGGGATCAGACCGAGTGCGTTGGAGACCGTCGCGGTGACCGGGGGCAGGCCCGTGGCGAGCAGGACCGGGAAGGTGATCAGCGTTCCCGATCCGACGATCGTGTTGATCGTGCCCGCGCTGATGCCCGCGCCGAAAACAGCGAGCATCTCCCAGATGGTCATTCCGAATCCCCCGTGCATGATCAGTGTTTGGTGCACCGATCATGCCCGAGGGGGTGTACACGTCAGTCGACCGGGGGTTCCTCGCGGCGCTCCTTGCCGGTGTTGCCCGTGTTGAAGCCGGGCATGCCGGTGCCGAGGTTCCCGAAGGCGCCGCTGAGGCCCTTGAGGGCGTCGCCGATCTCGCTGGGCACGATCCAGAGCTTGTTGGCGTCGCCCTCGGCGATCTTCGGGAGCATCTGGAGGTACTGGTACGAGAGGAGCTTCTGGTCCGGGTCCCCGGCGTGGATCGCCTCGAAGACCGTACGGACGGCCTGGGCCTCGCCCTCCGCGCGCAGGGCGGCCGCCTTGGCCTCACCCTCGGCGCGCAGGATCGCGGACTGCTTCTCACCCTCCGCGGTGAGGATCGCCGACTGGCGCGTGCCTTCGGCCTGGAGGATCGCGGCGCGCTTGTCGCGGTCGGCGCGCATCTGCTTCTCCATCGAGTCCTGGATGGAGGTGGGCGGCTCGATCGCCTTCAGCTCGACGCGGTTGACGCGGATGCCCCACTTGCCGGTGGCCTCGTCGAGGACTCCGCGCAGCGCGGCGTTGATCTCCTCGCGGGAGGTCAGAGTCCGCTCCAGGTCCATGCCGCCGATGATGTTGCGGAGCGTGGTGACGGTGAGCTGCTCGATGGCCTGGATGTAGCTGGCGACCTCGTACGTCGCGGCCCTGGCGTCGGTCACCTGGTAGTAGATGACGGTGTCGATGTTGACCACCAGGTTGTCCTGGGTGATCACCGGCTGCGGCGGGAAGGGCACGACCTGTTCGCGGAGGTCGATCCGGTTGCGGATCGAGTCGATGAACGGGACGACGATGTTCAGGCCTGCGTTGAGGGTGCGGGTGTACCGGCCGAAACGTTCCACGATGGCGGCGCTGGCCTGGGGGATGACCTGGATCGTCTTGATCAGAGCGATGAAGACGAGCACCACCAGAATGATCAGGACGATGATGATCGGTTGCATCGTTTCCTCGTGCCCTTCGGTTGCCGACGGATCGCGATGAGCGAGGTCGAGATCGTATGGGCCGTGGGTCAGGTCGGTTGTCCTGCCGGTCCGGCTTCCATGATGATCGACATCGAGTCTCGCAGAACGGGCGCTGCTGTGGGGGCTGTTCGGTCACATGACGACGGCGGTCGCCCCGTCGATGTCGACGACATCGACCTGTTGGCCCGGTTCGAAGCTGAGCTCGGCGTCGAGGGCGCGGGCGGACCAGATCTCCCCGGCCAGCTTGATGCGGCCACCACTGCCGTCGACCCGTTCCAGGACGACGGCCTGACGGCCTTTCAGCGCGTCGATGCCGGTGGCGAGCCGGGGCCGGTCCGCGCGATGCCTGTTGGCGATCGGGCGGACCACGGCGATCAGTGCCACCGAGACGATGACGAAGACCAGGACCTGGGCCACGATTCCGCCGCCCAGCGCCGCGACGACCGCCGCGGCGATCGCCCCGACGGCGAACATGCCGAACTCGGGCATCGCGGTCAGGACCAGGGGGATGCCCAGTCCCACCGCGCCGATCAGCCACCACACCCACGCGTCGATGTCCACGTGGTCATCGTATGACCGTGAGTACCTCCGCGGACAGTGCGCGACCGGTCGGGTAGGGCTGCGATCCGGGCAACGCCCCTCAGCCGAGCGGCAGTCCGCGGGCGGTGTAGCGGTCGCCCTGGTGCTCGACGACGAGCGGCAGACCGAAGCAGAGGGAGAGATTGCGGGAGCTGAGCTCGGTCTCCATGGGGCCGGCGGCGAGCACCTTGCCCTGGCGGATCATCAGGACGTGGGTGAAGCCGGGGGCGATCTCCTCGACGTGGTGGGTCACCATGATCATGGAGGGCGCGTACGGGTCGCGGGCCAGCCGGCCGAGCCGGCGGACGAGGTCCTCACGGCCGCCGAGGTCGAGACCGGCGGCCGGCTCGTCGAGGAGCAGCAGTTCGGGGTCGGTCATCATGGCGCGGGCGATCAGGGTGCGCTTGCGCTCGCCCTCGGAGAGGGTGCCGAACTTCCGGTCGAGGTACTCGGTCATGCCGAGCCGGTCGAGGAAGGCGCGGGCACGGTCCTCGTCGACCTTGTCGTAGTTCTCGTTCCAGGTGGCGGTCATGCCGTAGGCGGCGGTGAGCACCGTCTGCAGGACCGTCTGGCGCCTGGGCAGCTTCTCGGCCATGGCGACGCCCGCGATGCCGATGCGGGGGCGCAGGTCGAAGACGTCGGTGCCGACACCGCCGAGCTGCTCGCCGAGGACCGTGGCGGTGCCCTTGGTCGGGAAGAGGTAGCTGGACGCGATGTTGAGGAGGGTGGTCTTGCCGGCGCCGTTCGGGCCGAGGATGACCCAGCGCTCCCCCTCCTTGACCGACCAGGAGACGTCGTCCACCAGAGCGCGTCCGTCGCGGACCACGGATACGTCCACCAGCTCCAGTACATCGCTCATGAGCGCGTTGTCTCCCCATGCAGTCTCGAGATCGTCGCGTGCCTGTGGGCACAGCTCCCAGGGAAAACCTACGCCACTGCGTGAGCGCTTCAGGCGCTGGGCCCGTCGTCGAGCGGTTGTGGCACCGTCCCCGTGGGGCCGTGGGGCGGGTCCCGTGGGGGTGGGGACAGGGCCCGGGTCCGTTCCCTAGGCTGTTGCCATGCTTTCGGAACCACGCTCAGGGCTGCTGGCCGCTTGGGGCAACGCGTTGCTGGCCGGACTCGTTTCGCCGGACGACGCGGCGCTCGCCATTGTCGGAGAGGACGCGGTGCACCGCGTCGAGGGGCTGCCGGGTGAGGCGGGACCGGTCGGTCTCACGCTCGCGCTGGGGCGGCTGCGGGGGCTGGGGGTGACGGGCTTCCGGGTCGCGCTGCCGGTTCCCGGGCACCCGCTGGGCCTCAGCGGCCCGGCGGAGTTCAACGCCCGGGCGCTGGAGGCGGAGGAGGCCGTGGTCACCTACGGGGCGCCGTACGGGCTGGTGCCCGAGGTGCGGGAGGCGGGGCCCGCCGGGGATCTCCACGTCGATGTGGTGTGGCAGTGCCTGGCGGTGCGCGAGGCGCCGCCCGCGGATGTGCCTTCGCTGGGCGAGGCGGAGCGGGAGCTCGCCGAGGCGTTGCGGGATGCGACGGCGCTGCTGTCACGGCTCGACGTGGCGGGGTCGGGGCCGGTGGCCGAGGCGGCGGTGGACGCGTACCGGGCGCGGGCGGAGCGGGGGCGCGAGGTGCTCGCCCCGGGGTATCCGCCGCGGGCGGTCCGGGTGCTGGAGCTGGCGCAGCGGGTCGGGCTGCTGGTCTCGGTGGCGCAGGAGAACGGACACGGCGGTGCGGTGAGCGCGTCGGAGATGGCGGCGCGGGGGGAGGCGCTGCGGCCGGTGGAGCGGGTGGCCCGGCGGGCGCAGGTGGCCGCGTACAACGCGTATGTGGAGGAGCGGGCGCGGTAGCGCGGGCGGTGCGGTACCGGAGCGGGCGCGATAGCGCAGCGGTCGGTTCCGGAGCGGGCCACCCGTTGCCCTTGAGGTCCGGGCGGTTCGGGGCGCGCGCGAGGGCCGGACGGCAGGATGCCGCCGGGCCGGTTCCCTGGAGGCCCGGCCGGCGGCATCGCCGTGGGTGCGGGGCGTCAGCCGTTCAGGCCGAAGTTGCCGAACGCCGGGTTGAGCAGGCCGATCACGTTGACGGTGTTGCCGACCACGTTCACCGGGACGTGGACCGGGACCTGGACGAGGTTGCCGCTGGCCACACCCGGGGAGTGGGCCGCGACACCGTGGGCGCCGGCACCGCTGTGACCGGTGGCGGAGGCCGCGCCGGCACCGGCGGCGATGATGCCACCGGCGATCATGGTGACGGCAGCAGCCTTCTTCAGGTTCTTCACTTCAGGATCCTCCTAGCGTCGCTGCGGCCAGCCGCCGCAGCACGCCATGAAGAACGCCCCGGACCGAAAGAGGATGCGCCGTTCGGGTGACGTACACACGGGAGTGTGAAATCCGTGCCCGAAGGATGACGCTCTGTTTCGGTCTCCTGTTCAGCCCGCCGCCCCGTGCCGGACGGCCCAGAGGGCCGCCTGGGTACGGTCCGATAGGTCCAGCTTCATCAGGATGTTCGAGACGTGCGTCTTGACGGTCTTCTCGGAGAGCACCAGCGCCCGTGCGATCTCCCGGTTCGACCGGCCGTCGGCGATCAGGCCCAGGACCTCCCGCTCCCGTTCGGTGAGGGTGCTCCCCCGGCCCGTCCCCGTACCGGGGTCGTCCTGGGCGAGCAGCGCACCGGCCACTTCCGGCTGGAGCAGGACATGGCCCGCGTGCACCGAGCGGATGGCACCGGCCAGTGCGTCGGGGTCGACGTCCTTGTACACGTAGCCGGAGGCACCGGCGCGCAGGGCGGGGACGACGGTGCGCTGCTCGGTGAAACTGGTGACGATCAGTACCTTGGCCGGGTTCTCCAGCTCGCGAAGCCTGCGCAGGGCCTCGATGCCGTCGGTGCCCGGCATCTTGATGTCCATCAGCACCACGTCGGGACGCAGCTCCTCCGTCCTGGCCACGCCTTCGGCGCCGTCGGAGGCCTCGCCGACGACCTCTATGTCGTCCTGGATCTCCAGGAACGTACGCAGACCGCGGCGGACCACCTGGTGGTCGTCGACCAGCAGCACCCTGATGAGCTTGTCAGCCACCGGGCACCTCCATCTCGATCGTGGTGCCCTTGCCGGGCGCCGATTCAACGGTGAGCCTGCCGCCGACACCGCTCGCCCGGTCCCGCATCGAGACCAGGCCCAGATGCCGCCCCGCCTGACGGGTGGCCGCCGGTTCGAAGCCGCAGCCGTCGTCCGTGACCCGCAGCACCGTGTCGCCGTCACGGCGGGTGAGGGTGACGTCGACGTGGCCGGCCCCCGAGTGGCGCAGGGCGTTGTGCAGGGCCTCCTGGGAGACCCGGAGCAGCGCTTCCTCCTGGGCGGCGGGCAGGGCCCGTACACCCGCGCTCGCGAAGGTGACCCGGGCCGTGTGGGCACGGTCCAGGACCTGGATCTGGGTACGGAGCGTGGCGATGAGGCCGTCCTCGTCGAGCGCGGCGGGGCGCAGTTCGACGACGGCGGCGCGCAGCTCGTCGACGGCCTCAGCCGCCAGGGCGGCGACCTGCTGGAGCTCGCCCTTGGCGCGGGCCGGGTCGCGGTCGACCAGGGCGGCGGCCGCCTGGGCGGTGAGCCGCAGGGAGAAGAGTTTCTGGCTGACCGCGTCGTGCAGCTCGTGGGCGAGCCGGGAGCGTTCCTCGGCGATGGTGAGTTCGCGGCTGCGCTCGTAGAGCCGGGCGTTGGTGAGGGCGATCGCCGCGTGCTGGGCGAGGATCGCCAGCAGTTCCTCGTCCTCCGCGGTGAATCCGCAGCCGCCCGCGGGCTTCGGGCAGCGCTTGTTGGCGAGGAAGAGGGCGCCGATGATGTCGTCGCCGTCCCTGATCGGCAGCCCGAGGAAGTCGGACATGTCGGGGTGTGCGTCGGGCCAGCCCTCGAAGCGGGGGTCCTTGCGCACGTCGGCCAGGCGCTCGGGCTTCGCCTCATGGAGCATCGCGGCGAGGATGCCGTGCTGCCGCGGAAGCGGGCCGATGGCCTTCCACTGCTCGTCGCTGACGCCGTCGACGACGAACTGGGCGAAGCCGCCGTGGTCGTCGGGGACCCCGAGGGCCGCGTACTCGGCGTCCAGCAGTTCGCGGGCCGACGCGACGATCGTCTTCAGGACGTCCCGCATTTCGAGGTGCCGGCTCATGGCGAGCAGCGCGGCACTCACCGCTGCGAGGCCCGACGGTGGGCGATGGCTCATGGCCTCACGGTACCGGCGGCCCGCCCGCCCCGTATCCGCCTGTGGACGGCCCCTGACCAGGGCGGAGGGACTAGGACCAGGCGCCGAGCCGCTCCTCCGCGGGTCCTGGGGGCGCCCCCGCAGGGCCCTCCGCGGCACCGCACCGTACTGGAGCTTCACATTCCGCATTGCTGAAGCAACGGACGGTGAGTTTGTTACCCGCCCGATGTGAGGCCATGCATAGGACCCACGTCACTTACGAAGCCACCTAGTGGAACGAAAAGGGCGATTTGGGTGGTCATGGGCAGGGATCGGTAACGGCCAACGCCGTCCTGTTCCACTACCTGGCTTCGTACGTCACACCTTTGCCACGGCGTTTTTCCACCGCTAACAATTGCAATCGTCCCCGACGGAGATGCGAAAACGTCTCCCGTCTTCGTCCTCCGTGAGGACCTTCCGCGATTCGAAGAGGTACGCCTGTATGTCCGCGTCCAGCATTCCCGGCCGTCTCCGTAACCTGAACAAGACCCAGAAGCTCTCCGTCGTCGGCATCTCCGCCGTCGCCGCCGCTGCCCTCTCCTTGTCCCTGGTACCCGGTAACGCCGAGGCCAAGACCGAGCCTCAGGCACTCTCCGCCGCCCCCGTCGTCTTCGGATCCGCCGCATCGGCCCCGCAGGCCAAGACCATCCAGGCCAGCATCATCGAGCAGCACTCCACCGCCGAGCAGCTGGTCAAGGCCGCCGACACCGCGCGGGCCAAGAAGGCCGCCGCCGTGCAGGCGAAGGTCGACGCCGTCGCCAAGGCCGACGCCAAGAAGGCGAAGGCGAAGGCCGCCGCGAAGTGGAAGGCCAAGAAGGCCGCCGAGAAGCGCAGCTCGCACGCCGCCAGCCGCTCCGAGTCCCGTACCCACGTGTACGCGAACAACCTCGACGGCTGGATCAAGGAATCCCTGGCCATCATGAAGGACAAGGGCATCCCGGGCACCTACGACGGGCTGCACCGCAACATCATCCGTGAGTCCAGTGGCAACCCGAACGCCATCAACGACTGGGATGTCAACGCGGTCAACGGTGTCCCGTCGATCGGTCTGCTCCAGATCATCAAGCCGACGTTCGACGCCTACCACGTCAGCGGTACTCCCCACACGCAGTACGACCCGGTCGCCAACCTCACCGCCGCGGCCAACTACGCCGCCGACAAGTACGGCTCGATCGACAACGTCAACAGCGCGTACTGAGCGGTTCCGGACCACGCCGAAGGGCGGCACCCCGCGGGGTGCCGCCCTTCGGCGTGCGTGCTGTGCGCAGTCGTGCGGTGCGCAGGGGCCGTCCTGCTACTTGCGCATGACCTCGGGCTCGTGGCGGCGCAGCAGCCGTGCGACCGCGAATCCGCAGATGATCCCGAGGATCAGCAGCACCGAGATGTTCATGCCCCACTGGCCGGCCGTGTGCTCCCACAGCGGGTCCAGGTCCGTGGGGTTCTTCTGGTCCCACGGCGGCATCAGGTGCGCGAGGTCGAGTGTGGACCCCGCGCCGGCGATGGCCCAGCGCGACGGCATCAGCCAGGCGAACTGCTCCAGGCCCGGCGATCCGTACACCTGGAAGAGGATGCCGGTGAAGACGACCTGGACGATCGCGAACATGACCAGCAGCGGCATGGTCTTCTCGGAGGTCTTCACCAGCGAGGAGATCACCAGGCCGAACATCATCGAGGTGAAGCCGAGCGCGATGATCGTCACGCAGAGCTCGATGGCCGGCGGCATGATCAGGCCCTCCGCGGGCAGATCGCGGGTGGCGAAGCCGATGCCGCAGATGATGACGCCCTGGATGGCCGTGATCACGCCGAGCACGATCACCTTGGACATCAGGTAGGCCGAGCGGGAGAGGCCGGTGGCCCGTTCCCGTTCGTAGATGACGCGTTCCTTGATCAGTTCTCGTACGGAGTTGGCCGCGGCGGAGAAGGTCATTCCGATCACCAGGATCAGCATGATCGTTCCGGCGTCGCCGTTGAACCGGGACGGCGGCTTCGGCGGGGCAAGGCCGAAGTCCGCCGGGATGACCACGCTGACGATGCCGAGCACCGCGGGCAGGATCACCATCAGACCCATGAAGCCCTTGTCGGACGCGATCACCGAGACGTAGCGGCGCATCAGCGTCCACAGCTGCGTCATCCAGCCCTGCGGCTTCGGCGGGCGCATCTGCTGGTGCGGCGGCATGTGCACGGGCTGCGCGGCGACGGCGTCGATGTCGGCTGCGTACATCTGGTAGTGCTGCGAACCGCGCCAGCGGCCCGCCCAGTCGTAGTCGCGGTAGTTCTCGAACGCCGAGAAGACGTCGGCCCAGGTGCTGTAGCCGAAGAAGTTGAGCGCTTCCTCCGGCGGACCGAAGTAGGCGACGGAACCGCCCGGGGCCATCACCAGGAGCTTGTCGCAGATGGCCAGCTCGGCGACCGAGTGCGTGACGACCAGGACGGTACGGCCGTCGTCGGCCAGGCCGCGCAGCAGCTGCATGACATCGCGGTCCATGCCCGGGTCGAGGCCGGAGGTCGGCTCGTCCAGGAAGATCAGCGAGGGCTTGGTCAGCAGCTCCAGGGCCACGGAGACGCGCTTGCGCTGACCGCCGGAGAGCGAGGTGACCTTCTTGTCCTTGTGGATGTCGAGCTTGAGCTCGGCGAGGACCTCGTGGATCCGGGCCTGGCGCTCCGCCTCCGTGGTGTCCGCGGGGAAGCGGAGCTTGGCGGCGTACTTGAGGGCCCGGGTGACGGTGAGTTCCTTGTGCAGGATGTCGTCCTGCGGGACCAGACCGATACGCTGGCGCAGCTCGGCGAACTGCTTGTACAGGTTCCGGTTGTCGTAGAGGACGTCACCCTGGTTGGCGGGCCGGTAGCCGGTGAGCGCCTTGAGCAGGGTGGACTTTCCGGAGCCGGACGGGCCGATGACGCCGATCAGCGACTTCTCCGGGACGCCGAACGAGACGTCCTTGAGGATCTGCTTGCCGCCGTCGACCGTCACGGTGAGGTGGCGGGCGGCGAAGGAGACCTCACCGGTGTCGACGAACTCCTCGAGCCGGTCGCCGACGAGCCGGAAGGTCGAGTGACCGACGCCGACGATGTCGTTCGGGCCGATGAGCGCGGAGCCGGACTTCGAGAGCGGCTGACCGTTGACGTACGTGCCGTTGTGGGACCCGAGGTCGCGGATCTCGAAACGGCCGTCGGGTGTCGCGTGGAACTCGGCGTGGTGGCGTGAGACCTGCAGGTCGGAGACGACCAGCTCGTTCTCCAGCGCACGGCCGATCCGCATCACCCGGCCGAGGGCCAGCTGGTGGAACGTGGTCGGGCTCCGGTCGCCGTACATCGGCGGCGCCCCCGCCGCGCCGCCGGGGCCGCCGCTGTGGGGCGCCGGCGCCATGCCCTGCTGCGGCACATGCGGCTGCTGCGGCTGGGCCTGAGGCGTCTGCTGCCAGGCCTGCTGCTGGGCGGGCGGCTGCTGACCGCCCGGTCCTCCCTGCTGCGGGGCCTGGTACGGCTGCTGCGGGGCCTGGTGCGGCGGCTGGGCGGGGGCCTGGGCACCCGCGGCGGCCTGCCCGCTGTACACATCGGCGCCGCTGAGGCTCAGCCGGGGCCCGTCGGTGGCGTTGCCCAGGTTCACGGTGGAACCGGGCCCGATCTCCATCTGGTGGATCCGCTGACCGTGCACGTACGTGCCGTTGGTGCTGCCGTGGTCCTCGATGAACCAACTGCGCCCGCTCCAGCTGATCGTGGCGTGCCGCCACGACACCCTGGCGTCGTCGATCGTCATGTCGCCCTGCGGATCACGTCCGAGGGTGTATGACCTGGACGGATCGAGCGTCCAGGTCCTGCCATTCAATTCCAGTACGAGTTCCGGCACTCCGCGCCCCACTAGTTGTCCCCCGAATTACCCCCGTTGCAGGGAGTCTAGGGATGCTGAACATCGTGGGGAACTATTCCAGGAGCAGTCCCCGATACGAAAGCCGGGCGGGAGGTTGACCGAACCGAGACCGCACCGTTGCGAACGACCCGGTCCGAACAGTTACCTACTGGCACACATGGCCATGCCGTACGGCAAGTGGTGACAATCATGGATATTACGGTCGCCAGGTCGTTGTCCGGCCCTCGGGACGGGCCGTCGGGGGCCTACCGCGGACCGATACGGTGGGAGCACCATGAGCGCATCTCAGCCCCCTCAGTCCTCCCTGTCTCCTGAGCCTCCTGAGTCACGTCGGGACGCAGACACGCCCACCCTTCTCGTGAAGATCTTCGGGAAGGACCGGCCCGGAATCACCGCCGGGCTGTTCGACACTCTCGCCGCCTACTCGGTCGAGGTCGTCGACATCGAGCAGGTCGTCACCCGTGGCCGCATCGTCCTGTGCGCGCTGGTCACCGCCCCGACCGCGGGCGGGACCACCGAGGGCGACCTGCGGGCCACCGTGCACAGCTGGGCGGAGTCCCTGAAGCTGCAGGCCGAGATCATCTCCGGCACGGGCGACAACCGCCCGCGCGGCGACGGCCGTTCGCATGTGACGGTGCTCGGGCACCCGCTCACCGCGGAGTCGACCGCCGCCATAGCGGCCAGGATCACCTCGACCGGCGGGAACATCGACCGGATCTTCCGGCTGGCGAAGTATCCCGTCACCGCCGTCGAGTTCGCGGTGTCCGGCACCGGGACCGAGACGCTGCGCACCGCGCTGGCCGTCGAGGCCGCCGGGATCGGCGTCGACGTGGCGGTCGTCTCGGCCGGGCTGAGCCGCCGGGCGCAGCGACTCGTCGTGATGGACGTCGACTCGACGCTCATCCAGGACGAGGTCATCGAGCTGTTCGCGGCCCATGCCGGCTGCGAGGCCGAGGTCGCCGCGGTGACCGAGCAGGCCATGCGCGGTGAGCTCGACTTCGAGCAGTCGCTGCATGCGCGGGTGGCGCTGCTGGCGGGACTGGACGTGTCGGTGGTGGAGAAGGTGCGCGCCGACGTACGGCTGACACCGGGTGCGCGCACCCTGATCCGTACGCTGAAGCGGCTCGGCTACCAAGTGGGCGTCGTCTCGGGCGGGTTCACACAGGTGACGGACGACCTCAAGGAGCGGCTCGGGCTCGACTTCGCCTCTGCCAACACCCTGGAGGTCGTCGACGGGAAGCTCACCGGCCGGGTGACAGGCGACATCGTCGACCGGGCGGGCAAGGCCCGGCTGCTGCGCCGCTTCGCCGCGGAGGCCGGGGTGCCGCTGGCGCAGACGGTGGCGATCGGTGACGGGGCGAACGACCTGGACATGCTGAACGCCGCCGGGCTCGGGGTCGCCTTCAACGCCAAGCCGGTGGTCCGCGAGGCCGCGCACACCGCGGTGAACGTGCCGTTCCTGGACACCGTGCTCTATCTGCTCGGCATCACCCGCGAGGAGGTCGAGGCCGCCGACGGCCTCGTCGAATAGGAAAGCGCGTCCGGCACGTACACAGGGCCCGGGTGCGCACGCCGTGGCGTGCGCACCCGGGCCCTGTCGTGAGCCGGGGCGGTCAGTCGTTCGGAGTCCAGTACTCGACGAGCTTGCCGACGCCGTGCTCCACACCCTTCCAGGTGCCGGGGATCTCGACCACGGCGAACGCGGCGGTCGGGAAGCCGCCGCGGGTCATCCGCGCCAGGGCGTCGCCATCGGCCGTGCCCGCCAGGGCGTCGGCGATGGCGTGCATGCCGGGGTTGTGGCCGATCACCAGCAGATCGCGGACGTCGTCGGGGGTCTCGTTGACCAGCGCGATCAGCTCGCCGAGCGAGGCCTCGTAGAGCCGCTCCTCGTACACGGTCCTGGGGCGCTCCGGCATCTCGTGCACGGCCAGCTTCCACGTCTCGCGCGTCCTGGCCGCGGTCGAGCAGAGGGCCAGATCGAAGACGATCCCGGAATCGACGAGTTTGCGGCCTGCCACGGGGGCGTCCTTGCGGCCGCGCTCCGCGAGCGGCCGCTCATGGTCGGAGTCCTGCGACCATTCCGCCTTTGCATGCCTGAGAAGGACGATCCTGCGAGGTGTATCGACGCTCATACACCTCAGCTTCGCATGAAATGTGCCACCTGGCGCAGGGTGTTGGAGGGCTCCCCCGCACGGGTCACCGGACGTCAGCGGGTCAGCAGCTCCATGATTCGCTCAAGCAACCGGCCGACCGCGGGATCGCCCGCGGCGGCTTGCGCCTGGCCCGGTCCGGCCATCAGCAGGAGGAGCGCGCCGAAGGCCACGGCGGGCAGCGCGACGGCCCACCACGGCAGCCGGACCTCGATGCCGGCGGCGTCCGGGCGAGTGGAGCTGGTGTGCGTACGGGCCGGCATGTCCGCCTCCGTGGGTGCTGGATTCCGATACCCAGAACCTACGGACCCCCGGACGCCGCTCCCATCCGGTGACCCACCCACTTCACCCTGACACTGGCCCCCTAGGGGATGGTGGGGCTGGCCCCACCATCGCGCCGGGAGCCGTGCGTCACGGGGAGGCGATGGAGGCGATGATGCCGACGACGACCGTGATCAGCAGCATCGTCCCGAAGACGAGGAGCAGCTTCTTCTGACCGTTCTGGGGATTCGGATCGAGCACAGGAGACATGGCCCCAGTCTCGCATCTCAGCATTCGTCCTCGATCGTCCGGTCCCGTCCTGCCAGGATTCCCGCCACCATCTGGGGCACCATCAGGGCCGCCATCAGCGCGATCGGCAGTCCCCAGCCGCCACTGTGCTGGTAGAGCACGCCCACCAGGAGCGGGCCGGGGATCGAGATGAGATAGCCGGTGGACTGGGCGAACGCGGACAGCCGGACCACTCCGGCGCCGCTGCGGGAGCGCATGCCGATCATGGTGAGGGCGAGCGGGAAGGCGCAGTTCGAGATGCCGAGGAGCAGTGCCCAGACCCAGGCCCCGCCGGACGGGGCGAAGTAGAGGCCCGCGTAGCCGATGAGGCCGCAGGCGCCGAGGACGACGACGATCGGTCCCTGGTTCTTCATCCGGGCGGCGACCCTCGGGATGACGAAGGCGAGCGGCACCCCCATGGCCATGATGAGGGCGAGCAGGACGCCCGCCGTGCCGGCCGAGACCCCGGCGTCCCGGAAGATCTGCGGCATCCACCCCATGGTGATGTAGGCGGCGGTGGCCTGGAGGCCGAAGAAGCAGGCGAGGGCCCAGGCGGTGCGGCTGCGGGTGATCCGGAGTGCGGGGGCCTCCGGCCGGTGGGCCGCGGGGTGTCCGGCGGACCCGCCGCGGTCCCGTACCAGCGGGATCCAGGGCAGGATCGCGACGGCGGCGAGGGCGGCCCAGATGCCCAGCCCGGCCTTCCAACTGCCGTCCATCGCGTCGGTCATGGGCACGGTCACGGCCGCGGCGAGTGAGGTGCCGAGGGCGAGGGCCATGGAGTAGAGACCGGTCATGGAGCCGACGCGGTCGGGGAACCAGCGCTTGACGATCACCGGCATCAGGACGTTGCTGACGGCGATGCCCATCAGGGCGAGCGCGCTCGCGGCGAGGAAGCCGGCCGTGCCGCCGACGAGGGGCCTGATGACCAGACCCGCCGTGATGGCGACCATGCCCGCGCAGACGACCGCGCCCGGCCCGAAGCGGCGGGCCAGGCGCGGCGCCATGACGCCGAAGACCGCGAAGCAGAGCGGGGGTACGGAGGTGAGCACCCCGGCGACGCTGCCGCTCATGTGCAGCCCGTCGCGTACCTCTTCGAGGAGGGCGCCGAGGCTGGTGATGGCGGGGCGGAGGTTGAGCGCGGCGAGGACGAGCCCGACAGCGACCAGGCGGAACACCCAGGGGGCGGGGCCGCCCTCCCGGGCGGGCACCTCGATCAGGGGGGCCGCTGGTGCGGCGGGGTCCAGAGTCCTGGTCCGGGGAGTGGTTTCGTCGTCACGCATGGGGCCATCATAGAATCATGGGATGATTACTTGTCCAATCCTCTGAGAAGATTCGGATACCTCCGCGAGACGGTGGGACACCCCACCGCCGCACCGCCCCGCCGCACACCCGAGCAAGGAGCACCATGGCGCTGACGTCCCCGCGGCGTTCGGCACTCGCCGACCAGGTGATTGCCCAGCTGAGGAACCAGATCACGTCGGGCGAGTGGCCCGTGGGGTCGCGCATCCCCACCGAGCCCGAGCTGGTCGAGCAGCTGGGGGTGGCCCGCAACACCGTCCGCGAGGCGGTGCGCGCGCTCGCACACAACGGACTGCTCGACATCCGCCAGGGTTCGGGCACCTACGTGGTGGCCGTCAGCGAGCTGGCCGGAGTGATGCACCGACGGTTCGCGTCCGCCGATCCGCGCCATGTGGCCGAGCTGCGCTCGACCCTGGAGTCGTCGGCGGCGCGTCTGGCCGCCGCCCGGCGCACCGACCGGGACCTCAAGCAGCTGGACGCCCTCATGCGGCGGCGCGAGGAGACGTGGGCGGCGGGAGACGCCGAGGCGTTCGTGGCGGCGGACGCGACGCTGCATCTCGCCGTGGTCGCCGCCTCGCACAACGAGGTGCTGACCGGCCTCTACGCCGACCTGGGCGATCTGCTGAAGGACTACCTGCGGGACGACATCGGCCATGAGCTGCGGCCGGAGAACCACATGGACCACGGCCGGCTGGTCGAGGCGATCAGGGCCGGCGACGCGGAGACGGCGGCGGCCGAGGCCGCGAGCCACGCACTGAGCTGCCTGGTGGAGCGGGCCTAGGGCGCGTTTTGAAAGTAGCGCCGTCCGCCCGAAGGGCGGGCCCGGCGGCGTCTGGTGCGTGCGATCGCAAGGCGCGGAAGTGGTCTCGTAGCGGAGCTACTAGGGCATTTCCGCAACGCCGCGAGCGTGCGTGCCAGACGCCGCCGGGCAGGCGGGACTTTCAAAACACGCCCTAGGGCATCCTTCCGCCAGTGGTCGGCGAGCGGCCCGGCGTACGCGCGCCGGGCCGGGTTCCCGCTCCGCTCCCCCGGGCGGGGAAACACCCCCGGGCGGGGAGGCGCCGCGGAAAACCTCCCCGCACGTCCTGCCTTCGCGCGTCAAGCCCCCTTAAGCTCAGGTTCGCTCGGCTCGTTCCGCCCTGTCCGGTCCGTCCGCCCGCTTCGGGAGGTCCTGTGCAGCCCCGTCGGATGTACTGCTTCACCTGCGATTCCGACGAACAACACCGTGCCCTCACCGCCGACGAGAAGGTGTGGCTCGGAGCCCTCACGGGCCGCCGGAGTGTCGAGGAGTTCTTCATGTGCGGCGCGCCTGGATGCCGCAATCTGCGCACCGGCTTCAACAAACGCCCGTTCGACCCGGTGATCCGCGTCCCCCTCCCCGACTGACAGTCCGGCCCCGGGCCGTCTCAGGAATCCGGCCGCCCCGGACCGGAGCGGTCCGGCGGTGGGAACAGATAGCCGATGTACGGTCCCGCGTCCCGGGTCTCCGCCAGGAAGACGGGCGGGCCCGAGGGGGCGTACGCCGGCCGGGGGCCGCCGCCGGCGACGAGAACAGCCGTCGGGACCCGTCGGGCGGCCTCCCTGAGACCTGCGGGGGTAATGCTTTTGTCGTGCCCGGCGGTCTGCCGTGAGGCGCAGCCCGCGTAGTAGGCGATCGGGACCGCCTGCGCGCCGCTGATCACGCAGGGCGGGCGGATTCCGTTGCGGTGGAGCGCGGCGGCCACGGCCTCGAAGTCCGCGCTGGTCGAATGACTGCTGGCTGACACCCGGCTCGTCACCTGGAGCTGCACGGCCAGGTGGGCGGCGAGGACGGCAGCGAGCGCGACGACGCGCCACTGCGCCGCGACGGTACGCCCCGACCGTCCGGCGGGACGGCGGGCCCAGGCGTACAGGCGCACCAGGCACTCCCCCACCGGCAGGGACAGCAGTGCGTAGGCGGGCAGCAGGAAGCGGGGTGCGGCGTACTCGATCAGGAAGAGGTACGGCACCGCCAGCGACACCGCCGTCCCGGTCGCCAGCAGGATGGCCGTGCCCCGGCCGGCCCGGCGCGCGACGACCGCGCCGCCGGTGGCCAGGAACGGCAGCAGGGCCCACCAGACCGTCGCCCCGGGCCGCTTCCACTGGATGGTGCAGGGGCGGCAGAGGGTGCGCCCCTCCAGCGCCTTGGCCTGGTCGTCCACCGCCAGGTTCCAGCCCAGACCGCCCTGGATCTCGCTGGCCCGGTGCAGCCGGGTGAGCGGCCCCCCGTAGTGCGCGAACGCCTCCACGATCCAGGGTGCGGCGCCCGCGAGCAGCCCGGCGGCCAGCGCGGCGAACATCCGGGGCCGCACCAACGTGACGAGCAGCAACGGCAGCGCGAGCCACGCCCCGTCGGCCGGCCTCATCAGGACCACGACGGCCACCGCCGCCCCCGCACCGACGAGCTCGGCCCGCCCCGCCCCGCGCAGCACGGCGCGTGCGACCCATCCGGTGGCCGCCAGGGCACCCAGCGCGCACCAGAGGTTCGGCATGGCCATGGGGCCGTAGAACAGGGTCGGCCAGAGCGTGGCGAACAGGGCTCCCGCACAGACCAGGACACGGCCGGGCAACAGGGTGCGCCAGACCCGGAAGGCGCCGACGAGCGCGCCGGCCGAGAGCAGGGCGAGGTAGATCCGCAGGACGGTCACGGACGGGGTGAGGGCGGCGACCGGAGCGACCAGGTAGGAGATGCCGCGGGCCCGGGGAGCACTGAAGAATGCGGCCGGGATGTCACCGCCGGCCTGGCTGACGTAGACGGTCTCGTCCCAGCCGAGGCCCGATTCCGGGATGACGAAGGCCAGTTGGACGGCGATGCAGACCACCGCGATCACTGCCAGGCAGGGCAGCAACCGCGGCGAAGACCTCGGGACCGGCTTGGCCGACTCGCGCATCCGGGGCGGGCTCGGTGCCCGCAACTCGTACATGTCCGCTCCTCGGCAGGGCAGTCGGGATGAGCCCCGACCGTGGCCAGCCTGCCCGATCATCGCGCGACAAGAGGACTGGCGCGCCGCACCGGCACGAGGCCTTGGCCCTGGGGCCTTGACCCAGCGTGCCTTGGCCCAGCGCGCCTTGGCCCAGCGTGCCCTGGCCCGCTTGCCCGTCCCGGACTCCTGGGCCTTGCGCGTCTAGGACGCCTTGGCTTTGTGCGTCTCGGCGGCGTGGGTGACCCACGCGGAGCCGACCTCTTTCCAGCAGCGGTCGTCCAGCCGAACGGTCCGCCCCGGGCCGATGTCGACCGGCTTGGAGTCGGCGTCGATGTCCCACCAGCGGGCGCACTCGGTGTGCAGCTGGACGCGGTCGGTGGAGGGGTACGGATTGTGGCAGTAGGCGACGACCCGGGAGCCCTTCACCGACGTACGGCATTCGGCGCCGGAGGGTTCGGGGTCCGCCGCGGGAGACCCTGCCGAGCCTGCGGCGCCGACGTGTCCCGCCGCGTACAGACCGGCGGGCACGAGCAGCCCGGCGACGACGGCGGAGGCGACCAGCAGGGATCGGGTTCGGTGACGTGTGCCGCGCACAGCGATCTCCTCCCCTCAGCCTGACCAGAAGTCCGGTTCCTCCACATTCTGCGGTGAATCGACCAGCTTTTCGACCTGAGCGCCGGGAGGCCGGGCGGGACAAGGAAAACGGCCGCGCACCGCCTCCGGGGAGGCGGTGCGCGGCCGGGGTGCGGGAGGGGTCAGGCACCCATCATGTGCACGCCACTGTCGACGTGGATGATCTCGCCCGTCGTCCGCGGGAAGAAGTCCGAGAGCAGCGCGACGATGCCGCGGCCGGCCGGCTCCGGGTCCTTCATGTCCCACGCCAGCGGCGCGCGGGTGTTCCACACGTCGGCGAGCTCGCCGAAGCCCGGGATGGACTTGGCGGCCATGGAGGCGAGCGGTCCGGCCGAGATCAGGTTGCAGCGGATGCCGTCCGGCCCCAGGTCACGGGCGAGATAACGGGAGGTGGCCTCCAGCGCCGCCTTCGCCGGGCCCATCCAGTCGTACTGCGGCCAGGCGAACTGCGCGTCGAAGGTGAGGCCGACGATCGAACCGCCCTCGCTCATCAGCGGCTTGCACGCCATGGCGAGCGACTTCAGCGAGAACGCCGAGACGTGCATCGCCGTGGCGACCGACTCGAAAGGGGTGTTGAGGAAGTTGCCGCCGAGCGCGTCCTGCGGCGCGAAGCCGATGGAGTGGACGACGCCGTCGAGCGAACCGAGCTCGTCCCGCACCAGGCCGGCGAGCCGGTCGAGGTGTTCGGTGTTGGTCACGTCCAGCTCGATGACCTTGGCCGGCTTGGGCAGCTTCTTGGCGATGCGCTCCGTCAGCGTGGGCCGCGGGAAGGCGGTCAGGATGACTTCAGCGCCCTGCTCCTGGGCCACCTTGGCAGCGTGGAACGCGATGGACGACTCCATCAGCACCCCGGTGATGAGGATGCGCTTGCCGTCGAGAATTCCGCTCATGGTGATCAGTGACCCATGCCCAATCCGCCGTCAACGGGGATGACGGCTCCAGTGATGTACGACGCGTCGTCGGAGGCGAGGAAGCGCACCGCGGCGGCGATCTCCTCAGGCTGCGCGTAGCGCGCGAGCGGCACCTGGGCGACGATGCCCTTGCGCTGCTCCTCGGTGAGCGCCTGCGTCATGTCGGTGTCGACGAAGCCGGGCGCGACGACGTTGAACGTGATGTTCCGCGAGCCGAGCTCGCGGGCCAGCGACCTGGCGAAGCCGACCAGACCGGCCTTCGACGCGGCGTAGTTGGCCTGCCCCGCCGAGCCGAGGAGGCCGACGACGGAGGAGATGAGGACGACGCGGCCCTTCTTGGCGCGCAGCATGCCGCGGTTGGCGCGCTTGACGACCCGGAAGGTGCCGGTGAGGTTGGTGTCGAGTACGGACGTGAAGTCGTCCTCGGACATCCGCATCAGCAACTGGTCTTTGGTGATACCGGCGTTGGCGACCAGCACCTCCACGTTGCCGTGCTTCTCCTCGATCTCCTTGTAGGCCTGCTCCACCTGTTCGGCGTCGGTGATGTCGCAACGGACCGCGAGAACGCCGGCCTCGGTGAGCGCCGCGGGCGGCTCGCCGGAACGGTAGGTGATGGCGACCTTGTCGCCGTTGTCGGCGAAAGCACGGGCGATGGCGAGGCCGATGCCCCGGTTTCCTCCGGTGACGAGAACCGAGCGGCTCAACGGATCACCCTTTCCTTAGCGGTCTGGTACATCGAAAACCTATCGGTACCGTGCCCTCCGCGAGGAATCGGCCCCTGACAGCGCCTTCCCCCGGTCACTGTGGGGTTCCTACAGAGACGCACCCGGCCCGGCAGGCCATGACAAGGCCGCGGGCCACCGGGCGACCCGCCCCCGCGCGGGGCCCGATATTCGGCCGCGACGCCGCTGCGGCCGTGCTTCACTGCCTCGTAAACGATCCGAGGGTATGTGACGCAGAGGAGAGGCCGCCCGTGCCCCATGAGGTAGATCAGTCGTTCCTGGCCCTCCCGCTACGGCCGCTCGCCGACGCGGCGCTCGCCCGCGCGCGGGCGCTCGGGGCCGCGCACGCCGACTTCCGCTTCGAGCGGGTGCGCAGCGCCACATGGCGGCTGCGGGACGCCCGGCCCGCCGGATCGTCGGACACCACCGACCTCGGATACGCGGTACGGGTCGTGCACGGCGGGGCCTGGGGGTTCGCCTCCGGGGTGGATCTGACGATGGACGCGGCGGCGAAGGTGGCCTCACAGGCCGTCGCCATGGCGAAGCTGTCGGCGAAGGTGATCGCGGCGGCGGGGTCCGACGAGCGCGTGGAGCTGGCCGACGAGCCGGTGCACGGGGAGCGGAGCTGGGTCTCGGCGTACGACGTCGACCCCTTCGACGTACCGGCCGAGGAGAAGGCGGGGCTGCTCGCCGAGTGGAGCGGCCGGCTGCTGGGGGCACAGGGCGTGGCGCATGTGGACGCCTCGCTGATGACCGTCCACGAGAACAAGTTCTACGCCGACACGGCGGGCACGGTCACCACGCAGCAGCGGGTACGGCTGCATCCGCAGTTCACCGCGGTCGCAGTGGACGCGACGACCGGTGAGTTCGACTCGATGCGCACGATCGCACCGCCTGCGGGACGCGGCTGGGAGTACCTGACGGGGACCGGCTGGGACTGGGACGCGGAGCTGGAGGGCATCCCCGGGCTGCTGGCGGAGAAGATGCGTGCCCCGAGCGTCGAGGCGGGGACGTACGACCTGGTCGTCGACCCGTCCAATCTCTGGCTGACCATCCACGAGTCGATCGGCCACGCCACCGAGCTGGACCGGGCGCTGGGGTACGAGGCGGCGTACGCCGGGACCTCGTTCGCCACGTTCGACCGGCTGGGGAAGCTTGCGTACGGCTCCCCGGTGATGAACGTGACGGGCGACCGCACCGCCGAACACGGGCTCGCGACGATCGGGTACGACGACGAGGGCGTCGAGGCGCAGTCCTGGGACCTGGTCAAGGACGGGACGCTGGTCGGCTACCAGCTGGACCGCCGGATCGCGAAGCTGACGGGCCTGGGCCGGTCCAACGGGTGTGCGTACGCGGACTCGCCGGGCCATGTCCCCGTACAGCGGATGGCGAACGTGTCGCTGGCGCCGGATCCCGGCGGACTGTCCACCGATGATCTGATCGGCGGGGTGGAGCGCGGGATCTACGTGGTCGGCGACCGGTCCTGGTCGATCGACATGCAGCGGTACAACTTCCAGTTCACCGGGCAGCGGTTCTTCCGGATCGAGAACGGCAGGCTGGCCGGGCAGCTGCGCGATGTCGCCTACCAGGCGACGACGACGGACTTCTGGGGCTCGATGGAGAAGGTCGGCGGCCCGCAGACATACGTGCTGGGCGGCGCCTTCAACTGCGGCAAGGCCCAGCCGGGCCAGGTCGCTGCCGTCTCGCACGGCTGCCCCTCCGCCCTCTTCCGAGGCGTGAACATCCTCAACACGACGCAGGAGGCCGGACGATGAGCGGCAACCACGGAACCGGCCGGGGGTCCGGGGGGCGCCCCCCGGGCAGGCACAGTCTCAACACGACGCAGGAGGCCGGGCGATGAGCCGCGTCAGCAAGCCGCACGAGATCGTCGAGCGCGCGCTCGAACTGTCCACCGCCGACGGCTGCGTGGTCATCGCCGACGAGGAGTCGTCGGCCAATCTGCGCTGGGCCGGCAACGCGCTCACCACGAACGGGGTGACCCGGGGCCGCACCCTGACCGTCATCGCCACGGTCGACGGGTCCGAGGGCGCCGCCTCCGGTGTCGTGTCCCGGTCCGCCGTCACCGCAGCCGATCTGGAGCCGCTGGTACGGGCCGCCGAGGCCGCCGCACGCGGGGCCGGGCCGGCCGAGGACGCCCAGCCGCTGGTCACCGGGGTGGCCGCCTCCCCCGACTTCACGGACGCGCCCGCGGAGACGAGCTCGGACGTCTTCGCGGCGTTCGCACCCGCGCTGGGCGACGCCTTCGCCCGGGCCCGTTCCGGCGGCCGTGAGCTGTACGGCTTCGCCAACCACGAGATGACCTCGACCTACCTGGGTACGTCGACGGGGCTGCGGCTGCGCCACGACCAGCCGAACGGCACGCTGGAGCTGAACGCCAAGTCGCCCGACCGGTCGCGGTCGGCGTGGGCGGGGCGCTCGACCCGTGACTTCAAGGACGTCGACCCGGCCGGGATGGATGCCGAGCTTGCGCAGCGGCTGGTCTGGGCGGAGCGCCGGATCGACCTGCCCGCCGGGCGGTACGAGACGCTGCTGCCGCCGACCGCCGTCGCCGACCTGCTGATCTACCAGCTGTGGTCGGCGACCGCGCGGGACGCCGTCGAGGGCCGGACGGTGTTCTCCAAGCCCGGCGGCGGGACGCGGCTCGGGGAGACCCTGTCCCCGTTGCCGCTGACCCTGCTCAGCGACCCGAACGCGCCGGGGCTCGAATCCGCGCCGTTCGTCATCGCGCACTCCTCCGGGGACGGCGGGTCCGTCTTCGACAACGGACTGCCGCTGGGCCGGACCGACTGGATCAAGGACGGCCGGCTCGACCGGCTGACGACGACCCGGCACACGGCCGGTCAGACCGGGCTCCCGATCGCCCCGGCGATCGACAACCTGCTGCTGGAGGGCGGCGGTGAGCGGTCCCTGGAGGAGATGGTCGCCGCGACGACCGGCCGCGCACTGCTGCTGACCTGCATGTGGTACATCCGGGAGGTCGACCCGGCGACGCTGCTGCTGACCGGGCTGACCCGCGACGGGGTCTATCTCGTGGAGGACGGCGAGGTGGTCGGCGAGGTGAACAACTTCCGCTTCAACGAGTCACCCGTGGACCTGCTGTCGCGGGCCACCGAGGCCGGCCGGACGGAGAAGACCCTGCCGCGTGAGTGGGGCGACTGGTTCACCCGGGCCGCGATGCCCGCGCTGCGCATCCCGGACTTCAACATGAGCTCGGTGAGCCCGGGCGTGTGACCCGCCTAGACTGACTGTTGCCTTTCGATCCACGTATCGACACACACCACGTATCGACACACATAGCTGCTGAGGAGACACGGAACCGTGACGGACATCGTCGACGAGCTGAAGTGGCGCGGGCTGTTCGCCCAGTCCACTGACGAGGACGCACTGCGCAAGGCTCTCGCGGACGGTCCGGTCACGTTCTATTGCGGCTACGACCCCACCGCGGCAAGTCTGCACGTCGGCCATCTGGTGCAGGTGCTCACCATGCGCAGGCTCCAGCAGGCCGGTCTGCGGCCGCTCGCCCTGGTGGGCGGGGCCACCGGCCAGATCGGTGACCCGCGGCCGACCGCCGAGCGCACGCTGAACGACCCGGAGACGATCGCCGCCTGGGTGGCGCGGCTGCGCTCCCAGATCGAGCCGTTCCTGTCCTTCGAGGGCGAGAACGCGGCGGTCATGGTGAACAACCTGGACTGGACCGCGGGCATGTCCGCGATCGAGTTCCTGCGGGACATCGGCAAGCACTTCCGGGTCAACAAGATGCTCACCAAGGAGTCCATCGCCCGGCGGCTGGAGTCCGACGAGGGCATCAGCTACACCGAGTTCAGCTACCAGCTGCTCCAGAGCATGGACTTCCTGGAGCTGTACCGGCGCCACGGCTGCACCCTCCAGCAGGGCGGCAGCGACCAGTGGGGCAACCTCACCGCGGGCCTCGACCTGATCCACCGCCTGGAGCCGGGCGCCGAGGTGCATGCGCTGGCGACCCCGCTGATGACGAAGGCGGACGGCACCAAGTTCGGCAAGTCCGAGAGCGGCGCCGTCTGGCTCGACCCGGAGATGACGACGCCGTACGCGTTCTACCAGTTCTGGCTGAACGTGGACGACCGGGACATCTCCCGCTACATGCGCATCCTCAGCTTCCAGAGCATCGACGAGCTGACGGAGCTGGAGAAGGTCACCGAGGAGCGGCCGCAGGCGAGGGCGGCGCAGCGCGCGCTGGCCGAGGAGCTGACGACGCTGGTGCACGGCGCGGACCAGTGTGCCGCGGTCATCGCCGCGTCGAAGGCGCTGTTCGGTCAGGGAGAGCTCGGCGAGCTGGACGAGGCGACGCTGGGTGCCGCCCTGTCCGAGGTCCCGCACGCGCAGGTCACCGAGCTCGTTCCGCTGGTCGACCTGCTGGTCGAGGTCGGTCTGGCGCCGAGCAAGTCGGGTGCCCGGCGCACGGTCAAGGAGGGCGGCGCCTACGTGAACAACGTGAAGGCCGTCGACGGTGAGGCGGCACCGGCCCGCGAGGAGCTGCTGCACGGGCGCTGGCTGGTGCTGCGCCGGGGCAAGAAGAACCTGGCGGCGATCGAGGTCGCGGCCGGCTGAAACCGCATACCGGACAGCGCGACGGCGGGGCACGCATGATGCGTGCCCCGCCGTCGTACTGTCCGGTGCGTTCAGGTCTTCTGCTTGGTGCCTCGGAGCGAGGCCCACAGCATGTCGCCGACACCGACCACCACCACGGCTCCGATCAGCTGGAGCACATGACGTGTCCAGTCGATGCCCTTGGTGTCGTTGACGCCGATCCAGGTGGCGACAGCATTGCCGAGGATGCTGCCGATGATGCCGAAAATGGTCGTCAGCCAGAGTGGGATCTCCTGCTTGCCCGGCAGGATCGCCTTCGCGATCAGACCGAGCACGAAGCCCACGATGATTGCCCACAACCAGCTCATGTCGCCTCCTCGTGCGACGCGGTGTCGCGCATGTCCGCCCAGTCTCTGGCCTGGTCCGGTACGCCGCATGTCGGACAGGTCCGTACGTGCGACGGAGCGGCGGACTGTACGCATGCGGCGCGCCCCGGTCTCGAACCGGGGGGAGGCCGGGCGTACCGTGGGATCCGGTCCGGTCCGGGGAGCGTCCGGCGCAGGAACGGAGTCTCCCCCAGTTCGTCATGAGCTCGGGGAAGGTTGGTGGGGACGTGCGGGGAAAGCAGAGCGGTGCGGAGGTCTTCCGGATCACGGGGGCGCGGCAGGGGCTCGCGGATGATGTGCGCGGCAGGCAGCGGCGCTATGTGATCTCGATGTCCGTGCGCACGGTTTCGGTGGTCGCCGCCGCGGTCCTGTGGAACGTGGAGCGCCATGTGGCGATCGTGGCGCTCGCGCTGGGGGTTCTGCTCCCGTACGTCGCGGTCGTCATCGCCAACGCGGGCCGGGAGAACAGCCCTTCCCTCCCCTCGACCTTCGTGCCGGCGCCGACGCGGCTCGCCCTGGACACCGCTCCGGTGGCCGGCCCGGCGGAGCCCGGTCCGGAGAACGGACACGTCTTCCGAAGTCCGGATCCGCGGGAGCACGACTGAGCCCGGGGGCGTCCCAAGCTCAAGAAAAGCTCAGATCAATCATGAAGTTCCAGTGCACCGCACCCCGGTCTGCGTGACATACTTCGTGAGCGCTCCGCATCCCCCGTCGGAGCGACGGACCGACGCCGGGCAGCTCCCCCCGTGGCTGCTCGGCGTCGCCATTTCTCCGGCGGGGATGCCGCGGGGCCTGCCATAGGGTTGAGTCCGTGAACTCCCCCGAATCCGATTCCGAATCCGACTCCGCGGCCGAGCGTGCTGCCACCGCCCCCGTCTGCTCGGCCAAGGGCTGCCGCACCGATGCCGTGTGGGTGCTGGCCTGGAACAACCCGAAGCTGCACACCCCCGAGCGCCGCAAGACCTGGCTGGCCTGTGACGAGCACCGGGAGCATCTCTCCTCGTTCCTGGGGGTGCGGGGCTTCCTCAAGGACGTGGTGCCCCTGACCGAGTGGGAGTCGCCGGAGGCGCCGACCGTGTAAGGAATGCGGGCGCTATCCGCCGATGGCCGACATCGGGCGGTCCGGCTGGAGGAACGTCGGGTCGTCGAGGCCGGATCCGGCCTTCTTGCCCCACATGGCGAGCTTCCAGAGCCGGACAATCTCCTCGTCCGGTGCCTGGGAGCGCAGGGCGCCGCGCAGGTCGGTCTCCTCGCGGGCGAACAGGCAGGTGCGCACCTGCCCGTCGGCGGTGAGCCTGGTGCGGTCGCAGGCCCGGCAGAACGGGCGGGTGACCGAGGCGATGACGCCGACCCGGTGGGGTCCGCCGTCCACGAGCCAGCGCTCGGCGGGGGCGGAGCCGCGCTCGCCGTCCTCCTCGGCGGTGAGGTCGAAGCGGGTGCGCAGCGACTGGAGTATGTCGCCTGCCGTGATCATTCCGTCGCGCTTCCAGCCGTGCTGGGCGTCGAGCGGCATCTGCTCGATGAAGCGGAGCTCGTAGGCGTTGTCCACGGCCCAGGCGAGCAGGTCGGGCGCCTCGTCGTCGTTGAGCCCCGGCATCAGGACGGTGTTGACCTTGACGGGGGTGAGCCCGGCCTCGCGGGCGGCCTCCAGTCCGGCCAGGACGTCGTGGTGGCGGTCGCGGCGGGTGAGGGTCTTGAACACATCGGGGCGCAGGGTGTCCAGCGAGACGTTGACCCGGTCCAGGCCCGCGGCCTTGAGCGCGGCGGCGGTCCGCTTGAGTCCGATGCCGTTGGTCGTGAGCGACATCTTCGGGCGGGGCTCCAGGGCCGCACACTGCTGGACGATGGAGACGAGTCCGGGGCGCAGCAGCGGCTCCCCGCCGGTGAAGCGGACTTCGGTGATGCCGAGCTGTGTGACGGCGATGCGGACGAGCCGGACGATCTCCTCGTCACTCAGCAGGTCGGGCTTGGCCAGCCACTGCAGGCCCTCTTCGGGCATGCAGTACGTGCAGCGAAGATTGCAGCGGTCGGTCAGCGAGACACGCAGGTCGGTGGCGACCCGGTCGTAGGTGTCGATGAGCATGGTGGGCCCCCTCCCCCGGCGACTTCCCGGTTGCGGTATCTGACTCTTTCGAGACTACGCGAGACCTGTGACAACGGAGGGGCCCGTTTGACACGAGGTGCGGCGCGGCCGCGTCGTAGGACTCTACGACGCGGCCGCGGCGACGGAGTGGTGCGAGCACCCGACTCCTGTGTGAACTTCTGCTCTCAGTGGGCTCCGATGCCGGTGAGGGACTTGACCTCCAGCTCGGCGTACTTGCCCTTGTCCGGCTCCTCCTTCGACAGGAGGGAGCCGATCCAGCCGAGCAGGAAGCCCAGCGGAATGGAGATCAGGCCCGGGTTCTCCAGCGGGAACCAGGCGAAGTCGACGCCCTTGAACATCGAGGTCTTCGCGTTTCCGGAGACGACCGGCGAGAACAGCACCAGGATCACCGAGCTGGCGAGTCCGCCGTAGATCGACCACAGCGCGCCCTGGGTGGTGAACCGCTTCCAGAAGAGGCTGTAGAGGAGTGTCGGCAGGTTGGCCGACGCGGCGACGGCGAAGGCGAGCGCGACCAGACCGGCGACGTTCATGTCGCGGGCGAAGGCGCCCAGCACGATCGCGGCGGCGCCGATGAAGACGGTCGCCCAGCGCGCTGCCCGCATCTCCTCCTTCTCGGTGGCCTTCCCCTTGCGGATGACATTGGCGTAGATGTCGTGGGCGAAGGACGAGGAGGAGGCGAGGGTGAGTCCCGCGACGACGGCGAGGATCGTGGCGAAGGCGACGGCGGAGATCACGGCGAGCATGACGGCGCCGCCGGTGGTGCCGACACCGCCGAGATACTCGGCCAGCTGCGGGGCCGCCGCGTTGCCTGCCGGGTTCTTCGCCTTGATCTCGTCGGGACCGATGAGGGCCGCGGCACCGAATCCGAGCGCGATCGTCATCAGGTAGAAGGCACCGATGATGCCGATGGCCCAGTTGACCGACTTCCGGGCCGCTTTGGCGGTCGGCACCGTGTAGAAGCGGATCAGGATGTGCGGCAGCCCTGCGGTGCCCAGCACCAGGGCGATGCCGAGGGAGAGGAAGTCCAGCTTCGAGGTGCCGGTGGCGCCGTACTTGAGCCCCGGCTCCAGGAACGAGGCGCCGTGGCCGCTCTTCTCGGCGGCGGTGCCCAGCAGGTCGGAGACGTTGAAGTCGAACTTCCACAGCACCATGAAGGTCATCAGGATGGCGCCCGCGATGAGGAGCACGGCCTTGACCATCTGCACCCAGGTGGTGCCCTTCATGCCGCCGATGGTGACGTACACGATCATCAGTACGCCGACCAGCGCAACGATGAGGATCTTTCCGGCGTCACTGGTGATGCCGAGGAGCAGCGAGACCAGAACTCCCGCTCCTGCCATCTGCGCCAGCAGGTAGAAGATCGAGACGACGATGGTGGAGACACCCGCGGCGGTACGGACCGGGCGCTGGCGCATCCGGTAGGCGAGGACGTCGCCCATGGTGTAACGGCCGGAGTTGCGCAGCGGTTCGGCGACCAGCAGCAGGGCCACCAGCCAGGCGACGAGGAAGCCGATCGAGTAGAGGAAGCCGTCGTAGCCGAAGAGGGCGATGGCTCCGGCGATGCCGAGGAACGACGCGGCGGACATGTAGTCGCCGGAGACCGCGAGGCCGTTCTGGAAGGCGGTGAACTGGCGGCCGCCCGCGTAGAAGTCGGAGGCGCTCTTGGTCTGGCGGCCGGCCCAGACGGTGATGCCGAGGGTCGCGGCGACGAAGACCGCGAAGAGCGAGATGATCAGCGGCCGGTGCTCGCTGGTGGACGAGGCGGCGAGCGTCACGACGGTGTGGGAGTGGTACGCGGCGCTCATGCGTCGGCCTCCATACGGGACTTGATGGCCTCGCCCTTCGGGTCGAGCTTCGCGTTGGCGTACCGCGAGTAGAACCAGGCGATGAGGAAGGTGGTGAGGAACTGGGCGAGGCCGAAGACGAAGGCCACGTTGAAGTTGCTGTACACCTTGGTGCCCATGAAGCCGCCGGCGTAGTTGGAGAGCAGCACGTACAGCAGGTACCAGAGGACGAAGGCGATGGTCAGCGGAAAGGCGAACGAGCGGTACGAGCGGCGGAGTTCGCCGAATTCCTGGCTCGCCTGCTCCGCGACGAACGCCTCGGTCGTGGGCTGGGCGGGGCCGGTCTCCGTACTGCCCTCGGGCGGCGGTGCATCGGTAGCCACGGAATCTCCTCGCGACGCGGGTGCGGTGGTGGTGGGGACGGTGGATTTCACTGGGGACCTCGATATCGGGGAGTGGTGGTGCGCTTCCCCTGACAACGGCACGCGGCGCGCGGCGAAGCGGTTCACCGCGGTTTCCGCCTTCTCCGCGTCACCCCTTCGGACGTCTCCGCGGACATCGGTTCTCTCGAACTCATTGATGAGCGGGGATGATCAGCGATAGCTTCACTCGTCATGTACGCGACTGGACACGCCCCGTGTCCGGTCGACTGACACGGATGATGTGGAGACCCCATGGCTCATCTGGGATCCAGACGGACGCGCGCACTGACGCTGCCCGTCGGGTTGGCCCTCACCGCCTCGCTCGGCTTCCTGCCGACGGGCACCGCCTCCGCTGCCGCGGGGGACGACGCGCCTTCGGCGGCGGTGTCGACGGACGGTCCGAAGCTCTCGTACGTGGTCAACACCCGGGGCGGTCTCGGCACCGTCAAGCAGGTGAGCAAGGCGGTCGAGCGGGCCGGCGGCACGGTGGTGATCGCCTACGACCGGATCGGGGTCATCGTCGCCCACTCGCAGAACCCGCAGTTCGCGCAGTCGATGCGCCGCGTCAGGGGCGTCGATTCGGCGGGCGCCACCCGTACGAACCCGATCGTGCCGCAGGCCACCAAGGACATCGGGGTCGAGCAGCCGCTGACGGCTCAGCAGGAGCGGACCGCGGCGGCGCAGGCGACTGCGGGCCAGGACCCGATGGAACCGTTGCAGTGGGACCTGCCCGCGATCAAGGCGGACAAGGCGCACGAGAAGACGCTGGGGAGCTCGAAGGTCACGGTCGCGGTCATCGACACGGGTGTCGACGACACCCACCCGGACCTCGCCCCGAACTTCGACCGCCGCGGCTCGGCGAACTGTGTCTCCGGCGCACCGGAAACCACGGACGGCGCCTGGCGTCCCAAGACCGGAGAGAGCGATCACGGCACGCATGTCGCGGGCACCATCGCCGCCGCGAAGAACGGCATCGGGGTGACGGGTGTCGCGCCGGGCGTGAAGGTCTCCGGCATCAAGGTGGGCAACCCGGACGGCTTCTTCTACACCGAGGCCGTCGTCTGCGGCTTCATGTGGGCGGCGGACCACGGTGCCGACGTCACGAACAACAGCTATTACACCGACCCGTGGATGTACAACTGCAAGAACGACCCGGACCAGGGCGCGCTGGTCGAGGCCGTCGCGCGGGCCACGCGGTACGCCGAGGGCAAGGGCACGGTCAATGTCGCCGCGGCGGGCAACTCGGCCGAGGACCTGGCGGCCGACACGATCGAGGACACGGGCAGCCCGAACGACACCGAGCCGGTCACCCGGACCATCGACCCGAAGGTGTGCCTCGACATCCCGACGATGCTGCCGGGTGTCGTGACGGTCTCGGCGACGGGTGCGAAGGGGCTGAAGGCCTCGTACTCGAACTACGGCAACGGCGTCATCGACGTGGCCGCGCCGGGCGGGGACTCGACGGTCTATCAGACGCCGGCGCCGCCGGCGACGAGCGGTCTGATCCTGTCCACGCTGCCCGGCGGGAAGTACGGCTACAAGGCCGGTACGTCGATGGCCTCTCCGCATGTCGCGGGCGTCGTGGCCCTGATCAAGTCGACGCATCCGTACGCGTCGGCCGCCGCGGTCAAGGCCCTGCTGACGCTCGAGGCCGACGCCACGTCGTGCGGTGACCCGTACGACATCGACGGCGACGGCAAGATCGACGCTGTCTGCGAGGGCGGCAAGAACCGCAACGGCTTCTACGGGGCCGGAGTGGTGGACGCGCTGGACGCGGTGCGCTGGTAGGTGACGGCGAGAGGGGCCGGCACGGGCACCATCCGTGCCGGCCCCTGCCCGGCCGCCGTCCGGCCCCTGTCACACACCTGGCACTGAGTGCCATAGTGCGGGGATGACGCATACTCCCGTCTCCGGTACGGAGCAGGCCTGGGCCGCTCTCGGCGGTGACCCCGCGCTTCTCGCCCGGATCGAGACCGCAGGACCGGCCGGGCTGCTCCCCGCCCGGCTGCCCGTGAGCGAGCTGGCCCGCGCCACGGTCGCGGTCTGTTCCCTGGCCGCAGCCGAACTGGCGGCCCGCCGCACCGGCGGGCCCGTGCCCCTCGTCCGGATCGACGACGGTGCGGTGGCCACCGCGTTCGTCAGCGAGCGCCATCTGCGGATCGACGGCCGCGCCCCGGCCAATTTCGCCCCGCTCTCCCGGTTCTGGCGCACGGCCGACGGCTGGGTCCGTACGCACGCCAACTACCCCCATCATCGGGCCCGGTTGCTGGCCACGCTGGGGCTGTCCGCGGACACCGCCGACGAGCCGGCCGTCGATGCCGTGGCCGCGTCCTTCGCCGGGCGGCGGGCGGCCGAGATCGAGCGGACGGTGTACGCCGCGGGCGGGCTGGCCGTGGCCGCCAGGACACCCGGGGAGTGGGCCGCCGACCCGCGCCGCATCGCGCTCTCCGGTGTGCCGCTGGTGCGGCGGGAGCGGATCGACGCCGCACCGGTGCGGCGGACGGCCCCGCTCACCGGCGTACCGCTGCGGCCCGCGGCGGGACTTCGCGTCCTGGACCTCACCCGGGTCACCGCGGGGCCGGTCGCCACCCGCACACTCGCGCTGCTCGGCGCCGACGTGCTGCGCATCGACGCCCCTCAGCTCCCGGAGAGCCAGGACGCGCACAACGACACGGGGTTCGGGAAGCGGTCGGTGAGCATCGACCTGGCGAGCCGCGCCGGACGGGCCTCTTTCGACGAACTGCTGGCCGGGGCGGACGTGGTCGTCACCGGATACCGGCCCGGTGCGCTGGATCGGTTCGGGCTGGCCCCGGATTCCCTGGCCGCACGCAGGCCGGGCCTGGTGATCGCCCGGCTGTCGGCCTGGGGGCACGGCCCATGGGCCCGGCAGCGCGGTTTCGACAGCGTGGTGCAGGTCGCCACCGGCATCGCCGTCGCCGAGGCCGGGCCAGGAGCGCCCGACGGCCCGCCGGGGGCGCTGCCCGCCCAGGCGCTGGACCACGGCACGGGCTATCTGCTGGCCGGCGCCGTACTGCGGGCGCTGACCGAGCAGCACGACGAGGGCGGCTCGCGGCTGGCCACGCTCTCGCTCGCCCGCACCGCCGCCTGGCTGACCGACGAGATCCCGGCCCCGGCGGATCCTGCGGCGCAGGACGGCACGTACGCCCCGGAGAAGTGGCTCACCGAGACCGACAGCCCCGTGGGACGCCTGCGCCACGCACTGCCACCGGTCGCTTTCGACGGCGCACCCGCCGACTGGTCGCGTCCGCCAGGACCGCTGGGGGCGGACGCGGCCGCCTGGCTCACGGCTTGATGAGGACCTTCAGCGCCGTGCGCTCGTCCATCGCCTTGTAGCCGGCCGGAACCTCGTCGAGGCCGATGGCCAGGTCGAAGACGGGCGACGGGTCGAGCGTGCCGGACAGGACGTCGGGGAGCAGCTCCGGAATGTAGGTGCGGACGGGGGCGACCCCGCCGCGCAGGGCGATGTTCCGGTCGAACATGACGCCGAGGTCCAGTCCGGTGCCGCTGCCGTGCGGCACGCCGACGTAGCCGATCGAGCCGCCGTCACGGGTGATGTCGACAGCGGTGCGCATCGACTGCTCGGTGCCGACGGCCTCGATCACCGCGTGGGCGCCCTCGCCGCCGAGCAGTTCCCGTACCGCCGCGACGGCCGCCTCGCCGCGCTCGGCGACGACGTCCGTGGCACCGAAGGTGCGGGCGATGTCGGTGCGGACCTGGTGGCGGCCCAGCGCGATGATGCGCTCGGCGCCGAGCCGCTTGGCGGCCATGACGCCGCACAGCCCGACGGCGCCGTCACCGACGACGGCGACCGTGGAGCCCGGCTTCACACCGGCGCCGACGGCTGCGTGGTGGCCGGTGCCGAGGACGTCGGAGAGGGCCAGGAGCGCGGTGAGCAGGTGGTCGTCCGATGCCGCGGCGGCCGGGAGCTTGACCAGCGTGCCGTCGGCGAACGGGACGCGCACGGCCTCACCCTGCCCGCCGTCGGAGCCGACCGAGCCCCAGAAGCCGCCCTGCGGGCAGGAGGTGGTCAGGCCCTCGGCGCAGTAGGCGCAGGTGCCGTCGGACCAGACGAAGGGGGCGACGACGAGGTCGCCGGCGGAGAAGCCGTTGACCTCGGAGCCCGCCTCCTCGACGATCCCCAGGAACTCGTGGCCGATGCGCTGGCCGGGCTGCCGGGCGGACTCGCCGCGGTAGGCCCACAGGTCGCTGCCGCAGATGCAGGCCCGCAGGACCCGCAGCACCACGTCGGTGGGCTGCTGGATCACCGGGTCCGGGACCTCGGCCACGCGGATGTCGTGGGGGGCGTGAATGACGGTGGCGCGCATGCGTGGGGGTCCTTGCTGATCTCAGATGCTGATACTCCGCTCACGGTACGCCCCGAGGACCGCACCGGCCCCTTTCGCCCCCGGCGCGAGCACGCCCAGGGTCAGCAGGAACTGCGCCGCGACGTAGGTGAGCATGACCCAGAAGTCGGGGGCGGGCAGCTGCGGCCAGTCGGCGATGCCGGTGGCGATCAGCGCGTCGGAGAGCAGGAAGAGCGCGCCTCCGGTGGCCGCGTACCGGCCGAGGACGCCGGAGCGGTAGGCCATGGCGGTCAGCAGCAGGCTGTACCCGGCCATCGGGACCCGTAGCCCGGCCGGCAGCCCGTCCCAGATCAGGACGACGAAGACGGTCAGGACCACCGCGTACCCGATGCCGGGCAGCAGGGCGCCCCGGGCCCGCCCGAAGAGCCGCAGGTAGCAGAGGTGTCCTGCGGCGAATCCGCCCATCCCGACGAGAAAGGCGAGGTCGGCGTCGGCCAGCAGGAACACGTCGCCGATCCAGCCGCAGAGCAGGGCGGCGATCAGCAGCCGGGGCCCGCGCCGGGCGAAGGCGTACGCGGCGAGCAGCGGCATCAGCAGCGGCTTGGCGACGAGGTGGAGGACGTCGCTGTCGGCGAGGACCCCGGCGAGGTCGGCGACGCACGCGACGACGAAGGCGATGAGCAGGGGACGTACCCAACGCTCCCGCCGGTCGTCGGGGAGCGGGGCGGCGCTCATCCGGTGCGCTCCCGCGCGGGGGCGGCAGTGGCCGCCTTGCCGCGGCCCGCCATGGCCCCGGCCGGCTGCCAGCCGGGCCCGCGGAAGACCCGCCCGGCCCGCTCGCTCCAGCTGCCCGCCGCGCGCACGTCGCGGGCGATGGCCGCGTACTCGTGGGTGGCGACCCGCAGCGGGTTGAACGTGTCGATGTTCTTGGTGAGCCCGAACACGGGCCGCTCCGTCTCCGCGGTGAAGGACCCGAACCACCGGTCCCACACGATCAGGATGCCGCCGAAGTTCCGGTCGAGGTATCCGCCCTGGGACGCGTGGTGCACCCGGTGGTGGGAGGGCGTGTTCAGTACGTACTCGAAGGGCCGGGGCAGCTTGTCGATCCGCTCGGTGTGCACCCAGAACTGGTAGACGAGGTTGGCCGACGAGCAGAAGGCCAGCGCCGCCGGGTGGACGCCGAGGGCGATGAGCGGGAGGTAGAACGGCCAGACGGTCAGCGAGGTCCAGGGCTGGCGCAGCGCGGTGGAGAGGTTGAACTTCCGGCTGGAGTGGTGGACCACGTGGCAGGCCCAGAGGATCCGGATGACGTGGTGGCCGCGGTGGGACCAGTAGTAGAAGAAGTCCTGCCCCAGCAGCATCAGGGGGACGGTCCACCACAGGACGGGGATGCTGAGCGGGGTCAGCTCGTACACCGCGGTGTAGATCGCGACGATGGGCACTTTCCACAGCAGGTCGAAGGCCAGGCTGCCCAGCCCCATGGTGATGCTGGTGGTGGCGTCCTTCGCCTCGTAGCCGGCGGCCTCCTCGTCGGGGTGGAAGTGGTGGAGCGCCATTTCCAGGACGGTGAGCAGGACGAAGGCCGGTATGGACCAGAGCACTACATCGGGCAGGTTCGTCGGCATGCCTGCACCGTAGAGCCGCAGGTCGGCCCCCGACTAGACGTTGTTACCAACAAGTATGCGAGACATGTTGTCAGCAGTCTTTGGCACCTTCCCACAGGAGAGCCTCAGACCCCGGCCGCCCCCAGCAGCTGCCCCGCCGCATACGTCACGGCCATCGCCACCGCTCCCCCGCCCATGTTGCGCAGCACCGCCGGGCCCACCGCCGCGTCGCCCAGCCGGGCGCTCCACCAGCCCGTCAGGGCCAGCGCCGCGAGCACCGACAGCACGGTCACCAGGAGGCGGACCGACGACGGCGGCAGCACGATCGCCAGCAGGGGCAGCAGCGCCCCTGCCGTGAACGCCAGGAAGCTGGCGCCCGCCGCGTGCCAGGGGTTCGTCAGGTCGTCCGGGTCGATGCCCAGCTCGACCTCCGCGTGGGCGCGCAGCGCGTCGCGTTCGGTGAGCTGGACGGCGGCCTCGCGGGCCACCTCGCGACTCAGGCCCTTGCCCTGCAACAGACCGGTGAGCTCGGCGAGTTCCGCCTCCGGGGTCTCCTGTAGCTCGCGCTTCTCCGTCGCCAGCGCGGCCTTCTCCGAATCGCGCTGGGTGGAGACGGACACGTACTCGCCCGCCGCCATCGACATGGACCCGGCCAGCAGCCCGGCCAGGCCCGCCGTCAGCAGCGTGCCGCGGTCCCCGGTGGCCCCGGCGACGCCGACGACGAGCCCGGCGGTGGAGACCACACCGTCGTTGGCCCCGAGGACCGCGGCGCGCAGCCAGTTGAGCCGCGCGCCCAGACCGCCGCCATGGGGTTCGTCGTGCGCCGGGGTATCCGTCATCCGGGGATGGTCTCACCTCAGGGCGTCACCAGACCCGCACCGACCCACCCGGCGCGAAGGCGGGGCTCGTCGCGTCCTGCGGGACCTCCTTCAGAGGCTCGGCGATCTCCGCCACCGTCGGGCCGACGGTGGCGGCGATACGGTCCAGCGCCGGCAGGTCGAATCCGTAGACGCGGGCGGCGTTTCCGCCGGTCATGGCCGCGATCTCGGCCGGCGGCAGTCCCGCGTACGCGATCCGCAGGCCCTCCCGTGAGTACGGGGCGGTGCCCTCGTCGTGCGGGTAGTCGCTGCCCCACATGATCTTGTCGAGGCCGATCCGGTCGCGCAGCGGCACCTCGTGCGGGCGCATGAAGCTGGCGCCGACGAAGCAGTTGTCGCGCCAGACCTCGCTGGGGCGTGCACCCATCGAAGCCGACAGCCCCGCGCCGAACTTGGACTCGGCGGTGGCCGCCCGGGTCGCCGCCGCGACCAGGCGGCCGTGGTAGTAGTCGAGCATCTCCACGATGCCCGGGATCCAGCCGGAGCCCTGTTCGGTGAGGACCAGCTTCAGATCGGGGTGACGGCGGAACGCACCGCCGAAGATCAGGTGCCACAGCGCTCGGTGCGAGAACCACGTCGTCTCGACCATGAAGACCGCGCGGGCCGCCGGTTCGTCGCCGAGCGGCGGGGAGGCGGAGCCGCCGTGGTGGTTGACGGGTACGTCCAGCTCCGCGCAGACCGCCCACAGCGGGTCGTACACCTGGGAGTACAGCTCCGGGATGCCGGAGCCCGGCGGGGCGCCGGGCAGCAGGATGCCGCCGGTGAGGCCCGCCTCCTTGGTGCGCCGGACCTCGCGCACCGCTTCGGCCGGGTCGTTGAGGAGGATCTGGGCGACGCCCGCCCGCCTGCCGGGGGCGGCCGCGCAGAAGTCGGCGAGCCAGCGGTTGTGGGCGCGCAGCCCGGCCCAGCGCTGTTCGTACTCCTGGCGGGAGGGCGCCGGGGCCATCAGGGAGGCGGAGGGGAAGAAGGGCGGGATGGTGTTGGGGAAGACGACCTCCGCGACGATGCCGTCCGCCTCCAGGTCGGCGAGGCGGCGGTCCGAGTTCCAGTTGCGGTCGGCGGTGTCGGCGACCAGGTCCTCGTACGGGTTGACGTAGGTCGCCGCCCAGGCGTCGAAGTCGTCGTGGTGCTTCGCCTCCAGGTACGGCTTGTAGTCCAGGAGGTCGGCGCCGGCGTGGCAGTCGGCGGAGATGACGGTGTAGCGGTCGGTCACGATGCCCCCAGAACCGGGAAGTCGTGGTCGGTCAGCCAGTGCCGGCCGACGTCCCGCGAGCGGGCCCAGGAGGCCTCGACCGCCGCCTGGTCGGTGCTCTGGCCCAGGTCGGCGGGGGTGGGGCCGATGCGGGCCGCCAGCGGGGCGAGCTTGTCCGTGTCGAAACCGAAGACCTCGGCGGCGGCGAGGCCCAGCATCACCCGGGTCTCGGCGACGGGGATGTCGTGGAAGGTGTTGCGCAGCCAGTTCGCGGTGTTGGGCCAGGTGCCCTCGGGATGCGGGAAGTCGCTTCCCCACAGGATGTTGCCGACGCCGATCTCGTACCGCTGGGCGAGCTCGCGGCGCTTGGTGTTGGTGGCGCAGATGAACACCTGGCGGTCGAGGTACTCGTGCGGTGGGCGCTTCAGTTCGGCGAACGGGGAGAGCTTCTTGCCGCCGTGGGCGCCGAGGTAGAGCCGGTCCATGAACCACAGGAGGTTCGGCAGCCACCAGCAGCCGGACTCGGCGACGCCGAACTTCAGCCCGGGGTGGCGCTCGAAGGCGCCCGACCAGAGGAGGAACCAGAGCGGGCGGGACGGCCACCAGGTGACCTCGGAGACGTAGATGCCGAGGTGGTCGCCGTACTCGTGGCGGGGCGCGGCGCCGGAATGGGTGACGATCGGCATCGCGGCCTCGGCGGCGGCCGCCCACACGGGGTCGTAACGGCGGTCGTGGTACGGAGCCTTGTCCACCCACATGGAGGGGATCATCAGGGCGCCGAGGCCGGACTCCTTCGCCCGGTGGATCTCGGCGACGACCCGGTCCACCTCACCGGTGACGGGCAGCAGCGCGACGCCGCAGTGGCGTTCGGGGTGCTGCGAGACGAAGTCGGCGAGCCAGCGGTTGTGGGCCTGTGCGCCGGCCATGCCCAGCTCGGGGTCCTGGTCGCCGGAGAGGCCGAGGCCGACCCCGAAGGGGGCGGCTGTGCGGCTGTCGACGGCGTCCGCGTCGGGGAAGACGACCTCGGCGGCCACGCCGTCGCCGTCGAGCTCCTTGAGCCTCTGGGTGGCGTCCCAGCCGCCCTTCAGCCCTTCCTCGTTGTCGTGGAACCACTTGTCGGCGAAGGCCTCGTTGCGTACGCCGAGGCGGGTCATCTCCTCGCGGCGGCGGTCGCGGCCGTCCAGGAACTCGTCGAACTCGCGGAGGTAGCGGCTGTCGAGGTAGGGCCGGTACTCCTCGGTGGGCAGTCCGGCGTGGCAGTCGGAGGAGATGATCAGATACGGGTCGTCAGTCATCGCTAGGACCTGGCTCCTCAGTCGAGTACGAAACTTTCCAGATACGACGGGTTGGCCCGGTCCAGCATCGACTGCGACCTGGCGCGGATCTGCCGGTCGCTGTGCTCGCTGTCCGGCAGCATCCAGAAGCGGTCGGCGCGGATGCCGTCCACGACGGTCGCGGCGACGTCCTCGACGGGCGTGAACTCCACCTCGTGGCCGCCCGCCTTCATGGCCTTCTCCCACTGGTCGAGGCTGCGGTACGGGGTCCTGCGCGGGCGCTCCTTGGCGTACCGCTCGGGCCTGTTGCGGTGCGACTCCCACAGTCCGGTGCGCAGCATGTGCGGGCCGGGGAAGAGGACCGAGGCGCCGACCGACGCGCCCTCCGCCTTCAGATGGGCGTACAGCGACTCGGTCATCGTGACGACGGCGGACTTGGTGACCGCGTACACGGACGCGGTGGGCAGCGGGGCGATCCCGCCGTCACCGGACGAGGTGTTGACGACGTGGCCGGGGGTGCCTTCGGCCAGCATGCGCGGCAGGAAGGCCTGGATGCCGTGGAAGACGCCCCACACGTTGACGGCGAAGGCCCACTTCCAGTCGTTGGGTTCGTGCTCCCACATCCGGCCCTCGGCCCCGGAGCCGACCCCGGCGTTGTTGCACAGCACATGTACGGCGCCGAAGGTGTCGTACGCGGCCTCGGCCAGCGCCCGCACGGAGTCGCGCTCGCTGACGTCGACGGGCCGGGCCAGCACCTTCGCGCCCTCCGCGCGCAGTTCACCGGCCGCCTCGTCGAGTGCGCCCTCCTCCACGTCGGCGAGCACGACCTTCAGCCCCTCGGCGGCGAACCGCCGGGCCATCGCGAGGCCGATGCCGCTCGCGGCGCCCGTGACGACGGCGACCTGTCCCTCCTGAAGCCTCATCGGACACTCCCTCGCGGCGGGCCGTCGTGGATCTGCTGCGGGTCGTCGTAGCGCTGGTGGATGTACGGCAGCAGCGCGTCGGCGCTCACCCGCTCGACGGCCCGGCCCTGCTGGTCGCTGGTCTTCTCACCGATGGTGAGGTCGACGACGCGGAGCACGGGGAGGTCGGCGACCGGGTCGTACATGGACTCGCGCAGCACCACGTCGCCGGTGATCCGCTCCAGCCGGCGGACCTTCTCGTGGCGGGTGCAGTGGATCAGGACGGGATCGGCTTCGAAGCCCTCACCGTCCACGGCGGGCAGGAACTTGAAGTAGAAGTCGAGCTTGGTGGCCGGTGCGGGCAGCGGAAGCGGTTCGGCGACCGCGCCGCGGATCTCGACGAAGGCGATGCCGTGGCGGGCGAGCGAGGCCTGCACGACGAGTCCCTCGCGCTCCACGCTCACCTCGCCCAGCTTCTTCGGCTCGCCGAACACCTCACGGCCGCCGGTCAGGGCCCGCTCATGGGTCATCGGCATGACCAGCGGGTACCAGCCCTCGTGCCCGTCGTGGACGGCGGCGACGGCGACGGAGCCCGCACCCAGGGGGTAGCCGGGGAGGTCGACCTTGCTGATGCTCGCCCGCACCAGCGGGCGCCCGGAGGGTTTCAGGGGCGGGGGGAGGACGGCCGCCACCGCGTCGGCGTCGCTCTCCCAGACCGCGGTCACGCCGGTGGACCAGATGTCGGGGAGCCGGGAGCGGGCCTCACGGGATGCCGCTATCTCGGCCTCGGTGCGCGCGCCGTACCGTACACGTGCCATGCGGTGCCACCCTTCTCGGTTGTCCGTGCCGGGTTCTGTAACACAGTTACACCGGTGCCCGCGAAGGGTAAATAGCCGTGCGTGTAACGGAGTTCTGGAGACCGGAGGAGCTGTGGCGCGATCGTCGCTGACCCGCGAGGAGGTCCTCGCTGCCGCTGCGGGACTCGTACGGCAGCACGGTCCGCAGGCCCTCACCATGCGCAAGCTGGCCGCCGAGCTGGGCACCGCCGTCACATCGATCTACTGGCACGTCGGCAACCGCGAGTCGCTCCTGGACGCTCTCGTCGAGCGCACCGTCCAGGAGATGGGCACCCTGCGCCCCGCCGGTCGCGGCCCGGCCGCCCGGATCGTCTCCGTGGCCCGGGGGCTGCGCCGCGAACTGCGCGCCCGCCCGCATCTGATCGCGATGGTCCACGAACGGGGGCTGACGGAACAGATGTTCCTGCCGGCCCAGCAGGCACTCGTCCACGAGGTCCACTCCGCCGGTCTGCGCGGCGCCCGGGCGGCGGACGCGGTACGGGCGGTGCAGTTCCACACCGTCGGCTTCCTGCTCGTCGAACGCAACCGGGAGCGGTCCCCCGTCCAGTCACCGGCGGAGGGCGATCTGTGGTCCGCCTCCACCGCGGACGACGATCCGGCACTGGCCCGGGCACTGACCCGGCCCGCCGACCCGGACCGCTTGTTCGCCGCCTCCGTGCGGGCCCTGGTGGACGGACTGCTGGCCGGCCGCGGAAGCCCGGCCGACGGGTCCTGGGCGGACCGGGGGTGACGGCCGAATAGGGGACTGTCGGTGGCGGCCCGTATTCTCTGTGACCATGCTCGACGACCGCCAGACCGCAGCACCGTGGCCGACCGCCTACCCGCAGGGGTACGCGGTCGTCGACGTGGAGACCACCGGACTCGCACGGGACGACCGGATAATCTCCGCCGCCGTCTACCGCCTGGACGCACAGGGCAATGTCGAGGACCACTGGTACACCCTCGTCAACCCGCAGCGCGATCCCGGCCCCGTCTGGATCCACGGGCTGACCAGTGACGTGCTCGAAGGCGCCCCGCTCTTCCCGGAGGTGGCCGCCCAGCTCTCCGAGCGGCTCGCCGACCGCGTCCTCGTCGCGCACAACGCCGCCTTCGACTGGTCGATGCTCGCCCGGGAGTACGCGCGAGCATCGGTGATCGCCCCCGTCCAGCAGCGGCTGTGCACCATCGCGCTCTCCAAGGAGCTGCGGCTGCCGCTGCCCAACCACAAGCTGGAATCGCTGGCCGCGCACTTCGGTGTGGTGCAGCAGCACGCGCACCACGCGCTGGACGACGCGCGGGTGCTGGCCGAGGCGTTCCGCCCGAGCCTGCACGCGGCGGCCCGGGGCGGGATGCGGCTGCCGCTGCTGGAGTGCCGGCCGCTGACCGAGTGGTCGGACTCCCCCGTCACCCCGCGGATCGGCTACCAGTCCTCGTACAGCGCGCAGAACAGCTGGCGCCCCTCGCGCAAGCGCCCGGCCTGCCCGTATCCGAATCCGGGGCGGTACGAGAAGGACAAACCTCTCATGCAGGGCATGCGGGTGGCGTTCTCCGGGGACACCTCGATCGACCGTGAACTACTGGAGGACCGGGCGGTGGAGGCGGGGCTGCATGTGGCGACCAGCGTCTCCCGGCTGACGAGTCTGCTCGTGACCAACGACCCGGACGCGGCGACGTCGAAGACGGCGAAGGCCAAGTCGTTCGGCACCCCGATCCTGGAGGAGAGCGCCTTCACCCACCTCCTGCGGGATGTGGCCGCGGCAAAGAAGGTCCCGGCGCCGACGCCGTCATCGGAGTGAACCGGGGGCGACTCGCCCGCCCACCGCTCGCCCGCCGCCGCCCTCGCGTCCCACCCTGTGGCGCATGGCACGTTGTGAGGTTTGCGGAAACGACTACGGGATGTCCTTCGAGGTGCACGCGCAGGGCGCGATTCACGTCTTCGACTGCTTCTCCTGCGCCATTCACCGCATGGCGCCGATCTGTGAGCACTGCCGGGTCCAGGTCATCGGCCAGGGCGTGGAGGTCGACGGGCACTGGTTCTGCGGCGGCCACTGCGCCCGCGCGGAGGGGAAGGTGGGCATCATCGACAAAGTCTGAGCAGCGGGGGCCTGTCGTCAGACTGCCGTCGTCGCCCGAAGGGCGGCCGCGCGGCGTCAGGTGCTTCCCCAAGCTCTCGGCGTGCCGGCTCCAGGCCCCTGTACTGGACGTACCGGGGCCTGGGGCCGGTGCGGCGAGAGTGCGTGCATGGCGTCGCGCGGCAGACGGCAGTTTGACGACAGGCCCCAGCGCCGCGTCCCTGCCCCCACCCCCTCCGCAATGCGCCCCATGACGCAGTTGTACCGTCATGGGGTGTACCGCTTCCTGTTGACCCGGCAGTGGCTGATTCTCGCCCTCATCGCCCTCGTCATGATTCCGACGATGGTCGAGCTGGGTTTCTGGCAGCTGCACCGGCATGAGCACAAGGTCGCGCAGAACGCCCTGATCTCGCACAACCTCAAGGCGAGGCCCGAGCCGGTCGCCGCGCTCACCTCCCCGGGGCATGTCGTTCCGCGCTCCGACTACTGGCGCGCGGTGACCGCCACCGGGACGTACGACGAGAAGCACGAGGTCGTCGTACGGCGCCGCACCGCCACCGACGGCTCCATCGGCGTCCATGTGCTGATCCCGTTCGACCTCAAGGGCGGCGGCACGGTCATGATCAACCGCGGCTGGGTCCCGTCCGCCGCCGACCAGCACGCCTTCCCCGACGTACCGGCCGTACCCAAGGGCGAGGTGACCGTCACCGGGCGGCTGAAGGCCGACGAGACGACAAGCGCCAGCGGCATCAAGGACATCTCGGACCTGCCGGACCGCCAGGTGATGCTGATCAACAGCGCCCAGCAGGCGAAGCTCCTGTCCCGGCCGGTGCTCGGCGGCTACATCGAGCAGACCGGGCCGGAGCCCAAGGGCGACACCCCCGAGCTCATCGAGGCTCCCGACGACAGCTCCATCGGCCCGCACATGGCATACGCCGTGCAGTGGTGGCTGTTCGCCGCCGGTGTCCCGGTCGGCTATGTGGTGCTGGCCCGCCGTGAGAAGCGCGACCGGGTGGCGGCGGCGGCCGAGGCCGCCGCGCAGGCCGATGCGGCGGAGCCCGAGCCGGCGAAGGCCTGACGGCACGTCCGCAGCGGCGTCCGCCGGGGTGACTCCCGCCTCTCCTCACACCGCGACTGCTTAGCGGGGGCCAGGTTCGGGAACACGCCACAACGTGACCCCACGCATCGAGGACTACGCCCTCATCGGCGATCTCCAGACAGCCGCCCTGGTCGGCAGGAACGGTTCTGTCGACTGGCTCTGTCTGCCCCGCTTCGACTCGGGCGCCTGCTTCGCCGCGCTCCTCGGCGACGAGGACAACGGCCACTGGACCATCGCGCCCAAGGGCGCGGACACCTGCACCCGGCGCGCCTACGCGGGCGACTCCCTCGTCCTGGAGACCTTCTGGGAGACCCGCACCGGCACGGTCAAGGTCATCGACTTCATGCCGCAGCGCGACCACGAGCCCGATGTGATGCGGATCATCGAGGGCGTCAGCGGCACCGTCGACATGTCCTCGGTGATCCGGCTGCGCTTCGACTTCGGCTCCGTCGTGCCGTGGATGCGCCGCTCGGACGGCCACCGGGTGGCGGTCGCGGGGCCGGATTCGGCGTGGCTGCGCAGCGAACCGCCGGTCAAGACCTGGGGTCAGCAGTTCTCCACGTGTTCCTCGTTCAGCGTCTCCGCCGGCGAACGGGTCGCCTTCGTCCTGACCTGGCACCCCTCGCACTCGCCCCGGCCCGATCTCGTCGACCCGTACGAGGCGCTGGAGAACACCCTGGCCGACTGGGCGGAATGGTCCGCCCGCTGCAAGTACCAGGGCCCCTACCGAGAAGCCGTGATCCGGTCGCTGATCACCCTCAAGGCGCTCACCTTCGGCCCGACCGGCGGCATCGTGGCCGCCCCCACCACCTCGCTGCCGGAGGAGATCGGCGGCGTACGGAACTGGGACTACCGCTTCTGCTGGCTGCGCGACTCCACCCTCACCCTCGGCGCACTGATCTCGGCCGGATATCTGGAGGAGGCGGCCGCGTGGCGGGACTGGCTGCTGCGCGCGGTCGCCGGCGACCCGGCGGATCTGCAGATCATGTACGGGCTCGCGGGCGAACGCAGACTGCCCGAGTCGGAGCTGCCGTGGCTGCGCGGCTACGAACACTCGGCCCCGGTCCGGATCGGCAACGCCGCGGTCAGACAGCGCCAGCTCGATGTGTACGGCGAGGTCATCGACTCGCTCCGGCTGGCCCGGGACGCCGGTCTGGACGACAAGCCGCACGCCTGGAGCCTGCAGCTGAGCCTGCTCGGCTTCCTGGAGTCCACCTGGCGCGAACCGGACGAGGGCCTGTGGGAGATCCGCGGCCAGCGCCGCCACTTCGTGCACTCCAAGGTGATGGCCTGGGTGGCGGCCGACCGTGCCGTGCGCAGCCTGGAGGAGGACCCGTCGCTGACAGGCGACGCCGACCGCTGGCGGGCGATGCGGGACGCCGTGCACCGGGAGGTGTGCGAGAAGGGGTACGACCCGGTGCGCAACACCTTCACCCAGTCGTACGGGTCACGGGACCTGGACGCCGCGACGCTGCTGATCGCCCGGACCGGGTTCCTGCCGCCGGACGACCCCCGCGTCATCGGGACGGTGGACGCCGTCCGGGACGAACTGGGCAGCGACGGGCTGGTACGGCGCTACAGCACCGACGGCACCTCGATCGACGGACTGCCGGGCGGCGAAGGCGCCTTCCTCGCCTGCTCGTTCTGGCTGGCGGACGCGTTGCGCATGACGGGGCGCACCCAGGAGGCGACCGAACTCTTCGAGCGGCTGCTGGCGCTCCGCAACGACGTGGGGCTGCTCGCCGAGGAGTACGACACCGCGGCCGGGCGGCAGCTGGGCAATTTCCCGCAGGCCTTCAGCCACATCGGACTGGTGGGGACAGCGGTCGCGCTGGCCGAGGCGCAGGCCCATGAGGACATGGCAGAGGGCGAAACGGCAGGATAGGGCCATGGATCTTGGACTGAAGGACCGCGTGTACATCGTCACCGGAGCGACCCGGGGGCTGGGCAACGCCACTGCGCGCGCACTGGTCGCCGACGGCGCGAAGGTCATCATCACCGGCCGCGACGAGAAGAACGTCCGGGATGCCGCCGACGAGCTGGGCCCGGACGCTGTCGGACTCGCCGCCGACAACGCCGACCCGGACGTGGCGCGGCGGCTTGTGGAGGCCGCGCAGGAGGGGTTCGGGCGGCTCGACGGCATCCTCATCAGCGTCGGCGGTCCGGCGCCGGGCTTTCTCGCGGACAACACCGACGCGCAGTGGCAGTCGGCGTTCGAATCCGTCTTCCTCGGGGCGGTGCGCCTGGCCCGGGCAGCGGCCACGGCGCTCGGCGAGGGCGGGGTCATCGGCTTCGTGCTCTCCGGCTCCGTCCACGAGCCGATCGCCGGACTGACCATCTCCAACGGGCTGCGCCCCGGTCTGGCGGGCTTCGCCAAGTCGCTGGCCGACGAGCTCGGCCCGCGGGGCATCCGCGTGGTGGGCGTGCTGCCGGCCCGGATCGACACGGACCGGGTACGTGAACTGGACGCGCTGTCCGGCGACGCGGAGGCCTCGCGCACGGCCAACGAGGCGCGCATCCCGCTGCGCCGCTACGGCACCCCGGAGGAGTTCGGCCGGACCGCGGCGTTCCTGCTCTCGCCGGCCGCCTCGTATCTGACGGGCATCATGGTGCCGGTCGACGGCGGGTCCCGGCACGGCTTCTGAACCCCGCTCACGGTCGCGGAACGACGACGGGGCCGGACGACTTCTGCCGTCCGGCCCCGTCCGCGTCTGCGCACCGCCCGTCAGCTCACCCGCTCCGCCCGGTGCTTGACCGCCCTCAGCCGCACCTCTGCAGGCAGCTCCGCCAGTCCCGCCGAGTCCCTGGCATGGGCCAGCGCCTCGTCGGTGAGCCGGCCCAGCGCCTCGTCGGGTGCGGCGTGCGGCTCCATCAGCAGCCGGATCCGGGCCTGCGGAGTGCTGCGCCGGCCGGTCAGCGCGACCTGGGCGCGGGCCACCCCGTCCAGGGCGCCCGCCTCCTGCGCGAGCACGCCCTCCAGCGCGCGGCCGCGCAGCAGCGCGCCCTCGCCGTCGCCGCTGTCCACGAGCACTTCGGAGAGGCGGGCACGGCGGAACTGGGCCAGCAGCCACCACAGCGCGAGCACCACCAGGACCGCGAGGACCGCGATCACCACCGGCCACCACCATCCCTCGGAGCGCCAGCGGTCCCGGTCCGCCTCACTGAGCAGTACGTCGTGCTTGCCGTACCAGGGCCACCAGGACGGCACGGAGAGCCCGAGCGCCGCGGCCAGTACCCCGCCGCCCACACAGACCAGCACCAGTCCGGCCAGGCCGAGCAGTACCCGGTTGACGGTCCCGATCACGCCGCTCACCCCTTCTTCGCCGGACGGCGGACATGGACGGACAGGCTCGGCTGCCTGGCCAGCCCGAGTTCCTTGATGCCGGTGGAGAGCACGGTGTCCAGATCGGCCCGTACGTCGTCGAGTTCACGGAAGTGCGAGACGGCCCGCACCCCCACCTTCTTCCGGCCCATCCTGACCCGGACCGACTGGACACCGGACACCTCCACGGCCCGGTCGCGCAGGACCATGGCCGCCGCGGTCCGGTCGAGGGCGGCCCGTACGCCCGGGCGGTCCCGGCGCATCGGCAGCAGATCACGCAGTCCTGGCGTGAGTGCGAGGACGATCAGCCACAGTCCGACCGCCACCGCGACCGCGGCGCCCGTCAGCACCCAGACGTCGTCCAGCCGCCGCTCGGCCAGTTCGTCGGCCAGCGAGCGGCGCCACCGCATCGCCGGGTGGTCGGCCCGGACCGCCGCGACGTCGTAGAGAAGCAGTCCCGCGCCGCCGAGGACCACCAGGGCGGTGATACCCGCGGGAATGCGGCGGGCGGACCAGAAGCGGCCCGCTCCGCCCTCGCTCCGTTCCTTGGCCGGGACCGGGTCGTACGCCGCGGACGACGCCGACTGGTCCAGTTCGAGCACGTCCCCGTGTTCCACCACGGGCTGCGCACCGTTCTCCGGGTTCCGGGGCTCGGTCATCGGATCCTCCCCTGCGCCGCGAGGCTCGCTCCTGAGGGGTGCAGGCGCTCGACCTGTACGGCCACTTCGGGCACTTCCATCCCCGCCAACGCCTCTACCCGTTCCGCGACCCTGCGACGCACCGCGCCGCACTGGCGCCCGATGTCGCTGGGATATCCGAGCTCCAGACTCACCCGTACGCGAGCGGTGTCACGGTGCACCGTGACCGTCGCCCGCGGCGAGGCGGCGTCCTTCGCGGGCTCGTCGACCGCTTCCTTCGCCGCCTGTGCGGCAATCTTCGCGACGACCCGGTCGGCAATCCGGGTCTCCCCGCGCTCTGCGGCGGCGACCCGGCCGCCCGCCCCCGACAACGCCGTCACCGCCGTCGGTCGCCGCGATCGCGACTCCGGAAGAAGTCGCCGGGCTCCAGGTCACCGTCGAGGAAGCGACCGGCGATGAAGCCGATCGCCCCCAGGGCAGCCACCAGCAGAAAGGCACCGAACCCGCCGAAATACCCGGCGAAACCGAGCGCCATGCCGGCCACCATGCCGACCACAGCCATGCTCATCTGCGCTCCTCAACTGCCTTTGGCGGGAGTCCTACTGGACACGTGGCTCGGACTGGTCCTCGTCGTCGTCCTCGTCGGGCAGCTTCACATCGCTCACCGCGATGTTGACCTCGATGACTTCGAGACCCGTCATCCGCTCGACTGCCGCGACAACGTTCTCCCGTACATCACGGGCGACATCGGAGATCGACACGCCGTAGTCGACGACGATCTCCAGGTCGAGGGCCGTCTGCGACTCGCCGACCTCGGCCTTCACGCCGCGGGTGACGGACTTGGAACCGCCGGGGACCCGGTCACGCACCGCGCCGAACGTCCGCGACAGTCCGCTGCCCATCGCATGCACGCCGACCACGTCACGGGCCGCCATTCCGGCGATCTTCTCGACGACTCCGTCGGCGATCGTCGTACGGCCGCGGGTGGCGGGGTCTCCCCCGCCGCGCTTGGTCAGCTGGCTGCTCCTGCTGTCGCTGCCGGCCGAGTCCTTGTCGAGGCCCTCGGGCCGGTTCCGCTGTGGGGTGTCGGTCATCGCCGTTCTTCCCTTCGGGGCAGATTGGACTTCCTTGCCCAGATTAAGTGCGCTTGCCCCGTCTCGCGCCGTGGATGCGGCAGGGTGGAGCAATGACGACGGCTGACGGCTCTCACGGGGCCAAAGGATGGACGGCCGCGGTCCGGCAACGGCTCGGTCCGGGCCGGCTGCTCCCGCTGGGCGGTCCGGCGGACGGGGCCTGGATCTCGGAACGGGCCGCGGCCGGCGTGCTGCGCCGGGCGGTGGTCGGTCCGGGACCGGTGCTGCTGGAGCTGCGGATCGCCGTGGCCGATGCCGGGGCGGCTCCCGCCCCGCAGGTGCCGCCGCCCCCGAGCGCGCTGCCGCCGGGGCCGCTGCGGATCGAGGCCACCGTGGCGGCGACGGCGCACCAGCCGCTTCCGGCCGCCGCCGCGGCGCTGCGCTCGGCACTGCTGACGGCTGCCGCGCGGCGGCTCGGGCTGGCGGTCGACGAGGTGGATGTCCAGGTGACGGAGTTGCTCGACGACGAACCGGAACAGGCCCAGCCGCCGCCCGTCGAGGTGCGCCCGGCTGAGCCGGAGGACGCGGCAGGCCGTGCGGCCGCTGGAGTGACGGGGGTCGCGACGCTGACGCGGGTGCTGGGCGCATCCGTGCACTCGGGCGCGGACCACGTACGGGTCGAGCTGGCGACGGACGGCGGCCACCGGGCGCTGGACGTGGCCCGCGCGGTGCGGGCGGCGGTGACGGAGGCGGTGGACGGGCATCCGCCGGTCGCGGTGCTGGTCACGGCGGTGACGGAGGGACCGGGGCCGCGGGACTCCCCCTCCGGCTGACGTGGCATCGGGTCCCGGGGCGACGTCCCCGGGACCCGGTGCCGGGGACTGTCAGTCGGACGCGCCCGAGAGGTCACGCAGCCGACGGCCCTGCGCGGCGCGCTCGGCGGCGCGCTGTTCCTCGTACGTACGGGAGACGGCGCCGCTCAGCAGGGCCTTGGTCTCGATGACGGCATCGCGCGGGGCGGCGATCAGGGCGCCGGCGAGATCGCGGGCGGCTCCTTCGAGCTCCGCGGCAGGCACCACGAGGTTGGCCAGGCCGGTGCGCTCGGCCTCGTCGGCGTGCACGAAGCGGCCGGTGGCGCAGATTTCGAGCGCGCGTGCGTACCCCACCAGGTGCACCAGGGGGTGCGTACCGGTGAGGTCGGGGACCAGCCCGAGGCTGGTCTCGCGCATGGCGAACTGCACGTCCTCGGCGACGATCCGCAGATCGCAGGCGAGAGCGAGCTGGAAGCCGGCGCCGATGGCATGTCCCTGGACAGCCGCGATCGACACGATGTCGTTGCGACGCCACCAGGTGAACGCCTCCTGGTACTCGGCGATGACCGCGTCGAGCTCGGCCTCCGGGCCGCGCCCCATGTCGAGGAACGACGGCTCACCGTCGAACCCCTCAGGGGTGAACGCCTGGCGGTCGAGACCGGCGGAGAAGGACACACCTTCGCCACGCAGCACGACGACCCGCACACTGCCGGGCAGAGCCCGTCCGGCCTCTGTCAACGCCCGCCACAGAGCGGGGGACTGAGCGTTGCGCTTGGCCGGATTGGTGAGGGTCACCGTGGCAACCGCGTCGTCGACGGTGAGTCGTACGCCGTCCTTGTCGAGCACAGTGTCGAGCGAGGTCATGGAGCGCCTCCGGATCGGGTGCAGTCAGCACATGAAGCTAAGTGACTGAACAGTAACCACCCGATCGACCGCACGATCGACCGGGTGGCCACCACCGAAACCGGTGAGCCCCGGGACAGGTCCTTGATCCTGCGAGCTGTCCCGATCCGCGGGCGGCTGTCAGGCCGCCGCGGCCTTCTTGCCTCGTGTCGCTCCGCCGCGTCCCCGCAGCGTCACTCCGGACTCGCTGAGCATCCGGTGGACGAATCCATAGGAGCGGCCCGTTTCCTCGGCCAACGCCCGGATGCTCGCACCGGAGTCGTACTTCTTCTTCAGGTCTGCCGCGAGCTTGTCGCGCGCGGCGCCGGTTACCCGGCTGCCCTTCTTCAGAGTCTCGGCCACCCGTGCCTCCTCGTGGGAAGTGCGCTCTGAACTCTCATGATCACCCCTCGGGGCCGTCCTGGCCACCCATTCGGCAAGGTCCGTGCAAGCGGATCGACGCCCCGGGAAGGCACCGACACGAGCGGAATCAGACATTCCGCAGGGCTGCCGAGTCAGCGGACGAACCACGCCGGAGGAACGACCAGGTCAGGGCCGCACCGGGATCGGGGCCCCGCATGCGTGCACCCGGCAGGTATCCGCCGGGTGCCGCGCCGAGGTACGAGACGCCCTCACGCAGATGATGGATCACGCGTAGGCCGAATGATCCAGTGCGAGTGGATCAGCGGGCCGCGGCGGCCGGTGTGCGACCGCCGCGCGCGGGCCGGCGGCCCGGGGCGGGCCCCGGCGCGCGGCCGGCCGGGTCAGGCCAGCGAGACCAGGTCCCGGTAGTCCGCACCCCACAGGTCCTCGACGCCGTCGGGCAGCAGGATGATCCGCTCGGGCTGGAGCGCCTCGACGGCACCCTCGTCGTGCGTGACGAGGACGACCGCACCCTTGTACGTGCGCAGCGCGCCGAGAATCTCCTCGCGGCTGGCCGGGTCGAGGTTGTTGGTGGGCTCGTCGAGCAGGAGCACGTTGGCGGAGGAGACCACCAGCGTCGCCAGGGCGAGCCGCGTCTTCTCGCCACCGGAGAGCACCCCGGCGGGCTTGTCCACGTCGTCGCCGGAGAAGAGGAACGAACCGAGCGTCTTGCGGACCGCGACGAGGTCGAGGTCCGGCGCGGCGGAACGCATGTTCTCCAGGACGGAGCGGTTCGGGTCGAGGGTCTCGTGCTCCTGGGCGTAGTAGCCGAGCTTGAGCCCGTGGCCCTCGATGATGTCGCCGGTGTCGGGCTTCTCCGCGCCGCCGAGGAGACGGAGCAGCGTGGTCTTGCCCGCACCGTTGAGGCCGAGGATGACGACCCGGGAGCCCTTGTCGATCGCGAGGTCGACGTCGGTGAAGATCTCCAGCGACCCGTAGGACTTGGAGAGGCCCTCGGCCATCAGCGGGGTCTTGCCGCAGGGCGAGGGGTCGGGGAAGCGCAGCTTGGCGACCTTGTCGGAGACCCGGACGGCCTCCAGACCGGAGAGCAGCCGGTCGGCGCGCTTGGCCATGTTCTGCGCGGCCACGGTCTTGGTGGCCTTGGCGCGCATCTTGTCGGCCTGGGCGTTGAGGGTCGCGGCCTTCTTCTCGGCGTTCTGCCGCTCGCGCTTGCGGCGCCGCTCGTCGGCCTCGCGCTGCTGCTTGTAGAGCTTCCAGCCCATGTTGTAGACGTCGATCTGCGAGCGGTTGGCGTCGAGGTAGAAGACCTTGTTGACGACGGTCTCGACCAGCTCCTCATCGTGGGAGATCACGACGAAGCCACCGCGGTAGCTCTTGAGGTAGTCGCGCAGCCAGACGATCGAGTCCGCGTCGAGGTGGTTCGTCGGCTCGTCGAGGAGCAGGGTGTCGGCGTCCGAGAAGAGGATCCGGGCCAGCTCGACACGGCGTCGCTGACCGCCGGAGAGCGTGTGGAGCGGCTGGCCCAGCACCCGGTCGGGAAGGCTCAGGGCCGCGGCGATGGTGGCCGCCTCGGCCTCGGCCGCGTATCCGCCCTTGGTGAGGAACTCCGTCTCCAGGCGCTCGTACTTCTTCATCGCCTTCTCGCGGGTGGCGCCCTTGCCGTTCGCCATCCGCTCCTCGTTCTCCCGCATCTTGCGCAGGATCTCGTCGAGGCCGCGGGCGGACAGGATGCGGTCGCGGGCGAGCACGTCGAGGTCGCCGGTGCGCGGGTCCTGCGGGAGATAGCCGACCTCGCCGGAGCGGGTGATGGCGCCGGCGGCGGGGGTGCCCTCGCCCGCGAGGCACTTGGTGAGGGTGGTCTTGCCCGCCCCGTTGCGGCCGACGAGGCCGATGCGGTCGCCCTTGGCGATGCGGAAGGAGGCGGATTCGATGAGCATGCGGGCGCCGGCGCGCAGCTCGATGCCGGAAGCGGTGATCACGGGGGAAAACTCCAGAGCGGTATGGACGGCGGAGGAACGACTAGCGATTCACGACTCGACGCCGTTACTCACGCACACGCACAAGGAGAATTGCCATGAGAACCAGTCTACTGGCGGTGTCCAACCACTTCTCCGCCTGCTCCCACCCCGGTTGCCGAAAGCTCGCCCAGCGCGCCCGGCCCGCTCCACCACGTGAGCAAAAACGGGCATTGCGGTGTGAATTATCTGATACTCGGCGCATGACTGTGCGGCAGTCGCGAGCGGAGCAGAGGGTGGTGCCATGCAGTTCGACGACGACGCCGATCTGGACACGTCCGAGGTCCGGGACACGCGCGGCAGTCGCATCCCGGGCGGCAGGGCCACCGTGGGCGGCGGAATCGCCGGGGTCATCGCACTGATCCTGGGGCTGCTCTTCGGGGTCGGCCCCGATCAGCTCGGACTCTCCTCCGGCGACTCGGGCACGACCGCGACCGCCTCGTCGGCCGCTCAGGTCGAGCAGAACTGCCGGACCGGCCGGGACGCCAACACCAAGGACGACTGCCGGACGGTCGCGGTGGTCAACAGCGTGCAGGACTACTGGGGCCAGGAGTTCCAGCGGCGCGACGCAACGTACGGGGGCGCCCGCACGGTCCTGTTCACCGACCGGGTCAACACGGCCTGTGGATCGGCGACCTCGGCCGTGGGGCCGTTCTACTGCCCCGGTGACCGGCAGGTCTATCTGGACCTGGGCTTCTTCGACGAGCTGCGGACCAAGTTCGGGTCGAGCGGCGGGCCGTTCGCCGAGGCCTACGTCGTCGCGCACGAGTACGGACACCATGTGCAGAACCAGATGGGGACACTGGCCCGCTCGCAGGACGGACGCACCGGCGAGAACAGCAACGCGGTGAAGGTGGAGCTCCAGGCGGACTGTTACGCCGGGGTCTGGGCGAACCACGCGACGACCACGCCCGACGAGTCGACCGGCCGGCCACTGATCACCGAGCTCACCAGGGCGGACATCCGGGACGGTCTCGACGCGGCCGCGTCGGTCGGGGACGACCGGATCCAGGAGAGGTTCCAGGGCCGCGTCACCCCCGAGTCCTGGACGCACGGCTCGGCCGCGCAGCGCCGGCAGTGGTTCACCACCGGGTTCCGCAGCGGCGACATGGCCGCCTGCGACACCTTCCGCTGACCTGTGCGAACGGCGCCGGACCGGCGCCGCGCAGGGCATTGTCAGTGCCCGGTGGAAGACTGAGACGCAGATCACAGACGGGCTGCCACGGGCCCGGTTCGGCGCGCGAAGGGAATGAGCACGATGGCAGACGCGACGGCGGCTTCTCCGACGGTCTATCCGACGATTCTTTACGACGACGCGAAGGCCGCGATCAAGACGCTCACGGAGGGCCTCGGCTTCACCGAGGAAGCGGTGTACGAGAGCGAGGACGGCACGGTGATGCACGCGGAGCTGTCCTGCGGGAACGGCAGAGTGATGCTGGGCTCCAGGGGCCGCGAGGGCGTCTTCGCCGAGGCGATGCGGGGAGCGGGGCCGGCCGGTGTCTACGTGGTGGTCGACGAGGTCGACGCCCACCACGCGCGGGCCGTGGAGCACGGGGTGGAGATCCTGATGCCGCCCACCGACCAGGACTACGGCTCGCGGGACTACATGGCACGGGACGCAGAGGGCAACGTGTGGAGCTTCGGGACGTACGCCCCGGGGACGGGCTGAGGGGGCGCGGCGCCTGCGGCGGGGCCGAAAGTGCCCCGCCGCCGCGGAGGGGCGGCGGCGGGGAGAAATCAAGCCCTTCCGGCGATTGAGGAGCAGGGGTTCGGGGGCGGAGCCCCCGGTTCAGGCTCCGCCGGTGTGCACCTGGAACGCCGCCTTGCGGACCGCTTTGGCGAGCGCGGGGTCGGGGTGCGCGGCGGCCAGGGCGACCAGGACCTGGACGGTGCGCGGGTGGCCGACGGCCCGTACCTCGTCGAGCAGCGCCGGGACGGTGCCCTGCACGGCCGAGTCGAGGTGGCGGACCAGCAGTCCCGTCTCACCGTGGTCGGCGACGGCCGCCGCGGTGTCGACCCAGAGCCAGGTGGCCTCCTCACGACTGAGGACCTCCTGGGCGTCCTCGGGGTCGGTCCCGTCGTACTCCGCGAGCCAGAGCAGCGCATAGGGGCGCAGCGACGGGTCGGTGACGACGGAGCGCACCTCGGGTTCGGCCGGTGCGCCGACGACACGGAGTGCCTCGAAGGCGAGCCCGCGCAGCAGCGCGTCCTCACCGCGGGCCACGCCGAGGAGTTCGGCGACGGCGCTGCCGACGGGGCGGGCTGCCAGCCAGGCGCGGTACTCGGCGCGGGCCGGTCCGGGAGTGAGGCGGGCGCAGCCGAGCAGCATGTCGGCGGCGGACTGCTCGATGTTCCCGGCGGGGCTCTGGGCGGCGACGCAGATCTGTTCCAGCTTGACCCAGACCGCCCAGTTGCCGAGCGGCGTCAGGGTGGCGGTGCCGGTGCCGAGGGTGAGCGCGCCAACGGCGGCCAGCCCCTCCAGGGCCCAGTCCAGCAGGAGGGCGACCAGCGCGGCCGGGTGGGCGGTGGGCGGCGGCGCGGCGGGTGCGGGCAGCGGCTGGGGCCCGTACGGCACCTCGCAGCGCTCCTCGTGCAGTTCCGCCACGCGCTGGCCGAGCAGGTCCAGGAGGGCGGGCACGGTGACCGGGCCCGCCGAGAGCTGAAGGAGGGAGAGCACCTGGGGCACGGCCTCGACTGCCTCGGCGACCGCGGTGGACTCGACGCCCTGCGGTGCGGGGTGGACGAGCGACCAGGCGTCGAACAGCGCCACCCAGCCGCGCAGCACGGCGGAGTCGTCGCGGTCCCAGGCACGCAGCCGCCAGCCGGGCCGAGCGGTGTCGCCGTGCAGCTCCACAAGTCCGGCGAGCCTGGCCCGGTCCCAGCCGGAGCGCACCTGGGCCGGGGACAACTCCAGTGCAGCCGCGGCCCGTTCGAGGGTCTGGGCGGCCAGTGGAGGCGTGCCGGAGCTCGCACCGTCGGCCGCCCAGCGGGCGATCCGCACGGCGTCGGCGAGAGCGGTCCTGGCCTGGCGGGCCAGTTCCGCCCGGGGCGGGGTGCCCTCGGGCGGGCGGGGCGCCGGCCTGGTGCGCCGGGTGGTCACGGCCTTGCGAGCGGTGGCGAGGGGTCGCGGGCGGACAAGTCGCAGCCTGGAGTCGCGCGGGGTACGGGACGTCACGGGGAGCAGTCTTGCCTCTGACAGCCCGAAAGCCCAAACGGAACCCGGATCACCGGTGTCGGGGCACCGCCGCACCGGCCGGGACCAACCGGCCGAAGCGGTACATCAGCTCACATCAGGGGCGTGAGGAAGCGTCGCAGCGTCTCTTCGTAGCGGGCCGGACCGGCATTCCACATCGCCGCATGCGGAGCCTGGGGTACGGCGTGCAGGGCGACCAGGTCGGGCCGGCGCGCGGCGAGCTCCCGGGACGGCTGCCAGGGAGCCAGGGTGTCGTCGGGTCCGTGGAAGATCAGCGTCGGGACGTGCAGGGTCGCGGGGAGCGAGGTGTCCAGGAGCCGGGCGCCGCGCAGTCCGGTCTGCCCCTGGGCGGCGCGGACGGCGAGGGGCAGCAGCGCGGACGGGACGCCGCGGGCGGCGGCCAGGGCCCGCAGGGTGGTGGCCCAGTCCAGCACCGGCGAGTCGAGGACGAGACCGCAGATCCGGTCCCTCAGCGCGGAGTTGGCGCAGGCGTGCAGGGCCATCGAGGCGCCGGTGGACCAGCCGTGGAGGACGACGTTCTCGGCGCCGTAGCGCACGGCGAAGCGGATGGCCGCGTCCAGGTCGCGCCATTCGGACTCGCCGAGGTGGGCCAGTCCGTCCGGGGAGCGTGGGGCCCCTGCGTCGCCGCGGTAGGCGAGGTCGAGCACGGGCAGCTGCTGCCCGTGCAGGAAGCCCGTCACGTTCAGCGGGTGTTCCCGGGTCGTGCCGAGGCCGTGCACGGTGATCACCCAGGTGTCGCGGGGACCCGGCACGAACCAGGCGGGCAGGCCGCCGAGTTCGCCGGGGATCTCCACCTCGCGGAAGTCGAGGCCGAGGGCGGTGGCGGGGTCACCGGTGTGGACCTCCGGCGTGATGCGGACCTTGGCGCCGGGGCGCAGGGTGCCGCGGTTCACGCGTTCCAGTCGGCGTACGACGGTGTCGGGGGCCTGGTGGGCCTCGTCGATCACCGGCCCCACGACGGCGTGGACGTCGTCGCCCACCAGTCCGTAGGTTCCGGGGCGCAGCGACGTGAAGGACCGGGTCAGGGTGACCTGACCGGCCGCCGTCGCATGCACGGTCAGTCTGCGGTCGGCGGGGAGGGGGCGTCCGGACGGCGTCTTGAGGGCGACGCCGCCGGCGTACCGGCCGGCCGCGACCGCTGCCGCGCCGACGCCGAGGATGCTGGTGACGGCTGCTGCCGTTGCTGTAGCGGGGCGCACGGCTTCAGTGTCCGGGGCGTCGCCGCGCACTGCCAGTGGACGGGGGCCGTCCGGTGGGCGGGGCAACGCCCACCCCGGCCTGGCCCCGGGCCGGGGCCGAGGCCGAGGCCGGGGACCGGAGGCCGGAGGTCGTACGTGATTCAGCCGGGCTGCTGTCCGTACCCCTTCAGCGCTTCCCCGACCTCGCTCAGCTGCTCCGGCGTGAGCAGGGCCGGGGTGCGGCCGGGTACGGAGCTCGCCGCGAGCCAGAGGCGGCACAGCCATTCGAGCTGGGCGGTGCGGTCGTACGCCTCGTCGAGCGTGGCGCCGTAGGTGACCGTGCCGTGGTTGCCCAGCAGGCAGCCGGTGCGGTCGCGCAGGGCCGTGAGCATGTTTTCGGCCAGTTCATCCGTTCCGTAGCGGGCGTAGGCGGCGACCCGGACGGGGCCGCCCAGCATCGCGGCGGCGTAGTGGACCGACGGCACCTCGGTGACCAGGGTGGAGACGGCCGTGGCGTGCACCGCGTGGGTGTGCACGACGGCGGCCGCGCCGGTGTTCCGGTACACCGCGAGATGGAGCGGTAGTTCGCTGGTGGGGGCCAGCTCGCCCAGGACCTGGTTGCCCTCCAGATCGACGCCCACCAGGTCCTGGGGACGGAGCCGGTCGTACGGCACTCCGGTCGGGGTGACCAGCACGGTCGCGCCGACCCGCGCCGAGACGTTGCCCGAGGTCCCCACGACCAGCCCATCGGAGGCCGTCCTGCGGGCGGCGGCGACGACCGCATCCCAGGTCCGTTCGATCGAATCCCGCCACTCGTTGCTCATACGAAGATCCTTTCAACGGATGAGCGGCCCGCTGCCGCCCCTCCCCCGAAGGCCCGGCCGAACTCCGGATTCCGGGCCCACACCGGCCTGTGCCGGAATCCAGCCGTCGCACGGCGGACGAAAAGGGCGGCAGCACTCCGGTTGGGGTCACCACAACGCCCTGCTCAGTTCATCTTCCGTTCACTCAGGTTGCCTACGGTCCACGTGCCACTGACGTCGAACGATTGCCTGGGTAAATGGAACACATCACGCTGCTGCTCGCGATTGTGATCGTGACAGCTCTAGTGTTCGATTTCACGAACGGTTTCCACGACACCGCCAACGCGATGGCCACCACCATCTCGACCGGCGCACTCAAACCCAAGACCGCGGTGGCCATGTCCGCCGTTCTCAACCTCGTAGGCGCGTTCCTGTCGGTGGAGGTCGCCAAGACGATCTCCGGCGGGATCATCAACGAAGACGGGCTCAGAACCGAGGTCATCTTCGCGGCGCTCGTCGGCGCCATCCTGTGGAATCTCCTGACCTGGCTGGTCGGTCTGCCGTCCAGCTCCTCCCACGCACTGTTCGGCGGCCTGATCGGCGCCGCGGTGATGTCCGCCGGCTGGTCGTCGGTCGACGGCGGCACCGTCGTCACCAAGGTCCTGCTCCCCGCTGTCGCCGCACCGGTCGTCGCCGGTCTGGCCGCGCTGCTGGCCACCAAGCTGACGTACCGCATCGGCGGGAAGGTCACGGGCGGCGCCCAGGAGAAGGCCACCGCGAAGGGTTACCGCGCCGGCCAGATCGCCTCGGCCGGGCTCGTATCGCTGGCGCACGGCACCAACGACGCGCAGAAGACCATGGGCATCATCACGCTCGCCCTGGTCACCGGTGGCGTCCTCGCCCCCGGCTCCAACCCGCCGGTCTGGGTCATCGTGTGTGCCGGCCTCGCCATCGCACTCGGCACCTACCTGGGCGGCTGGCGCATCATCCGCACCATGGGCAGCGGCCTGACCGAGCTGAAGCCGCCGCAGGGCTTCGCGGCCCAGACCAGTGCGGCCACGGTCATCCTGGCCTCCTCGCACCTCGGTTTCTCCCTCTCCACCACCCAGTCCTGCTCCGGCGCCGTCATGGGCGCGGGCCTCGGCCGCAAGGGCGGTGTGGTCCGCTGGTCCACCGCCACGCGGATGTTCATCGCCTGGGGTCTGACCCTGCCCGCCGCCGGTCTCGTCGGTGCGGGCGCGGAGTTCCTCACCAAGCAGGGCACCTGGGGTGTCGTGGTCGTCGCGGCGCTGCTCATCGCGGGATCCGGTGCGATCTGGATGCTGTCGCGGCGCAAGCCCGTCGGCCACGACGACGTCGCACCCGGCGGCCAGGACGAGAGCGCGGCGGCCGGGGACGGCGAGCCCGCGGGCGTCGTCACCACCGCCATCGCGGCCGTCAGCCCGCCGCCCACCGCGGCCGCCCAGTCCCACGACCTCCTCATGGCCACCATCCCGGCCCCCGCCGGGCCGGTCTCCGACCCGGCCCGACCCGCCACGGTCTGAGCGACCCCCTACGGTCTCAGAGCCTCCGGTAAGGACAGATCTCCATGAACATCGACTGGGCAGCCCTCGGCACCGTCTTCGGTGTCTCCCTCGTCGCCACCGTCGCGCTGGTGGGCCTCTTCACCCTCGGCATCGTCGGCCTCTCCAAGCAGCCCGAACCGGCGGCACAGGGCGGATCGTCGGGCGGATCGCTCGTGCTGGCCCGCGCCGGTGCGTACGTCTGCTTCGGACTGTGCGCGGCGGCCGTGGCCTACGGCATCTACCTGATCGTCGCCTGAGCCCCACCACTCCCACCCGTATCGGGCCGGACGCACCTCGTGTGCGCCCGGCCCGATGTGCGTCTGCGCACACTGCACCGCCGCAGGTCAACGGCAAGTTGACGGGCGTTCGCAGAGCGTGGTGGACTGCCGGAGCCATTACGGCGACAGCAGAGGAAGCCGGTGCGAATCCGGCGCGGTCCCGCCACTGTCACCGGGGAGCAGTCCCCCACCACTGGAAGTCACGGTCCACGCAAGCGGACTGGAAGGCCCGGGGGAACTGCGGATCCGGAAGCCAGGAGACTCTCGTCGCCGTCACGTCGAACCAGGGCGCGGACCCTGAGTGAGGACATATCGCCATGCCCGGCTGCCGTGCGTTCGCTCCTGTGCAACTCAGAACAGGCCCCAAGGTCCTTCGAGGCGCAACGGCCGGCTGAACCGTGCGTGCCGATCGCATCTTCGCGTACGGCGCCACAGCCGGTCTGATCGGCGATCTGCTGCTCGGTGACCCCCGCAGGGGCCACCCGGTCGCCGCCTTCGGGCGGGCCGCGGCAGGCGTCGAACGCCGTCTGTGGCGCGACCACCGCGGGTGGGGCGCCCTGCACACCCTGGTCTGCGCCGGAGGCGCCGCCGGGGGTGCCGCACTGGCCTCCCGCGCCCTGCGCCGCCACCCCGCCGCTTCCGTCGCCCTGACCGCCGCCACCACCTGGTCCGTCATCGGCGGTACCTCGCTGGGGCGCGAGGCCAGGGCCATCGGTGGCGCGCTCGCCGCCGGGGACATCGAACTGGCCCGTGAACGGCTGCCGCATCTGTGCGGCCGCGACCCGCAGTCCCTGGACGGGCCGCAGATCGCCCGCGCCGTCGTGGAGTCCGTCGCCGAGAACACCTCGGACGCCGTCGTCGGCGCCCTGGTGTGGGGCGCGCTGGGCGGAGTCCCCGGACTCGCCGGCTTCCGCGCCGCCAACACGCTCGACGCGATGGTCGGCCACAAGTCGCCCCGCTACCGGCGTTACGGCTGGGCCTCGGCCCGCCTCGACGACGTCGCGGGCTGGCCGGGCGCCCGGCTGACGGCCCTGCTCGCCGTGGCGGCAGGAGGGGACCCGCGAGGAGCGGTCCGGGCCTGGCGGGCGGACGCGGCCAAGCACCCGAGTCCCAACGCGGGCCCGGTGGAGGCCTCGTTCGCGGGCGCGCTCGGCGTACGGCTCGGCGGGACGCTCGCCTACGGCGGCCGGGTCGAGCACCGCCCCGTGCTCAACGGGGAGACGGGCCGTGCGGTGGAGACCGAGGACATCGAACGGGCCGTACGGCTGTCGCGCCGGGTGAGCGCGCTGGCCCTCGGCGTGAGCGTGGCCGCCCGCCTGGGCGCGGGGCTCGCGGCACGAAGGATCGCGGGGGCCCGCACCACGGGGACCCGTACCGCAGGAACCCGTACAGCAGCGCCACGTACCGCAGCACCTCGACTCTCAGGACGGAGACCGACATGAGCGGCGGACTGCTGGTCGCCGGGACCACATCGGACGCGGGCAAGAGCGTCGTCACCGCCGGCATCTGCCGCTGGCTGGTGCGCCGGGGCGTGAAGGTGGCGCCGTTCAAGGCGCAGAACATGTCGCTCAACTCCTTCGTCACCCGCGAGGGCGCCGAGATCGGCCGCGCGCAGGCCATGCAGGCCCAGGCCGCCCGGGTGGAGCCGACCGCACTGATGAACCCGGTGCTGCTCAAGCCCGGCAGCGACCGCTCCAGCCAGGTCGTCCTGATGGGGCGTCCGGTCGGCGAGATGAGCGCCCGCGGCTACCACGGCGGCCGGCAGGAATCGCTTCTGTCCACCGTGGTGGACTGCCTGGAGCAGCTTCGGGGCACGTATGACGCAGTGATCTGCGAGGGGGCGGGCAGTCCGGCCGAGATCAATCTGCGGCGCACGGACATCGTGAACATGGGCATCGCACGGGCGGCGCGCTTCCCGGTGGTGGTCGTCGGCGACATCGACCGCGGAGGGGTCTTCGCCTCGTTCTTCGGTACGACGGCGCTGCTCTCGGCGGAGGACCAGGCGCTGATCGCCGGCTACCTGGTCAACAAGTTCCGTGGCGACGTCTCGCTGCTGGAACCCGGCCTGGATATGCTGCGCGATCTGACGGGACGGCCGACCTACGGGGTACTGCCGTTCGCCCACGGCCTCGGCATCGACGAGGAGGACGGGCTGCGGGTCTCGCTGCGCGGCACCGTACGGGAGTCGGTCGTCGCCCCGCCGCACGGCGAGGACATCCTGCGCGTCGCCGTGTGCGCCGTGCCGCTGATGTCCAACTTCACCGACGTGGACGCACTCGCCGCCGAACCGGGCGTCGTGGTGCGGTTCGTGGACCGCGCCGAGGAACTGCACGACGCCGATCTCGTCATCGTGCCCGGTACCCGCGGCACCGTGAAGGCGCTCGCCTGGCTGCACGAACGCGGGCTCGCCGACGCACTGCTGCGGCGGGCCGCCGAGGGCCGTCCGGTGCTCGGCATCTGCGGCGGCTACCAGATCCTCGGCGAGGAGATCGAGGACGACGTCGAGTCGCACGCCGGGCAGGTCGACGCGCTCGGACTCCTTCCCGTACGCATCCGGTTCGACCGCGAGAAGACTCTCGCCCGGCCGGTCGGCGAGGCCCTCGGCGCCCCCGTCGAGGGATACGAGATCCACCACGGCGTCGCGGACGTGCGAGGCGGCGAGCCGTTCCTCACCGACGGGCAGGGCGGGCGCCTCGACGGCTGCCGGGCCGGCTCGGTGTGGGGCACCCACTGGCACGGCTCGCTGGAGAGCGACGCCTTCCGCCGCCGCTTCCTGACGGAGGTCGCACGGGCCGCCGGCCGGCGTTTCGTCCCCGCCCCCGACACCTGCTTCGCCGAGCTGCGCGAGGAACAGCTCGACCGCCTCGGCGACCTCATCGAAGAACACGCGGACACCGATGCGCTGTGGCGACTGATCGAGTCGGGCGCACCGGCAGGACTTCCCTTCATCGCACCCGGAGCACCTGGAGCACGCGCATGAACGCCCCACTGACCGCCCCGCTGAGCACCGTGCTGTTGTTGTCGACCGCCGACACCGACCTCCTCGCCGCCCGCGCCTCGGGCGCACCCTTCCGGATCGGCAACCCGACCCGTATCGACGTCCACGAGGAACTCCCCGCGCTGATCGAGGGCTCCTCCGTCGCCGTGGTCCGCCTGCTGGGCGGCAAGCGTGCCTGGGAGGACGGGCTCGCCGCGCTCAAGGCGTCGGGCATCCCGACCGTGCTGCTCGGCGGCGAGGCCGTGCCGGACGCGGAGCTGATGGCCGAGTCGTCCGTACCGGCCGGGGTCGTCGCCGAGGCGCTGCGCTACCTGGTGGAGGGCGGCCCGGGGAACCTCGTCGAACTGGCCCGCTTCCTCTCCGACACCGTCCTGCTGACGGGGCACGGTTTCGCCGAACCGCAGAAGATGCCGGAGTGGGGTCTGCACGGCAGCCGTACGTTCACCGAGGGCCGCCCGACCGTCGGCGTGCTCTTCTACCGGGCGCACCACCTCTCCGGCAACACCTCGTTCGTCGACGTGCTGTGCGACGCCGTCGAGGCGCGCGGCGCCAACGCCCTTCCGGTGTACTGCGGTTCGCTGCGCGGCGCGGACGCCGGTCTTTACGAGCTCCTCGGCCGGGCCGACGCCCTGGTCGCCACGGTGCTCGCGGCCGGCGGCACCCGCGCGTCGGACGCCTCCGCCGGGGGTGACGACGAGGCCTGGGACATCGGCGCGCTCGCCGATCTGAACGTGCCGGTCCTTCAGGGGCTGTGCCTGACGTCCTCGCGGGCGGCATGGGACGCGTCGGACGCCGCGCTCTCCCCCATGGACGCGGCGATGCAGGTCGCCATCCCCGAGTTCGACGGCCGCCTCGTCACCGTGCCGTTCTCCTTCAAGGAGCAGGGCCCGGACGGGGTTCCGGTGTACCGCGCCGACCCCGAGCGCGCGGCCCGCGTCGCCGGGATCGCCGTGCGCCATGCCGTCCTCAAGCACAAGACCAACGCCGAGAAGAAGCTCGCCCTGGTCTTCACCGCCTACCCCACCAAGCACTCCCGCGTCGGCAACGCGGTCGGCCTGGACACGCCCGCCTCCGCCGTCCGTGTCCTGGACGCCCTGCGCGACGCCGGTTACGGCGTCGAGGGCCACCCGGACAACGGCGACGAGCTGATCCACCGCCTCATCAACGCCGGTGGCCATGACGTGGAGTGGCTGACCGAGGAACAGCTCGCGGCAGCTCCCGCGCGGGTGCCGCTGGCGGACTACCGGGAGTGGTTCGCGAAGCTGGACCCGGCGATGCGGGACTCCATGCTGGAGCACTGGGGCGAGCCGCCGGGCCAGTTGTACCTGGACGGCGACGACATCGTCCTCGCCTCACTCCAGTTCGGGAACGTGGTGGTGCTGATCCAGCCGCCGCGCGGGTTCGGCGAGAACCCGATCGCGATCTATCACGACCCGGACATGCCGCCCTCGCACCACTACCTGGCCACCTACCGCTGGCTGGAGAACACCTTCGGCGCGGACGCCGTCGTCCACATGGGCAAGCACGGCACGATGGAGTGGCTGCCCGGCAAGGGCCTCGGCCTGTCCGCCGGCTGCGGCCCCGACGCGGTGCTCGGCGAACTGCCGCTGATCTACCCGTTCATCGTCAACGACCCGGGCGAGGGCACCCAGGCCAAGCGCCGCGGCCACGCCACGGTGGTGGACCACCTCGTCCCGCCGATGGCCCGCGCCGACACCTACGGCGACCTGGCGAAGCTGGAGCAGTTGCTCGACGAGTACGCACTGGTCAGCGACCTGGACCCGACGAAGGCACCCGCCGTGCGGGCGCAGATCTGGACGCTGGTCAAGGCCGCGGAGCTCCACCACGACCTGCATGTCGACGAGCAGCCGGGCGACGACGCCTTCGACTCGTTCGTCATGCACATCGACGGCTACCTCTGCGAGATCAAGGACGTCCAGATCCGCGACGGTCTGCACATCCTGGGCGGCGGCCCGGTCGACGAGGCCCGGGTCAACCTGGTCCTCGCGGTACTGCGTGCCTCGCAGGTCTGGGGCGGCACGGCAAACGCGCTGCCCGGTCTGCGGGCGGCCATCGCCGAGCACTTCGGGCTCAGCGAGAAGGAGCTGCTGGGCGAGCCGGGCGCGGCCGTGAAGGTGCCGGCCGAGCTGAGCGCACTGGTGGACGGCCCGGCGCGGACGGGCGCGGACGCGATCGATCTGCTGGAGCAGCTGTGCCGCCGGCTCGCGGAGGGCATGGAGGCGCACGGCTGGGAGCTCTCGGCGGTGGCCGGCCTGGCGCGGAAGGTGCTGGGCTTCGAACTCCCGGACGCCGTCGCCGTCCTGGGCTTCGCCTGCGAGGAGGTCGTGCCCCGGCTGGCCCGGACGACGGACGAGATCGACCACATCCTGCTGGCGCTGAACGGCGGTTTCGTCCCTGCGGGACCCTCGGGTTCGCCGACGCGCGGACTCGTGAACGTCCTGCCGACGGGCCGCAACTTCTACTCCGTGGACCCGAAGGCGATTCCGTCCCGGCTGTCGTGGGAGGTCGGCCAGTCCCTCGCGGACTCGCTGATCGCCCGGTACCTCGCCGACACGGGCGACTACCCGAAGTCGGTCGGCCTCACCGTGTGGGGCACCTCCGCCATGCGCACCCAGGGCGACGACATCGCGGAGATCCTGGCGCTGCTCGGCTGCCGCCCGGTGTGGGACGACGCCTCGCGCCGGGTGACCGGCTTCGAGGTGGTGCCGGTGAGCGAGCTGGGCCGGCCGCGCATCGATGTGACGGTCCGCATCTCGGGCTTCTTCCGGGACGCGTTCCCGCACGTGGTGGGGTTGATCGACGACGCGGTGCGCGCGGTGGCGGAGCTGGACGAGCCGGCCGACGCCAACTACGTACGGGCGCACGCCGACGAGGACACGGCGGTCCACGGTGACCGCCGACGGGCCACGGCACGCATCTTCGGCTCGAAGCCGGGGGCGTACGGGGCGGGGCTGCTGCCGCTGATCGACGCGCGGAACTGGCGCAGCGATGCGGACCTGGCCGAGGTGTACGCCGTCTGGGGCGGTTACGCGTACGGGCGCGGCCTTGAGGGGCGGGCGGCGCGCGGGGACATGGAGACGGCGTTCCGGCGGATCGCGGTGGCGGCGAAAAATGTCGATACGAGGGAACATGACATCCACGACGCGGATGACTACTTCCAGTACCACGGTGGCATGGTCGCCATGGTGCGGCACCTGAGCGGTGAGTCACCTGAGGCGTACGTGGGGGATTCCGCGACGCCGGATCAGGTAAAAACCAGGACCTTGAGCGAAGAGACACACCGTGTCTTCCGGGCGCGGGTAGTGAACCCCAGGTGGATGAGCGCCATGAGGAGGCATGGATACAAGGGCGCCTTCGAGATGGCGGCGACCGTGGACTACCTGTTCGGGTACGACGCGACGGCGGGGGTGGTCGACGACTGGATGTACGAGCGACTGTCGGCGGAGTACGTGTTCTCACCCGAGAACCAGGCGTTCATGCGGAAGTCCAACCCCTGGGCACTGCGCGGTATTTCGGAACGGTTGCTGGAGGCGGCCGAGCGAGGGCTGTGGGCGGAGCCGGACCAGGAAACCCTGGACCGACTCCGGGCGACCTACCTCGAACTTGAGGGTGATCTGGAGGGGGACGGGTGAGCGTCCCGACGATCCCCGCAGCAGCGGGGAGCAGCGCAGCAGCTCGACCAGGTGGTCGTGCAGGAGCGGAACATCCCCTCATCGGTGGGGAGCAGGGCTCGACTCTACGGGCGAGAGAAACCGCGCCTCTTCGGAATCAATCGCAGGCACTCGAAGGAGTGATGCCGCATGAGTAGGCCATATCCGTTCACCGCGATTGTCGGGCAGGACAGTCTCCGGCTCGCTCTGCTACTCAATGCCATCAGCCCTGCCGTGGGCGGAGTGCTCGTGCGTGGCGAAAAGGGAACAGCGAAGTCCACGACCGTCCGTGCGCTTGCAACCCTCTTGCCCGAGGTCGACGTCGTTGTCGGCTGCCGGTTCTCGTGCGCCCCCGATTTGCCTGACCCCACATGCCCTGATGGGCCGCACGAGGCCACATCAAAAGCGTCGCGCCCAGCAAGCATCGTCGAGCTGCCTGTCGGCGCATCCGAAGACCGACTGGTCGGATCGCTCGACATCGAGCGAGCGCTCACCGAAGGCGTCAAAGCCTTCGAGCCGGGGCTTCTGGCTGCCGCGAACCGGGGCATTCTGTATGTCGACGAAGTCAACCTGTTGCATGATCACCTGGTCGACGTCCTGCTCGACGCTTCGGCCATGGGCGCCTCGTACGTGGAGCGCGAAGGCGTCTCCGTACGGCATGCCGCGCGCTTCCTGCTGGTCGGGACCATGAACCCGGAGGAGGGGGAGCTCAGGCCCCAACTCCTCGACCGCTTCGGGCTGACCGTCGAGGTCGCCGCCTCCCGCGAGACCGATCTGCGGGTCGAGGTCGTACGGCGCCGGCTCGCGTACGACGACGATCCCGCGAGCTTCGCCGCCAAGTGGGCCGACGAGGAAGGCGCGTTGCGGGCCAGGATCGTGGCCGCGCGGGCGCTTCTCCCTCAAGTCCGGCTCGGCGACGGTGCATTGCGGCAGATCGCGGCCACCTGTGCCGCCTTCGAGGTCGACGGGATGCGGGCCGACATCGTGATGGCCCGGACCGCCACGGCGCTGGCAGCCTGGGCGGGGCGTACGGACGTACTCGCCGAGGACGTACGGCAGGCCGCCCTGCTCGCACTCCCCCACCGGCGCCGGCGCAATCCGTTCGACGCGCCGGGGCTCGACGAGGACAAGCTCGACGACACGCTGGAGCAGAACAGCTCCGAGGACGACGATCCGGACCCGGACGGCCCGGGTGGCGGTGGCCGGCCGCCGGAGGGCGACGGGCCCGACACGCCGCCGCAGGGCGAGGGCGGGGCCGACGACACGCCCGCGCAGTCCGTCCCCGAGCAGGGCGGCGAGAAGGAACAGGGGCAGGCCGGCGGAAGCGGCGAGCAGCAGCCCGTACGGGCCGGTGAGCCGTTCCGTACGAAGATGCTGAGCGTGCCCGGTCTCGGCGAGGGCGCGGCGGGGCGGCGGTCCCGGGCGCGTACCGAGCACGGGCGGACGACCGGTGCGCGGCGTCCGCAGGGTGCGCTGACCAAGCTCCATCTGGCCGCGACCGTGCAGGCCGCGGCCCCGCATCAGCGGGCGCGGGGCCGGTCGGGCCGGGGTCTGGTGGTGCGGCGGGACGATCTGCGGCAGGCGGTGCGGGAAGGGCGCGAGGGGAACCTCGTGCTGTTCGTCGTGGACGCGTCCGGGTCGATGGCCGCCCGGCAGCGGATGACCGCCGTGAAGGGTGCGGTGCTGTCCCTGCTGATGGATGCCTACCAGCGGCGGGACAAGGTCGGGCTGATCACCTTCCGGGGCAAGGACGCCGAGGTGGTGCTGCCGCCGACGTCGTCCGTGGACGCCGCCGCCGCGCGGCTGGAGATGCTGCCGACCGGGGGTCGCACCCCGGTGGCCGCCGGGCTGTTGAAGGCGCATGACGTGCTGCGGGTGGAGCGGCTGCGCGATCCTTCGCGGCGGCCGTTGCTGGTCGTGGTGACCGACGGGCGGGCGACCGGGGGGCCGGAGCCGGTGGCGTTGGCCTCGCGGGCGGCGCGGCTGCATGAGGCCGAGGGCATCGCCTCCGTCGTCGTGGACTGCGAGTCGGGGCCCGTACGGCTCGGGCTCGCCGTGAGCCTCGCGGGTGAGCTGGGCGGCACCGCCGTCACGCTCGACGAGCTGCGGGCCGACTCGATCGCGGGTCTGGTCAAGGACGTTCAGGGCTACAGCAGGAGGGCCGCGTAATGCCGCAGGGACAGCCGGTCACCGTGCCGGACGACGGGCTCACCACCCGGCAGCGCCGCAACCGTCCGCTGCTGGTGGTGCACACCGGCATCGGCAAGGGCAAGTCGACGGCGGCCTTCGGGCTCGCGCTGCGCGCCTGGAATCAGGGGTGGCCCATCGGGGTCTTCCAGTTCGTGAAGTCGGCGAAGTGGAAGGTCGGCGAGGAGAACGCGCTGAAGGTCCTCGGCGCGAGCGGCGAGGGCGGGTCCGTCGCCTGGCACAAGATGGGCGAGGGCTGGTCCTGGGTCCAGCGCGATCAGCAGCTGGACAACGAGGCGGCGGCCCGCGAGGGCTGGGAGCAGGTCAAGCGTGATCTGGCGGCCGAGACGTACCGGCTGTATGTCCTCGACGAGTTCGCCTATCCGATGCACTGGGGGTGGGTCGACACCGATGAGGTCGTCGAGGTGCTGCGCCGGCGGTCCGGCAACCAGCACGTGGTGATCACCGGGCGCAACGCCCCTGCCGCACTGGTGGAGGCCGCTGATCTGGTGACCGACATGTCGAAGGTCAAGCACCCGATGGACGCCGGGCAGAAGGGCCAGAGGGGCATCGAGTGGTGAACGTTCCGCGCCTGGTCATCGCCGCGCCGTCGTCCGGCAGCGGCAAGACCACCGTCGCGACGGGCCTGATGGCCGCCTTCGCCGGGCGGGGGCTCGCCGTGTCCGGGCACAAGGTGGGGCCCGACTACATCGATCCCGGCTATCACACCCTTGCCACGGGGCGGCCGGGGCGCAATCTCGATGCGTACATGTGCGGGCCGGAGCTGGTCGCTCCGCTGTTCGCGCATGGTGCGCAGGGGTGTGACCTGGCGGTCGTCGAGGGTGTGATGGGGCTGTACGACGGGGCATCCGGGCAGGGTGAGCTCGCTTCGACCGCGCAGGTCGCGAAGCTGCTGCGGGCGCCGGTGGTGCTGGTCGTGGATGCGTCGTCGCAGTCGCGGTCGGTGGCGGCTCTGGTGCACGGTTTCGCCTCGTGGGACACGCAGGTGCGGATCGGGGGCGTGATCCTGAACAAGGTGGGGTCCGACCGGCACGAGGCGTTGCTGCGGGAGGCCCTGGACGAGTCCGGGGTGCCCGTGCTGGGGGTGTTGCGGCGGGCCCCGCAGGTGGCTGTGCCGTCGCGGCATCTGGGGCTGGTGCCGGTGGCCGAGCGGCGGGGCGATGCGGTGGGCGCTGTCGCGGCGATGGCGGATCGGGTGCGGGGTGGATGTGACCTGGACGCCTTGATGGCGTTGGCGCAGTCTGCGCCTCCCGTGCCGGGGGCGGTGTGGAGCGCGGCGGAGGCGGTGGGCGCCTGCGGCGAGCCTGTTCCCCTCCCCGCCCCTTCCCGTAACCGGGGGCTCCGCCCCCGGACCCCCGCTCCTCAAACTCCCCCAGACTTCGTCCGGGGGGACCCCCAGGGGCTGAATTGCGGGGCTCCCGTTGTCTCCGTCGCCTCCGGTCCCGCCTTCACCTTCTCCTACGCCGAGCACAGCGAGCTGCTCGCCGCCGCCGGGGCCACCGTCGTGCCGTTCGATCCGTTGCGGGACGAGGCATTGCCCGAAGGGACGCGAGGGCTCGTCGTCGGGGGCGGGTTTCCCGAGGTGTACGCGCCCGAGCTGTCGGCCAACGAGCCGTTGCGGAAGGCCGTTGCGGAGCTGGCGCTCTCGGGGGCTCCGGTGGCTGCCGAGTGTGCGGGGCTGCTGTATCTGGCGCGGTCGCTGGACGGACTGCCGATGTGCGGGGTGCTGGACGCCGAGGCGCGGATGTCGGAGCGGCTGACGCTCGGGTACCGGGACGCCGTGGCGCTCTCCGACAGCGTGCTGGCGGCTACGGGGACGCGGATGCGCGGGCACGAGTTCCACCGCACCGTGCTGGAGCCCGGGGCCGGGGAGGCGCCGGCCTGGGGCATGCACCAGCCGGAGCGGCGCGTCGAGGGGTTCGTGCAGCAGGGCGTGCACGCGAGTTATCTGCATACGCACTGGGCCTCGGCGCCCGGTACGGCCCGCCGATTCGTGGAGAGGTGCAAGGGATGAACACGCTGGTCGGGGTCGGAGTCGGACCCGGTGATCCGGAGCTGGTGACCGTCAAGGGCGTCAACGCGCTGCGTGATGCCGCCGTCGTCGTGGTGCCCGTGATGGACACCGGTGAGCGGGGACGTGCCGAGGCGACGGTGCTGCACTACGTGGGGGCCGAGAAGGTCGTGCGGGTCGTGTTCGCGCTCAACGAGCGGACGGACCGGGCGCGCCGGGAGGCGGCGTGGGACGCGGCGGGTGCGCGGGTCGCGGAGCTGTTGCGTACGCATGGTTCGGTGGCCTTCGCGACCATCGGCGATCCGAACGTGTACTCCACGTTCACGTATCTCGCGCACACGATCGGTGAGCTGTTGCCGGGCACGTCCGTGGTGACGGTGCCGGGGATCACGGCGATGCAGGATCTGGCCGCGCGCAGTGGCGCGGTGCTGACCGAGGGTACGGAGCCGTTGACGCTGGTGCCGGTGACCGCCGGGGCGGCCGTACTGAAGGAGGCCCTGAAGGGACCCGGGACGGTCGTCGCGTACAAGTTCGGGCGGCTGGCCGAGGAGGTCGCCACGGCGTTGCGCGAGACGGGGCGGACCGAGGACGCGGTGTGGGGTTCGGCGCTCGGGCTGCCGGAGGAGTCGATCCGGCCCGCGTCGGAGCTGGCCGAGGGGCCGTTGCCGTATCTCTCCACGCTGATCGCGCCCGCGCCGCGTGACGGCGGGCGGGGCGGCAAGTTGTGAGGCGGTCACTGCGCAAGGCCCACCACCAGCCAGATGAAGCCCACTCCGGTGACCGTGCACAGCAGGGTGGAGCGGGCGGGGTGGTCGTGGTGCGCCTCGGGCAGGATCTCGGCGGCGGCGAGGTAGAGCAGCGCGCCGCCGAAGAAGCCGAGATAGCAGCCGAGGAGTTCCTCCGGAAGGGTGAACACGAGCGTCGTCGCCGCGCCGATGACGGGCGCCGCCGCGTCCGCGTACAGCATCGTCAGGGCCTTGCGGCGGGCGTTCCCGTACAGGCTGGTGATCGTGTACGTGTTGAAGCCGTCGGCGAAGTCGTGGGTGATGACGGCGAGGGCGACGGCCGCTCCCATGCCGCCGCCCACCTGAAAGGCCGCACCGAGCGCCACGCCGTCCATCAGGCTGTGGAGGACCATGGCGGCCGCCGCTGTCAGTCCGACCTGGGGCACGCGCTCCTCGCTCGCTCCGTGTGCCGCCTGGCGTACGGCGAGCAGTCGCTCGACCAGGTGCGCAAAGAGGAAGCCGCCCACGAACAGCAGCAGGGCCGCCGGTACGCCGAAGATGAGGCCGCCCGCGGCTTCGATGGCCTCCGGCAGCAGGTCGAGGCCGACGACTCCGAGCATCAGTCCGCCGGCGAAACCGAGCACCAGGTGGCGGCGGTCGGTGACGCGCTGGGCAACCCAGCCGCCGACCAGGGTCATCAGGAACGCGCCGAGCGCGACGAACACCGCCATGGGCTCTTGCTAGCCGATTGACCCCGGTGCGCGCATCCGCAGGATGCCCGCAGCCGTGTCCCCTTCTTTTCTTTTTCATGTTTCCGAAAGGACCCGTCCCATGTCCGAAGCAGTCGACGCAGCCGCCGCAGTCGCCGCGCCCACCCGTGGCACCGTGACGTTCGTCGGTGCCGGTCCCGGCGCCGCCGATCTGCTGACCTTCCGGGCTGCGCGGGCCATCGCGGATGCCGACATCGTCATCTGGGCGGCCAGCCTGGTGCAGGCGGAGGTCCTCGATCACGCCCGGGAGGGCGCGGAGATCCTGGACTCGGCGCAGATGTCCCTCGAAGAGGTCGTCGCCGTGTACCGGCGGGCGGCGGACGAGGGGCTGAAGGTGGCGCGTATCCACTCCGGTGATCCGGCGCTGTGGGGCGGCACGCAGGAGCAGGTCGACCGGTGCGGCGAGCTGGGTGTCGCGGTGGAGATCGTGCCCGGGGTGTCGTCGTTCTCGGCGGTCGCGGCCCTCGTGCAGCGCGAGCTGACGATCCCGGAGGTGGCGCAGTCGGTGATCCTGACCCGGCTGGGCGGCGGCAAGACGCCGATGCCTCCCGGTGAGGAGGTGCGGGAGTTCGCCCGGCACGGCACGACGATGGCGCTGTTCCTGTCGGCGGCCCGGTCCGGTCAGCTGACGCAGGAGCTGTTGGAGGGCGGGTACCCGACCTCGACGCCGGTGGTGATCGCGTACCAGGCGACGTGGCCGGAGGAGCTGATCCTGCGCTGCACGATCGAGACGCTGGAGGCGACGGTCAAGGAGCACAAGCTCTGGAAGCACACGCTCTTCCTGGTCGGCCCTGCCCTGTCGGCGTCGGGGACGCGTTCGCATCTGTACCACCCGGGTCACTTCCACGGGTACCGCAAGGCCGACAAGGCGGCGCGGGCCGAGTTGCGCGCCCAGCGGTCCGGCTCGTGATCCGGGTCTTCGGTACGGGGACGGGGGCGCCGCTCGCCCCGGACGCGGTCCGGGAGCTGGCCGGGGCCACGCTGGTGGTCGGCGCCCGGCGTCATCTGGACGGGGCCGTACTGCCGGCGGGCGCCTCGCGGGTGGTGCTGGGGCCGCTGGCTCCGGCTCTCGACCGGATCGGGATCCACCTGGCCGAGGACGGGGCCCGGGTGGTGGTGCTGGCCTCCGGTGATCCGGGGTTCTTCGGGATCGTGCGGGCACTGGCGGAGCGGTTCGGGCCCGCGGCTCTCGATGTCCGGCCGGGTGCGCCGTCGATCGCGGTGGCGTTCGCCCGGCTGGGGATTCCGTGGGACGACGCGGTCGTCGTCAGCGCGCACGGGCGTGATCCGCGGACCGCGGTGAACGTGTGCTTCGCCCACCCCAAGGTCGCGGTGCTGACGGGACCCGGTGCCGGGCCCGCGGAGCTGGCGGCGGGGCTGCTGTACCGGAGCGAGGAGCGGACCCTGGTCGTCGCGACGGCGCTCGGCGACCCGGAGCACGAGCGTATCGAGCGGCTGACGCCTCGGGAGGCGGCGGCCCGTCCGTGGCCGGATCCGGTGAGTGTGGTGCTGTGCCTGGACGAGTCGAGGGCGCTGTCGCCGGTCCGGACGGTGGCCGGCCCGGCCTCGGGTCCGGCCGGATGGGCACTGGACGAGGCGGAGTTCGAGCACCGCGACTCGATGATCACCAAGTTCGAGGTGCGGGCGCTGGCGCTGGCCCGGCTCGGGCCGCGCACGGGTGATCTGGTGTGGGACATCGGTGCCGGTTCGGGATCGGTGGCGGTGGAGTGCGCCCGGCTCGGCGCGGCCGCCGTGGCCGTCGAGAAGACGGCGGACGGGGTCGAGCGGATCCGGGCGAACGCCGCCGCGCACGGGGTGTACGTACGGGCGGTGCACGGGTCCGCCCCGATAGTGCTCTCCGATCTCGCGGACCCCGACGCGGTGTTCATCGGGGGCGGCGGGAGTGAGCTGCCCGCGATCGTGGCGGCGTGCGCCCGGCGGGCGCGGCGTGCCGTGGTGGTCGCGGTGGCGGCCCTGGACCGGGTGCCGCAGGTGCGGTCGGCCCTGGCCGGCGCCGGTTTCGTACCCGAGGGCGTGCTGTTGCAGTCCTCGCGGCTGGCGCCGCTGCCCGGTGACGTGACCCGGCTCGCCGCGGCCAATCCGGTCTTTCTGCTGTGGGGCGTCCGCTCCGCGGCCGGTGCAAGTGAAGGAGCAACCCAGTGATCGGCCTGATCTCCGCGACGGCGGCGGGCGCCGTCGCCCGTGACCGGCTGGCCGCGGCCTGGCCCGGCCGAGCCGTGGTCTACGACGGTCCGGTGCGCGAGGCCGTGCGGCGGGCGTTCGCCGAGTGCGAGCAGTTGGTGTGCTTCCTGGCGACGGGGGCCGTGGTGCGGCTGGTCGCGCCGCTGCTCGCGGACAAGGCGGCCGACCCGGGTGTCGTCTGTGTCGACGAGGCGGGACGCCACGCGGTGGCGCTGCTCGGCGGGCACGGTGGCGGGGCGAACGCCCTTGCGGTGGCAGTCGGTGAGGTGCTGGGCGCGACGCCGGTGGTGACGACGGCGACGGACGCGGTGGGTGTTCCCGGTCTGGACATGCTGGGGCTCCCCGTGGAGGGGGATGTCGCGGGGGTGTCGCGGGCGATGCTCGACGGTGCGCCGGTGGCGTTGCGGGCGGACGCGGTGTGGCCGTTGCCTGCGCTGCCGCCGAACGTGCACCCCGACGCCGCCGGAGCCGCGGTGCTGCACATCACCGACCGGATCGTGCAACTGACGGCGCGGGAGGCCGTGTTGCGGCCCGCCTCGCTCGTCGCCGGGGTCGGCGCGTCCAAGGACGCGCCCGAGGACGAGGTGCTCGGGCTGATCCGGGACGCTCTGGCGGGGGCCGGCCTCTCACCGCTGAGCGTCGCGGAGCTGGTGACCGTGGACGCGAAGGCGCAGGAGCCAGGGATCGTGGCCGCCGCCGCGCGGCTCGGCGTGCCGTTGCGGACGTACCCGGCCGATGAGCTGGCCCGGATCGAGGTCCCGCATCCGTCCGACGCACCGCTCGCCGCCGTCGGCACGCCCTCGGTGGCGGAGGCCGCGGCGCTGGCCGGGGGCGGTGAACTCCTCGTGCCGAAGCGGAAGTCGCAGCCCGAGGGGCGGGCGGCGATGGCCACCTGCGCGGTGGTGCGCCGGGCTCCGCGTGGGCGCCTGGCCGTCGTGGGGCTCGGGCCCGGGGCGCGTGACCTGTTGACGCCGCGCGCCCGTGAGGAGCTGCGGCGGGCTTCGGTGCTGGTCGGGCTCGACCAGTACGTCGACCAGATCAGGGACCTGCTGCGGCCCGGCACCACGATTCTGGAGTCGGGGCTCGGTGCAGAGGAGGAGCGGGCCCGTACGGCGGTCGCCGAGGCGCGCAAGGGGCATGCGGTGGCGCTGATCGGCAGCGGTGACGCGGGCGTGTACGCGATGGCCTCGCCGGCGCTGGCCGAGGCGGGCGCCGACATCGATGTGGTCGGTGTGCCGGGTGTGACGGCCGCGCTGGCGGCGGCCGCGATCCTGGGCGCCCCGCTGGGCCACGACCACGTCTCGATCAGCCTCTCCGACCTGCACACGCCGTGGGAGGTCATCGAGCGCCGGGTGCGGGCCGCTGCCGAGGCCGACATCATCGTGACGTTCTACAACCCGCGCAGCCGGGGCCGCGACTGGCAGCTGCCGAAGGCGCTGTCGATCCTGGCCGAGCACCGGGAGCCGGCCACGCCGGTCGGGGTCGTGCGCAACGCCTCGCGGCCCGACGAGTCCAGCCGGGTGACGTCGCTGGCCGCGCTGGACCCGGCATCGGTCGACATGATGACCGTCGTCACCGTCGGCAACACGGCCACCCGCGAGATCGCGGGCCGCATGGTCACCCCGCGCGGCTACCGCTGGCAGTCGGCCGCGCCCGCGGCGGAGGCGGCCCCGTGAACCGGCCCGCAGCCCCGCACCCCACCCCCCATGAACACCGAGGAGCATCCGTGAACACCCCGAACGACCGTCCCGCACTGCTCATCGCCGGCCACGGCACCCGGGACGAGGGCGGGGCCGCCGCCTTCCGTGACTTCGTGGCCGAACTCGGCGCGCGTAACCCGCAGTTGCCCGTCGCGGGCGGTTTCATCGAACTGTCACCGCCACCGCTGGGCGACGCCGTGACCGAACTCGTCGAGCAGGGCGTCAAGCGTTTCGCCGCCGTCCCGCTGATGCTGGTCTCGGCCGGGCACGCCAAGGGAGACATCCCGGCGGCGCTGACCCGTGAGAAGGAGCGCCACCCGGGCATCTCGTACACCTACGGGCGTCCGCTGGGCCCGCACCCGGCGCTGCTGAAGGTGCTGGAGCGGCGGGTCGACGAGGTGCTGGGCGACACCGACCGGTCCGAGGTGACGATCCTGCTGGTGGGGCGCGGATCCACCGACCCGGACGCCAACGCCGAGGTGTACAAGGCGGCGCGGCTGTTCTGGGAGGGCCGGGGCTACGCGGGTGTGGAGACGGCCTTCGTGTCGCTGGCCGCTCCTGATGTGCCGTCCGGTCTCGACCGTTGCGTGAAGCTGGGTGCGGGGCGCATAGTCGTTCTGCCGTACTTCCTCTTCACGGGCATCCTGCCGGACCGCGTGCGTCACCAGACCGAGGAGTGGGCCGCCGCCCATCCGGAGCTGGACGTCCGGCCGGCCGAGGTGATCGGTGCCGCGGAAGAACTGCTCGATCTGGTCATGGAGCGCTACCGGGAGGCCGTCAAGGGCGATCTGCGGATGAACTGCGACTCCTGCGTGTACCGGATCGCGCTGCCGGGCTTCGAGGACAAGGTGGGACTGCCGCAGCAGCCGCACTTCCACCCTGACGACGACGGCCATCACCACCACCCCCACCATGGCGGTCATGCACACTCCCACTGAACGCCCCGACGCGACAGGCGCGGGCGCGCACGATCTGCGGCACCACGGTGACGCGGAGGTACGGGGACGGGACCGGGATCTGACCGATCTCGCCGTCAACGTACGGGCCGGGACCCCACCGGCCTGGCTGAAGGAGCGGATCGCCGCGTCCCTGGGCGAACTCGCCGCGTATCCGGACGGGCGTCAGGCACGCGCGGCGGTCGCCGCACGGCACGGACTCCCCCCGGAACGGCTTCTGTTGACGGCCGGTGCGGCGGAGGCGTTCGTGCTGATCGCGCGGGCGCTGCCGGCCCGGCGGCCGGTCGTGGTGCATCCGCAGTTCACCGAGCCCGAGGCGGCGCTGCGCGCGGCCGGGCACGAGGTGGGACGGGTGCTGCTGCGGGCCGATGAGGGATTCCGGCTGGATCCGGCGGCCGTGCCGGCGGACGCGGATCTGGTGGTGGTCGGCAATCCGACCAACCCGACGTCCGTGCTGCATCCGGCGGCCGTGCTGGAGCAACTGGCGCGTCCCGGGCGGACGCTGGTGGTCGACGAGGCGTTCATGGACGCGGTGCCTGGCGAACGCGAGGCGCTGTGCGGGCGTACGGACATCCCCGGGCTCGTGGTGCTGCGCAGCCTCACCAAGACGTGGGGGCTGGCCGGGCTGCGCATCGGTTACGTGGCGGCCGCGCCGGAGACCATTCGTACGCTGGAGGAGGCGCAGCCGCTCTGGCCGGTGTCGTCCCCGGCGCTGGCGGCGGCCGAGGCGTGTGTGGAGCCGCGGGCGCTGGCCGAGGCGGCTGCGGCGGCCGACCGGATCGTGGTGGACCGCTGTCATCTGGTGGCGGGTCTGCGGGAGTTCACCGAGATACGGGTGGTGGAGCCGGCGCAGGGACCGTTCGTACTGGTCCGGCTGGAGCGGGCCGCCGAGATACGTGAGCGGCTGCGGATGCTGGGCTTCGCGGCCCGGCGTGGCGATACGTTTCCGGGGCTCGGCGACGAGTGGCTGCGGCTGGCGGTGCGGGACCGTACGACGACCAACCGCTTCCTGCAGGCGTTCGACCAGGCGATCCAGGCGCTGTCCGCGGTCAGCCGGTAACGGGCCCGTCCGGCCGGACCCGCGTCGGGCGGGGAGCGGTGCTCCGTATACGGAACACCGCTCCCCGCCGCCCCCTTCATTCCCCTACGACCCCCCGGTCGTCCCCTCGGGCCCTGACGCGCTCCGCCGGGTGTCAGTCCTGCGCGCGCCGCCGGGCGACGACCATCGCGCCGGCTCCGACTGCGAGCAGAAGGGCTGCGCCACCGGCGACGTACGGAGTGGTGGAGCTGCTGCCCGTCTCGGCGAGGTCGGCGCCGGCCGTCCGGGGCGCGTCACCGGTGCCGGTCTGGGGCTTCACGTCGCCGCCGGTGTCGCCGGCTGTGGAACCTGCCGTGGAGCCTGCCGTGGAGCCCGCGGTGCCGGATCCGCCGTCGGTCGCGCCACCGTCGGTCGAACCGCCGTCGGTCGAACCGCCGTCGCTGGAACCGCCGTCCGTCGAACCGCCGTTGTCACCGCCGCCGTTCTCTCCGCCGCCGTTCTCTCCACCGCCCGTGCCGGCAGCAGCCTTCGGCGTCTCGCAGGTGGCCTCGGCGAGTGTGACCTCACCCTTCACATCGGCGACGTTCAGTTCGAGCGGGTTGACCGAAACCTTCAGCTGGAGCGCCACCGCGGCCGCGGTGCGCGAAGTGGTGCTCGTCTTCGACAGGTCGAGCGTCACCTCGCCGACGCCCTTCACCGCGACCCGCGTGCTGCCTCCGGCGGTGAGGGTGATCCGCTTGCCGAGGACCTTCACATGGCCCAGGACGTTCGACTCGGCCACCGGCTTGTGGCCGACCTCGCAGACGGCCTTGGAGGTGACCTGCTCGGCCTCGATCAGCGGGAGCCCCGGGAGACCGGGCAGGTGCAACCGCGCCTTCACCACATTGCTGTAGCCCTCGGCGCGGTGCTTGCGGACGGTGGCCTTCGCCGTGGCCACATCGGCCCGCAGCACGCTGACCGGCTGCCCGCCCTCCACTCCGTCGAGCTTCACGCTGAGCGCGGTCTTCTCGGCGCTCCGCGGGGCGTGCACCTCGTTGAGTGTGGCCTCCAGCGGCACGTCGACCGTCTTGTTGAGGAGCGAGACGTCGAGTGCGGTCCGGAGCACGACCGCGCTCGCCTTCCCGTCGCCGGTGGTCGTGGTGGTGGTCGCGGTGGTGGCCTGCGCCGGGACGGCGACCAGCAGGGCGACGGGAGCGGCGGCGACCGCCAGGGCGGCGAGGCGGAAGGTGTTGCTGTTCAAGATGGTGGAACCCCCACAAGAGACATGGAGCCACCGGCGCCGTCCAATGAGGGACATCGCGGGCACCGGTGGCCTCGACTCCGTGAATCTTTACGCACAGAGGGTGAACTGACAGACACCTGACGTGAGTTCACCCCAAAGGGGGGTTTCCGCGTCTGTATTCGATTATTCCGGCACGTGCGTTCCTCAAGTTCACCCGTTTCACCCGTTTTACCGAGCGCGGGCGGCTCGGACCACCCTCGGCACCGTAGTGCGCGGAAGTGATTCAACGAGTGGGACCCTTCCCGGTCACTACCGGTCAACACAGCGCATCACGGGCCCGAAACCCCGGCTCAGCCGATCACGCGCCCGTTCAGGACGACCCGGCGCGGAGCCGCCAGCACGCGCACGTCCGCCCGCGGGTCCTCGTCGTACACCACCAGGTCGGCCGGCGCGCCCTCCTCCAGCCCCGGCCTGCCGAGCCACGCCCTGGCTCCCCACGTCGTCGCGGACAGCGCCTCCAGGGCCGGGATGCCCGCCTTGACCAGCTCCGCGACCTCGTCGGCCACCAGGCCGTGGGCGAGCACCCCGCCGGCGTCCGTGCCGACGAACACCGGCACCCCCGCGTCGTAGGCGGCGCGCACGGTGTCGTACCGGCGCTCGTGCAGCCGGCGCATATGGGCGGACCAGCGGGGGTACTTGGCGTCGCCGCCCTGCGCGAGCGAGGGGAAGGTGGCGATGTTGACCAGGGTGGGGACGATCGCCACCCCGCGCTCGGCGAAGAGCGGAATGGTCTCCTCGGTCAGCCCCGTCGCGTGCTCGATGCAGTCGATCCCGGCCTCGACGAGATCGCGCAGCGAGTCCTCGGCAAAGCAGTGGGCGGTGACCCGGGCACCCAGCCGGTGCGCCTCGGCGATCGCCGCCCCGACCTCCGCGCGCGGCCAGCAGGCGGTCAGGTCGCCCACCTCGCGGTCGATCCAGTCACCGACGAGCTTCACCCAGCCGTCCCCGCGGCGCGCTTCCTGTCCGACGTACGCCACCAGCTCGTCCGGCTCGATCTCGTACGCGTAGTTCCTGGTGTACCGCCGGGTCCTGGCGATGTGGCGGCCGGCCCTGATGATCTTCGGCAGGTCCTCGCGGTCGTCGATCCAGCGGGTGTCGGCCGGCGAGCCCGCGTCCCTCAGGAGCAGCGCGCCGGCCTCCCGGTCGTCGATGGCCTGCTTCTCGGTGGTGGCGGCGTCGACGGCTCCGTGATGGTCGAGCCCGACGTGGCAGTGGGCGTCGACCAGCCCCGGCAGGGCCCAGCCGGTGACGACGACCGCGTCGTCCGCGCCGGCGGGCCGCTCGTACGTGACCCGTCCGTCGACCGCCCAGAGCTCGTCCCTGACGTCGTCGGGGCCGACGAGCACCCGCCCCTTCACCTGCAGCACCCGCGGCGCCTCGTGATCGCTCATGAACAGCACTGTACGAGGCACCGCACGGGGCACCGGACCCGGCGCCGCGCCCCGTCCGACCCGATCCGGCGGACGGGTCCGGGCCGTCCGTGGAGGGCTCGGTACCCTCGGTGCAGGCCTGGCTCGCAGGCCGGGCCGCACACCGATCCGATCCCGAAGAGAGCACCACCGTGACGCACCCCTTCCTCGACCTGACCCCGCTCACCGCCGCGCATTTCGCGGCGATCGAGCGGCGGGTGGCCGGTCTCCTCGCCACCGAGCAGGACGTCGTCATCATGCAGGGCGAGGCGCTCCTCCCCCTCGAAGGCTGCATCAGGGGCGGCGCCCGGCCCGGTTCGACGGCGCTGAACATCGTCACGGGGCCGTACGGGCAGACGTTCGGCAACTGGCTGCGCGACTGCGGAGCCGAGGTCATCGATCTCGCGGTGCCGTTCCACACGGCCGTGACCGCCGCCCAGGTCGCCGAGGCACTGGCCGCGCACCCGGAGATCGACTTCGTGTCCCTGGTGCACGCGGAGGCCGCCACCGGCAACACCAACCCGGTCGCGGAGATCGGTGAGGTCGTCCGGGCGCACGGGGCGCTGTTCATGCTGGATGCCGTCGCGTCGGTGGGTGCCGAGCCGCTGCTGCCGGACGCGTGGGGTGTGGACCTGTGCGTGATCGGCGCGCAGAAGGCGATGGGCGGCCCGGCCGGGGTCTCGGCGGTGTCGGTGAGTGCACGCGCCTGGGAGCGGATCGCCGCCAACCCGCAGGCCCCGCGCCGTTCCTACCTCTCCCTGCTGGACTGGAAGGAGCGCTGGATCGACGGCGGCCGCAAGGCCCTCCTGCACGCCCCGGCCCAGCTGGAGATGCTGGCACTGGAGGCCTGCGTGGAGCGGATCGAGGCGGAGGGTCTGGACGCGCTGATGGCCCGTCACGCGGCTGCGGCCACTGCCACCCGGGCCGGCGCGGTGGCACTCGGCGGCGGCCTGACGCCGTATGTGCACGAGGCGGGGGACGCGGCTCCGGTGGCGACCACGCTGCGCACGCCCGAGGGCGTGGACGCCGCGGAGCTCGTCGCGCAGGCGCTCGCGGCCGACCCGTCGCTGCCGCTCATCGCGGGGGGCGGGGCGCTGTCCAAGGAGATGATCCGGGTCAATCACTACGGGGTGGATGCGACGCGGGGCGCGGTGCTCTCCTCGCTCGCGGCTCTGGGGGCGGCGCTGGCCGATACGGGCCGGCAGGTCGATCTGGAAGCTGCCCGGAAGGCCGTTTCGGAAACCTGGACCGGCGCATAAATTCCGACGTAATCCATAAATGCGGGGAGCTGCCTTATTCAGAGCAGCTCCCCGCATTCTTCTGCCCGCTTTCCCACAGGCTAAACACCCCGGTTTCCCGGACGGCCGATCTCCACAATTCGGTTGCGTCGCACGAGAGTTACGACCTTGTGACCGACTCCACACCGGGGGTGTTATGCCGGATATATCCGTGCCAAATCGTAAGAAAACGGAGCCGATTCGCGCAGGGGCGCACACTCGCGTGATAACACAAGAAGCCGCGCCACCCAACCCCTTGCGTCGATGCAATTTCGAAATTTGCTGGGTAAATTCAATTCGCATGACCGCCGCACCAGCAGAGTTTGCACGTGCCCGAAGCGAATTCATCACCATCGACACCCCACGAGTGGAGGACGGAGCCGCGATCTGGCGCATTGCCCGCGACTCCGAGGTCCTGGACCTCAACTCCTCGTACAGCTACCTGCTGTGGTGCCGGGACTTCGCGGCGACCTCCGTGGTCGCCCGCGACGAGACCGGCGCCCCGGTCGCCTTCGTGACGGGGTACATCAGGCCGGACCGCCCGGAGACGCTCGTCGTCTGGCAGGTGGCCGTCGACCACGGCCACCGGGGCACCGGCCTGGCAGCGAAGCTGCTGGACGCCCTGACCGCCCGCGTGGCCGCTGAGCAGGGCCTCGCCTCGGTCGAGACGACCATCACCCCGGACAACAAGGCATCGGACCGCCTGTTCACCTCCTACGCACGGCGCCATGACGTGGCACTGGAACGCGAGGTGCTCTTCGACGGCGGCCTGTTCCCCGAGGGCACCCATCTGCCGGAAGTGCTCTACAGCATCGGCCCGTTCCACGCCTGAGCGAGCACGCCTTCCGGCGGGTGCCGCCCGTCGCAGTCACCTTCACCGCCGCCCGTCACAACCCCCCTCACGCAGGAGACCCGCTGTGACCATCACCCCGCCCGCCCTCAGTGTCTTCGAGACCCTCGAGTCCGAGGTACGCAGCTACTGCCGCGGCTGGCCCGCCGTCTTCGACCGCGCGCAGGGCGCCCGGCTGACCGACGAGGACGGCCACTCGTACCTCGACTTCTTCGCCGGCGCCGGTTCGCTGAACTACGGCCACAACAACCCGGTGCTGAAACGCGCGCTGATCGACTACATCGAGCGCGACGGCATCACCCACGGCCTCGACATGGCGACCACCGCCAAACGCGCCTTCCTGGAGACCTTCCAGAACGTCATCCTGCGGCCCCGCGACCTGCCGTACAAGGTGATGTTCCCCGGTCCGACGGGCACCAACGCCGTCGAGTCGGCGCTGAAGCTGGCCCGCAAGGTCAAGGGCCGCGAGTCGGTCGTCTCGTTCACCAACGCCTTCCACGGCATGTCGCTCGGCTCTCTCGCCGTCACCGGCAACGCCTTCAAGCGGGCCGGGGCCGGCATCCCGCTGGTGCACGGCACGCCGATGCCGTTCGACAACTACTTCGACGGCCAGGTCCCCGACTTCCTCTGGTTCGAGCGGCTCCTGGAGGACCAGGGCTCCGGGCTCAACAAGCCCGCCGCCGTGATCGTGGAGACCGTCCAGGGCGAGGGCGGCATCAACGTCGCCCGCGCCGAGTGGCTGCGCGCGCTCCAGGAGTTGTGCCACCGCCAGGACATGCTGCTGATCGTCGACGACATCCAGATGGGCTGCGGCCGTACCGGCGGCTTCTTCTCCTTCGAGGAGGCCGGCATCACGCCGGACATCGTGACGCTGTCGAAGTCCATCAGCGGCTACGGAATGCCCATGTCGCTCTGCCTGTTCAAGCCCGAGCTGGACATCTGGGAGCCGGGCGAGCACAACGGCACGTTCCGCGGCAACAACCCGGCGTTCGTCACCGCCGCCGCCGCCCTCGACGCCTACTGGGCCGACGGCCAGATGGAGAAGCAGACGCTGGCCCGCGGCGAGCAGGTCGAGTCGGCGCTGCTGGCGATCTGCGGCGAGCACGACAGTGCCCAGTTCCGCGGCCGCGGACTGGTGTGGGGCCTGGAGTTCAACGACCCGGCGCGTGCGTCGGCCGTGTGCGCCCGCGCGTTCGAGCTGGGGCTGCTGCTGGAGACCTCCGGCCCGCAGAGCGAGGTCGTGAAACTGCTGCCGCCGCTGACCATCACCCCCGAGGAGCTGGACGAGGGCCTGCGCACGCTGGCCCGCTGCGTCCGAGAGACCGCCTGAGAGGCGGTCGGTCACCCGACCGCCTCTGACCCGGGGCCGCCCCGGGCGGGCCCGATGAGAGACACCGTAGAGAGAAAGGCACTGACCCACCGTGATCGTCCGATCGTTCAGTGACATCGAGAACACCGACCGGCATGTGAAGGCCGCCTCCGGAACCTGGGAGAGCAAGCGCATCCTGCTCGCCAAGGAGAAGGTGGGCTTCTCGCTCCACGAGACCACGATGTACGCCGGTACCGAGACGTCGATGTGGTACGCCAACCACATCGAGGCGGTCCTGTGCGTCGAGGGCGAGGCCGAGCTCACCAATGACGAGACCGGCGAGAAGCACTGGATCACTCCCGGCACGATGTACCTGCTCAACGGCCATGAGCACCACACCATGCGGCCCAAGACGGACTTCCGCTGTGTCTGTGTCTTCAACCCGCCCGTCACCGGACGGGAGGAGCACGACGAGAACGGTGTCTACCCGCTGCTGACCGAGGAGGGCTGAACCACCATGACCACTGATGTACGCGCCGACCTGTACCCGTCGCGCGGCGCCGCCGAGATGACCACTCCCCGCCAGGACCCGGTCATCTGGTCCGCGCCGGGCGCACCGGGTCCGGTCGCCGCCAAGGAGCTCCAGGGCTTCGAACGCGACGGATTCCTCACCGTCGGCCAGCTGATCACCCCGGACGAGGTGGCCGGCTACCACGCCGAGCTGGAGCGGCTGATCGCCGATCCCGCGGTACGGGCCGACGAGCGCTCGATCATCGAACCGAAGTCGGACTCAGTACGGTCGGTCTTCGAGGTCCACCGGCTCAGCGAGGTCTTCGCCCGGCTCGTCAGCGACGAGCGCGTGGTGGGCCGGGCCCGTCAGATCCTCGGCTCGGATGTGTACGTCCACCAGTCGCGGATCAACGTCAAGCCCGGCTTCGGCGCCTCGGGCTTCTACTGGCACTCGGACTTCGAGACCTGGCACGCCGAGGACGGTCTGCCGAACATGCGGGCCGTGTCCGTGTCGATCGCGCTGACCGAGAACTACGACACCAACGGCGGGCTGATGATCATGCCCGGTTCACACAAGTCGTTCCTGGGCTGTGCGGGCGAGACGCCGAAGGACAACTACAAGAAGTCGCTGCAGATGCAGGACGCGGGCACCCCGTCCGACGAGGCGCTGACGAAGATGGCCGACCGGCACGGCATCAGGCTCTTCACGGGCAAGGCCGGTTCGGCGACCTGGTTCGACTGCAACGCGATGCACGGGTCGGGCGACAACATCACCCCGTACGCGCGCAGCAACGTCTTCATCGTGTTCAACAGCGTGGAGAACACCGCCCAGGAGCCGTTCGCGGCGCCGATCCGCCGCCCGGAGTTCATCGGGGCGCGGGACTTCACGCCGGTGAAGTAGGGGCGTACGACGGTCGTGGGGGGGGTGGGACGGGATGCCGTCCCACCCCCGCCACCGTCGTAACCCGCTGGACCCGGTGACAGCCGCAGGTGAAAGTGGGGCCCATGACTTCACACGTACACCACGTCACCGTCGACTGCGCCGACGCCTACAAGCTCGGCACGTTCTGGGCCGAGGTACTGGGCGCCTCCCTCGCCGACGACGATTTCCCCGGTGATCCCGAGGCGCTTGTCGAAACCCCCGGTGCCGCCCTGCTGTTCATCACCGTGCCCGAACCGAAGAGCGTCAAGAACCGCATCCACCTCGACATCCAGCCGGAGGACCGCACCCGGGACGAGGAGGTCGAGCGGCTGCTCGACCTCGGTGCCACGCTCGTCGCCGACCACCGCAGGCCGAACGGGCGGGGCTGGGCGACGCTGGCCGATCCGGAGGGCAACGAGTTCTGTGTGGAGTGCAGTGCGCGTGAGCGGGCGCGGCTGACCGGGAAGCGGCTGCCGGTCACCGCGGACGACGTGACATCGGCGGTGAGCCTGGCGGTGGACACGCTCGCGGGCTCGCCGGCCGAGGACTGGCGCATTCCCGCGGGCACGCTCACCTGGGACTGCTGGGAGACCGTGGAGCACCTGAGCGACGACCTCTTCGCGTACGCCGTCCAGCTCGGCCCGCGCAGGCCCTCGTTGGAGACCGAGGTTCCCTATCGCTGGGCTCCGGAGCGTGAGGGCGGCCCCTGGAACGCGATCTTCGCGGACCCGGAGGCGGGAACGGCCGGGCTGCTCCAGACCCTGGAGGCGAGCGGCGCCCTGCTGTCCGCGATGGTCCGGACGGCCTCCCCCGATGTCCGCTCCTACCACTCCTACGGTGTCTCGGACCCGGAGGGGTTCGCCGCGATGGGCATCGTGGAGACCCTCGCGCACACCCACGACATCGCCCAGGGCCTCGGCGTCACCTGGACGCCGCCCGCCGACCTGTGCGACCGGGTCCTGGCCCGGCTCTTCCCCGACGCCCCGGCCGACGAGGACCGGTGGACCGTACTGCTCTGGTCCACCGGCCGCGCCGATCTGCCGGGCCGCGAGCGCGTGACGTCGTGGAAGTGGCACGGGGCCCCGCTGGAGGAGACCCCGCAGCCGTAACCGGACTACCGGTGGGAGAACCAGCTCGCCGCCGGCAACAGCTCGGTGTCGTAGCCGAACAGCGCCTGGTTCTCCCAGGCGTTGCCGGACGCCGGGTCGGCCGGGTCCCAGCCGCTGCCGCTGACGGCGGTCCAGGCCGGCTCCCAGTACACGGCGCCCAGTCCCCGGCCGCCTGGGACGGCCTCGACGACGTTCATCACGTCGCGGAGGTTGGCCGCCTGGCCGGCCGGGGTCGCGGGGTAGCCGCTGACGAGCTGGTCCGCGGTGGCGATGTTGTTCTCCAGGCCGTCGGCGTCCGCGAGGGTGTGCGCGTAGGCCGTCTCTGCGATCATCACCGGCTTTCCGTACCGGGAGGCGGCGTCGTCGAGGTTGGTCTGGAGGTCGTCGAGCGGTCCGTGCCAGTACCCGTAGTACGAGAGGGCGATGACGTCGAAGGGCACGCCGTACGCGACGGCGTTGTCGAACCACCAGCGGGTGCCCGCGTTGTCGCCGCCCTTCGCGAGGTGCAGGGCCACCTTCGTACCGGAGGAGACGGCCTTCGCGGCGTTCGCACCGGAGGTGAGCAGTCCGGCGAGCTGGGACCAGTTGTCGGTGGATCCCTCGGGCCAGAGCATTCCGGCGTTGGTCTCGTTGCCTATCTGGACCATGTCGGCCGTGGTGCCCTGCGCCTTGAGGGCGCCCAGTACGTCGTACGTGTGGTGGTAGACGTCCGTCCGCAGCTGCTCGTAGCCGTGTCCTGACCAGGCGGCGGGCTTGTTCTGCTTGCCGGGGTCGGCCCAGCTGTCGGAGTAGTGGAAGTCGACGAGCACCTTCATGCCGAGGGCCTTGGCGCGCTTGGCCATGGCCAGGACATGGGCCTTGTCGTTGTACCCGTCGGCCGGGTTCACCCACACCTTGAGGCGGACGTAGTTCATGCCGGATGACTTCAGGAGCCCCATCGCGTCCCCGGTGGTGCCGCCGGCACTGCGGTAGACGGCGCCGTGCGCCTCGTTCTTCGGAAGGGTGGAGAGGTCGCCGCCCTTCACGGTGAGTCCGGTGGCGCCCGGGGCGAAGGCGATGTCGTCGAAGTTGGCCCACTCCCCCGCGTGGGCGTCCGAGTTCAGGCTGATGGTGCAGGAGCCGCCGGTGACCTTCACCGAGGTGACGAGCCGGATCCAGCCGCCGTTCGCGGTGGGCGGCAGGTCGGTGCGCTGTTCGGCGCTGCCGCAGTTGCGCAGGGCGATGTAGGCGGAGTTCTGGCCGCCGCCGGAGCGGACCCAGGCGCTGAGGGTGTACGTGCCGTCGGTGAGGCCGGTGAGGTGCTGGTACGTCTCCACCTTGTAGGCGGAGGCGGACCAGTGGCTGAGCCGGGTGCTGCCGCTGTGACCGCCCGCCTCGGTGAAGGAGGCGGCGTTCTGCCCGGCGGCCGAGTAGGTCGACCAGCCGGTGCTGCCCGATTCGAAACCGGTGTTGGCGGGGGCGGTGGCGGCCGTGGCCGCGTGGGCGGGGAGTGCGGCCAGCAGCAGGCCGGACAGCGAGGCCGCCAGCACCGCCGCTCTCTTCTTGCCGTGCGTCGTTCCGTACATCGTCGATGTCCCTTCGACCGTGCGCGGGAATTGCGTGGAGGAGGAGCGGTCGTGCGCCCTCAGCCGTCGAGGCGGACCACACGGACGGCACCTGCCGGGACGGCGAGGTGGCCCGTGGCCGGTTCTCCGGTGAGGAGTTCGGTGCCGGGGGCGTCGAGCGGCACCTTGGTGTCGCCCCCGGTGTGGTTGATGACGAAGAGGTACGTGCCGGCGTCGCCGGTGCGGGTGACGACCTCGACGTCGTACGGGAGGCCGGTGCGGGGCGCGATACGGGCGTCCTCGCAGGCCCGGTCCAGCACGGCGTCCAGGCCGGCGCCGGTCAGCCGGGTGGAGACGTACCAGGCGGTGCCCTCGCCGAGGCGGTGCCGGGTGACGGCGGGCCGTCCTGCCGGGATGCCGTCGGCGTAGGACCACATGGTCTCGGCGCCGCGCGGGATCACCACGTCGGACCAGAGGTCACCGGTCAGCTCGGGCCCTTCGGGTGCGCCCTCGGGGGTGATCAGCCGGACCGTGCCCCCCTCGGCGAGCGGGGAGAACTCCTCGACCGTCAGCCCCAGTACGTCCCTGAGCGCGCCCGGGTACGGCCCGGGGTGCACGGCGTCGTCGGCGTCGACGATGCCGGAGAAGTACGAGACGACGAGGGTGCCGCCGCCCTCCACGTAACGCCGCAGGTTGCGGCCGGACTCCTCGGTGGCGAGGTAGAGGGCCGGGACGACGACCAGGGGGTAGCCGGACAGGTCGGCGTCGGGGTGGGCGAAGTCGACGGTGAGGTGGCGGTCGAAGAGCGAGGCGTAGAAGGCGTCGGCGCGCTCGCGGGCGTCGTGGTCCTGGCTCGGGCGCCACTCCAGGGACTGGGCCCACCAGGACTGCCAGTCCCAGACCATGGCTGCATCGGGGACGGTCCGGGTGGTGCGGATCTCGTTCAGCAGGCCGAGGTCGGCGCCGAGCCTGGAGACCTCGCGCCAGATCCGGGAGTCCGTTCCGGCGTGCGGGAGCATCGCCGAGTGGAACTTCTCCGCGCCGCGCAGGGACTGCCGCCACTGGAAGAACATCGCCCCCTCGGAGCCGCGGGCGACATGGGCGAGGCTGTTGCGGGCCATCTCGCCGGGTCGCTTGGCGGGGTTGCGGGGCTGCCAGTTGACGCCGCCCGCGGAGTGCTCCAGGAGCAGCCAGGGTGCGCCGCCCGCGACCGAGCGGGTCAGGTCGGCGGCCATGGCGAGGTTGACGTGGGTGCGGCGGCCGTCGGTGATCAGGTAGTGGTCGTTGGTGACGAGGTCGACCTCGCGCCCCCAGGCCCAGTAGTCCACCGAGTCGCACTGGCTGAGCGCGGTCATGAAGTTGGTGGTGACGGGGATGCCGGGTGCGAGCCGGTGCAGGATGTCGCGTTCCGCGCAGAAGTTCTCGCGCATGGTGGCGTCGGCGAAGCGGGCGTAGTCGAGCTGCTGGGCCGGGTTGCCGACGGTGGGGGTGGTGCGGGGCGGGTCGATCTCGTCGAGGCTGCGGTAGCGCTGACCCCAGAAGGCGGTGCCCCAGGCCTTGTTGACCTCCTCGACGCTTCCGTGGCGGCCGGTGAGCCAGCGGCGGAAGTGGGCGGCGCAGCTGTCGCAGTAGCAGGCGCTGACCGGGACGCCGTACTCGTTGTGGACGTGCCACAGGGCGAGGGCGGGGTGGTTGGCGTACCGGCGGGCGAGCTGTTCGGTGATGTTCGCCGCGGCGGCGCGGTAGTGGGCGTTGCTGTGGCAGATCGCGCCGCGTGAGCCGAAGGCGTAGCGGACGCCGTCCCTGCTGAGCGGCAGGGCCTCGGGGTGCTTGCGGTAGAACCAGGCGGGCGGGGCGACGGTGGGGGTGCCGAGGTCGGCGCGGATGCCGTTGACGTGCAGCAGGTCCAGGAGCCGGTCGAGCCAGCCGAAGTCGTACGTACCGGGCTCGGGCTCCAGCAGTGCCCAGGAGAAGATCCCGACGCTGACCATGGTGACACCGGCCTCCCGCATGAGGCGCACATCCTCGTGCCAGACCTCCTCGGGCCACTGCTCGGGGTTGTAGTCGCCGCCGAAGGCCAGCTGGTGCAGACCCTTCGGGGAAGTGGCGCGAGGGGTGTGCGGCATGGGCGTCTCCTGAGCTCTTTGGTACAACTTCTGGGAACGTGCACACACACTCTCGGTGGCGCAGACCCAACATAACCGCACAGCAACAACCATTGACAAGTGTCGGTTTCGTTTCTCTACTGTGAACGCTCACAGCGCATGTCGGCGCTGCACCCTCGCTTCTCGTCAGGGGAGAAATCCATGAAGTACCGCATCGTCGCGGTGTCCGCGGCCGCCTCGCTCGCCGCCACCGCCCTGCTCACGGGCTGCGGCCCGTCGGACGACGACGGCAGTGGCGACGGCCCGGCCGCCTCCGGCCCCGCATCGCTCACCTACTGGGCCTGGGCCCCCGGCCTGGACAAGGTCGCGGACATCTGGAACAAGGGCGAGGGCAAGAAGGCCGGGATCACGGTCACGGTGAAGAAGCAGGCCTCGGGCGACGACCTGGTCACCAAGATCATCACCGCGGCGAAGGCGAAGAAGGCCCCCGACCTGGTGCAGGCCGAGTACCAGGCCCTGCCCACCCTGGTCTCCAACGATGTGCTCGCCGACATATCCAAGGAGGCGGGCGACGCCAAGGGCAGGTTCGCCGACGGCATCTGGCAGCAGGCGACGCTGGGCTCGGACGCCCTGTACGCCCTGCCGCAGGACTCCGGCCCGCTGATGTTCTACTACCGCCAGGACCTGTTCAAGCAGTACGGACTGTCCGTGCCCACCACCTGGGACGAGTTCGCCGAGACCGCCCGGGCCCTGAAGAAGAAGGCCCCGGACAAGGACCTCACCACCTTCTCCTCCAACGACTCCGGCCTCTTCTCCGGCCTCGCCCAGCAGGCCGGCGCCCAGTGGTGGACCACCTCCGGCGACAAGTGGAAGGTGGCGATCGACGACCCGGCCACGCAGAAGGTCGCGAGCTTCTGGGGCGGACTGGTCAAGGAGGGCGCCATCGACAACCAGCCGATGTACACCCCGGCCTGGAACAAGGCGCTCAACACCGGCAAGCAGATCGCCTGGGTCAGCGCGGTCTGGGCACCGGGCACGCTGACCACCGCGGCACCCGACACCGCGGGCAAGTGGGCCATGGCCCCGCTCCCCCAGTGGACCGCCGGCGAGAACGTCACCGGCAGCTGGGGCGGCTCCTCGACCGCGGTCACCAACGACTCGAAGCACAAGGAAGCCGCCGCCACCTTCGCGAAGTGGCTGAACACCGACCCCACGGCCCTCGCCGCACTGGTGAAGGAGAGCGGCATCTACCCCGCCGCCACGGCCGCCCAGACCGGTGGCGCCCTCGCGAAGCCGCCGGCCTACTTCGCCAACCAGCCGGACTTCTACACCGAGGCGGCCAAGATCGCCAAGGGCACCGCCCCGGCCGCCTGGGGCCCGAACGTGAACGTCGCCTACACCGCGTTCAAGGACAACTTCGCCGAGGCCGCCAAGAACAGGTCGGACTTCGCACCCGCCCTCACCGCGATGCAGGACGCCACCGTCGCCGACCTGAAGAAGCAGGGCTTCGGAGTCTCCGAGTGACACGCGCACGCCGCCGGAAGCCGTACGGGGTCAAGAGCGCCCCGTACGCCTTCCTCATCCCCGCCATCGTGCTGTTCCTGCTCTTCTTCGCCCTGCCCATCGGCTACGCGCTCTACCTCAGCTTCCGCCGGACCGAGGTCAGCGGCCTGGGCCTCGGCAAGGGCGCCCGCCAGGAGATCTGGGCCGGGTTCGCCAACTACACCGACGCGCTCTCGGACTCCGAGTTGCTGCACGGCGCGCTGCGCATCCTCGGTTACGGCGCGATCGTCGTCCCGGTGATGCTCGGCCTGGCCCTGTTCTTCGCGCTGCTCCTGGACACCGACCGGCTCCGGCTGCGCGGCTTCACCCGGCTGGCGATCTTCCTCCCGTACGCGATCCCGGGCGTCGTCGCCGCCCTGATGTGGGGCTTCCTCTATCTGCCCGACGTCAGCCCGTTCTACTTCCTGCTGGACAAGGCGGGGCTGCCGCAGCCCGATCTGCTCGACGGCGGACCGCTCTACCTCGCGCTCGCCAACATCGCGGTCTGGGGCGGCACCGGCTTCAACATGATCGTGATCTACACCTCGCTGCGGGCGATCCCCGTCGAGATCTTCGAGGCGGCCCGCCTCGACGGCTGCTCGCAGTGGCAGATCGCGCTCCGGATCAAGATCCCGATGGTGGCGCCTTCCCTGGTGCTCACCTTCTTCTTCTCGATCATCGCGACCCTCCAGGTGTTCAACGAGCCGACGACGCTGAAGCCGCTCACCAACTCCCTCTCCACCACCTGGAGTCCGCTGATGAAGGTCTACCAGGACGCCTTCGTCAACAACGACATCTACACGGCGGCCGCCCAGGCGGTCATCATCGCCGCCGTCACCCTGGCCCTGTCCTTCGGCTTCCTCAAGGCGGCCAACTCCCGTACGAAGCAGGGAGACTCCCAGTGACCACGCCTCACCTTGGGCCCCGGCCCGCAGGCCCCCGCCGGTTCGCCCTCGTGCCCACCGCCGCACTGCTGCTCGGTGCCCTCTACTGTCTGCTGCCCGTCGCCTGGATCCTCGTCGCCTCGACCAAGTCCGGCAGCGAGCTGTTCTCCACGTTCACCTTCCTGCCCGGCTCCGGTTTCGCGGACAACGTCGCCGACCTCTCGGCGTACCGGGACGGCGTGTACTGGAAGTGGATGGCCAACTCCGCCCTCTACGCCGGCGTGGGCGCACTGCTGTCCACGGCGGTCTCCGCGGTCTCGGGGTACGCGCTGGCCGTGTACCGCTTCCGCGGCAGGGAGAGCATCTTCAACATCCTGCTGGCCGGGGTGCTGATGCCGCCGGTGATCCTGGCGGTGCCGCAGTACCTGCTGATGGCCAAGGCGGACCTGACCGACTCCTACCTGTCGGTGATGCTGCCCGTGATCCTCTCCCCGTACGGGGTGTACCTGGCCCGGATCTACGCGGCGGCCGCCGTGCCCGGCGACGTGATCGAGGCCGGGCGGATGGACGGGGGCGGCGAGTGGCGGATCTTCCGCACCATCGCGCTGCCGATGATGCTGCCGGGCCTGGTGACCGTCTTCCTCTTCCAGTTCGTCGCGATCTGGAACAACTTCCTGCTGCCGTACATCATGCTCGGCGACGACGAGAAGTTCCCGGTCACCCTCGGGCTGTTCACCCTGCTCCAGCAGGGCTCCACCACCCCGGCGCTCTATACGCTGGTGATCACGGGGGCGCTGCTGGCGATCGTCCCGCTGATCGCCCTGTTCCTGGTCATCCAGCGTTTCTGGAGCCTCGACCTGCTCTCCGGGGCCGTAAAGTCCTGACGGGCCCCGCCAGGAAGCCACTTGATGAAAGATCATGCACCATGAGCCGCACAGAACAGACCGGTACGGGACGCCGCCGGCCGCCGACGATCCATGACGTGGCGCGCGAGGCCGGGGTCTCCCGCGGCACGGTCTCCCGGGTGCTGAACGGCGGTCACAACGTCAGCCCGGCCGCGCTCGATGCGGTCAACTCCGCCATCCGCAAGACGGGTTACACGGTGAACCGGCACGCCAGGTCACTGATCACGGGCCGCTCCGACTCGGTGGCGTTCCTGCTCACCGAGCCCCAGGAGCGGTTCTTCGAGGACCCGAACTTCAATGTGCTGCTGCGCGGCTGCACGAGCGCGCTCGCCGCGCACGACATCCCGCTGCTGCTGATGATCGCGGGTACGGAGGCGGAGCGCCGCCGGAACATGCGGTACATCGCCGGCCATGTGGACGGCGTTCTGCTGGTCTCCAGCCACTCGGGCGACCCGGTCGCCGCCCAGCTGCACGAGGCGGGCGTCCCCCTCGTCGCCTGCGGGAAGCCGCTCGGGCAGAAGTCGAAGGTCAGCTATGTGGCGGCCGACGACCGGGACGGCGCCCGGGACATGGTGCGTTTCCTGTACGAGTCGGGGCGCCGCCGGATCGGTACGGTCAGCGGCCCCCTGGACACCCCGGGCGGCGTGGAGCGGCTCGCGGGCTACCGCGAGATGCTGGCCGACTGCGGACTGCCCGCCGACGACGCGCTGATCGTGCCGGGCGACTACAGCCGGGCGGGCGGCGAGGCGGCCGCCGCGCTGCTGCTGGAGCGGGCCCCCGACCTGGACGCGGTGTTCGTCGCCTCGGACCTGATGGCGCAGGGCGTGCTCGCCGCGCTGGAGAAGGCGGGGCGCAGCGTGCCGCACGATGTCGCGGTGGGCGGCTTCGACGACTCCCCCGCGGCGCTCGCCTCCCGGCCGGCGCTGACGACGATCCGTCAGCCGTGGGACCGGATCAGCGCCGAGATGGTACGGGTGCTGCTGGCGCAGATCGGCGGGGAGGACCCGGCCGCGGTGATACTGCCCACCGAGCTCGTCCGCCGCGACTCGGCGTGACCACGACGGCCGCGGCGCCCTCGGGCACCGCGGCCGGCCGGGGTCGTCAGGCCCCCAGAACCGGGTAGTCCGTGTAGCCGCGGTGGTCGCCCCCGTAAAAGGTGTCCCGGTCCGCGGTGTTGAAGGGGCCGCCCGCGCGCAGCCGCTCCGGCAGGTCCGGGTTGGCGAGGAACAGCGCGCCGTAGGAGATGACGTCGGCCACGCCCTGCTCGACCAGGGCGAGGGCCTCGGGTCCGGTGGAGCCGTCGCTCGCCGGGTTGAGGACGACCGTGCCGTTGAACTCCTTGCTCAGCGTGGCGGTCAGCTCCCGGTCGTCGGCCTTGCCCTCGAGGATGTGCAGATAGGCGAGCCCGACCGGTTCGATGGCCTGCACCAGTGCGCTGTAGGTGGCCGCGGGCGCGGGCTCGTCGATGTCGTTGAACGGGTTTCCCGGCGAGATCCGGATTCCGGTGCGCGCGGCTCCGATCTCGGCGGCGACGGCGCGCACGGTCTCGACGGCGAACCGGATGCGGCCCTCCACGGAACCGCCCCATTCGTCGGTGCGCAGGTTGGAGTTGGGCGCCAGGAACTGGTGGATCAGATAGCCGTTGGCGCCGTGCAGTTCCACGCCGTCGAACCCGGCGTCCACCGCGTTGCGCGCGGCGGTCACGAAGTCGGCGATCGTCGCCCGTACCTCGGCGCCGGTCAGCTCGCGCGGGGTGACGAAGTCCTTCGGACCCTCCTGGGTGAAGACCTGCCCCGCTGCAGCGACCGGGGAGGCGCCGACCGGGGTGAGCCCGTCGGGCAGCAGGACCGGGTGGCCTATCCGGCCGGTGTGCATGAGCTGCGCGAAGATCGTGCCGCCCTTGGCGTGCACGGCGTCCGTGACCCTGCGCCAGCCGGTGACCTGCTCCTGGCTGTGCAGACCGGGGGTGCTGGGGTATCCCTGACCGACGGCCGAGGGCTGGACTCCCTCGGTGATGACGAGCCCGGCCGAGGCGCGCTGGGCGTAGTACTCGGCGGTCAGCTCCGTCGGCGCGCCGCCCTCGCCCGCCCGGCTGCGGGTCATCGGCGCCAGGGCGATGCGGTTGGCGAGCTGCGAGCCGGCCAGGTCGAGCGGGTCGAATGCGGTGGTCACGGAAAGCCTCCGAGGAAAGTATGTGGTCGACCAACCAAAACTATGTGGTCGGCCAAGTATCCGCGATGCCTGCCACTGTAGCGCATTAGTTGGCCGACCAAGGTAAAGTCGGCAGAGAGCCGCGCCCGGCAGCCGCAGGGCCACCCGCACCATCCGAGGAGCCCCCGATGAACTCCGATCCCGCCTGTACCGAGCTGCCCAGCGCCGCCCGCGGCGGCCCGGTCAGCCATGCCGTGTCACGGGTCGCGCGGCTCCACCGGATCGCGGCGGGCAAGCTGCTCAAGTGCGCGGACCTCTACCCCGGCCAGGAGTTCCTGATGATGTACCTCTGGGACGCGGGGGCGGTCCGCCAGTCCGAGGTGATCAAGGCGGTCGACCTGGACCCGTCCACGGTCACCAAGATGCTCCAGCGGCTGGAGCAGTCCGGGCACGTCCGCCGCAGCCCCGACCCGGCCGACCGCAGGGCCGTCCTGGTCGAGGCCACCGACAACAGCTCCGCACTGCACTCCGATGTGAAACGGGCCTGGACGAGCCTGGAGGAGCACACCCTCGCCGGTCTGGACGCGGGGGAACGCAAGGAGCTGGCCCGGCTGCTGGCCCGGGTCGAGCAGAACCTCTGCCAGGAGACGGCGGACTGCCCGGACAACCGCTGACGGCCTCAGCCCCCGAGTACGTCCAGCGCGCGGTCCACATCGGCCTCGGTGTTGTAGAGGTGGAAGGCCGCCCGCAGAGTGCCGGCCCGGTTGGAGACCATCACCCCGGCCCGTTCCAGCGCCGGCGCCCGGTCACCGAGTCCCGGCACCCCGACGACGGCAGTCGGGGCCGGCACGGCCTCGTGACCCAGCCCGGCGAGACCGGTCCTGAAGCGGGCCGCCAGCCCGGTGGCGTGGTCATGGAGGACGTCGATGCCGATCTCGTCGAGCAGCGCGAGGGAGTGCTCGGCGCCGTGGTACGAGAGGAAGGCGGGCGGCTCGTCATAGCGACGGGCATCGGGGGCGAGCTTCGCGACCGGCCCGTAGGTGCTGCCCCAGGGGTCCTCGGCCGCGACCCAGCCGGCGAAGACCGGCGGCAGCGACTCCTGTGCCTCCTCGGTGACGGTGAGGAACGACGCACCCCGCGGGCAGAGCAGGAACTTGTAGCCGCCCGCGACCGTGTAGTCGTACGCCCCGGCATCGAGCGGCAGCCAGCCCGCGGACTGGGTGGCGTCCAGCAGCGTACGGGCCCCGTGGGCGGCCGCCGCGGCCCGCACCGCGTCCAGATCGGCGAGCCGGCCGTCGGCGGACTGCACGGAGGAGAAGGCGACGAGCGCGGTCTCGGGGCCCACCGCGTCGGCCAGCTCCGCCAGCGGGACGTACCGCATCCGCAGGTCGCCACGCACCGCGAACGGGGTGACGACCGAGCTGAACTCCCCCTCGGGCGCCAGCACTTCGGCACCGGCCGGCAGAGAGCAGGCGATCAGCCCGACATGGACGGTGACCGAACTGCCGACGGCGACCCGGCCGGCGTCGACTCCGGCGAGACGCGCGAAACCGTCCCTGGCCCGGTCCACCGCCTCGAAATCGCCCGCACCGGCCCTGCGGCCCGTGGTGTTCTCATCGGCAAGGGCCCTCACCGCGTCGACGGTGCGGCGGGGCAGCAGCCCGCAGCTGGAGGTGTTGAGGTAGGCCGTCTCCGGCGCGAACTCGGCGGCCACCGCACGGCTGAGCGAAGAGATCGTCATGGGCCCAGCCTGGATCCCCCTTAACCCATAGTCAATCACCAGGAGTTAAGGGGTGTGCCCAAGCAATGCTTATGTGTGCAGGTCGCAGCCTCAGACGGTGCCACCGGCCTGCGGAACTTCGCAGGCCCCCTCGGCGTCGCAGGCTGCCGCGTCCCCGCCGATCGCGGTCAGCGGACGGTCCTTCCACGCCTGCTCCAGCGCCTGCGCGAAGACCTCGGCGGGCTGGCCGCCGGAGATCCCGTAACGCCGGTCGAGCACGAAGAACGGCACGGCGTTGGCCCCCAGTTCGGACGCCTCCTGCTCATCGGCCCGCACCTCGGCCGCGTACGCCTGCGGGTCGGCGAGCACCGCGCGGGCCTCGGCGGCGTCGAGACCGGCCTCGACGGCCAGCTCGACCAGCACCTCGTCGTCGTAGACGGAACGCTCCTCGGCGAAGTTCGCCCGGTAGGCCAGGCTCAGCAGCTCGTCCTGACGGCCGCGGGCCTTCGCCAGATGCAGCAGCCGGTGGATGTCGAAGGTGCTGCCGTGGTCACGGCCCTCGGTGCGGTAGCCGAGGCCTTCGGCCTGCGCGTTGGCCGCGACGTTCGCCTCCATCGACTGGGCTTCCTCGCGGGTGCGCCCGTACTTCTGCGCCAGCATGTCGATGACCTGCGCCGTGTCGCCCTTGGCGCGCCCGGGGTCGAGCTCGAAGGAGCGGTGGACCACCTCGACCTCGTCGCGGTGGGCGAAGCCTGCCAGGCCCTTCTCGAACCGGGCCTTGCCGATGTAGCACCACGGGCAGGCGATGTCGCTCCAGATCTCGACGCGCATGACTCTTCTACTCTCCAGGCTCTCGTGCGGCTGCTCGCGCAGCACGGAGGGACCCTCCGCTCATGGGGAAACGCACATCGGGGTGCCGGCCATTCCCGGGGCCGCGTCACCCTTCACGGAGAAGGAGAAGTACTAGAAGAGGGTGCGGTTCATCGGACGGGGCAGAGGTTCCAGCGCGCCGGCGTCGCGCAGGCGCACATAGGCCTCCACCACGGCCCCGGTGTCCCCGGGCGGTGCGATGTCGAGCAGCAGGCCCTCGCCGCGCAGCTCCTTGCGGGCCACGCCCACCCCCTCGGGAGCCGGCGCCGCGCGACCCGGGGAGAGGTAGCCGAGCCGGCCGACACAGAGCTGGGACTGCGTGTAGTCGTAGCCGGCGTCGTCCTCCAGGGCGTCGAGCAGGTCGTCGTCGGTCACATCGCCGATGTCCGGCTGCCAGGTGTCCGCGATCAGTGCGAGGAGGGCGGCTTCGGGGACCTCGGCGTCGTCCGGCGAGGCGACCGTCAGCACGACGGCCTGGGTCACGTACTCCGACTCGCCGCCGCCGCGCCCGGTGACGGCGACCTCCCAGCCCGGCTCGCCCGCGCTCGCCAGGCTCAGTCCGGCCCCGTCCGAGGTCTGCGGGGAGTCGTGGTCCGCCTGCAGCGCTGCGGCCAGTTCGGCCACGTCGGGGCGGAGTTCCGTGGGACGGCCGGACGCGTGGTGCTGCGTCCATGTCCACGGCTGCCCTGCCGGGGCGGAACCGGCTTCCGGAAGCAGCGCGGGAAGCGCGTCGAGCATCGTCTTCCAGCGTCCCGCGAGCTCCAGGGGCGACTCCTTCCGGGGTCCCCAGAAGCCCCGCACCACACGTCGCATGTCCTGCCTCCACCGTTGTGAGCCGTCGTAGATCCCGACCGCGACCGCGGATCGGCGCGCGCCCCAGGCTAGTCGAAGGCCCCGGGCTTCCTCGTGCTCAACTCCGGGTTCTGCTTGCTGTAGACGACCTTGATCGGAAGGCCCTCGTCCCGGAACGCCTTCCGGGCCGCCTTGGCGACGTCCGGGTCGGAGAAGTGCCATTCGACCGGACGTCCTCCGGAGGCGTTGACCTGCTCCGTCGCCTCCTTGACGAACTTCTCCCGGCCCGACGGCGTGAGCGTTCCGCTGTCACCCTTCGACAGGTAGCTCTTGTAGCCGTTCTTCGCCTCCAGGAACGTCTGCCGGCCGGAGTCCCAACCGTCGTACTCCACCGGAGGCTTGCCCTCCTTGGGGTTGGCGACGATGTACTCCTTGCCGCGGTTGGTGCCGGTGATCTGTTCCTGGTAGCGGAGCCACGACTCGTTCTTCCAGTTGGGCTTGGGGTTGCGGTCGCGGCTCCCCCAGTACCCGTCGCCCGCGTCGGCCGATCCGAGCTCCGGGTCCTTCAGGTCCTTGGCCCAGTCCGGCGAGTTGTAGTTCCGCGGGTCGGAGGTGTCGTTGCGCTGGGCGTCCGGCCACGGCTTCTTCTTCGCCAGCGCCTTGGCCGCCCGGTCGGCCTCCTCGGCACGCTTCTTGTCCGTCCAGGCGGCGCGCTCCTGGTCGCGGGCCTCCTTCGCCTTGGCCTCGGCCGCCTTGTCGCAGCCGTCGTCGGCGAGGATCACATGGTCCGCAGGGCCGGCGGCCAGCACTCCGGTTCCGGATCCGGCGACACCCGTGCCTCCGTAGCCGGTTCTTGGCCCGAGGGGTCCGGAGGCGATGGAGCAGCCGGTCCTGCGAGCCGAATCCTCGGCCTTGTCGGCGGCGTCGTCGGCCTCCTTCGCCGCCTTTCGGGCGCCGTCGACGTCGCCGGCCTCGGCCGCCTTGCGGGCCCTGCGGGAGGCCGCCCCCGCGTCCTCTGCGGCCTCCGCCACGTCGGAGGCGATCTTGCCGATGTGGCCGAGCCTGCTGGTCTTGCCGACGACCTTCGCCACGTCGTACCCGGGGATGAAGAGGGAGCCGACGTTCCACACGACGTCGGTGACGGCTCGGGTCTTCTCCCCGTTGTTCCAGCGCTCGCGCACGTCGTCGCCGACGAACATGTCGTCGCCGACCTTGACCACGGTGTTGAGCGAGGCCTTGCCCCAGTCGCCGAACGCGCCCAGGTAGTCGCCCTTGTCCCACTTGCTCGTGGCGTCCTTGGAGTCGTCCGTCCACTGGCTGCCGAGCTGCTTGCCGTAGTCGACGATGCCTGACCAGGTCGAGGGCTTGAAGAGGTCGATGACCCCGGTCACGTCGCCCCAGATGCCGTCGACGAAGACGCCCTCGACGACCTGGGTGCCACGGTCCCAGGCACAGCCGAAGAAGCCCCAGCCGCTGCAGTCCTCCTTGTCCTCCCCGTCGTCGGAGTCCCCGGAGTCCCCCGATTCGTCCTCGCCCGATGCGGGGATGTCGTCGTAGGCGGCCTCGGGTTCGGCGGCGGTCTCGGGGTAGGTCTCCGTGCCGGGCCTGTCGGTGCCGGATCCGTCGGGGCCGCCGGTGGTGTCGGGGCCGCCGGTTTCGCCCGTGGTGCCCGTACCGCCTGTGGTGTCGGAGCCGCCGGTGTCGTCGGAGCCGCCGGAGCTTCCTGCGGTGTCGGAGCCGTCGGTGGAGCCCGATCCTCCGGAGGCGTCCGCCCCGGCCGGTCCACCGGTGGAACCTCCGGCACCGCCCTCGGTGGCACCGCCCGCACCGGCGGACCCGGAGGCATCTCCCGCACCGGCGGAGGCTCCTCCCGTACCCGCGGAGGCACCGCCCCCGTCCGCGCCGCCGACCACCGTGGCGCCCTCGTCGGCGCCGCCCGCGTCCGCGCCGCCCGCGCTGTCACCCGCGTTCACCGTGCCGCTGCCGGTGCCCGTCGCCGGGCAGGACGTGCCCGTGACCGAGCAGACCGCGGCCTGGAAACGGTCCGCCATCGGCCCGCCCACACCGCTCAGCAGCAACGCCACGACGACGGCCGCGACAAGCATGACCAGCCCGACGTACTCCAGGGTCGACTGCCCCCGGTCACGGCGCCACGTGATCATGTGAGGGAGCGAGAAATCCGGCTTGTCCTCCCGTTCCCGCTCCGCGAGCCGGAACCACTCACGACTCTCCGGCCGGGTCAGGAACACCAGGATCAGCACCGGCAGGAACACCTGCGTGAAGCCGCGCATCGATCCGTCCGCGGCATTGGACGCGCCACCGATGATCAACCACACCTGTACGGCGACGAGTCCGCCCCACACGCCCCGCCCGCCGGTCCACACCCGCCGCGAGAGCAGCCAGCCCACGACACCGGGCACGGCCCCGTACAACAGCAGGCCGACCACGACACCGTTCAGCGCGTCGGCGGCGAGGGCGGAGCCGAACAGGCCGGCGCCGCCCAGCAGCGTCGCACCGAAGAGCACATGCAGCAGCAGCCGGGCCGCGCCCATGGCGCGCGGCAGCGGGCGCCGCCCCGCCCCGGGCGCGGGCCCCACGCCGCCGTACGCGGATATGCCACCTGTCGCAGACATGCTTGGCCCCCCAACCCGCACTGCCCGCAGGCAGAATGACGACACCTCAGGCTACGGAGCCCGGACTCCCCCGTCATGGGCCCCAGGACCCAACTCGGGCCCCAGTGCCGCTGGGCCTGCGCTCACTCGCACGGGTGCGCCGGGTGGGCGGCGGCGGGAACGCCCGCGGGTCAGCTCGCCGGAGGCAGCGGGGCGGGTTCGGCGGCGGCCCTCATCGGGGTGGCGGGTTCGACCGTGCGGCGCTTGACGATCAGCACGATGATCAGCGCGACCTGAAGGACTACGAAGAGGGCCGTGCGCACGGACGCTTGGGGAGTGTCCCCCACCAGGTTGGAGAACAGGCCGGTGTCCCAGAGGCCGTGCACCAGCATCGGCAGGAGGATGACCCCGCCGACGCGCAGGCACAGATAGAAGAAATAGCCCGAGGTCGAGACGATGAGGGCCTGCACGAGGGCCTGCGCTCCCTCGCCGAAGGCGTTGCTGACGTGCGCGAGGCCGAAGACGAGCGAGGAGTACAGGGCCACCTTCCCCTCGGTGAAGCCGGCCCTGCGGAACACATGGACGCCGATACCGCGGAACATCAGTTCCTCGCCGAAGCCGACGAAGACACCGAGCACCAGCAGGGATGCCACCAGGGACAGGCTCTGGTCGGCGAGGTGCCCGTAGTTCATTCCGATCAGCGCGACGGCGAGCATCGAGAGCGGCACCCACCGCACCCAGCGCCGCACGGGGGCTCGGTAGCGCAGAACCTCGCCCCACCAGCCGAGCCAGGTGACCACTGCGGCGACGAACACGATCGACGCCCCGATCGGGATCAGGGCGTTGCGCACGATGGACTCGGTGGTGGGGAACGCACTGTCGGAGTCACCGGTGTCCACGCCGACCAGCGCTCCCAGGCCCTGGATGACGCCCAGATAGACGACCACCACGGCCAGGAACCACGGCCATGACAACTTGCGGCCGACCTGACCGGCGGGTACGGCTCCCACTTGTTCGTGCACGGCGTCGCCCTTCGTCGGGGCGGTCGCGATTCCCGGCTCAGCCGGCACGGCCACGCGTCGCCGCCCTCCTGCAAAACGAAGTTTCTCATACTAAATTCCGACAAATAAATCCCCCCGGAGCCGGTCAGCCCGCCTGTCGGCGGTACTGCCCGGGGGCCATTCCGTACTCCCGCTTGAACGCCTTGGCGAACGCGAACTCCGACGTATAGCCGGCACGTTGGGCGACCGAGCGCAGGGGCGCGTCGTCGGCCCTCAGCAGCCGGCCCGCCGTCGTCATCCGCCACCAGGTCAGATAGGCCAGCGGCGGCTCACCGACCAGGGCGGTGAACCGCCGGGCGAAGGCGGCGCGGGAAAGACCGCCCAGGGAGCCGAGCTCCTCGACCGTCCAGGGCCTGGCCGGGTCGTCGTGGACGGCGGTCAGGGCCGCCGAGACCGCCGGGTCGGCCAGCGCCGCCGACCAGCCCACCGGCGTCCCGTCCGGACGGGACGCCGCCCGCTCCTCGAGCCACCAGGTGCGCAGGATGTACAGCAGCAGGGTGTCGAGCAGCGCGGGCACCACGGCGTCGGATCCGGGCAGCGGGGTCCGGAGTTCGCCGCCGAGCAGGTCGATCGCCGAGCGCAGCGCAGGGTGCGCGCCGGCCCCGGCCGGGAGGTGGACGACGTCGGGCAGGTGCGAGAGCAATGGGTGTGCGCGCGCCCGGTTCAGCTTGTAGGCACCGCACAGGAGTTGCGTGACCGGACCCGCAGCGTCGGGAGGCGGCTCGTCGGCCGGTGTCGGCCAGGTGCCGTCGGGGCCCGGGACGACATCGTCGACGGGCGTGCTGGGCGTGTCGGCCAGCGCGTGCCCGCGACCGTGGGCCAGGAACACCACGTCACCGACGCCCAGCCGCACCGCAGGAGCCTCGCCGGGCGGGATCAGCCAGGCCGAACCCTGGAGCACCACATGGAATCCGGCCCCCTCGGATGCGGGGAACCGCATGCCCCAGGGGGCGTACTTGCTGCGGCGGGAGGAATGCGGGCGGCCGCCCCGCATGGCCGTGATCACGTCGCTGAGGACATCCATGACGCCAGCGTATCCACGGGTCCGGCAGCAGGAGACGATCGGACATGAAGGGGCGCTTCTGAGATATGGATCGTCTCGGAACGGATTCGTACGGTGATGACCATGACCGACATGAGCACAGCAACGCCCCTCACCACCAAGGCCGTTCTCTTCCACACCACCGGCGATCCGGACGTCCTCACCGTCGAGGAGGTACCCCTGCCCGCACCCGGCCCCGGCGAGGTACTCATCCGGGTCGAGGCGCTGGGCCTCAACCGGGCCGAGGCGCTCTTCCGCGCGGGCACGTACTTCTACCGGCCGACGCTGCCGGCCTCCCGCAACGGCTATGAGGCGGCCGGAGTCGTCGAGGCCGTCGGTGCGGGGGTGAGTGAATTCACGCCCGGCGACCCGGTGATGGCCACCCCCGAGAAGGAGCTGAGCGGCCACGGCCTCTACGCCGAGCGCGTGGTGGTCCCGGCGGGGCAGGTACTCCACCGGCCCACGGGCGTCGATGCGGTGAACGCGGCCGCCGCCTGGCTGACGTACTCCACCGCCTACGGCGCCCTGTTGGAGAAGGGCGGACTGCGGCCCGGTGACCATGTGGTGATCACCGGCGCGTCCAGCGGGGTCGGCACCGCGGCGCTCCAGGTGGCCGACCGGATCGGGGCGATCACGATCGCCACCACCCGTACCGCCGCCAAGAAGCAGCGACTGCTCGGCCTGGGAGCCGCTCATGTCATCACGACGGACGACGAGGACGTGGTGAAGGAGGTCGGCCGTATCACCGGCGGCAAGGGCGCTGAGGTGATCTTCGACGCGATCGGCGGACCGGGGCTGGCCACGCTGGGCGAGGCGGCGGCGCACGACGGGACGCTGATCGTGTACGGGTGGCTGGACGGGCAGCCGGCTGTGCTGCCGTCGAACTGGCCCTTGGCCGTGATCGGTTACAACAACCTGGACCTGTCGGCCGAACCGGCCCGCCGCCGCCGTGCGGCCCACTTCATCGGCTCCGGTCTCCGCAGCGGTGCGCTGACTCCCGTGGTGGGGGCGACGTTCGACGGCCTGGAGCGGATGGCGGACGCGCACCGGCTCATGGAGTCCAACGCCCACACCGGGAAGATCGTGGTGAAGGTTCGGCACTGACGGCGGAGGGGGGTGCGCACGGTCAGGCGACGGGGCCGTGCTCACCCCTGCGTCCGGGAGGTACTGGATCTTGCCTGGGCCCGCGCCTCTGGCGCAGGTCCCGGTGGCATGCTCACGTTGCGTCGCTCAGGCTTTAGCAGCACCTGAGAGAGAGCCGTCGCCGAGGGCGCCTCGGAGAACATGAGCGATCTCTTCGGGCTTGAGGTCGATGCGGTCGAGCCCTTCCGCGCTCAGCGGGACCTCCTCCAGTGCGTATTCGCCCCGGCCTTCGGCACTGAACTCGGGTCCGGTGCGGTCGTCGAAGGACCAGGTGGCAATACGCGTGAGGTAGAAGAGCTGACGCTCCTCGTCGGACTCCATCGTGTGCAGGAGTCGGATGATGTCGGCCTTTCCTGCGATCTCCTCGTGGATCTCCCGGTGGAGGGCAGCCTCCCGGGACTCGTCGTCGGCTTCAACTCCTCCGCCGGGAAGCACCCAGTACACGGGGACTCCGGGCTTGGTCCGGCGGATGACCAGCATCGTGTCGTCCTCTGTGACGAGAACGGCTCGGACTCGTTCGATCATTCGGCTCCTTCTCCTTGCTTGTTGACGGTCTCAGTGCAGCAGCCAGCCGCCGTCGACGTGGACTGATTACCCAGTGATGAACGATGCGGAGGGCCCTCTGGACTGCGTCACGGTCGGTCAGGTCGGCGTCGATGGCCACACCAGGACTTCCGCCGCGCTCCAAGGTGGCAAGGAACGCCCGCGCCTCCCGCCCCTGACCGGGGTGGTTGACGGCCACCGTGGCTCCTGACGTGGAAAGGGCTCGGCCGATCCCGGCACCGATGCCTGTGGCGCCGCCTGTGACAAGGGCGGTCCGGCCCTGCAGCGGCCGGGCCCGGAGGTGAGTCTCAAGCGCCCTGGCCAGTGCCATCATCACCGTCCGTTGCCCCATCCGACGCGCCTGGTCCCCATACCGCTGGGACGCCCGCCCCCGAAGCCCCGCATCCGATGACCTGCTGGCGAAAGCCCTAGCCGCTCTGCCCTGACCTGCTAGAATGCTGGCCATCACGCGAGCCTTCTCGGTGCGGATTCCGATCCGCCGGGGAGGCTTTTTTCATGCCCGGGGCCCGCCTGCCCCGGCACTGGTGGGCCCACTTCGAGGTGCTCGCCCCGCCGAGCGGCCTGAACGTGCCGCGACCACCCATCGGTTTTTCCGTTCCCAACCGCAAGAGGAGATCCCAGTCATGAGCCCACGGACAAACACCGCGGCAGCCGCGGGAACTTGGCAACTCGGTGACCTGACCGTCAACCGCGTCGGGTTCGGCGCGATGCGCCTGACGGGTACCGCGCCATTCGACAGCGGTGTGCCACGTGACCGCGAGCGGTCGATCGGCGTGCTCCGGCGGGCGGTCGAGCTCGGTGTGAATCACATCGACACCGCCGCGTTCTACTTCTCGGCGACGCGCTCCGCCAACGAGCTGATCAACCGGGCGCTGGCGCCGTACCCGGAGGATCTGGTCATCACCACCAAGGTCTGGCCGGGCCGCGATCCCTCGGGCGCGTGGTGGTGGGCAGCGCCGGCGCAGTTGCGCGGCCAGGTCGAGGAAAACCTCCGCCAACTCGGCCGCGATCACCTGGACGTGGTGAACCTACGCGTGCCGCCGAGCCGTCGAACCGGCTCGATCGGCGAGCACTTCGGTGTGTTGGCCGAGCTGCGCGAAGCGGGGCTGGTCCGCCACCTCGGCATCTCCAACGTCACGTCTGACCAACTGGCCGAGGCCCGGGCCATCGCCCCGGTCGTCTGCGTGCAGAACCCCTACGGGGTCGGCGCGTTGAGCGAGGACCGGGCACTCCTACGGCGCTGCGGTGAACTCGGCCTCGCCTTCGTCCCGTTCTTCGCGATCGCCGGTCCCGGGCGGGAGGCGGGCCCGGCTACCGGTGACAGCGAGGCTGTGTGCGCCGTCGCCCGCGCGCACGGTGTGTCCATCGCGCAGGTCCGGCTGGCCTGGACCTTGCAGCAGGGGCCGCACGTGCTCGCGATCCCCGGGACAGGTGATCTGGACCACCTCGCACAGAACGTGGCGGCAGGCGCGCTACGGCTCTCGGAAGAGGAGATGGCGCGCCTCACCTCGCTGTGGCCGGTCGGCGAATAGCAAGCCATCGCCATTCGTCCATGGGCCACCGGCGCGCACTTTGGAGGGTCCGCCAGCCCCCTACTGGCGGACCCTTGCGTCTCCCAGCTCAGCAAGCGCCCGAGCCGAGTCGCCGTCATGGATCTTGCCCGCTTCCGTCTCCAAGGCCTGCTTGATCGCGGGCAGGTCTTCGGACCAGTTCCGAACGTGCCACCCCAGCATGCTCGCAAACCCTTTGCCGACCCCTACGCCAAGCACACGGTCGCGGGCAATCACCTGGTAACCATGCCGAATTCGCTCGAAGCACCAGAGCAGGTGGGTGTGCGCCCGCTCAGCTGCCGTCGCGCAGGTCGGCGATCCCCTTCGGCCGGAACTCGATCCGGTCGAAGGAGACCTCGCAGCCGTCGCCCGTGGGCGACTGGGCCAGGAAGCCGATGGACGCGGTGGCGGCCCGTTCCGGATCGCCCAGGGCGAAGACGCGGACGAAGGTCCACTTCTCGCCGTCGGGCGAGGCGTGGCAGGCGTAGGCGTTGCCGGTGCGGCTGAGGCGCAGCCAGTAGGTGTCGCCGTCCACGACGAAGGAGTTGACGTCGTCGGAGTGGCCGCGGGTGACGACCGTACAGATGGTGGGGCGGTCCGGGGAGAGTTCCAGGCAGATCTTGGCCCACTCCCGGTCGCCGACGTGAAGGTAGAGGACCCCCGCGTCGAAGGCGGCGGCGAAGCCGGCCTTCACCCGGGCGATGAGCTGGAAGTCGCCGTCCGGGGCGGCGCCCAGCAGCCGGGGCGCGTCGCTCTCGGTGTCGAGGGCGGGGCCGCCCGGCGGGACGAAGCGGTCCTGCTGGGCGCCGGCGCGGCCGGTGAGGACGCCGTCCTCGTAGTTCCAGCCCGCGGTGGGGCCGAACGGCTCCAGGCCGAAGGGGAGTTCGGGAAGGTGCAGGGTCATGCGGAGTGTCCGTTCACGCGGCGGGGCAGGCCCAGCGGGTTGTCCTCGCGCAGCTCCGGCGGGAGCAGCGCCTCGGGGACCGTCTGATAGCTGACCGGGCGCAGCCAGCGCTCGATCGCGGTGGCACCGACCGAGGTGAAGGTGGAGGTGGTGGCCGGGTAGGGGCCGCCGTGGTGCTGGGCGGGGGCGACGGCGACGCCGGTCGGCCAGCCGTTGACCAGGACGCGTCCGGCGAGCGGGGTGAGCGCGGTCAGGAGTGCGGCGGCGCTGCCGTCGGCTTCCTCGGTGGCGATCTGGAGGGTGGCGGTGAGGTTGCCGGGCAGCCGGGAGAGGACCGCGGTGATCTCGTCCTCGGAGGTGTAGCGGGCGACGACGGTGACGGGGCCGAAGCACTCCTCCAGGAGCGCGTCGTGCGCGCCCTCGGTGGCGAGGAGCTGCGCCGGTACGGTCAGGAAGCCGGCCGCGACGGTGTGTTCGCCGCCCGCGCCGGGGGTGACCGGGGCCTCCACGTCCGGGAGTGCGGTCCGCTCACTCACTCCGGCGAGGAAGGCGTCGCGCATGCGGTGGTCGAGCAGGACGCCGGCCTCGGTGTCGCTGACCGCTTCGGTGAGGGACTTCAGCAGCCGGTCGCCGCTCTCGCCCGCGGGGGCCAGGACGAAACCGGGCTTGGTGCAGAACTGGCCCGCGCCCATGGTCATCGAGCCGGCGAGCCCCGCACCGATCTGCTCGCCGCGCTCGGCGGCGGCCGCCTCGGTGATGACGACGGGGTTGAGGGAGCCGAGCTCGCCGTGGAAGGGGATGGGGACCGGCCGCGCGGCCGCCGCGTCGAAGAGTGCGCGTCCGCCGCGGACGGAGCCGGTGAAGCCGGCGGCGCTTACGAGCGGGTGCCTGACCAGTTCGACGCCCGCCTCGAAGCCGTGCACGACGGTGACGACGTCCTCGGGCAGCCCGTGCTGCGCCGCGGCCCGGCGCAGGATGGAGGCGCACAGTTCGGAGGTCGCGGGGTGGTCGGGGTGTGCCTTGACCACGACCGGGCAGCCGGCCGCGAGGGCGCTGGCGGTGTCGCCGCCGGGGACGGAGAAGGCGAGCGGGAAGTTGCTGGCCGCGTAGACGGCGACGACGCCGAGCGGGATCTTGTAGCGGCGCAGGTCGGGCCACGGCGGGGTGCGGGTGGCGTCCTCGTGGTCGATGTGGATGTCGAGGTAGGCACCCTCGTCGACGACCTCCGCGAAGGCACGCAACTGCGCCGCGGTGCGGGCGAGTTCGCCGGTCAGCCGGGCCGGGCCGAGTGCCGTCTCGGCGTCGGCGGCCTCGATGACGTGCTCACCGGCCTCGGCGAGCAGATCGGCCGCGGTGCGCAGGAACGCGGCGCGCACGGCACGGTCGGCGAGGGAGGTGCGTACGGCGTGAGCGGCCCGGACCGCACGGTCGACCTCCTCCGCTGTAGCCTCCACCGCAACCTGCTCACGCGGGTTCCCGGTGCGGGGGTCGACGCTCCAGACTGGTGCTGCTGCCACCGTGTTTCCTTCCGCTCCACTGCCACACATCAGAAGTTGTTCGGTATTCTGAACAGAGTTCCTGATCGTGAATATGAAGCGACTCTATTTCCGGGCGTTCGGTGTTGGCAAGAAGTCGCAGGGTTTCGTAAGTGGGCTGGAAGGGGCGTAGGGCGATGTCGGTTGCCGAGTCTGGTGGGGCACAGGTCAAGTCCGCGGTACGGACGGTGGAACTGCTGGAGTACTTCGCCGGACGGCCGGGCATGCACTCGCTCGCCGCGGTGCAGGAGGCGGTCGGGTATCCCAAGTCCAGCCTCTACATGCTGCTGCGCACCCTGGTCGAGCTGGGCTGGGTGGAGACGGACGCGACGGGGACGCGGTACGGGATCGGCGTACGGGCGCTGCTGGTCGGCACCTCCTACATCGACGGCGACGAGGTGGTCGCGGCCGCCCGCCCCACCCTGGACCGGCTCTCCGACGACACCACGGAGACCATTCACCTCGCCCGTCTCGACGGGACGAACGTGGTGTACCTCGCCACCCGCCAGTCCCAGCACTATCTGCGCCCCTTCACCCGCGTCGGCCGCAGGCTGCCCGCACACTCGACCTCGCTCGGCAAGGCGCTGCTGGCCACCCACAGCGACGAGCAGGTGCGCAAGATGCTGCCCGAGACGCTGCCCGCGCTGACCGAACACACCCTGACCGACCGGGAGAAGCTCATCGAGGAGCTGCACCTGATCCGCGAGCAGGGCTACGCGGTGGACCGCGAGGAGAACACGCTGGGGCTGCGCTGCTTCGGCGTCGCGGTGCCGTACCGCACTCCGGCCCGGGACGCCATCAGCTGCTCGGTGCCGGTCGCCCGGCTCACTCCGGCACACGAGCAGATGGTCAAGGACGCACTGTTCGACGCGCGGGACCGGCTGACCCTCGCCACCCGGAGGCTCTGACCGTGGAGGTCTCACTGCGCCCGGTACGGGACGCCGATCTGCCGTTGTTCTTCGTCTGGATGTCCGACCCGGAGTCGGTCCACGCGGCTGCCTTCACCAGTGAGGACCCGACCGACCGGCAGGCGTTCGACGCGCACTGGACGCGCATCCTCGCGGACCCGTCCGTCGTGATGCGCACGGTGCTCGCGGACGGTGCGGTGGCCGGCAGCGCCGGGGTGTACGGGGCGGCGGGCGAGCGAGAGGTCACGTACTGGATCGACCGGGCACGCTGGGGCTGCGGCCTGGCCACCGCCGCCCTGGAAGCGCTGCTCGACATCGTGGCCGAACGCCCGTTGCACGCGCGCGCCGCGGCCGACAACACGGGCTCGCGGCGGGTGCTGGAGAAGTGCGGGTTCGTCGTGACGGGCAAGGATCACGGCTACGCACACGCGCGCGGCGAGGACACGGACGAGCTGCTGTTCACCCTGCCCGGGTGAGACGACCGGCCGGATGAGATGACCTGCCGGGTAGGACGACCGGCCGGGTGGGACCTGCCGGGCTGGACCTGCCCGGGTGACACCGTCCGGGCGCGAGCCACCACCCGTCCCGCGCGACAGGCACAGGCCCGCCTGCCGTGCGATCCGCCATGACCATCGAGGCTTCGAACACCACTCCGATAACATGCTCGAATTCATGGCGATTTACCTCATCGTCCACCGACACCGGCGAACCGTGCTCCCGGCGCGACAAGTGCCGACAACATGACCGACTCCGCCCATATCTAACAAATCGGCCAAACTCTTGATACCTATAGCATCGCGGGTGTTTTCGCGAATAACCAACGGAAATACGCCCGGCACTTGGCGCCGCCCACGAACGGCGCTCTATGCCGCGGTAGCGGTGGTGGGCCTCGGGTTCCTCGTCGCTCTGGAGATCGCCGCGCGCCACTACGGCCTGCCGGGGCCGATCGCCAGCCAGGCGCGAGAGGTGATCGTCGCCCCCGCCTCGGGATTCCTGCTGTACGGCAGCATGGGCCTGATGATGGTGGTCCTCACCTGGCGGCAGCGGTTCATCGCCATCGGGACCGCGATCGGTATCGACCTCGTCTTCCTGCTGGTGCGCTGGGTGGCCGACGCGCCGGTGACCCACGGCCACCCCTTCGGTAACGGCGCGCTGTGGGTGATCCTGGGGTGCGCGGTCATCGCCATCACCCGCCGCACCGGCCAGGAACGCCTTCTGCTGCTGAAGGGTGTGGGGCTCGGCCTGCTGCTGGTGACCGGCCGCAAGACCGGCGACACCTGGTTGCTCATCACCTCGAAGACCCGCCCGCTGGTGCTCGACCAGTACGTGGCGACCGCCGACCACGCGCTGGGCAACCCCTCGTGGCTGGTGGGCCGGCTGGTCAGGTCCACCGGTTCGTTCGGTGAGGTCTTCCTCAACTCCGTCTACACCCAGCTCGCGGTGGCCGCGGTCGTCGTCGCGGTGTACCAGCTGCGCAAGGTGGCGGTCGAACGCCGCTTCCCGTCCCACCACCTGGTGCGCACCTTCCTGACCATCGGCCTCCTCGGGCCGGCCATCTACATGGTCTTCCCGGTCGTGGGACCGGTCTTCGCCTACGGCGCCGACGGCGGGCACTGGGCCGTGGCCAACCTGTGGCCCGACACGATGCCGCCGAGCAGTGGCCCGCAGCACATGCCGTTCGACGACTTCACCCCGCGCAACTGCATGCCCAGCCTGCACACGGCATGGGCCACCACGATCTTCATCCACTCCCGCAGGGGCCCCAGGCTCCTGCAGTTCGCGGGCGCGTTCTGGCTGGTCGCCACCCTCGCCGCGACGCTGGGCTTCGGCTACCACTACGGCATCGACATCATCACCGGCGTGATCTTCACCCTCACGATCGAGACGGCCCTGCGCTCGCTCGAACGCGGCTGGGACCGTTCCGGAACCCAGCTGGTCGCTTACGGTGCGACGGTCTTCACCGCGATCCTGGTGGCCTCCCGCTATCTGTCGACGCCGATGGCCACCTATCCGTGGCTCTTCGGCCCGCTGCTCGTACTGGCCACAGCCTCGGTGATCTACGCGTACGTGCGGACCACCCGGCAATGGGACCCGAAGCCCGCACCGGCGGTGCGGCAGCCGGAGCTTCAGCCCGAACTGGTCTGAGCCGCTCCCTCCCGGCCGGCCCGGGGCACGGCAGCTTTGATGAGGAATGGGTGAGAAGCGGCACAACCGGGAACGGAGTGCGGCTTCCCGCTCGTCCCTCCAGCGGGATGAACAAGACGATCAGGCGCGCCTCTGTCTTCTCCCTGCTGCTGGTCCTCGCCCTGCTGGGGCGTGCGACCTGGGTGCAGGCGTACCAGGCCCAGGCGCTCGCAGACAACGAACACAACCGGCGGAACGTCATCGCGCAGTACGCGCAGCCGCTCGGCGACATCATCGTGGCCGGCTCCCCGGTCACCGGATCGAAGAAGACGGAGGGCAGCGATCTCGAGTACAAACGCACCTACAAGGAGGGCGACCTCTACGCGGCCGTCACCGGCTACAGCTCGCAGGCCTATGGCTCCACCCAGCTCGAAGGGATCTACAGCGGGGTGCTGGACGGCACCGACACCCGGCTGAAGAATCCGCTGGACTCGCTGACCGGCAAGCAGAGCCCGCCCGGCAATGTGCTGACGACGATCGACCCGGACGTCCAGAAGGCGGCGTACGAGGCGCTCGGGGACGACAAGGGCGCGGCCGTCGCGATCGACCCGAAGAGCGGGCAGATCCTGGGGATGGTCTCCTCCCCGTCCTACGACCCCTCCGACATCAGTGGGACGACGGACGGCGACACCTGGCAGAAGCTGCTCGCCGACCCGGACAAGCCGCTGGTCAACCGCGCCATGCGGCAGCCGCTGGCGCCGGGTTCGACGTTCAAGCTGGTGGTGGCATCGGCCGCACTGGAGAACGGGCTGTACAGCTCGGTCGACGAGCCGACGAAGAGCCCCGTCCCGTACACGCTGCCCGGGACCAGCACCCCCCTGAAGAACGAGAGCGCCTCCGCCCCCTGCGAGAACGCGACGCTGCGCGTGGCGCTCCAGTACTCCTGCAACAACGTCTTCGGCAAGGTCGCCGCCGATCTCGGCCAGGACAAGGTTCGGGCGATGGCGGAGAAGTTCGGTTTCAACACCGAGAAGCTCGATGTGCCGGTCCGGGCCTCGAAGAGCATCTACCCGTCCGGGATGGACAAGGCACAGACGGCGCTGACGGGCATCGGCCAGTTCGAGGTCACCGCGACGCCGCTGCAGATCGCCATGGTCTCCGCGACCCTCGCCAACGACGGCGAACTCGCCGCCCCGCACATGGTCTCCAAGGTGACGGACTCCGAGGGCGGCACGCTCCAGGACTACGCGGACGGTGACATGAAGCGCATCGTCTCCTCGTCCACGGCCGAGCAGCTGCGCAGCGCGATGGTGACCGTCGTGGAGGAGGGCACCGGCACCAACGCCCGGATCGACGGCGCCGAGGTGGGCGGCAAGACGGGCACCGCGGAGAACGGCGTGGGCAACAGCAACACCCCGTACGCCTGGTTCACCTCGTACGCGAAGGACGACTCCAGCGGCCAGGAGGTCGCGGTCGCCGTGATCGTGGAGGACTCGGGGTCGGCGGCGTCCGAGGTCAGCGGCAACGGCCTCGCGGCCCCGATCGCCCAGAAGATGATGAAGGCCGCACTCCAGCGTTAGGCGGGAGCGGCCCAACGTCCCGGCGCTCCTCTCCAGGGGCGCCGGGACGTTCTTTGTGTTCCGGACCCTTCAGGTTTTCGCTCTGTTACGCCTTACTTGGTGACACACCCGCGTCGAAGCGCTTCCGGGGTGCGCTGGTACGCTCTCGCCCCGCCGCCCGCCGTGGGCGGCGGCTGGGAACGTACACAGTCCGGCCGACGCAGGCACCGGAACGCGAGCGCAGAGATGAGGTAGCTGTGGGCACATCCATCGACCATGCCGATGCCGCTGCCGCCGAGTTCCATGAGTTCTTCGAGGCCCATTACGCCGAACTCGCCCGGCTGGCCCATCTGCTGACCGGTGAGGCCGATGCCGCCGACGATCTGACGGCCGACGCCCTGCTGGCGCTCTGGCACCGCTGGGACCGGGTCAGGAACGCCGACCATCCGGTGGCGTACGCGCGCGGCGTCGTCGCCAACATGGCGAGGACCCGGATCCGCAGCGCGGTGCGCGAGCGGCGCCGGATCGCGCTGTTCTGGGCGCCGCGCGGCAGCGGGGACGCGGTCGACGATCCGGATGTGTCGGCGGTCGTCGACGTCCAGGGGGCGCTGCGCAGACTGCCGTTCCGCAAGCGTGCCTGTGTGGTGCTGCGGCACGCCTTCGACCTCTCGGAGCGGGACACCTCGCTGGTGCTCGGGATCTCGGTGGGTACGGTGAAGAGCCAGACCTCGCGTGCCGTCGCGGAACTGCAGCGGCTGCTGGGTCCGGAGACGTCCGCCGCCGCACACGTACAGGCGGCCGTCGCGGCGCAGCCCAGCGGAGGAGACCGGTGAAGGACGAGGAGCTGTCCGTGCGGCTGCGGGAGGCCGCCGAGGCGCACCGCCCCGACCGGGAGCGGATGCTGGCCCGGGTCAAGCGCGGCATGGCCGAGGGCCGCCCGCCCGCCCGGCCGGCGCGCCCGCCGCGTGCGGCGGCGCCGTGGCTGCGAGTCGCGGGGGCGACGGCCGCGGTCTGCGGCGTTCTGGCGTTCGGCGCGGTCGCCGTGACTTCCGCCGGCGGGGACAACGCACCGCACGGGGAGCGGGTGGCGGCCCCCGGGACACCCGTCCCCACCCCGTCCGTGACACCGCCCGCGGCCCTCGGCCCGTTGCGGACGCAGGACGGGCCGCTGTGGACGGACGGTGCCGTCGACCCGCACTCCAACGCGTACTGGGCGCAGAGCAATGTGACGCTGCGGACGGCCGAGCCGCTGTCCGCGCTCACCGTGGAACTGCGGATCGCGCTCACCGGCGGGGTGAACACCACCGGTTCCTGGCGCTCGTTGCCCGAGAAGGACTTCACCGTGTCGGCGACGGAGGACGGCGGCTATCTCGTCTACCGGTGGGCGCTGAAGGCGGGCCGGACCGTCCCCGCCGGCACCCACACGTTCGCGGGGCAGTACAACCACGCCGAGGGCGACCGGGACGCGTCGGGCGACTACCTGACCGCGCACGCGGTCCGCGCCTCCGGTGAACGGGCCTCGGTGGGCGACTACTTCGGCCCCGACCACTGACCGGTCCACCGGCCCGACGACCAGACGGAAAGAAGACGGCGGAACCCGGCAACCCTTGTCCCCCGCGGTGGCGACCAAGAAGCGCAACGCTCCCCCCACCATCGAGGAACGGGACACCGACATGAAGAAACGAGCCGCACTGCAAGGCAGCCATGCACGGCGCACCGGCCGCCGCCGCATGTTCGCCGCTTCGACCACCGCACTGGCGCTCACCGGCGCCGCGCTCACCACCGGCCTGCTGGTCCAGTCGGCCGACGCGGCCCCCACGGCCGCCGCGGCCGCCGCCTGGCCTACGCCCTCGGGTTCGCAGGCCGTCTCGGCGACCATCGAGGTCTCGGGGACGTACGACGGCGGACTGAAGCGCTTCTACGGGAGCGGGGACCTGGGCGACGGCGGTCAGGACGAGGGCCAGGACCCGATCTTCGAACTCGCCGACGGGGCGGTCCTGAAGAACGTCGTCGTCGGCTCGCCGGCCGCCGACGGCATTCACTGCAAGGGCAGCTGCACGATCCAGAACGTGTGGTGGGAGGACGTCGGCGAGGACGCGGCGTCCTTCAAGGGCACCTCGTCGGGCGCCACGTACAAGGTGACCGGCGGTGGCGCCAGGAAGGCCGACGACAAGGTCTTCCAGTTCAACGGCGCGGGCACGCTGACGATCAGCGGCTTCCAGGTGTCGGACTTCGGCAAGCTCGTCCGGTCCTGCGGCAACTGCTCCAAGCAGTACAAGCGCACGATCGCGGTCAGCGACGTCGACGTGACGGCGCCGGGCAAGGCCCTGGTCGGGATCAACACCAACTACGGGGACACCGCGACGCTGAAGTCCGTCCGGATCCACGGCGACAGCAGCAAGAAGATCAAGCCGTGCGTCCGCTACACGGGCAACGACGACGGTGACGAGCCGACGGAGACCGGCAGCGGTCCTGACGGCACGTACTGCAAGTACAGCAGCTCGGACATCAGCTACGACTGAGCGGCACAGCGACGGTGACGGGAGCCCCGCCGGACCGGTCCGGCGGGGCTCCCGTCATGCGGTGGCGCGTTCTACTCGTACGGGCGCCAGTCCCCGAACCAGGCGGCCGGGGTGTGCAGGCGCGCCTCGGACGCGGTCAGCAGGGGGCGGTTGGCGGGTACGGTGACGCGCGCGCCGGGGCCCGTGTTGCGGTACTCGGCGAACCGCTGCTCCTGCCAGGGGAAGCCCGCGGACATGGTCCCGTACGGCTCGTCCGTGTCGGTCCCCGCGTCGAGGCGGCTGTCGCGCACGGTCAGCATCGGGTGTGCGGTGAGGTCGGACGAGGGCACCCACGGGCGGGCCAGTTTGAAGTACCCGTCCGGCGCGGCGCTGGTGATGCGGGAGCGCTGCACCAGGTAACCGTGCGGGTTGGCTCCGGCGGTACTGGGTGCGAAGACGAAGCCGTACGGCGCGGCCGCCAGGTCGGTGCGGGTCAGGGTGCGGAAGTGACACCGGTCGAGTACGGCGGTGGCGCGGCCGAAGACGAAGTCGACGTCACCTTCGACGTAGCAGTCGCGGTAGTACTGGCGGGCGAAGTCGGTGAGGGCGAGGGAGTCGGCGTACAGGGTGTCCTGGTGACCCAGGAAGCGGCATCCGTAGAACGCCGAACGGTCTCCCTGCACCTTGATGGCGACGGCCTGGGTGCCGGTGTATTCGGGGTGGTCGGCGCGCAGCCAGTCGTTGGCGAAGGTCAGGCCGTGGGCGGTGAGGCCGGCGGGCCGGGCGGTGACGGTGGCGGATCCGCTGGTGCCGTACGTCCCCGAACCGTCCGGCCGGGGGGTGCCGTTGGCGTTGGCGTACACGATGACGGTGTCGTGCGGGTCACCGCTCGCGCCGATGAGGGTGAGGCCGGTCCGGTCGGCCGGGATGTCGACCGTCTCGCGGTAGGTGCCCGGGGCGATGACCAGGGTGCGGCCGGTGCCGGTCGCGGCGTCCACGGCGGCCTGGACGCGGGTGTGGTCGCCCCTGCCGTGGGCGTCGACGTACAGCGTCGCGGCGTCGAGGCGGCGGGACGGTGAGCCGTAGCGTCCGAAGGGGCGGTGTGCGCCGGGCCGGCCGTGGGCGTGCGCGGCGGGGGCGGCGCCGAGGACGAGGGCGGCGCTGCCGCCCGCGAGCAGGGTCAGGGCACTGCGTCTGCTGGGCATGGGCGGTACTTCCTTACGCGGAGGGCTCGACGGGACGTACGGTCTCCCCGCCGGTGCCGGGAGTGGCACCGGCGGGGAGACCGCCGGACACGGGACAGCCGGCGGTCAGGCGCCGGGAATCCGCCCGGCGCCGGCCTTGAGGCCGACGAGCAGCGGCACGAGAACCGGGTGGTCGACCCTGGTGCGCAGGGTCGGCGTCCAGCCGGCACCGGTGGTGAGCTGCTCCGCGGGGACGCCCGCGTTGTGGACGGCGACGAGGTCCGTCCGGCGGCCGTTGACGTAGTTGTCCGCGGCGGTGAGCGAGGACTCGGACCACTTCTTGAGGATCTTCGCCTGGTCGAATCCGGCGCCGAGGCTGAACGCGTTGTGCTCAGCGACGAGCTGGGACTCGGCGCCGATGCCGTACGTGTAGCCGTAGACGCTGCCCTTGGTTGCGACGAAGTGGTTGTTGTAGGAGTCGACCTGTCCGAAGCGGACCCGGGGGGCGCGCTCGTTCACGTCCTTGAAGAGATTGTGGTGCAGGGTGACGCGCAGCTTGCCGCGGTCGGTCGCCCCGGCGCCGTCGCTGTTGCCGATGAGCATCGTCTTGTCGTGGTCCTTGAGGACGTTCCACGAGGCGGTGACGAGGTCGGCGCCCTTGACGATGTCGAAGAGGCCGTCGTGCTGCTGGTACCGCTCGTTGAAGTAGAGCGGCTGGTCGGCGTCGGGGCGGTCGCCGTCACTGAAGGTGTTGTGGTCGACCCAGACGTGGTCGGAGCCGTAGACGACGAGGTTGTCGTACTCGGAGTTCCAGTGCCCGGTCTCACCGTCGGTGGGGTCCCACTGGGGGAAGCAGTCGTAGGTGTCCTCGAAGCTGATGTTGCGGACGATGACGTTGGAGACGTTCTGGATCTGGATGCTGGCGCCGATGACCGTCGCGTCCTTGCCGACCCCGATGATCGTGGTGTTGGACGGGACGTAGACGTTCACCGCGGCCTTCTGCAGCTTGGCGGAGGCGAGCCGGGCGTCCTCCAGGGGCCCGGACGGAACCTCCTCGCGGCCCCAGGTGGCCGGGTCGTAGGCGGCGAGGTACTTGTCCAGGGTGTAGCCGTCGGTCTGGTACGCCTCGCAGCCGATCGGGGTGCCCTCGGCGTCGGAGTTCCCGTGGACGGTGCCGTCGATCCTGATGATCTTCGGTGCGTCGCCCGCGTCCTCGAAGGCGGCGATGAGTTCGGCGCGGTTGCTCACGGTGTAGATGTGGTCGGGGGTGGCGGCGGCGCCGCCGGTGGTGGAGCCCTCGGCGGCGGCCCAGCCGTCGCCCTTGGCGAGGACGGCACGGTCGATGCCCTTGGAGTGGCCGGAGCCGCCCGGGTGCCCGGTGGCCTGGGCGGGGACGGACACGGCGAGCGCCAGGGAGGCGCAGCCCATCACCAAGGCAATGGCGCGGGCATGACAGATGCGTGCGGGCATGGCGGATCCTTCGGTGGTGAGGAGGGAGCTGTGAAATGAGGAGAAGGAGAGGCGGGGCGGCCGGGTCAGGCCTGCGGCCAGGTGATCCATTCGAGCGGGATCGCGGAATCGGTGCGCCGTACGTCGCGCGGGGCGAGTACCTTCCCGGCCACGAGGGACCGGGCGACGAGCCGCGCGGCCTCGACGGCGCCACGGGGCCGGAAGTGCGTGTTGTCCTGTTGCCCGTCCGGGTAGTTGGGCGACTGGCCCGGCTCCAGCCAGTTGAAGTACTCCAGCGTGCCGTCGGGGCCGAGCTCCTGCCAGCGCGCGAGCGTGAGCGCCTGGAGGTCGAGCAGGGGGACGCGCTCCTCGGCGGCCAGCGCGCGCATCGCGGCCGGGTACTCGCCGTGACTGGGCTTCGCCGTGCCGTCCGCGGCGAAGCGGCGGCGCTCCACCGGGGTGAGCAGGACCGGCCGCGCCCGGCGGGACCGTGCGCCGTGCACGTACTGGCGCAGGTAGTCCTGGTAGGTGGTGTACGGGTCGGTGCCGCGGGCCGGGTCCTCGGTCTTCTCGTCGTTGTGCCCGAACTGGATCAGCAGGAGGTCGCCCTCGCGTACCTCCTCCAGCAGGGCTGCGAGCCGGCCCTCGTCGATGAAACTCTTCGAACTGCGGCCGTTCATCGCATGGTTGGCGACCGTCAGGGTGCGGCCCAGGAAGAACGGCAGGGCCATGCCCCAGCCGGTCTCGGGCGCCGCGTCGGCGTACTTCTGCGCGGCCGTCGAATCGCCGGCGATGTGCACGGTACGGGGGCGGGGGCGTCCGCCCGGGCTGTGCGCCGCCGCTGCGGTGCCGGTGGCGAGCACCAGGGGCAGCGCGGCGATGGCGGCCGCGGTCTGCCTGCGGGTGAGTGACACGGTGAAACTGCCTCTCTCATGGATGCGTAGCGGTGCGTACGGGGACGTGCGTACGGCGGTACGGAGTGCAGGAGGAGAAGTGCAGGAGGAGAGGGGACCGGCGGCGGGACGCGACCCGGACCGCCGCCGGTCCCCCGTCACCGGGGTGTCGGCCTGGTGAGAGGCCCCAGGAGCCGGATCAGCCGTTGCCGATCTCCTTCCACTCCTTCTGGGCCTTGTTCAGCTCGTCCGCGATCTTGTCCAGGAAGGCCTTGGCCGTGACCTTGCCGAGCAGCAGCTTCTGGAACTCCGGCTCGTTGTCCGCCTTGCTGATGTTGTTCCAGTCCGGCAGGTAGTACGGCAGCTGCACGATCTTGGTGGAGCCGTCGGTGAGGGCCTTCGCGGCGAGCTCGGTCGGCTCGGTGGCGCTGATCCACGGGTCCTTGGCGGCCTCGGTGTTGGCCGGGATGGCGCCCGCGGACTCGTTCCACTTGCTGTTCGACTCGTGGGAGGCGGCGAACTCGATGAACTTCCAGGCGGCCGTCTTGTTCTTGCTCGACCGGAACAGGCCGAGCCCGTCGACCGGGTTGGAGACCTGCACCCGGGTGCCGCTGTCGCCGATCGGGTTCGGTATGCCGGCGAACTTCTCCTTGCCCAGCGCCTTCAGGTGGTCCTGGTAGGAGCCGAGGTTGTGGCTCAGCATGCCGATGGTGCCGGTGTCGAACTGGGCGACCATCTTGGTGAAGTCGTTGTTGACGTCGGCGGCGGGCGTCGTCTTCTTGTACAGCGCCACGTACTTCTCCAGCGCGGCGACGTTCTTCGGGTCGTTGAGCGTCGTCTTGTCGCCGCTCCAGAACTCCGTGATGCCGGACTGACCGTACGACGCGTCGATCGCCTGGGCGATGGAACCGGCGCCACCGCGGATGGTGTAGCCGAACTTGTTGTCCTTGGAGGCGGTGAGCTTCTCGGCCGCCGTGTAGAAGTTGGCCCAGGTGGTGGGCGCTTCGAGGTTCGCGGCCTTGAACAGGTCGGTGCGGTACCAGAGTGCGCCGTTGTTGGCGGAGGTCGGGACGGAGTACATGTCGTCGCCCCGGCCGCCCGCGTCCTTGACGCTCGCGACCATGCCCTCGACGAGCTTGCCGTTGAGGGTGGAGTCCTTGATCCGGCTGTTGAGCGGCTCAAGGGCCTCCTGCGAGACCATGTTGGCGAGGTAGGCGGTGCCGACGCCGCCGACGTCCGGCAGTCCGCCGCCCGCGATGGCCGTGTCGTACTTGGACTGCACGTCGGCGATCGGGATCGGGACGTACTTGACCTTGATGTCCGGGTACTTCTTCTCGAAGTCCTTGATGATCTCGGTCCAGATGGCGGTGCGCGGACCACCGTTGTTGTCCCAGAAGGTGATCTCGCCCTTGCCGCTGCCCTCGGTGCCGGTGTCGCTGCCGTCGTCACCGCAGGCGGTCGCGGTCAGTGCGAGTACCGCGGCAAGGGAGACAGCGGCCGTGGCACGCCCCCGCTGCGTCTTCGAGATGTTCATGATCGGCTCTTCTCTCTCGGTTCTCTCGGTCCGTGCGCATGAGTGGGGGGTTCGGTGGTCCGGTGCCGGCCGGCGGTCGCCCTTCGACGGCCCGGCCGGTACGGGTCAGGGGGTGGTGCGGAATCCGGTGAAGCAGGCCGTCCCGGCCGGCCCCGTCCCGGGCGGTGCGGTGGCGAACAGGCCGAGCAGAGCCCCGACCCAGCGCCACGGCGTCGCGGCGAAGACCTGGCCCGAGGGCCGGAATCCGGTCCCGTCCCCGGTGTCGGCGTAGAAGCGGCAGCGGGCCCCGGGGGTGACCTCGATGCGCAGCCGGGCCCGTCCCTCGGGCGCCGGCCTGCTGTGCTCGGCGTCGCGCTCGTGCTCGGCGACCGTCTCGGCGTACCGGTGCACGAGGCGTACCCCGCCCGCGCCGTCCGCCGGCCGCTCCAGGCCGATCCAGCTGAACGCGTCCCCGAGCACCGCGAGACCGGCCTTGGCCCCCGCCACCTCGCTGCCGAGGGCGAGCTCGGCCTCGGCGGTGAACGTCTCGGCGGGCAGCCGCTGGACCAGCACGTTGGGCAGGGCCCGCAGGTCGTGTGCGTACGCGGTCCGTACGCAGCTGAGCCGCAGCCCGTCCCCGCCGTGCTCGACGGTCCAGCCGGGGCGCGGGTCGGCGGTCCACTGCCACTGCCTGCCGTACCGGCCGCCCGGGAAGCTGTCGCCACTGGCCGGGGCCGCGGCGGACTGTTCGGGCGCGGCCGGTTTGGTGTGCACGGAGACGGGCTCTCCCCCGTCGCCGATGACCGGCCAGCCTTCGTCCTCCGCGTCCCAGCGCATGGGCTGGAGGTGGACCACCCGCCCGTACGCCCCGCGCTCCTGGAAGTGCAGGAACCAGTCCTCGCCGGCCGCGGTCGTGACCCAGCCGCCCTGGTGCGGCCCGTTGACGTCGGTACGGCCCTGGGCGAGGACGACGCGTTCCTCGTACGGCCCGAAGAACTCCCGTGAACGGAAGGCGCCCTGCCAGCCGGTCGTGACCCCGCCGGCCGGGGCGAGGATCCAGAACTCGCCGCCCCGCCGGTAGAGCTTGGGGCCCTCCAGGGTGAACCAGCCGGGGATCGTGTCGGCGTCGATCAGGGTCTTGCCCTCGTCGAGCAGCTCCCGTCCGTCGGGGCTCATCCGATGGCCGGTGAGCCGGTTCTTGATCCCGGAGCGTGACTTGGCCCAGGCGTGCACCAGGTAGGCCTCGCCGGTCTCCTCGTCCCACAGCGGGCAGGCGTCGATCAGTCCCTTGCCCGCCTTGACCAGATGGGGCGCGCTCCACGGGCCGCGGATGTCCTCGGCGTTGATCTGCTGGATGCCGTGGTCGGGGTCGCCCCAGAAGATCCAGAACCGTCCGGCGTGGTGCCGCAGCGACGGCGCCCACACCCCGCAGTCGTGCCGGGGCACGGCGAAGTCGGCGGCCGGCTCCAGCCGGTCCAGGGCGTGGCCGATGAGGGTCCAGTTGACGAGGTCGCGGGAGTGCAGCAGCGGCAGTCCGGGGACCCGGCCGAAGCTGGAGGCGGTGAGGTAGAAGTCGTCGCCGACCCGCACCACGTCGGGGTCGGACCAGTCGGCGTTCAGCACCGGGTTGCGGTAGGTGCCGTCGCCGAGGTCGGCCGTCCAGGGGCGCTCGCCGGCCGCGCTCACGCGGTCACCGCCCGGCGGACGTAGGCGGCGGCCCCGGCCCGGTCGAGCCGGCCGTCCGCGATGACGGTGACGACCCGGCGCACGACCGTCGCGCCGGCGGGGATCGGGAGCCGGCGGTCGGCGGCGAGGGAGGAGCCGACGCCGGGGTACTCGGTGGTCCGCACGAACCACGGGTCCCGGCGGGTCTCCTCGGTCGCCCCGGCGAACACCAGGGTCCAGCCGTCGCCGCTCATCGCCACCCAGTCGGCGGCCTTCCCGTGCACCGCCTCCTCGCCGTCCGCGGACCCGCTGAACACCGCGGGCGCCGAAGCCTCCTTGGGTGCGCGCCAGAAGAAGCCGCCGTATCCGGCGCCCGGCCGCCCGTTGGTGGCGGGGCTGCCGATCGACAGGTCCGAGGTGCCCCTGTTGGTGAGCGAGAAGGAGAAGTCCAGCGCCCAGGCGCTCTCGGAGAGTTCCGCGGTGGCGACCGTGCGGTGCTCCCGCAGCAGTTCGGTGTCGCCGGCCTCCCAGCTGAGCTCCTCGACGAACCCGTCCGGGTCGCGGAGCTTCCAGCCGAGGTGGCGCTGGACCCCGTGGTTGTCGAGCACGGTGGGGCCCTGGTCGCGGACGAAGGTGCGCCCGCCCCAGAAGTTGTGCCCGGCGACGTCCGGGACGGCGACGGAGGTGCCCAGGTGGTGCACGTGGTCGGCCGGGCGCTCCTCGGTGACGGGGGTGCCGGCGAGGGTGGTGACCGGGTGGAGGTAGGGGCGGCCGTCGGCGGCGGGGAGGTAGGTGTAGCGGCCGACCGGACGGCCGGCGCAGCTCAGCAGTGCGGTGGTGGTCACGATGAACTCACCTCGGTGGGAAGCGCCCAGGGGACGCCGAGTTCGGAGAAGAGGGTGAGGGTGTCGGCGCCCGCGGCGACCACTCCGTCGATCCCGCGCACCACCCGGCGGGGGCCGGTGGACGCGGTCGCGGGTGCGGTGTACCAGGCCCCGGCCGGCAGCGCGAGCGGTTCGGGGGCGGTCCGTACGGCCTCGACGACCTCCATGAACGCCCCGGTGCGGTGCGGCGGTACGAGCAGGGCGGCATCCCGCACCAGGTGGTCGACGAGGTTCTCCAGGAGGTCGGTCCTGCCGTGCACCGCCTCCTCGGGGCCGTGTCCGGCGCGCTGGACGAGGACCCGGTCCTGCTTGTACCAGAAGGTGATCCGGCCGCGGTCGCCGTGGACGATCACATAGGGCTCCCCGGCCTGTTCGGCGCAGAGGGTGACGGCGGCGGTGACCGGGATCCCGGCCGTGGTGGTGATGCGTACGCAGGAGGTGTCGTCGGCCTCGATGTCGTGGGCGCGGAAGAGCTCGGTCTCGACTCCGGCGACGTCCTGGGCCGTGCCGCTGCCGGCGAGTTCGAGCGCGGTGGCGACGGCGTGGGCGAGCGGGTTGGTCAGGACCCCGTCGACGACGTCGGTATCGCCGATCCGGCGCCGCCCGGCCCAGGGCGCCCGCTGGTAGTAGGCCTCGTCCCTGACCCAGGCGCCTGCGGCACCGTAGCCCTGGACGGTGCCGATGGCGCCGCTGCGCACGAGCTCGCGGATGGCGGGCACGGCGTGCGAACCGAAGGACTGGAAGCCCACCTGGCAGGCGATGCCGGCCCGCTGCACCCCGGCCAGGATCCGGTCGAAGTCGGCGCGGGTCGCGGCGGGCGGCTTCTCCAGCAGGAGGTGGACACCGCGGTCGGCGGCCGTGAGCGCCAGTTCGGTGTGGGTCTGGATCGGGGTGCAGATGACGGCGGCGCGGGCCCCGGTGGAGTCCAGGAGCGCACCGAAGTCGGCCGACTGCTCGGGGAGTTCACCGGCGAAGGCGTTGAGTTCGCCGTCGTCGAGCGGCTTGAGTTCACAGATTCCGGCGAGCCGGACGAGGCCCTGGTGCTGGAGGCGGCGGATGTTGGCGAGGTGCCAGCGCCCGTGGCCGCGGGCGCCCGCGAGGACGATGGGGACGGGTGTGGTGGCGGGAATCGACGGCATGTGCGTCAGCCCTTCACGGCGCCGGCGCTGAAGCCGGTGATCAGCCACTTCTGGATGAAGGCGAAGACGATCACCACGGGGACCGCGGCGATCACACCGCCCGCGGCGAGCGCGCCCAGGTCGACGCTGTCCGCGCCGATGAGGGTGTTCAGGCCGACCGGGATCGTCTGCTTGTCCTGCTCGCTGAGGAACATCAGGGCGAACAGGAAGTGGTTCCAGCTGTGCACGAAGGCGAAGGAGCCGACCGCGATGAGTCCCGGCCGCAGCAGCGGCAGCACCACCGCGCAGAAGGCCCGGAAGCGCGAGCAGCCGTCCACCCAGGCGGCCTCCTCCAGCGTGACGGGCACGTTCTTGATGAACCCGCTGATCAGGATGATGGAGAGCGGCAGCTGGAAGACCGTCTCGGCGATGACCACGCTCCCCAGGGAGTTGATCAGCTGGAGGTTCTTGAAGATCTCGAAGAGCGGTACGAGCATCAGCGCGCCCGGAATGAACTGCGAGCAGAGCAGCGCCAGCATGAAGGCGTTCTTGATCTTGAAGTTGAACCGGGCGAGCGCGTAGCCGCCGGCCAGCGCGACGAGTGTCGTACTGACCAGGGTGCAGACCCCGACGATCATGCTGTTCTGGAAGAAGAGGGCGAAGCTGCGCTCGTTCCAGACCTTGGAGAAGTGCTCCCCCGTCATCGGCCAGGGCACCAGCGAGGTGGAGCCCGAGGGGCGCACGGCGAACAGGAACATCCAGTAGAACGGGATGAGGGTGAAGACGAGGTAGATGCCGAGCGGGACGTAGATCTGCCAGCGCGGTACGTCATCGAAGGCGCGTTCGCGGCCGGGCTTGCCGCGCCGGTGGTCGGCGGGCGGGCGAGTGCCCTGTTCGGGCAGTCGCGCGGAGTCGGTGCCGTTCTTCTCGGCCAGTGCGGCAGTCACTTGTGGTCGCCTCCGAACTTGCTCAGGCGCAGATAGACGATCGAGCAGAAGAGGAGGATCACGAAGGCGACGGTGGTGAGCGCGGAGGCGTACCCGAAGTCGTGGCCCTCGATGCCGGTGTTGGCGACGTAGAGCGGCAGGGTGGTGGTCTCGCCGGCCGGTCCGCCACCGGTGAGGGTGTAGAGCAGGTCGACGTTGTTGAACTCCCAGACGCCGCGCAGCAGCGTGGACAGGATGATCGCGTCCCGCAGGTGGGGCAGGGTGATGTGGAAGAACTGGCGCATCCGCCCGGCGCCGTCGACGGACGCCGCCTCGTACAGCTCCTTGGAGACGGACTGCAGGTCGGCGAGGATGAGGATGGCGAAGAAGGGGACTCCGCGCCAGAGTTCGGCGACGGTCGCGGCCCAGAAGACGGTTCCGGTGTCGGAGAGCACGGAGGTCCCGTAGTCGCCGATCCCGGCGTCCGCGAGGTAGCGGCTGAACCCGGTCGAGGAGTTGTAGAGCAGGATCCAGATGGTGCTGGTCAGCACCCCGGAGACGGCCCACGGCGAGAAGACCATGGCGCGGGAGATGCCGCGGCCGATGAAGCTCTGGTTGACGATCAGGGCGAGCGCGAGCCCGAGGGTGAGCTGGAGCGCGACCTGGACGACCACCCACTGGGCGCTGAAGCCCAGCGTCGTCCAGAACTGGTCGTCGTCGGTGAAGATCCGGGTGAAGTTGTCGAAGCCCGCGAAGCCGTTCCGCCACGGCTTGGTGACGTTGTAGTTCTGCAGGCTGTAGTAGAAGACGCTGATCACCGGGTAGGCGATGAAGCCCAGCATCAGCAGCCCCGCGGGGGCGATCAGCAGATACGGCAGTCGGCGGGGGCTCGCGGAGCGGCGCCTGGGCACCTTGGGCGGTGTGGCCACAGCGGCGGCTTGGGCCATGACACGTCTCCGTTCTCTCTCAGGTACGGGTGCACGGTGGTGCTGGAAGGTACGGCGATGCGTGTAGTGCGCAAGCGCTTGCCGCATGACGTTCGATATGCCGAACGAGTCGGGGCGCCCGAATTCTGCTGGGCCGTTCAGCCGGCGTAGGGGTCGGGGACTTCTCCCGGCCGGGCCAGGAAGGCGAAGTCGCAGCCGGTGTCGGCCTGGGTGATCTGGTCGTGGTAGAGCGCTCCGTAGCCGCGCTCGTACCGGGTGGCCGGCGGCGTCCACGCGGCCCTGCGCCGCGTCAACTCCTCTTCCGGCACGTCGAGATGGAGCAGGCGCGCTTCGACGTCCAGGGTGATGGAGTCACCGGTGCGGACCAGCGCGAGAGGTCCGCCGACATAGGACTCGGGCGCGATGTGCAGCACGCAGGCCCCGTAACTCGTGCCGCTCATCCGGGCGTCGGAGATCCGCACCATGTCCCGTACACCCTGCTTCAGCAGATAGTCGGGGATCGGCAGCATGCCGTACTCGGGCATCCCCGGACCGCCCTTGGGTCCGGCATTGCGGAGCACCAGCACATGGTCCGGTGTGAGGGCCAGGGCCGGGTCGTTGATGGTGCGCTGCATCTCCTTGTAGTCGTCGAAGACGACCGCGGGACCGGTGTGACGCAGCAGATGCGGCTCGGCGGCGATGTGCTTGATGACCGCCCCGTCCGGGCAGAGGTTGCCGCGCAGCACCGCCACACCGCCCTCGTCGGCCAGCGGGTTGTCGCGTTCCCGGATGACGTCGCTGTTGTGCACGAGTGCGCCGTCGAGCTGTTCGCGCAGGGTGTCGTGCGCGACCGTGGGACGGTCCAGATGCAGTACGTCGGTCAGCCGGGCCAGGAACCCGGGCAGTCCGCCGGCGAAGTGGAAGTCCTCCATGAGGTATTTCCCGCCGGGCCGCAGGTTGGCCAGCACGGGCACGGTGCGGGCGATGCGGTCGAAGTCGTCGAGGGTGAGCTTGATGCCGGAGCGGCCCGCCATCGCGATCAGATGGATGACGGCGTTGGTGGAGCCGCCGAGCGCGAGGACGGTGGCGACGGCGTCCTCGTACGCATCCGCGGTGAGGATCGACGACAGCTTCCGCTGCTGCCACACCAGTTCGACGATCCGGAGGCCCGACTGCGCGGCCATCCGGTCGTGACCGGAGTCGACGGCCGGGATGGAGGAGGCGCCCGGGACGGTGACGCCGAGCGCCTCGGCGGCGGCGGTGAGGGTCGAGGCGGTACCCATCGTCATGCAGTGGCCGGGCGAGCGGGCGAGCCCGTTCTCCAGCTCGTCCATCTCGCAGTCGCCGATGAGTCCGGCCCGCTTGTCGTCCCAGTACTTCCACATGTCGGTACCGGAGCCGAGCACTTCGTTGCGCCAGTGCCCCGGCAGCATCGGCCCGGCCGGTACGAAGACGGCCGGCAGGTCGACGGAGGCCGCGCCCATCAGCAGCGCGGGGGTCGACTTGTCGCAGCCGCCCAGCAGCACCGCACCGTCGACGGGGTAGGAGCGCAGCAACTCCTCCGTCTCCATCGCCAGCATGTTGCGGTAGAGCATCGGGGTCGGCTTCTGGAACGTCTCCGAGAGGGTGGAGACCGGGAACTCCAGCGGGAAGCCGCCGGCCTGCCAGACCCCGCGCTTGACCGCCTGCGCGCGGTCGCGCAGATGGACGTGGCACGGATTGATGTCGGACCAGGTGTTGAGGATCGCGATCACCGGCTTACCGAGGTGCTCCTCGGGAAGGTAGCCGAGCTGGCGGGTGCGGGCACGGTGGCTGAAGGAACGCAGCCCGTCGGTGCCGTACCACTGGTGGCTGCGCAGCTCCTCGGGGGCGATGCGGCCGGTCATATGGACCACCCCGCGACCTGGTCGGCGACCTCGGCGCGCTGCGACTCGGGCAGCACCCGGCTGGGCGGGCGCACATCACGGCTGCACAGGCCGAGCGAGGCCAGGGCCTCCTTGACGACGGTCACGTTGTTGGCGGACTGCCGGTCGGCGCGCAGTTCCTCGAAGCGGCGGATCTGCTCCCAGACCTTCATGGCGGCCGGGTGGTCGCCGGCCCGCAGCGCCTCCAGCATCGCGATCGAGACACCGGGGGCGACGTTGACGAGGCCGGAGGTGAATCCGGTGGCGCCCGCGGAGAAGTAGGCGGGGGCGTACAGCTCGGCGAGGCCCGCGACCCAGACGAAGCGGTCCAGGCCCGCGTCCCGGGCGAACGCGGCGAAGCGTGCGGCATCCGGGACTGCGTACTTGACGCCGATGACGTTGGGGCAGCTGTCGGCGAGGACCGCCAGGCACTCCCCGTCGAGGTGCGGGTTGCGGATGTAGGGGACGACACCGAGTCCGGGGACGGCCTCGGCGATGGCCCGGTGGTAGTCGATCCAGCCGTCCTGCGAGACGTACGGGTGGACGGGCTGGTGCACCATCACCATCTCGGCGCCGGCATCGCGGGCGTGCTCGGCGGCGGCGACGGCGGTCGGCACGTCGTGCCCGACACCGACCAGGATGGTGGCGCGGCCGCCGGCCTCGTCGATGGTCAGCTCGGTGACGGTGCGCCGCTCCTCGGGAGTGAGCGCGTAGAACTCCCCGGTGTTGCCGTTCGGGGTGAGGATGCGTACGCCGCCGTCGAGCAGCCTGCGCAGCAGGGCGCGGTGCGCCGACGTGTCGATGGTCCCGTCCTCGGCGAACGGGGTGACCGGGATCGCCACGACATCTGCGAGGGCCGCCTTCAGCGGTGTGAGGTCCATGCGGACAGGCCTTTCGTCGGTGTGCTGCTGGTTCACGCCGCGTCACCCCCGTCTTCGTCGTCGGGGAACGCGCGGCGCACGAACGACGCGATGTGGTCGTGCAGAGCCCCGGCCGCCGCGTCGGCGTCGTCGGCGAGCGCGAGCCGCAGGATCTCCCGGTGCTCGGCCGCCTCCCGCTCCCACGACGGGATCGTCGACCAGGCGACCGTCGACACGAGCGCGGCCTGGTCGCGGACCTCGTCGAGCATCCGGGCCAGCAGCGGGTTGCCGCAGGGGAGGTAGAGCGCCCGGTGGAAGTCCCGGTTGGCGAGCGACCTGTCGGCCTTGTCGCCCGCCGAGTCGGCGCGCTCCAGGGCCTCCTGGGCCTCGTCGAGCGAGGCCTTGCGGGTGATGGAGCGCCGCAGCGCCTCCGGTTCGAGCAGCAGCCGCACGTCGTAGACCTCCCGGGCCATGGACGCGTCGACCAGCCGCACGGTGGCGCCCTTGTACTGGCTCATGACGACCAGGCCGGTACCGGCGAGAGTCTTCAGCGCCTCACGGACGGGGGTCTTGGACACCCCGAACTGTGCGGCGAGTTCGGTCTCGACGAGCGCCTGCCCTGGTCTCAGCTGCGCCGTGAGGATCGCGTGCTTGATCGCCTCCAGCACGTACTGGGTGCGGGACGGAATCGGGGTGGGCGCAAAGGTCATGAGTGAAGGGCTCTCGCATCTCGCGTATCGCGTCTCATATATGACGTACGAAGTACGACGCGATGAAGCTAGAGGCGCCACGAATGTTTCGTCAACGCTTCTGACAGAAGAACTTCACCGGACTACGACGTGTGCCCTACACCGATCCCGTCGGACGGGCCGCCCCGCCCGGCGGTCTACGGCATCCTCCCGATGCCCGGCAACAGCCTTACCGGCCAGCCTGATTGCCCAACAAAGGTGCAGGTCGGAGAGGTTCGGTGGGTGCGATGCCGGAGTCGGCGGCAGGGCGGGTACTGCGGGACCGGACGGCCGGGCTGTTCCTCGCGGCGGTCGTGGTGTCCGGTTTCGGCAGCTCCGCGATGTCACTGGCCGCCGGGATCTGGGTCAAGTCGCTGACGGGCTCGGACAGTCTGGCGGCGCTCGCCCTCTTCGCCGTCTGGCTTCCGGTGCTCTTCGGACCGCCCCTCGGAGCGGTGGCCGACCGGTTGCCCAGGAAGCCGCTGCTGGTCTGGTCGAACGTGGCCATGGCCCTGCTGCTGACCACACTGATCACGGTGGATTCGGCGGGGCGGATCTGGATCCTGTTCGCGGTGCTCCTGGTGTACGGGACCGCTCACGTCCTGATGGACGCGGCGGAGTCGGCCGTGGTCGCCCAGGCCGTGGACGCCCGCCTGCTGGGCGATTTCAACGGCTTGAGGATGATGGCGAACGAGGGCATGAAGCTGGTGGCCCCGCTGACCGGCGCGGCGCTCTACGCCCGCTTCGGCGGCGGCGCGGTGGCCCTGCTGGACGCGGCCTCCTTCGCTCTGGCGGCGGGGCTGTACGCGCTGCTGCGGGTACGGAGGCCTGCCCCGGCGGCGGTCGGCGGCCGCGGACGGCACTCCGGGATGCGGCAGGTGTGGGGGTCGCCGGTGCTGCGGCCGCTGGTGCTCGCCGGATCGGTCACGATGCTGTGCGCCGGGCTCAACGGGGCGACGCTGTACGCCGTCGTGGACGGGGTCCTCGGCCGCTCCCCCGCGTACGCGGGTGTGCTCTCCGTGGCGCAGGGCGTCGGGTCCGTCGCGATCGGGCTGCTGGCCGGACCGCTGCTGCGGCGGCTGCCGGAGCGGGTGTTCACGGCGGCGGGCATCGCGGTGTTCGCCCTGGCGGTCGGCGCGCGGGCGCTGCCGTACGACGCGGTGGCGCTGGTGGCGTGCGGCCTGATCGGGGCGGGCCTGCCGTGTGTGCTGATCGCCGCGATGACGGCGGTGCAGCGGGAGACCCCGGACGCGGTCCTGGGCCGGACGGCGGCGGCCGCGGGCACGCTGATGATGGCGCCCAACGCGGTGGCGCTGGCGCTCGGCGCGGGGCTGGTCGCGCTGATGGACGTACGGGTGCTGCTGCCGCTCGTGGCTGCGACGGGGCTGCTGACGGCGGCATGGCTGGTCGCGGGCCGGCGGGGGAAGGCACCCGCCGGCCCGCGGGTGTCAGCGGCCGAGGCGTGAGAGCGCCTCCGCGACTGCTTCGAGGTCCGGCCCCGACGCCAGCCCCGCGTGGTACAGGCGCAGTTGGTTCGCGCCGAGCGAGGCCGCATGGGCGGCGTCCCGCTCCAGCGTGCCCGGACTGCCGCCCATCCCCCGCACCACGGTGAGGTTGGCCGCGACCACACCTCCGCGGCCGGCGAACGGGCCGAGCACGGCCTCGCGCGCCGCGTCGCCGCCGGTGCAGGGCAGCACCACACCGTCCGCCACGGACAGGATGTGCGCCGGGTCGACGCCCACATTGGCTCCGGAGCGGTACGGCGCCGGGTCGGCGTGCAGCAGCACCTGGAAATCGGGCGAGGCCGCCGCCCGCACCGCGGCGACCACCGACTCCTGGAGCCCCCGCGCCACCTCGGTGCGCCACCGGAGCGTGGTGGCGGCGAGATCCGCGCCGAGCAGCTTCCCGACGCCGTCCCAGCCCGCTTCCGGGGCGCCTGAACCGGACCACACCGGCTCCAGCGCGCCCCGCACGGCGAGGCTCAGCTCCTCGGCGTCCAGCCCCTGCCCGCCGTATCCGGCCCGGCAGTCGGGGCAGAAGCACAGCGACATCAGGTACTGCGCCGCGTCGCCCAGGCCGACGCCCGCGATCTTGTCGTGGGCGTGCAGGTGCGCGAAGCCGTACCAGCCGCACGACTCCAGTTCGGTGCCGCCCGCCCCGCCCCGTACCGCCGCCTCCGCGGCCAGGTCCACCAGATACGCGCGGACCGCGGGCTGCGCGATGCAGGGGGCCCACGGGTAGCGGTCCCCGTAGGAGTTGACCACGGAGGTGTCCGGATGCTCGGCGCCCAGCCGGGAGTTGTGCGCGAGCACGACCCAGCTGTGCACATCGAGCCCGGCACCGGCCAGCGCCTCGGCGGCCTCCGCGTAGGCGTCGTCCGACTCCACCCAGGACTGCCCGTACGGGCGCAGCTCGCGCCCCGCCCACCGCCCGGCGTCCGGCGGGTAGAGCACCGCGGCGTGCTCGGCCGTGACGATGCGCCGGGCGGGATGGCGCGGGGTCAGCGCCCGCGTGGAGTGATAGGCGGCGGCAAGCGTCACCTGCTGGACGCCGAGGTCCGCGACGCGGGCGGCCGCGTCCGGATCCCCGACGATGTCCCACGGGTAGAGGAAGGCGGAGGTCTTCACCCGCGCTCCCCCGCGCCGCCGCGCTCCAGCAATGCGCGGCCGGCTCCGATGATCTCCGTCAGCTCCTTGATGTGCACGGCCGGCGGCTCGGTGAGCGGGGTGCGCACCTCCCCGACGTCCAGGCCCTGGAGACGGACGGCCGCCTTGACCAGCGAGACGGCGTAGCCGCGGCCCTTGGCGCGCAGTTCGACGAGCGGGCGGTAGAAGGTGTCGAGCAGCGCGTTGACAAGATCATCGTCACCCGATTCCAGGGCGCGGTAGAAGGCCAGCGCGATATCGGGCGCGAAGGCGAACACGGCAGACGAGTACAGCGTGACGCCGATGCCCCGGTAGGCGAGGCCGGTGAGCTCGGCTGTGGGCAGCCCGTTGAAGTACAGGAAGTCCTGGCCGGGCAGTCCGGTACGGACGGCGCTGACGATGCGCTGCATCAGGTCGAGGTCGCCGTAGCCGTCCTTGAGGCCGATGATGCCCGGCGTCTGCGCCAGCGCGACCACGGTCTCGGGGGTGAAGACGGCGTTGTCGCGCTGGTAGACGATCGTCTCCAGGCGGGTAGCTGCGGCGAGCGCCGTGTAGTGGGCCAGCAGCCCTTCCTGGTCGGCGACGACCAGATACGGCGGCATGGCGAGGAGGCCGTCCGCGCCGGCCTCCTCGGCGAGCTTCGCGAACTGGACCGCCAGGGCGGTGCCGTATCCGGCGCCGGCCACGACGGGCACCTCACCGGCGGTCTCCTCGACGGCCGCGGCGACGACGAGGCGGAACTCCTCGGGTGTCAGGGCGTGGAACTCCCCCGTACCGCAGCAGGCGAACACGGCCGCCGCACCGGCGTCCACGCCCTTGCGCACGTGCGCGCGGAATACATCGAGGTCGACGGAGCCGTCCGGCCCGTAGGCGGTGACGGGGAAGAAGAGCGGCCCGGCGACAGCGGTGAGTCGGGCGGCAAGTGGGGCTGAGGTCACGGGCGCTCCCTGAGCGGTTTCAGGCGTGCACAATTCTGATTGACGTCCATATTCATGAACGGCTCTTACGCTAAGGCAGCGGCTCGGCACGGGTCAAGGCGCGATGCCCCGGTCCGGGGTGCGGGGTTCCGTCCTCAATCGCCGGACGGGCTTGGGTGCGGGTCCCCCGCGGGGGTTCGCCGTTGCCCGGTGGGTGGGGGTCCGGGGCCCCTCCGGGGCGTCTCCTCGGACGACGAACGTTCCGCGGGTACGCGAACGACCCGGGTATCTGTTCGTCGTCCTGCGGGGACTCCCCTGCACGGCCCCGAACCCGGCCGCCCTGCGCCTGCGGCAGTCATCAGAGCCGGTGTTCAGACGCAGGGGCGGCCGGGTGGGGGCGTGCAGGGGAGTCCCCGCAGAAAATGGCGTACGACCCGGGTACCTGTTCGCCGTCGGGTGCACACGCCATTTTTGAGGAGTCTCCCCGGAGGGCCCCCACCCCCACCCACCGGGCAGAGGCGCCCCGCGGGGGACCCGCACCCAAGCCCGTCCGGCGATTGAGGACGGAACCCCCCCCCGACCCGGAAACGGGCAACCCTTGACGCAACCCCACACCGCTCCATAACTTGTCCACGCATGTGAATGCCGTCCATGGACCAGGCGAGCGCAGCCGCCCCCCGTACCGAGGAGATCCGTGATGTCCGCTCCCCGCACCGTCCTGCTCACCGGCGCCGCCGGCGGTCTCGGCACCCTGATGCGCGGACTGCTGCCCGCCCACGGTTACGAGCTCCGCCTGTTCGACATGTTCCCCATCGAGGGCGAGCCGGACGCGATCACCGCCGACCTCGGCGACAAGGAGGCACTGCGCGAAGCCGTGCGGGGCGTCGACGCGATCATCCACCTTGCGGGCATCTCCCTGGAAGCCTCCTTCGACAAGATCCTCAAGGCGAACATCGAGGGCACCTACAACCTGTACGAGGCCGCCCTCGCGGAGGGCGTACGCCGGATCGTCTTCGCGTCCTCCAACCACGCCGTCGGCTTCACCCCCCGGCCGCTCCCCGGCGACCCGCTGATCCCCATCGACACCCCGCGCCGCCCGGACACCTTCTACGGCCTGTCGAAGTCCTTCGGTGAAGACCTCGCCCAGCTGTACTGGGACCGGCACGGTCTGGAGACCGTCTCGGTGCGCATCGGCTCCTGCTTCCCCGAGCCGACGTCCGTACGGATGCTGTCCGTGTGGATGAGCCCCGCCGACGGCGCCCGGCTCTTCGACGCCGCGATCAGCGCCGAGAACGTGGGGCACACGGTCATCAACGGCTCCTCGGACAACACCCGCCTGTGGTGGGACCTGACGACGGCCCGGTCCCTCGGCTACGAACCGCAGGACGACTCGGAGGAGTACGCGGCGAAGCTCATCGCCGAGCAGGGCGAGCTCGACCCGGACAACCCGGACCACGCCCACCTCGGCGGCCACTTCTGCACCAACCCTCCGATCTGGCCGTACTGAGCGGAGCCGCCCGCACACGGGCGGTACTGCCGCCGTACGGGCGAAGCCGCCCGAAGGTAAGGGAACGGCAAAGCCGGGTCATTCGTTACCCCGTGCATGACCGCTATGACACCCGGCTCGAACATCCCCCTCTCCGCCGCCCGCGTGACGGTGGACGTCGCCGCACCCGTGCGGCTCGACGTGTCGGGCCTGCTGCTCACCGCCGACGGCAAGGTGCGCTCCGACGACGACTTCATCTTCTACAACCAGCCCGCGGGCCCGGGTGTGACCTACCGCTCCGGCGGTGGCAACGCCCCCGACGCGATCGTGGTGGACACCGCCGCGGTGCCGCCCGGCATCGAGAAGATCGTCGTCACGGCGAGCCCGGACGGAGCGGGTCAGACCTTCCAGGGCGTCGAGCCCACCGCCACCGTGCGCAACGCGGACGACGGCAGCGCGCTCGCCACGTTCACCCCGCCGCAGCTGGGCTCCGAGACCGCGCTCGTGGTCATCGAGATCTACCGGCGGGGCGGCGCATGGAAGGCCCGCGCGGTCGGCCAGGGCTATGCCAACGGGCTGGCGGGCATCGCCACCGACTTCGGTGTGTCCGTCGAGGAGCCCGCCGCCGCCCCCGCCCCGGTCGCACCCCCGGCCCCCGTCGCCCCGCCGGTGGACCCGCGGATCGCCGCTCCCCCGGTGGCGGCCGCACCGCCCGTCGCACCCCCGGCGCCTCCGGCGCCCCCCGCTCCCCCGGCCTCCGGCAAGATCAACCTCGACAAGGGCCGCGTCAATCTGCAGAAGAACCAGACGGTGTCGCTGGTCAAGGGCGGCCGCCCGCTGCTCTCCCAGGTCAAGATGGGCCTCGGCTGGGAGCCGGCGTTCCGCGGCAAGGACATCGACCTCGATGCCTCGGTGATCGCCTACGGCCCCAACCGCAACCACCTGGAAAGCTGCTACTTCGGCAAGCTCTCCATCCTGAACGGCGCCATCAAGCACTCGGGCGACAACCTCACGGGTGAGGGCGCCGGCGACGACGAGGTGATCGTCGTCGACCTGGGCCGGATCCCCCCGGAGGCGACCGGCCTGGTGTTCACGGTGAACTCGTTCACCGGCCAGAAGTTCACCGAGGTGGCCAAGGCCTACTGCCGGCTGATCGACGCGGCCACGGGCGAGGAGCTGGTCCGCTTCGATCTGACCGGCGCCGAGCCGCAGACCGGCGTGATGATGGCGAAGCTGATCAAGCAGTTCTCCGGCGAATGGGAAATGACCGCGATGGGTGACTTCGTGAAGTCACGCACCGTCCGCGGCATGGTCAAGCCCGCCGCCCAGTCCCTGTAGGGGCCGGGACGGAAACGTCTTCAGGGGCACCCGGCTGGCTGCGGGTGCCCCTGAAGGCGGTCGGCGAGAGAAATTCGGCGTACGCGGCGCGTGCTCGTCGCTTCTCTCAGAGCTTGGTCAGCTTGGAGTACGGGCTCAGGATCCTCCCCTGTCGCCCCGAGAAGTCGATGAGCACTGCGTCGTTGTCGCCCTCGACAGCAAGGACTCGGCCGAGTCCGAACTGGTCATGCGACACCCTGTCGCCCACATCGAACAATTCGACCGGTGGGGCCGCCTGGGCCGGGCGGTTGAAGGGACTGGATGGCAGGTGACGCCGGGATCCGGCTGACTGTTTCATTACCTTGAGTATGCGCCCTGAAAACGCCCGACGCCATGCCCGACCGCTCCTGGGGCCGCACTGATGCCGGATTCGTAATCAGCGGTTCCGGGACCGCGCGCCGCCCGTTCCCGCTTCCGGCATGGGCCTCGTGGGTGTCGCGCACCCCTCGGAGCCGTCGGCGGTGTGGCGGTTATCGCTTTCCCGCGGGGCGTGGCCCGCCGGGTTCCCGGCGCCTGTGGACGCCGGACCGGCCCGGTCCGGAGCGGGGGTCGCCACCGCGTCGGACCGGGCCGGATCACTGCCGGGGGCTACTGCTCCCGGCGCGGCTGGCGCTTCCACGGGCCGGTGATGGCCAGCATGATGCCGGGCGTCTGGATGTTGGCGAAGAGCGTCTTGCCGTCGGGCGAGAAGGTCACACCGGTGAACTCGCTGTACTCCGGCTCGGCCTCCGTGCCGGCGTTCAGCTCGTTGCGCGCGATGGGGTAGGTGCGGCCGCTCTCGGTGGCCCCGAAGAGGTGCTGGATGCCCTCGCCGTCCTCGGAGATGACCAGGCCGCCGTAGGGCGAGACGGTGATGTTGTCCGGACCGTCGAAGGCGCCGTCCTTGGCGGGATCGGCGTTGACGCCGAGGAGCACCTTCAGCGTCAGCGTGCGGCGCTTCGGGTCGTAGAACCAGACCTGGCCGTCGTGCTGGACGGGGCTCTCGTCGCGGGCGAACGAGGAGACGATGTAGGCGCCACCGTCGCCCCACCACATGCCTTCGAGCTTGCGGGCGCGGGTGACGTCCTTGTCACCGAACTGCTTGCGCACGGAGACGGTCTTGGCGTCGCGGTCGGGCACGTCGACCCAGTCCACGCCGTACACGGTGCCGATCTTCGTGGCACGCGAGAGGTCGTCGACGAACTTGCCGCTCTTGTCGAAGCACTTCGTGGCCTGCAGGACGCCGGCGTCGTCGGCGAGCGTGCGGAGCTTGCCGCGGCCGTGCTTGAAGCCGCGCGGCGGGACCCAGCGGTAGAGCAGTCCGTTGGGGCCGGACGCGTCCTCGGTGAGGTAGGCGTGGCCCTGCTTGGGATCGATGACGACGGCCTCGTGGGCGTAGCGCCCGAACGCCTTGACCGGGCGCGGGTCGCGGTTGGCGCGCCGGTCGGACGGGTCGACCTCGAAGACGTATCCGTGGTCCTTGAGCAGGCCGTTCTTGCCGGCCTTGTCCTCGGTTTCCTCGCAGGTCAGCCAGGTGCCCCACGGGGTGGAGCCGCCGGCGCAGTTGGTGGAGGTGCCGGCGATGCCGACCCACTCGGCGGTGCGGCCGTCGCGGCGGGTCTCCACGACGGTGCAGCCGCCGGCCGCGACCGCGTCGTAGACCAGGCCGTCGGTGAGCGGAACGGGGTGCTCCCAGCCGGCGCGGGTGCCGCTCAGCTCGTGGTTGTTCACCAGCAGGGTCACGCCGCGCGCGCCCTCGAAGGCGGCCGTGCCGTCGTGGTTGGAGGGGGTGTACTCGCCGGTCTCCAGCTTGGTGACGCCACTGTGGGTGATGACCTTGTACGAGAAGCCGGCGGGCAGCGCGAGTATGCCCTTCGGGTCGGGGAGCAGCGGCCCGTAGCCGGGCTCGTGGCTGTGCCCGTGCCCGTGTCCGTGTCCGTCGTGGTCGTGACCGTGGCCGTGGTCGTCGTGGCCGTGCTTGGAGTCCCCGGCGGCGAGGGCGCCGGGTGCGGTGGCCAGCGCGGCGACGGTTCCGGTGAGGGCGATGCCGGCACCGGTGAGGGCGGACTGTCTGGTGAATTCCCTGCGCGTGAAGGCCATCACGTACTCCTGGTGCAGCTGGGGCGGGTTGTTGGTGCGCTCACCGTCCCGCCCCTGTGCCAACATCAGTTGAACTGAGGACGACTTCGAGGGAATCCCTTCCGTGAACATCCTCGGTGGCGGTGGGCCGGACCCGCCGGCCGGCCCGCCGCCCCGTCAGGCGCCCGAGCCACTCCGGGAGCGGGCCTTGAAGGCGGCCTTGCGGGCGGCCTTCGCCTGCTTCTTGTCGCTGTGCAGCCGCCCCATCGCCTCCAGGACGTCCGCCGTCGCCGGGTGGTCCACCCGCCACGCCTCGTCGAAGAAGCCGCTGTGCTGGCCGGACAGCCCCTCGACCAGGCCCTGGAGCTCGTCCAGGTCTCCGTCCGCCTCCAGCTGCGCCGCGATCGTGTCGATGGCGAGCCAGAAGATCATCGCCTCCGAGGGCGCCGGCACATCGGCGGCGCCCCGCTCGGCGAGCCAGACCCGGGCGAGTCCGCCCAGCTCGGGGTCGCCCAGCACCGAGCGCACCGCGGGTTCGGCCTCCGCGCCGACCAGGGCGAGCGCCTGCTGGCAGTGCAGCCGGCGCAGCGGTGCCTGCGGGTCCTCGCCGCGTGCGGCGTCCAGGAGTTCGCCGGCCGCCCCGTCGGCGCCGTGGCGCGCGAGCCACAGCTCGATCTCGCTGCGGGCCGCCGCCTCGGGGTAGTACGCGATGCCGCCGAGCAGCACGTCGGCGCCCTTGTCCGCCAGATCGCCGATGGCCGGGGCGTCCACACCGGCGTCCAGCATCCGGGCCCGGATGCCGTAGAGGCCGAGAGGGGTCAGCTTCACCATGCCGTACCGGGTGACGTCGTCGTCGTCGGCGGGCGGCACGGCCTCCTCGCCCTCCTCGGCCAGCAACGCCTCGTCCACCGGGTGGTATTCGACGATGCCGATGGGTTCGAGGACCCGGAACTGGTCGTCGAGACGCATCATCGCGTCGGACACCTGTTCAAGGATGTCGTCGGTGGGCTCGCCCATGTCGTCGGGGACGATCATCGAGGCGGCGAGCGCCGGCAGTGGTACGGGCTCGTCGCCCGCGCCCTCGCCGACCGTGAGCAGATAGAGGTTACCGAGCACCCCGTCGAGGAATTCGGCCTCGGTCTCCGGGTCCCAGTCCAGCGCGTCGAAGTCGACCGACCCGTCCTCACGGACGAGGTCGGCGAAGTCGTCGAAGACCGGGGCGGTGGCGTCGGCGTGGGCGGCCTCCAGGCCGTCGAGCCAGATCGCCAGCACGTCCTGCGGTGAACCGCCGGTCAGCAGTGCCAGGTTCTCGCCCGCGGTGACGGTTCCCTCCGCGTCGTCCTCGTCGGGAGCCGCGTCCGCGTCCGTCTCCGGGTCCTCGAACTCGACCAGGCCGGTGTCGACCGCGAGCCGCCAGGCCTCGCTGGCCTCCGCCGCACCGTCCTCGTCCGCGACAAGGCCCAGGTGCTCGGCCGCCGCGGGCAGCTGCGCGTCGACGAGCTCGCCACCGGCGCCGACCCGCGTGTCCGGCCCTGACCAGCGGGCGAGCCGGACGGCGCGGGCGAGCAGCGGCGCGGCAAGCGCGTCCCGTGCCAGCTCCGCCTCGGTGTGCAGCCGTACCGGCGGCAGGGTGGGGCGCTCTGCGGACATCAGGGGGTTCTCCTCGAAAACGTGCGGGCGTACACGTTGCCGGGGCCACGGCTCCGGGCGCGTACGGGGTCAGGCGTCCCAAGCCTAGACGCATTTCACCCGGTGCCGCCCGGAGCTCGGAACAGAAGGCGGAACCGATGGAGGCGGGTCACCGTGAGGACCGGACAACTGATCTCCGTACACGAGGGATTGCCGCCCCAGAAGCCCCGTCACCCGCCCGCGCCCGGCCGCAGGCTGAGTGCGGGGGTGTAGCGGCGCACGCCACCGCCGGTGACGCCCGGGTAACTCTGCACCCGTTCCCACTGCGGCGTCCGCGACCCGATGCCGTCCCCGGGCGCGGCCAGTGCCTCGATGTGGGCCTGTGCGCTCACCCACTCCGCGTAGTTGAGGACCCGGGTCCCGTCGGTGCTGACGTGGAAGTGACCGGCGAGGCCGCCGGTTGCGGGGGCCGGGTCCGTCCCCAGCGCCTCGAACACGCCGTCCACCCAGTCGCGTTGGCGGGCCTTGTCTGCCCCGCCGAACTCGACGTCGACCACCACGACGCAGCCGGGCTCCCGGCCGCCGGGCGACGTGGAGCGGTAGAGCTCGTAGGTGTGCGGCCCGAGGCGGTCGATGCCGGGCACGGCCGCGTCGATCTCGGCGTTGCGCTCGTCCCGGCCGTCCCGGACGAAGTCCTGGTAGCTCTCCTCATCGGTCCACTGCGAGTAGTGGAGGAGCGTCCCGGCGTCCTCTCCCGTGTACACGCTGTACGAGAGCAGTCCCGGGTGCGGCCAGCGTCTGGCCCCCCATGCGGAGCGGATGGCCTCGACGGCCCGACGCCGGCGCTCCGGCGTGCCTGCGTCCCAGGTGCTGACCTTGACGAGCCCCGCATCCGCTCGGGTGACATCGGGCCGGGACACGAACTCCACTGTCATGGCTGCTCCCCTCACCGGCGCACCCTTGCGGTGCGTCCGTGACAGCCACCCTGATACGTCAACCACGCTTGAGGTCAACCGCGGCCCGCGTCCCTCTCACTACGCTGACGAATCGGACAACGAACGGAGTACCGCATGACGCTGCGGGTCGAGGAGATCACGCGCGAACAGCATCTGGCTTTCGTCGCAGGCCGGGACGCCGCCAGTCATATGCAGGTCCCCTCGTGGGGCGAGGTGAAGCCCGACTGGCGCGCGGAGAGCATCGGCTGGTTCGGTGACGACGGGCGGATCGTCGGTGCCGGGCTGGTGCTGTACCGCCCGGTCCCCCGGCTGAAGCGGTATCTGGCCTATCTGCCGGAGGGCCCGGTCATCCCGTGGCACGAGGGCGAGCTGCGCCCCTGGCTGGATCCGCTGGTGGCCCATGCCAAGGCCCGGGGCGCGTTCACGGTACGGATGGGCCCGCCCGTGGTCGCCCGCCGCTGGGAGGCTCCGACGGTCAAGGACGCCATCGCGGACCCGGCCGCGGGGCGGCTGCGCGACGTCGAGGCGGATGTGACCGAGCCCCGGGCCGCCGAGGTCGTGGAGCAGCTGCGCCGGCTGGGCTGGCAGCAGGGCGCGGACGGCGACGCGGACGGCTTCAGCGCCGGGCAGCCCCGGTACGTGTTCCAGGTGCCGTTCGCCGGACGGTCGCTGGAGGAGATCCGCGGCGGGCTGAACCAGCAGTGGCGGCGCAACATCAAGAAGGCGGAGAAGGCGGGCGTGAAGGTCGTCGAGGGCGGCCTCGACGACCTTCCGGTCTTCTACGAGCTGTACCGCGAGACCGCCGAGCGGGATCGCTTCATCCCCCGGCCGCTCGCGTACTTCGAGCGGATGTGGACCGCGCTGCGGGCCGAGGACCCGGACCGGATGCGGCTCTATCTCGCCCACCACGACGGGGAGGTGCTCTCCGCGGCGACGATGCTGACCGTCGGCACCCACGTCTGGTACTCGTACGGTGCGTCCACGAGCCGCCGGCGCGAGGTACAGCCCAACAACGCGATCCAGTGGCGGATGATGAGCGACGCGCACGAGCGGGGCGCCGCCGTCTACGACCTGCGCGGCATCACCGACACCCTCGACGAGGGCAACCACCTGCTGGGCCTGCTGCGGTTCAAGGCGGGCACCGGGGGGCGGGCCGCCGAGTACATCGGCGAGTGGGACTACCCGGTCGGCAAGCTGCTGCACAAGGCGTTCGGGCTGTACATGGCCCGGCGCTGAGCACGGCGCGCCCGGGACGGGCGTTGCGGGCCCCCGGTTGCGGGGCAGGCTGTCGGGATGACCGTCTCCGTGGCGCATCTCAGCGATCCGCATCTCACCACCGGCGCGTTGGCCGCCGAACCGGCTGCCGGTCTCGACCGGGCGCTGCGCCGGGTGCTCGCGCTCGACCCGCTGCCCGACTGTGTGGTGATCACCGGCGATCTCGCCGACCGGGGCACGCCCGCGGAGTACGCCCTGCTGCGTGAGGTGATCGGGCGGTTTCCGCTGCCCCTGCACCTGGTGACCGGGAATCATGACGATCCGGCGGCGCTGCTGGACGCGTTCGGCGGCACGGCGTTCATGGGCGGGGGCAAGGAGGCGTACTACGCCGTGGACCACCCGGCGCTCACGGTGGCCGTCCTGGACTCGGCGGTGTCCGGCTCCCCCGGAGGGCTGCTGGGGGCGGAGCAGCTGGAGTGGCTGGACGGCGTACTCTCCCGCAGGCCCGGAGTTCCGGCCCTCGTGTGTCTGCATCATCCGCCGGTGCCGGTCGGGATCCCCTTCCTGGACGGGATGCGGCTGGCGGACGGCGATGCGCTGGCCGAGGTGGTCGCGGCCCACCCGAACGTCGTCCGGGTCCTGGCCGGCCATCTCCACCGTCCGGTCACCGCCGCCTTCGCGGGCAGCGTGCTGGCCGTGGCGCCCAGCACCTTTCGGCAGAGCGGCCTGGCGCTGCGGGACACGGTGCCCGGCTATCTGCCGGAGCCGACGTCGTTCCTGTTGCATCTGCTCGCGGGCGATGCCTGGGTCACCCATACCGTGCCGGTCAGCCATGCGGCCGGAGCCCTGGCCGGGTACTGACGCGCGCCGGCCCGTGCCAGAATCCGGGCGTGATGCTGCGTACCGCCACCCGCCAGGACCTGCCCGCCGTGCTCGCTCTCCTCGCCGACGAGGAGAAGGTCGTCGACCCCGCCTCGGTCGTCGTCGACGCGGCCTACGAGAAGGCGTTCGCCGATATCGCGGGAGATCCGCGCAACGAGATCCTGGTACTGGTGGACGGCGACACGGTGGTGGGGTGCCTCCAGGCGACGTACATCCCCGGGCTCGGCAGGCACGGTGCCGAGCGGGCGCTGATCGAGGCCGTGCGGATCAGGCCCGACCTGCGCGGCGGCGGGCTCGGGCGGGAGCTGATGGAGCGGACCGTCGAGCGGGCGAGGCGGCGGGGGTGTGCGCTGGTGCAGCTGACGAGCGGCAAGCGCCGGGCGGATGCGCACCGCTTCTACACCTCGCTGGGCTTCGCCGCGAGCCACGAGGGCTTCAAGCTCGCTCTCTGACCGGTCTGCGGCGGCCGCCCGGGGCCCGGGGGCTCGCCGACCCTCCCACAGTTGAGTACTGCTTCACCTTCACCCGAAGAAGAACTAAGTGGACCTTCACGGTCTGCCGGGCCGACACTTCGGGCATGACGCCGCCCGCACCCTCCCGCCCCCGCCCCTTCGGCCGCGCCCTCTGCGCCATGGTCACGCCGTTCACCGCCGACGGCGGCCTCGATCCGGACGCCGCCGCCGCGCACGCCGCGACGCTGGTCGCCGGCGGCTGCGACGGTCTGGTGCTCAGCGGCACCACCGGTGAGTCGCCGACCACCTCCGACGCGGAGAAGGCGGCCCTGGTACGCGCGGTGCGGCAGGCGGTCGGCCCGGACGTGTCGCTGGTCGCGGGCGTCGGGACGGCCGACACCCGGCATACCGTGGAGCTGGGCAGACAGGCGGAACAGGCGGGCGCCGACGGCCTGCTGGTCGTCACCCCGTACTACAGCAGGCCCCCGCAGGCCGCCGTCGAGGCGCACTTCCGGCGGGTCGCCGATTCGGCCGGGCTCCCGGTCATGCTGTACGACATCCCCGGCCGCACCGGCACCCGCATCGAGCCGGAGACGATGCTGCGGCTGGCGGAGCACCCGCGCATCGTGGCGGTGAAGGACTGTTCGTACGACCTGCTGGGGGCGACGAAGGTGATCGCCGCCACCGCGCTCGCGTACTACTCCGGCTCCGAGGAGCTGAATCTGCCGCTGTACGCGGTGGGCGGCGCGGGATACGTCAGCACGGTCGCCAATGTGGCGCCCCGTCCGCTGCGCGCCGTGCTGGACGCCTTCGACGCCGGGGACACGGCCGGGGCGGCCCGGCTGAACGGGATCCTGGCCCCGCTCACGGAGCTGATGATGGCGTCCGGGCTGCCGGGCACGGTGACCGTGAAGGCCCTGCTGGACGCGGGCCCGGTCCGCGAACCGTTGCAGCCCGCCGGGCGCGAGGCGTCCGACGGGCTGCGGAGGGCGTACGAGGAACTCCTCGCCGCTGCTGCTTAGTCGTTGCTGTGCAGGACGTCGTTGAGGCCGCCCCAGACCGCGTTGTTCGGGCGGGCCTCGACGGCGCCGCTCACCGAGTTGCGGCGGAAGAGGATGTTCGAGGCGCCGGAGAGCTCACGGGCCTTGACGACCTGGCCGTCCGGCAGGGTGACGCGGGTACCGGCGGTGACGTACAGACCGGCCTCGACGACGCACTCGTCGCCCAGCGCGATCCCGACACCGGCCTCCGCACCGACCAGGCAGCGCTCGCCGATCACGATGCGCTCCTTGCCGCCGCCGGAGAGCGTGCCCATGGTGGAGGCGCCGCCGCCGATGTCGGAGCCGTCCCCGACGACGACACCGGCGGAGATCCGGCCCTCGACCATGGAGGTGCCGAGGGTGCCGGCGTTGAAGTTGACGAAGCCCTCGTGCATGACGGTGGTGCCGGCCGCGAGGTGCGCGCCGAGCCGCACCCGGTCGGCGTCGGCGATGCGGACACCCTTCGGCGCGACGTAGTCCGTCATGCGCGGGAACTTGTCGACCGAGGTGACCTGGAGGTGCAGGCCCTCGGCGCGGGCGTTCAGCCGCACCCGCTCCAGGTCGTCCACGGCGACCGGACCCAGCGAGGTCCAGGCCACGTTGGTGAGCAGGCCGAAGAGGCCGTCCAGGTTCTGTCCGTGCGGCCGCACGAGGCGGTGCGAGAGCAGGTGCAGGCGCAGGTACGCGTCGTGCGCGTCGAGCGGCTTGTCGTCGAGCGAGGCGATGACCGTGCGGACGGCGACGACCTCGACCCCGCGGCGGGCGTCCACACCGATGGCCTTGGCGGCGCCCTCGCCGAGCAGGTTGACGGCACGGTCGGGGGTGAGCCGCTCGGTTCCGGCCGGTCCCGGCTCGGCGGTGAGCTCGGGTGCGGGGAACCAGGTGTCGAGAACGGAACCGTCGCCGGCGATGGTGGCGAGGCCGGCGGCGACGGCGCCGGTGGTACGGGTGGAAGTCGTGTCGGTCATGACCAGAACCTAACCGGCCGGGGGCGGCCCGGGCCAACCGGTCTCAGCGTCCGGGCGTCGCGCCGCCCGCCGTACGGGGACACCCCCGTGTCCCCCGTACGGCGATCGGCGGGCGAGACGTGCCGCCGGTCAGGAGCGCTTCCCCTCCCCATCGACCAGGGCGGTCTTCAGCACCGCGCTGACACCGTCCGCGGTCGGCGAGTCGAGCGAGCCCCAGCCGGCGAACCTCATGGTCTGCGCGTCCAGCAGGAACAGGTCACGCTCCCCCGGGTAGCGGATTCCGATGACCGGCCGGTTCAGCGCGTCCTGGGTCTGCACCGCCTTGAGGCCGGGCACGGTGGCCATCGCCCGGTAGACCTCGGCAAGCCCCTTCGGGTCGGCGGGGTAGGACATCGCCAGCATCGACAGCGCCCCGAAGTCGTGCCGGGCGACGGACTCGCCGTCGCCCGGGTAGAAGGCGCGGGCCCGCTCCTTCACCTGGGCCGGGTCGGACGGCAGCGCCGCCAGCAGCTGGAACCGCTCACGGGCCGAGTGGTCGTCGCCCGAGCGCCAGTTCTCGAACTCCGGGTCCGCGTACCGGTACCAGTGCTCGGTCTCGCGGGGGCCGCCGGCCTCCTCCCCGGGGCCGTCCTCCTGCGCCCGGATCTCCAGGTCCTTGGTGTAGACCCACTGCCCCGCCCTCGGCGCCGGTACCGGATCGTCCGCGACCTCACCGGCCGCGTCCCGCAGCACCTGCGCGGCGCTGCCCAGCTGGAACACGGTGGAGGGCGCCGCCCCCTGCTGCGCACCCTCTTCACCGCCGATGAACTGGGTGCCGATGAGGGCTCCCATGACGACCGCCGCCGCGGTCGCCACCGCGGCCAGCCGCCAGTCGGCACGCAGCCGGCGGCTGCGCCCCGCGGCCTCGGTCAGCCGCTGCCGTCCCTCCGCCAGGGCCGCCCGGTCGGGGACGGGGGCCTCGGCGCGCAGTTCACGTACCAGCGAGATCTCATCCGTGTCCATGAGCCACCTCCAGGGTTTCGGTAACGACTGTGGGATCGGAGCCCATGGCCCGGCGCACTTTGCGACGGGCCCGGTTGAGCCGGGAGCGGACCGTGCCGACGGGCACGGAGAGCGCGTCGGCCACCTCCTGGTAGCTGAGATCGGCCCAGGCGATCAGCAGCAGTACGTTCCGGTCACCGGCGGACAGCGCGGCGAGCGCGCCGGCGAGTTGGCTGTGGGCCGCCTGGGCGCTGACCCGGTGGTCGGCGCGTTCGGTCCAGGACTCGGCCACCGGGTCGGTTCCGGTGCGGGCCAGCGCGCGCAGCGCCCTGACCTCGGTGCGGCGGTGTCTGCCGATGAGGTTGGCCGCGATGCCGTACAGCCAGGGCCGTGCGCTCTCCCGGCCGGTGTCGAAGCGGGCGCGGGAGCGGAAGGCGACGAGAAAGGTGTCGGCGGTGATGTCGTCGGCGGCTCCCTCGCCGAGCCGGCGGGCGGCGTAGCGGTGGATGTCCGCGGCGTACCGGTCGTAGAGCAGCGCGAAGGTCTCGGGCCGTTCCAGCGACTCGGTGACCACGGCCGCGTCGTCGTCTCTCGGTGGTCCGGTCACGGTGTCTCCGTCTTCTTCAGCAGTTCCGCACGAGGCGTGTCATCTGCTGTTGCCCGGAGCGGCCTTCCGGGTTCACGGGCGGAGCCGCGGGGATGGGGTCAGCTGCTGATCCGGGCCAGCATCTCCCGTGCGTACGCCTCGTCATAGACCCCGCCGGTGAGGAGGACCTGCAGACAGATCCCGTCCATCAGCGCGACCAGCGCCCGTGCCGTGGCCGGGCCGGTGCGCGGCGCCAGGAGTGCGGCGGTGTCGTCGGTCCACTCGGCGGCGACCGGGCGCAGCGCGGGCCGGCGCAGGGCGGCGAGGTAGAGCTCGTACTCCAGCTCCGCCCGGCCGCGGCCGGAGCCGAAGAACTCCCCGATCAGCCGGGCCAGTTCGGTCGCGAGATCGGTGTTCGGATCGGCGAGGGACCGGCTCTCGCGCATGAGCGTGGCGAAGTTCTCGTTCGACCGGCGCAGTGCGGCGATCAGCAGTTCGTCGAGCGAGGCGAAGTGGTACGTCGTCGAGCCGAGCGGCACATCGGCCTCGGCGGCGACGGAGCGGTGGCTGAGTCCGGCGATCCCCTGCGCGCCGACCACCCGGATCGCCGCGTCGATGATCCGCTCGCGCCGCTCGGGGTCGTACCGTCGCGCCATCAGTGCGCTCCGCCCAGATTGAGGACCACCACACCGGCGATGACCAGGGCGATACCCGCCGCCTTGACCGGGCTGCCGGACTCCCCCATGAACAGCATGCCGATGACGGCGACGGCGGCGGTTCCGATCCCGGCCCAGATCGCGTACGCCGTCCCCATCGACATCGTCTTGAGGGTCTGGGCGAGCAGCGAGAAGGCGAGCAGGTATCCGGCGACGGTGACGAGTGAGGGCCACAGCCGGGTGAATCCCTCGCTGTACTTCATGGCGGTCGTCCCGGCCACCTCCGCCGCGATGGCCGCTGCCAGCAGTCCATATCCCATGTGTACGAGTGTACGCATCGCTGCTGCGCGAGACCCGGGTTCGGGAGAACACCTGGGGCGCTACCGTGGTCCGTCCAGTACATGCCAGTTCATGATCGACTGACCGACGGAGCAGCAGTGGCGCAGGACGCGGGGTGGGGCGGCGGTGCCTACGGGGGCACGCCGTACGGAGGACCCGGGGTGCCTCCCGGCCCGGGAGGCTGGGGCGGCGGCTGGATGCCGCCGAAGCCCGGGGTGATACCCCTGGGCCCGCTGCGGCTCGGGGACGTCCTGGGCGGCGCGTTCGCCACCGTGGGCCGTTACGGCAAGCAGCTGTTCGGCGTCGGCGCCGCCGCGTACGGCGGGGCGCTGGCCGTGGTCATGGCGGCTGCGGCAATCGCGTACTCGGCCGTCGCGGACCATATGGACCGAATACTCTCGCTCGGCTCCGAGGAGAGCCCCCGCACGGAGGACTGGGTGCCGCTGGTCATCGCCTTCGGTTCGGTCGCGGTGGTGGGCCTGATCGCCGTCGCGGTCTCCACGGCCATGATGTACACGGCCGTGCCGGCGGTCCTCCAGGAGGCGGTCCTGGGCCGCCCGGCCACCTTCTCCGCCGTCTGGCGACGGGCCTGGTCGCGGATGCCGGCCGTGATCGGGACGGTCCTGCTGACCTGGCTGATCGCGATGATCCCGCTGCTGCTCGCCTGGGCCGGCTTCCTGGCCTTCGTGATCGGCATGGTCAGCATGGACGGCGGCAGCGGGCCGGTCGTCACGATCCTGATCGGCGTCCTGGGCGCCCTGGCGACGGCCCCGCTGGCGATATGGCTCTGGGTGAAGTTCAGCCTGGCCCCCTCGGCCGTCGTCTTCGAGAACCAGGGCCCGATCTCCGCGATGCGCCGCTCGTCCCTGCTGGTGCGCGGGGACTGGTGGCGGATCTTCGGGATCACCCTGCTGGCCGGCGCCATGGCGGCAGTCGCGAGCTATCTGATCCAGATACCGTTCTCGTTCCTCGGTATGTTCTCCGGGTTCGTCGGTTCGGTGAATCTGGGCGACGACCCGAATCCGGCCTCGGTCGTCGTCGCGATGAGCGGCTATGTGGTGTCGATGCTCGTCGGCCAGCTGATCAGCCAGCTGGTCGTGGCCACCTTCCCGCCGCTGGTGGCCGGGCTGTTGTACGTCGACCGCCGGATCCGCACCGAGAACCTGGGCCCGGTCCTCGCCGAGGCCGCCGCGGTGCCGCCGCAGTACTCGGCCTGACGCGGCGTCCGCCGGGTGGCGGCCGGGAGCCCCCGGCGGACGCCCCCGGTCGACGAGCACCTGGGCGGAAGGGGAGCTCTGTTCGTCACCCGCTTTGGTCTGCCGCACCGCCCTGCGGCTAGTTTGTGTGCAGGACAGGTACGCGGGCCCGTGGCGGCAGAGATGCACGGGGGACGGGAGGTCGGAAAGAGTGTCGCTGCGCGCAGGTGATCCAGCCGAGATCGGCGGTTATCCGCTGGAGGCTCGGCTCGGCTCGGGTGGCATGGGCACGGTCTTTCTGGCCCGTACGAGCTCGGGAAGACCTGTCGCGATCAAACTGATCCACCAACAGTTCGCGGGGGACGAGGAGTTCCGCATCCGCTTCCGGCAGGAGGTGGCAGCGGCAAGGCGGGTGAGCGGTGCGTTCACCGCCGCCGTGGTCGACGCCGCCCCCGAGGCCGAGCAGCCGTGGATGGCGACGACCTATATCGAGGGGCACACGCTCGCCCAGCACATCACCGCGGAAGGCCCGTTGAACGGGGCGGAGCTGCGAAGGCTCGCCATCGGGCTGGCGGAGGCGCTGCGCGACATCCACCGCGTGGGGGTCGTCCACCGCGATCTGAAGCCCTCGAACGTCGTGCTCTCCCCCGAGGGCCCGCGCGTCATCGACTTCGGCATCTCGCGTGCCACGGACCAGCAGACGCTGACCATGACGGGGCGGGTCATCGGGACGCCGCCCTTCATGTCGCCGGAACAACTCCAGGCGCCGCGTGGTGTGGGGCCACGGTCCGATGTCTTCTCGCTGGGGACGCTGCTGGTGTACACAGCGACGGGCCGCGGTCCTTTCGACGCGGACAGCCCGTATATGACGGCATATCAGGTGGTGCACGAGGAGCCGTCGCTCGATGCCGTTCCGGGGGCTCTGCGCGCGGTGGTCGAGGCGTGCCTGGCCAAGGAACCCGAGGGCCGCCCCACGGCGGACGAACTCCTCGTGCTGCTGCGGGACCTGCCCACCGACCTCGGCGGGACCGCCTCGGACGGGGCAGGCACGAGCCGCACCCGCGACATGAGCACCCAGCATCACCTCGTGACGCCTGCCGGCCCGGCCACCGGCACCCCGGGCCCGGGGAACACCGACACCTCCATCGGCCGCCGTCTGCGCCGCCGTTGGCGTCCCGTGCTCGCGGCCGCGGTCGCCGTGGCAGCGATCGGCGGCGGGGTGGCCGCGCTGGAGCCCGGCGGCCTCGGCGGGAACAGTGACGCCGAAGGCAACAGCGTCGCGGCGCCGGGTGCCGCCCTTCCGGACGGCTTCGTGCCGTGGCACACGACTGTGGCGGGTGGTCGCGCGGACATCCCCGACGAGCTGAGGTGCGTCGCGCGCGGCAATGCCCTGTTCTGCGGGGGCGGCGGTGTCGTCGCGACCCGGATCAGTGCGCTGGACGGCTCGCGGGTGTGGACGGCGAAGAGCCCCGGCGTCCCGGTCCAGGGCATGCACCTGGTGGGCGCCACCGACGACACGGTGCTCGGTTACCGCTTCGCCGACCAGGACGCCCCGCAGGGCCCTCCCAGCGAAGTGGTGGCGCTCGACGCGGGCAACGGCCGGGAGCTGTGGTCCGTACCGTCCGGCGCCCAGTCGACCGCCGTCACGGGCCGCACTCAGGACGCCGTCGTGGTCGGCTCCTCCGTCGTGACGGTCGACGCCTCCAACTCCCGCTTCGAGGCCCGGGACGCGCACAGCGGTGAGGTCACCTGGACGACGCCGTTCCCCGCGGGCACGCAGTGCGCCGCCGTCCCGGTGGGGGCGCAGCTCTTGGCGATGTGCGCGACGAATGCGGAGGTGGACGGCTCGGAGGTACGCCACCCCACCCTGTCCACGGTCGACCGCGCTTCGGGGGCACTGGGCAGGCCCATCACCGTCGACGGCCCTGCCGTACCGGCGGGCGTCGACGACGACGGCAGACTCGTACTCCTCCGGGAGCACATGGAGGGACCGGCGCTGGCCGGCTACGACGCGGTGACGCGGGTCGATCCCGCCTCGCGGAAGGTCACGCACTTCCCGCTGGCCAAGACGTACGCGGGGACGCCGGGTATGGCGGACGGCACCGTCTACGTGAGCGGGCAGACCGGTCGCATCACGGCGATCGACCCCGCGACCGGCCGGGAGAAGTGGTCGCGGCAGACGTCCGTGGAGGGCGCGTCCGGTCCTGCGGCGGGAGCCGGCGCGGTGTACTTCAGCTCGGCCACCGGCCGGGTCGTCGCGCTGTCGCCGCAGGACGGCACCTCCCTGTGGGCGACGGACCCGCAGGCGGAGGGGCTGACGGGCGAGGAGGGCGCGAGCCCGCGTGTGACCGTCGTGGGGCGTGCGTTGATCGTGGCCGCGGACAGGAACACGCTCTTCGCCTTCGACACGCAGAAGCCGCCGAAGTCGGGCTGACCCCGCGGCGCATGCTTCCGGACCGGGATGAGCCTCCCCCTCCTTTCGAGGGGGAGGCTCATCGTGTCCGTGTCAGGCGTGCGCACGACCGCCGGTCGGTCAGCCGGTGGCGCCCTGACGCCTGCGGCGACGACCGCTGCGGCGATGCCGGAGATCATCCCGGTCGGGGTGCCGGATCCGGTGTCGGCGAGGCCGCCGTCCGGGTCCGGCCTGTTCGCCGGCGGCGGGGTGTTCCCGCCAGGACCGGACGGGGCCGGGGCCGGGGCCGACGCGCCGTCACCCGGTCCGCTCGGCGCGGGACCGGGCTTCGTGGGAGTGGGGGTGGGGGGGCATGTCGTTGCCGTCGTCCGCGAACGCCGGATCGGAGACCGACATGCCGTTTCCCCACACCCCCACCTGGACGATGTCCAGATCGGCCCTCTCGGCGACCGTGACCATGTCGCTCCGCTAACGGGGGCCGAGTCTTCGATCACGTCGTCGATCGCCCCCAGGGAGCGGACGCACTCCACCGCACACTCGACGTCGTTGGGCGGGAGCTCGCCGACCGAGCCTGTGAACGGCCTCTGGAGAACGGTGAGTTCGTAACGGCTGCCACTGCCCCGGGTTTCGCGGCCGGGTGGCAGGGTCCAGAAGGCGGTGTCAGACATGCTCGTCACCGTAACGGGCCCTCCCGCCGCCCCCTTGGCGACCGCCGAATCGGCCGCCCGACGGGCGGACCGGCAGGCAGGCAGAACGACGTGGCTCAGTTCCCCTTCGGCACCTCGATGTCGTAGACCAGCGCGTACACGATGTCCCTGGCCTGGCGCAGGTCGTAGCCCGTCGCGTCCACAATCACCTTGACCGCCCGGATGGTGTCACCACCCAGCATGAACATGCGCGCGTCGTCCTGTGCCTCGGCCGGAACCGGGAGGGCACGGGCTCGCCGCGGATCCACGCTCCGCGGGAGCCTCGGCAAGCCGCCCTCTTCCTTCTTCTTTCCCCACAACACCTTGGGTCTCCCACCCCTCCCCCGTACGGCCGGTTCGTGGAGCGCATCCTACTGCGGACGGGGCGGACGATGCCGAACCCGTCGGCCCGGACGCCTGCGGGCGAACCCGTGGGGTCCGGCTCCCGGTCAGCCGTTGACGGTGAACCAGGCGGCGCGCGACTTCTTCCACTCGTCGTGGTCGAGGTCCTTGGCCTCCGTACCGTCCCCGTACAGATCGGCCGAGCCCGCGTCCGTGATCAGCCGGGCGCGTGCGCCGGTCGTGTTCAGGTCGGGGACGGCGACGACGGCCTCCCAGCCGCCCGGGTCGGTGGTCGGCAGGTCCAGGCGCTTGACCGGTGCGTGGCCCGCGATTCCGTCCCAGGAGTAGAGGGCGTACGGGTCGGAGTTGTCGTCCGCCGCCCAGGAACCGGCCACGATCAGGTACTGGTCGGCGGAGTTCTTGCGGATGTCACGGATGCTGAGGCCGCCGAGGTCCAGCTCGATCGGGGTGCCGATGACCGCCTTCGCTCCGGAACCGGCCACCTTGTCGAAGTTGGTGACGGGCACGATCAGGGCCTTGCCACCCTCCTTCGGCGGGACGAGCGGGGCCCGGAAGCCGAGGTAGGCGGTGGTCGTCGAGCCGGGTGCGAACTCCAGGCCCTCGATGTTGAACCCGTCGATCTGCTTGGGCGCTTCGCCGTCTGCGGTCCCCGCGGCAAAGCCGTAGCGGTTGCCGTTCGTCTCGTCCCAGGCGACGAGGTCGTCCCGGAGCTTCTTGTACGAGCCGCCGACGGTCAGCTGGGTCGCGGCGCCGGAGCCGCTCACCGTGGTCGTGAAGACGGTGTTGCGGTCCGCCTTGTACTCGCCGTCCTTGTTGTTGCCCAGCGAGCCCGTCCAGTAGACGGTGTTCCCTACCCGGGCCGCGCCCTCGATGTCGATCTCCTTGGAGACGCCGAGCTTGGAGGCCACGTCCCACGTCCGTACGGGCGCGCCGGAGGCGGAACCATCGTAGAGGCGCAGAGTGTTGGACTCGTCGTCGGCGACCAGCACATAGCCGTCCCCGGCGTCGACGGCGGCCGAGGCATCGGAGGAGCCGGTGAGGTAGCGGGTGTCGGCCGCGTTCTGCACAGCGGCGGAGGCCGCGAAGTGCAGCGACTTGGTGGTGGTCTTGCCGCCGAGTCCGGTGACCTTGATGGTGAGATCGGTGTAGCCGCGGGCGCGGGCGGCGACCCGGAGCTGCCGGGTGGCGCCCGTACCGGTCACCGTCACATCGCCGGTCGCGGCGACGGACGACTTGGAGCTGGCGGACGCCGCCACGCCGAGCGCCGACACATCGGCTCCGCTCTGCCCGACGGTGACCGTCACCACGGGGTCGGCAGTCGCGCCGACGGCGCCGGAGAGATAGCCCGCCGACAGGGTGATCGTCGGCGTTCCGTAGCTCGCGGCCTGCGCGGGTGCGCCGAGGCCCAGGGCGGCCAGTACCAGCGCACCTCCTGCGGCGGCGACGGTCCGGCGGTGAGGGAGGACAAGCTGATCCAGCACGGTGTGCCTCTCGTCGGCGTGGTGTCGAGGAGTAGGTTCCGATTCTCGCGCCACCGGCGGGCGGACGGCGGGGGTACGGCGGACGAACAACGGCGAACGGCAGAGGGGTTCGGAGACGTCCTCGGCCGGCGCGGTACGGACAGGGCGGACAGGGCCCCACACTTCGGGAAAATCCTCAAGGATCACGCCATGGACGACGTCCGGGGCACCGGCCCGGCTGGCGTAAACCAGCACACGCGTTTGATTGCGCTCGTCCATCCGGGAATGCTGGCGCCTGTTGGGCATCCCGGTTCGGGACGGGCCCAAGAGACAAGGGGACACGGGGACGCGGGGAGGACGCAGTGACGACTCGGGACGAGTGGGAGCAGCTCAGGGCCGGAGCGGCAACATCGTCAACGCACATGCAGTTGAACCATTATCAGGCCGATTCCGGGGGCGGTACACCCGGGGCCAACACGTCGGCGGACCTGAAGTCGAGCAAGAGGGCATGGGCCCAGGCGGGCAACGGCACCAAGGGCCTTGCTGTGCCGATCGGTTCCGCGCTGACGAAACTTGAGGACGGGCAGGCGGGGCTGGACGACACAGCCGGCTGCCGGAGCGCGGCAGCACAGCAGGAGCTGTACACCTCCTGGAACCAGTACTTAGGCAATGTGCGCAAGCGATGCACGTCCCTGGGAGCGCTTCTCGCATCTTCAGAACATGACCTGTCGAAGACGGATGAGTCCCTGAAGACCGAGCTGGACGCACTCAAGGGCAGGTACACGGACACCCAGGCCGTCGGCGGCCGGCCGAACGGGAAGTGATCCGGGCGCATGGATCTTGCGACGCTGAAAGCGCTCAAGCCGTCGGAGTTCGAGAATGCCGCGGACGCGTACCGGGCGACGGATCAGATGGCCAATGCGGCCAAGGACACCGTCGACAACCGGATCGCCGCGGGGATACGTAACCAGCTTGCAGGCGCGACTGCGGATGCCGCCCTTCGGGAGCTGGCCGCACTGTCGAAGAACTTCCAGTACATACAGACCGAGTGCGGGCTGGTGACCACCGCGCTGAACGGTTTCGCGTTCGAAATGGCTGTGGCCAAAAGGAAGCTGGAAGCGGCGATCGAGGACGCGCAGGCGGACCACTGCACCGTGCACGCAGACGGTTCGGTCGGCTTCCCGGCAGGCAGGAAGCCGGGCGAGGAGAAGGACGCTGCGGGCGGCACCGTGACCGGTAGCACCGGGGGCAGTCCGACGTCCGACGCCCTGGACCGCCAAGCGGCGAGCATCCACCCGAACCCCTACTACGGCGCGGCCATCGCCTATGCCGACCGGATAGCGGACGCCTTACAGGAAGCCACCGACGCGGACGCGAAGTGGGCACCGAAGCTCCGCGCTCTCCGAGCCGACGACGACCTCGTGGTCTCGAACCGGGACCGGGTGGACGTGAGGTCCGACCGGGGCGGGGTACTCAAGGCCGCCGACCCCTACCTGGACAGCATCAAACCCCCGCCGAAGGAAGCCACCCCCGAGGAGAGCGCGGAGTGGTGGAAGAACCTCACCCCGGAGCAGCGGGCCGACTATCTGGCCGTCCATCCGAACGCCATCGGGTCGATGAACGGGCTCCCGTCCGACGTTCGCGACGACGCGAACAGAATGGTTCTGGCCGAGACGACGGCGAGATACCAGCTGGATCTGAATGCCATTCCGAAGGAGCCGGCCAAGTACGCCCCCAATACCAACGGCAACTACCCCGCTGTCGTCATCACCCCGCAGTGGCAGCAGTGGCACGACAAATACGCGGACAAGAAGGCCAGGATCGAGGGCGTGCTGAAGGGATCGCAGGCCATCCAGGACCGCTTCGACCGTACGGGGCAGCGCGGGCTTCCCGAGGCGTACCTGCTCGGCTTCGATCCCACCGGCCTCGGGAACGGAAAGGTCATTCTCGCCAACGGGAATCCGGACACAGCTGATCACGTAGGCGTCTGGGTCCCCGGTACGAAAGCGGGACTGGAATCCGTCCGTGGGGACCTCGGTCGTGCCGAAGGACTCTGGAACGCAAGTCAGCGCCTTGCCCCCGGCCAGAACGTCTCCACCATCATGTGGCTCGACTACAACGCGCCGGACAACGTCGTTCCCCAGGCAACGCGCGGGGAGTACGCGGAAGAGGGGGGACCGCGGCTCCACGACTTCCTGGAGGGGAACAGGGTCGCGCAGCAGGCCGACGACGGCACTCGCTCACACACGACTGTCGTCGGGCACAGCTACGGAAGCACGGTCGTCGGCGTCTCGGCGCAGTCGGGAAGCTGGGACGACGCCAAGACCACCGACGACTACGTCTTCGCGGGCAGTCCCGGTGTCCAGGCCGATCATGCTGCGGACCTGGGCGTCAGAGGTGACCATGTATGGGCCATGGGCGCCGACTCCTGGGACGACCAGCTGGTCCGGCAGGGGGGCCGAGCGATGGGACTCGGTGAGAACGGGGTCATTCCCACCGACGAATCCTTCGGCGGGAAGGTCATGGCAAGCGACTCCGGCGGACACACCGGATTCTACGACGAGGGCTCTCTCAGCCTACTCAATCAGGCAGCCGTGATCGCTGGCGCATACAGCAAGGTGAAACTTGAATAGGCGATTTTCTGCACTGGTATTCAGTATCGCGGTATGCGCGCTGACGGTGGCGTGTTCAGGAAAGGAGGAGGCGGTGGAGACACGGGACAAGGACACCGTGAAAGCGGACGTCGAGAGGGCATCCAGCAGGATTCTCGAGCTGATCGACATCAAGGGGACGACCACGGAGCCGGGGGCGATGACGACGCCCTGCTCGGACGACTATTACCAGGAAGAGCCCTACTACGCAATTCACCCCTGGAGCCTCTACAAGGCACCCTTCGCCGAGCTGCAAAAAGGCATGAACCGCCTGCGGGTCGAACTCCCGAAGGACGGCTGGACGATCACGAAGGACGGCAAGGACGGCACTATCGGCAACAGTCCGCAGATCGTCGCGGAGTCCAAGGGGCGTGAAGTCATGGTCGACGTAAGACTGCACAAAGAGGTCAAGGCCGAAAAGTCCCCGCCCATGCTGGAGGTCACCGTCCAATCGCGCTGTTACCGGTCGCCGGTCACCCCGACGGCTTCGAAGGGATAGCCCGCCGGCAGCGTGACCAAAACGCCGATCGGCCCCCGGCAGGCTCGCACCGGGGGCCGATCACACGCGTACGGAAGCACTCAGACGTTGAAGCCCAGCGCGCGCAGCTGCTCGCGGCCGTCGTCGGTGATCTTGTCCGGGCCCCACGGCGGCATCCAGACCCAGTTGATCCGGAGCTCGTTGACGATGCCGTCGGTGGCGGACTTCGCCTGGTCCTCGATGACATCGGTCAGCGGGCAGGCCGCGGACGTCAGGGTCATATCGAGGGTCGCGATGTTGGCGTCGTCGATGTGGATGCCGTAGATCAGGCCCAGGTTGACGACGTCGATGCCCAGCTCGGGGTCGACGACGTCGTACAGCGCCTCGCGGACCTCCTCCTCGGAGGCCGGCTTCGTGGTGAGAGTTTCGTTGTCGCTCATGCCGTCTTCCCTTCGGACAGCGCCTTCGCCGTCGCGTCCTTCCACGCCATCCAGCTCAGCAGCGCGCACTTGACCCGGGCCGGGTACTTGGAGACACCGGCGAACGCGACCGCGTCCTCCAGCACCTCCTCCATCGCATCGTCCGGCTCCAGCTGTCCCTTGGACTGCATCAGCTCCAGGAACGCGGCCTGGATCTTCTGCGCCTCGCCCAGTTCCTTGCCGACCAGCAGTTCGTTCAGCACGGAGGCACTGGCCTGGCTGATGGAGCAGCCCTGGCCCTCGTAACTCACATCGGCGATCGTCTCGCCGTCGTAGCGCACCCGCAACGTGATCTCGTCACCGCACGTCGGATTGACGTGGTGCACCTCTGCGTCGCCGTCCCGCAGGCCGCGCCCGTGGGGGTGCTTGTAGTGGTCCAGGATCACTTCCTGGTACATGGAATCAAGCTTCACCAGTCAACCCTCAGCCGCTGTCTAACCGAAAAAGTTCCGGACGTGGTTCAGACCGTCCACCAGGGCGTCGACCTCGGCGGGCGTGGAGTACAGATAGAACGACGCTCGCGTCGTCGCAGGAATTCCGTACCGCAGGCAGACCGGCCGTGCGCAGTGGTGTCCGACCCGGACCGCGATGCCCTCCTCGTCGAGCACCTGACCCACGTCGTGCGGGTGGATGTCGCCGAGCGTGAAGGAGATCGTGGCGCCGCGGTCCTCCGCGGTGGCCGGACCGATGATCCTGAGATCCGGGACCTCCAGCAGGCGCTTCACCGCGTACTCGGTGATGGCCTGCTCATGGCGGTGGATGTTCTCCATGCCGATCGCCGAGAGGTAGTCCACGGCCGCGCCGAGGCCCACGGCCTGCGCGATCGGAGGCGTACCGGCCTCGAACTTGTGCGGCGCCGGAGCGTACGTCGACGAGTGCATCGACACGGTCTCGATCATCTCGCCGCCACCGAGGAACGGCGGCAGGTCCTCCAGGAGCTCCTGCCGTCCCCAGAGCACGCCGATGCCGGTCGGACCGACCATCTTGTGGCCGGTGAAGGCCACGAAGTCGGCCTGCAGCGCCTGCACGTCGAGCACCATGTGCGGGGCCGCCTGCGAGGCGTCGATGCAGACCAGTGCGCCGACTTCCTGGGCGCGCCGGACGATCTGCTCGACCGGGTTGATCGTGCCCATGATGTTCGAGACCAGCGTGAAGGAGACGATCTTCGTCTTCTCGGTGATGATCTCGTTGATGTTGGACAGGTCGAGCCGGCCGTCGTCGGTGATGCCGAACCACTTCAGCTTCGCGCCGGTGCGCTGCGAGAGCAGCTGCCACGGCACGATGTTGGAGTGGTGCTCCATCTCCGTGGTGACGATCTCGGTCTCGTGGTCGACCCGATAGGGCTCGTCGGCCCAGCCGAGCATGTTGGCCACGAGGTTGAGCGACTCCGAGGCGTTCTTGGTGAAGATCACCTCGTTGCGGCTGGGCGCGTTGATGAACGCGGCGACCTTGTCACGGGCGCCCTCGTACAGCGCCGTGGCCTCCTCCGCGATCGTGTACACGCCGCGGTGCACATTGGCGTTGTGCCGCTCGTAGTACTCGTTGAGGGCATCGAGCACCTGGCGCGGCTTCTGCGAGGTCGCCGCGCTGTCCAGGTACACGATCTTCTTGCCGTCGTGGACCGTGCGGTCCAGGATCGGGAAGTCCTTGCGGATCGCCTCGGTGTCGAGGAGGCCGGAGAGCCCCTGTCGGGCATCAGTCACGCGGAAGCGCCACCCTTCGTGTAGGCCTCGTAGCCCTCGTCCTCCAGCTTGTCCGCGAGCTCGGCGCCGCCGGACTCGGCGATCCGGCCGTTGGCGAAGACGTGCACGAAGTCGGGCTTGATGTAGCGGAGGATCCGCGTGTAGTGCGTGATCAGCAGGGTGCCGACCTCGCCGGACTCGCGGACCCGGTTGACTCCTTCGGAGACGGTCTTCAGCGCGTCGACGTCCAGGCCGGAGTCGGTCTCGTCGAGGATCGCGATCTTCGGCTTGAGGAGCTCCAGCTGAAGGATCTCGTGGCGCTTCTTCTCACCGCCGGAGAAGCCCTCGTTGACGTTGCGCTCGGCGAACGCCGGGTCCATCTGGAGACCGGCCATCGTCTCCTTGACCTCCTTCACCCAGGTACGCAGCTTGGGTGCCTCGCCGCGGACGGCGGTGGCGGAGGTACGCAGGAAGTTGGAGACCGAGACACCGGGGATCTCGACCGGGTACTGCATGGCGAGGAACAGGCCGGCGCGGGCGCGCTCGTCGACGGTCATGTCCAGGACGTTCTCGCCGTCCAGGGTCACCGTGCCGCTGGTGATCGTGTACTTGGGGTGGCCCGCCAGCGAGTACGCGAGGGTGGACTTGCCGGACCCGTTGGGGCCCATGATGGCGTGGGTCTCGCCCTGCTTCACGGTCAGGTCGACGCCCTTGAGGATCTCCTTCGTGGCGTTGTCGGCCTCGACGGTGACGTGCAGGTCGCGGATTTCAAGCGTTGCCATGGGTGACTCAGGACTCCTGGGTGACGGAGACGAGCACATCGTCCCCTTGGATCTTGACGGGGTATACGGGGACGGGGCGCGTCGCGGGAAGGCCGGACGGCTTGCCGGTGCGGAGGTCGAAGCTCGATCCGTGCAGCCAGCACTCGATCATGCAGTCCTCGACCTCACCCTCGGACAGTGAGACGTTCGCGTGCGAGCAGATGTCGTTGATCGCGAACACCTCGCCCTCGGTGCGGACGACGGACACCGGCGTGCCGTCGAGCTCCACCCGCTTGGGGGTGTCGTCCTCCAGCTCGCTCAGCGCGCACGCTTTGACGAAGGTCATCAGACCGACGCCTTCAGCTCGGTCTCGATCTTGTCGAGGAGACGGGCTTCGACGTCCGGCAGGCCGATCTGCTGGACCAGCTCGGCGAAGAAGCCGCGCACGACGAGGCGGCGGGCCTCCTCGGCCGGAATGCCGCGCGACTGGAGGTAGAAGAGCTGCTCGTCGTCGAAGCGGCCGGTCGCGGAGGCGTGGCCGGCGCCGACGATCTCGCCGGTCTCGATCTCCAGGTTCGGCACCGAGTCGACCCGCGCACCGTCCGTGAGGACGAGGTTGCGGTTCATCTCGTAGGTGTCGGTTCCCTCGGCGCTCGCCTGGATGAGGACGTCACCGATCCACACGGCGTGGGCGCCGTCGCCCTGCAGCGCGCCCTTGTAGGCCACGTTGGACTTGCAGTGCGGGGCGTTGTGGTCGACCAGGAGGCGGTGCTCCTGGTGCTGGCCCTTGTCGGTGAAGTACAGACCGAAGAGCTCCGCCTCGCCGCCGGGGCCCGCATAGGCGATCCGCGGGTGAAGACGGACGAGGTCGCCGCCGAAGGTGACGACGATGGACTTGAAGGAGGCGTCGCGGCCGACCAGCGCGTTGTGCTGGCCGACGTGGACGGCCTGCTCGTCCCAGTCCTGGACGGAGACGACGGTCAGCTTCGCACCGTCGCCCAGGACGTAGTCGACGTTGGCGGCGAGCACGGTGTCACCGGTGTGGTCGATGACGACGACGGCCTCGGCGAAGGCGCCCAGCTCGATGACCTGGTGGCCGTAGGCGACGCCGCCCTCACCGTGCACGGCGATCCGGATCGGCTCGGTGAGCACGGCTTCCTTGGCGACGGTGACGACGGAGGCCTGCTCGAAGGACGAGTACGCCTGCGCGGCGACCCGGTCCACCGGCGTGCCGGCCTTGCCCAGGCGGGCGTCGTCGCGGCCGACGGTCTCGACCGTGACACCCGCAGGAGCCTCGATGGCGACCTTCACACCGCTGCCGGTGGCAACGGCCGTGCCGTCGTGCAGTCCGCGCAGCCGCTCCAGCGGCGTGAACCGCCACTCCTCCTCGCGACCGTGCGGGACCGGGAAGTCCGCGACGTCGAAGGACGGGGGGGCGCTCATGCGCGTGGCGACGGTCGACTCGGCGGCCACCGCGATGGAGCCGGCGGTCGTCGAACCGGCCGGAATGTTCTGAGCCTCAGCCATGGCTGTCGTAGTGCTCGCTTTCTCAGTCGGACAGATGTCAGGGGGATCCGGTCGTCGGCGTACTAGCCGACCGAACCCTCCATCTGGAGCTCGATCAGCCGGTTGAGCTCGAGGGCGTACTCCATCGGGAGCTCCTTCGCGATCGGCTCGACGAAGCCGCGCACGATCATCGCCATCGCCTCGAACTCGGTCATGCCGCGGCTCATCAGGTAGAAGAGCTGGTCCTCGGAGACCTTGGAGACGGTCGCCTCGTGACCCATCGACACGTCGTCCTCGCGGACGTCGACGTACGGGTAGGTGTCGGAACGCGAGATGGTGTCGACCAGCAGCGCGTCACAGAGCACATTGGACTTAGAGCCGGGCGCGCCCTCGCCGATCTCGATGAGACCGCGGTAGGAGGTGCGGCCGCCGCCTCGTGCCACCGACTTGGAGACGATGTTGGAGGAGGTGTTCGGAGCCATGTGGACCATCTTGGCGCCGGCGTCCTGGTGCTGGCCCTCGCCCGCGAAGGCGATGGACAGGGTCTCGCCCTTGGCGTGCTCGCCCATCAGGTAGACGGCCGGGTACTTCATGGTGACCTTGGAGCCGATGTTGCCGTCGACCCACTCCATGGTCGCGCCCTCGTAGGCGACGGCGCGCTTGGTCACCAGGTTGTAGACGTTGTTCGACCAGTTCTGGATCGTCGTGTAGCGGCAGCGGCCGCCCTTCTTCACGATGATCTCGACGACCGCGGAGTGCAGGGAGTCCGAGGAGTAGATCGGCGCCGTGCAGCCCTCGACGTAGTGGACGTAGGCGTCCTCGTCGACGATGATCAGCGTCCGCTCGAACTGGCCCATGTTCTCCGTGTTGATACGGAAGTAGGCCTGGAGCGGGATCTCCACGTGCACGCCCTTCGGCACGTAGATGAACGAGCCACCGGACCACACGGCCGAGTTCAGCGAGGCGAACTTGTTGTCACCGACCGGGATGACCGTGCCGAAGTACTCCTTGAAGAGCTCCGGGTGCTCCTTCAGCGCGGTGTCGGTGTCCATGAAGATGACACCCTGCGCCTCCAGCTCCTCGTTGATCTGGTGGTAGACGACCTCGGACTCGTACTGCGCGGCGACACCGGCGACGAGGCGCTGCTTCTCCGCCTCCGGGATGCCGAGCTTGTCGTAGGTGTTCTTGATGTCCTCGGGCAGGTCCTCCCAGGACTCCGCCTGCTTCTCCGTGGAACGCACGAAGTACTTGATGTTGTCGAAGTCGATGCCCGACAGGTCCGAGCCCCAGTTCGGCATGGGCTTCTTGCCGAAGAGCTTGAGGCCCTTGAGCCTCAGCTTCAGCATCCACTCGGGTTCGTTCTTCTTCTCCGAGATGTCGCGGACGACAGCCTCGGAGAGGCCGCGCTTGGCCGCTGCGCCTGCCGCGTCGGAGTCGGCCCAGCCGAATTCGTACGTGCCCAGGCCATCGAGCTCAGGGTGGGCAGTCTCCGTAGGGAGCGTCATGCGGGGTTCCTCCCGGCCGTGCTTGCAGATGCTGAATCGGTGGTCTGTGGGGTGGTGGTGGGGTGGCCGCTGCGCGGAATGTACGTCGTACACACCCCGTCGCCGTGGGCGATGGTGGCCAGACGCTGCACATGGGTCCCCAGGAGGCTGGAGAAGATCTCCGTCTCCGCCTCGCACAGCTGCGGGTACTGCTCGGCGACATGTGCGACCGGGCAGTGGTGCTGACACAGCTGCTCACCCTGCTGCGGGCCCGGCGCGCTGCGCGCCGTAGCAGCGTACCCGTCGGCGGACAAGGCCTTGGCCAGCGCCTCCGTACGGGATTCGGGGGCCGCGGCCTCGACGGCCGCGCGGTAGGCCGCCGACTGGTCGGCGATCCTGGCCCGGGCGAAGACCATGACCGCTTCGTCGCCCGAGGTCTCGGCGATCCAGCGCAGGGCGTCCGCGGCGAGCTTGTCGTACGACTGGTCGAAGGCGTCCCGGCCGCAGTCGGTCAGGGCGAACACCTTGGCCGGACGGCCGCGGGTCCGTGCCCCGTACACCCGCTGCTCACGGGCCTCGACGACGACGTCGGAGACGAGGGCGTCGAGATGGCGGCGGACGGCGGCCTGTGTGAGGCCCAGGCGCTTCGCCAGGTCGGCGACGGTGGACGGGCCGTGGTCCAGGATGGAGCGCGCGACCCGGTTGCGCGTCGAGCGCTCTCCGGTCGCGAGTTCCTCCTGCGGAGCCTCGCCAACGTATTTCACAACGCCATTGTTGCGTAATTCATCCGGCCCTGACAACCACGGTCCGAAACGATCAAGGGTGGAATCCATCACTTAGGGTTACCTAATCAAGCCCCCGGACCGGGCCCCGGCGGACGGCTGCCTAGACTTACCGCCCATGAAGAGCGAGCCCGCCCCACCCCCCTCCGGCCCGGCTGTCCAGGTCCGTGGCCTGGTGAAGCGGTACGGCAGCAAAGCCGCGGTGGACGGCCTCGACCTGGATGTCCGGGCCGCTGCGGTCACCGCGATCCTCGGCCCCAACGGCGCGGGCAAGACCACCACGATCGAGACCTGCGAGGGATACCGCCGTCCGGATGACGGGACGGTCCGGGTCCTCGGCCTCGATCCGGTCGCCGACGCGGCGCGTCTGCGCCCCCGCATCGGCGTGATGCTCCAGTCCGGCGGCGTCTACTCCGGCGCACGCGCCGACGAGATGCTCCGCCACATGGCGAAACTGCACGCCCACCCCCTGGACGTGGACGCCCTCATCGAACGTCTGGGCCTGGGCAGCTGCGGCCGCACCACCTACCGCCGGCTCTCCGGCGGCCAGCAGCAGCGGCTCGCCCTGGCGATGGCCGTCGTGGGCCGCCCGGAACTGGTCTTCCTGGACGAGCCGACCGCGGGCCTCGACCCGCAGGCCCGCCGTTCCACCTGGGACCTCGTACGGGAACTGCGCGCCGACGGCGTCTGCGTCGTCCTCACCACCCACTTCATGGACGAGGCCGAGGAGCTCGCCGACGACGTCGCCATCATCGACGCCGGCCGGCTCCTCGCCCAGGGCAGCCCCGAGTCCCTGTGCCGCGGCGGCGCCGAGAACACCCTGCGCTTCACCGGCCGCCCCGGGCTCGACCTCGACTCCCTGCTGAAGGCACTGCCCGACGGCACGGAGGCGGCCGAGCTCGCCACCGGCGCGTACCGCATCACCGGCGATGTCGACCCGCAGCTGCTGGCCACCGTCACCTCCTGGTGCGCGCAGAACGGTGTGATGCCCTCCGGCATCTCCGTCGAGCGCCACACCCTGGAAGACGTCTTCCTCGAACTGACCGGCAAGGAGCTGCGCGCATGAGCGCCGGTACGTACGCCCCCCGGCCGGGCGCCGCCCCGCTGCCGCGCATGATCGCCGCGCAGACCGCGCTGGAGACCCGGATGCTGCTGCGCAACGGCGAGCAGCTGCTGCTGACGGTGATCATCCCGACGCTGCTGCTGGTGCTGTTCAGCGCGGTCGACATCGTGGACACCGGCTCGGGCGAGTCGGTCGACTTCCTGACCCCCGGCATCCTCGCCCTCGCCGTGATGTCCACGGCCTTCACCGGCCAGGCCATCGCCACCGGATTCGAGCGGCGCTACGGCGTGCTCAAGCGACTCGCCGCCTCGCCGCTGCCCCGCTGGGGGCTGATGACCGCGAAGACCCTCGCGGTGCTGGTCACCGAGGTGCTCCAGGTCGTGCTGCTGACCGTGATCGCCTTCGCGCTGGGCTGGTCGCCGCACGGCAACCCGTTCGCCGTACTGCTGCTCCTGGTCCTCGGCACCGCGGCGTTCTCCGGGCTCGGTCTGCTGATGGCCGGGACGCTGAAGGCGGAGGCGACGCTGGCCGCCGCCAATCTGGTCTTCCTGCTGCTGCTGGTCGGCGGCGGGGTCATCGTGCCGCTGGACAAGTTCCCGGACGCGGTGCAGTCCGTGCTGGGGCTGCTGCCGATCGCCGCTCTCTCGGACGGCCTCAGGGACGTGCTTCAGCACGGCGCAGCGATGCCGTGGGGCGACCTGGGGATCCTGGCGGTGTGGACGGTGCTGGGGCTCGGCGCGGCGGCGAAGTTCTTCCGCTGGGAGTGAGCCCGGACACTCATGGGGCACGATTCGTCCCCCTCGTGAAAGCTTGCACAAGCGGCCGCCTACGATGGTGCGCGTGCCCAAGCTGACCCGAGCCGAAGTCGCTCAAGCCGTGCGGAACCCGCTCCTCTACATCGCCGAGCGCTGGACGCCGTCCCCCCGGACCGTCCGCCGTGCGGCGATGTCGGCCGTCGTCATGGCCGTCGTCATCGTCGTCACCGGCGGTGCCGTACGGCTGACCGGTTCCGGCCTCGGCTGCCCGACCTGGCCCAAGTGCACCGACGACAGCCTGACGGCGACCGGTGAGATGGGCTTCCACGGCGCCATCGAGTTCGGCAACCGCATGCTCACCTACGTCCTGTGCGCGGCGGTCGGCTGGGCGATCATCGCCGCCCGGTCCGCCAAGCCCTGGCGCCGCAGCCTCACCCGGCTCGGCTGGGCGCAGTTCTGGGTGGTCATGGGCAACGCGGTGCTCGGCGGCATCGTGGTGCTCGTCGGCCTCAACCCGTACACCGTCGCGGCCCACTTCCTGCTCTCCACCGCGCTGCTGACGATCGCCCTGGTGACGTGGCAGCGGGTCGGGGAGGGCGACGAGGCGCCGCGTCCGCTGGTGGGCAAGGCCGTCTCGCAGCTCACCTGGCTGCTGGCGATCGCCGCGGGGCTGCTGATCGCGGTCGGCACGGTGGTCACGGGGGCCGGGCGGCACGCCGGTGACTCCAGCGACGTCCACCGCATCCCGATCGACTGGAAGATGATCGCCCAGCTCCACGCCGACCTGGCGTGGGTCGTGGTGGCGCTGACCGTCGCGCTCTGGTTCGTCCTGAAGGCCGTCGACGCGCCCGTGGGTCCGCTGCACCGTGCCCGGGACCTGTTCGTGATCCTGATGGCGCAGGGCGTGATCGGGTACGTGCAGTATTTCAACGACACCCCCGAGATCCTGGTCGGGCTGCACATGTTCGGCTCGTGCCTGGTGTGGATCGGTGTGGTCCGCGTCCTGCTGTCGCAGCGCGAGCGGCCGGTGGGCGTCGCCGCGGTTCCCGGCCCGGCGGCCGAGCAGCCGGAGCCTGCCACGGCGGGCTGAGCCCGCCCCGTGATTCCGCAGTGACCGGCCCGGGCCTGCCCGTCCTCCTTGTCACCCGCCCCGGCCCCATGCCCCGGGTACCGCGTCCAGCAGCTCCGCGAGCCGGGCGCGGTCCGGCAGCGGTCCGTGGTCACCGGTGACCCGCAGCGCGGCGCCCGCGGTGAGATGCCCCAGCCGCAGCGCCCGTACGGTGTCCTCGCCACGGAGCAGCCCGGCGAGGAACCCGGCGGCGAACGCGTCACCGGCGCCGACCGGTTCGACGACCTCCACCCCGGGCGCGGGCACGGTGTGGACCCGGTTGCCGTCGAAGGCGGTGGCAGCCCGCCCGCCGTCCTTGACGACGAGGATCCGCGGCTGGGGAAGCAGCGCCCGTACGGCCGCCGCGTCGGCCAACTCCTCGCCCCACAGGGCCTGTGCCTCGTCCAGACCGACGAACGTGATGTCCGCCTGCCGGGCGAGGGCGAGCAGCACACCGGCCGCCGTGCCGTCCGGCCACAGGGCGGGCCGGTGGTTGACGTCGAAGCTGACCGGGCGGGGCCGTTCCGCGGCAGGAGGCTCCAGCAGAGCGGCCACCAGGTCGTGGCAGCCCTCGGAGAGCGCCGGTGTGATGCCGCTGAGGTGGATGAGCCCTGCCGTGCGCACGGCTTCGTCGTCCAGCAGTTCCGGTGTCAGGGCCGAGGCGGCGGAGCCGCGGCGGTAGTAGTGGACCCGCGTGCCGCCGGTGCCGGGGTCCTTGACCAGGAGTCCGGTCGGACGGTGCGGGTCGGTGCGCACCCCGCTGACATCGACGCCGGACGCGGCCACCTCGGTGCGGATCCGGCGGCCGAACGGGTCGTCGCCGAGCGCGGAGACCCAGCGGGCGGGCACCCCGTGGTCGGCGAGGTACATCGCCACATTGGATTCGGCGCCGGCGATCCGTACGCCGAGCCGATCGGCGCCCTCCAGCGGGGCGGCCGGTTCCGGCACGAGGGCGGCCATGGTCTCGCCGATGCAGGTCACCGGGGGCCGGACGGGCCACCGTGCCCCGCGGGCACCCTGTGCACGCACGGTCGCGGTCATCCGGAACTCCCCTGCCGGTGTGCGGCAGGCAGACGCGCGGTCATCGCCCGGTGCCCGCGGGAAGGTGTACGGCTTCGAGGAAGGCGCGGGTGCGCTCGCGGAGGGCTTCGACGCTGCCCCCGTCGGCGGCGTCGCCGATCAGCGGGGACCCGACGCCGACCGCGGTCGCGCCCCGGGCGAGATAGTCACGGGCCGCTGCGGCGTCCACTCCCCCGACGGGGACGAACGGCGCGTCCGGGAACGGCCCGCGCAGCGCCCCGAGATAGCCGGGGCCGCCGGCCTGTGCTGCGGGGAAGAGCTTGTAGGCGTCGGCGCCGAGCCGCTGCGCGGCGACGATGTCGCTCGGGGTCATCACTCCTGCCAGCACCGGCAGCCCGAGGCGCTTCGCCTCGGTGACGCCCTCGCAGACGGCCGGGGTGACGACGAAGTCGGCTCCCGCGTCGCGTACCGCGGCCGCGTCCTCGGCTGTCAGGACGGTGCCCGCTCCGAGCGGTGCGGCCGGGCCGAGCGCGGCACGGGCCCGGCGGATGACGTCGAGCGCGTCCCTGCCGCTGAGGGAGACCTCGATGAGCGGGAGTCCCTCCTCGGCCAGGGTGAGTACGGTCCTGAGTGCGGCGTCCGCGTCGGCGCCGCGCACGATGGCGACGATCCGGTGGACGCGCAGCGCGGTCAGCAGTTCCACGTGCGGGTTTCCTTCCTTCTCTGCTGTACGGGCATGGTGGTTCTGCTGTACGACTATGGCCGGTTCCGCTGTACGGGTGTGGCCGGCGGGACGCTCACCACTCGGTGAAGGCGCCGTCGTCGTGGCGCCACACCGGGTTGCGCCAGGCGTGTCCGGCACGGTCGGTGGCGCGTACGGCGGCCTCGTCGACGGTGACGCCGAGCCCCGGCAGGGCGGTGCGCCGGGCGTGGCCGGCGTCGAAGCGGAACGGTTCGGTGTCCACGACGTAGCTGAGCAGGTCGGCGTCCTTGTTGTAGTGGATGCCCCGGCTCTGCTCCTGGATGAGGAAGTTCGGGGTGGCGAAGGCGATCTGGAGACCGGCCGCGAGAGCGATGGGGCCGAGCGGGCAGTGCGGGGCGAGCTGCGCCCCGAAGGTCTCGGCGAGCGAAGCGATGCGGAGCACCTCGGAGATACCTCCGGCGTGCGAGGGGTCGGGCTGGGCGACCGCGATCCCGGCGGTCAGTGCGGGCAGGAAGTCGGCGCGTCCGTAGAGCCGTTCGCCGGTGGCGATGGGGACGGAGGTGGCGCCCACGAGTGCGGGCAGCAGATGCCCCTGCTCGGGCAGGAGCGGTTCCTCGACGAACAGGGGGTGCAGCGGCTCGATGGCGTGCAGCACGCGGCGGGCCCCGGCGGGTCCGAACCGGCCGTGCATGTCGACGGCGACGTCGCGGCCGGGACCGAGCACCTCGCGGGCGGCGGCTACCCGTTCGACGACGGCGGCGGTCTCGGCGGGGGTGGGCAGCGCGGAGGTGCGGCCCGCCGCGTTCATCTTGACGGCGGTGAAGCCGGCCTCGACCTGGGCGGTGACCTCCTCGGCGAGCCGGGCGGGTTCGTCGCCGCCCACCCAGGCGTAGACCCGTACCCGGTCGCGCACGGGGCCGCCGAGCAGGGCGTGCACCGGAGCGCCGTACGTCTTCCCGGCGATGTCCCACAGGGCCTGGTCGATGCCGGCGACGGCACTGGAGAGTATCGGGCCGCCCCGGTAGAAGCCGCCCTTGCTGAGCACCTGCCAGTGGTCCTGGATGCGCAGCGGATCCCGGCCGATCAGGTATTCGGCGAGGACGTCCACGGCGGCGCGGACCACTTCGGCCCGGCCCTCCACCACGGGTTCGCCCCAGCCGACGACACCCTCGTCGGTCTCGATCCGGCAGAACAGCCAGCGTGGCGGTACGAGGAAGGTCTCGATACGGGTGATCTTCACCGGTCCGCGGTCCCCTCGTCGGTGGCCGCCGCGGTGCCGTGCACCCGGTCGAGGTCGCGTACGGCTTGGTCGAGCAGGGCCCGCATGGCGTGTTCGGCGGCGGCCGGGTCCCGGTCGCGGACGGCGTCCAGGACGGCACGGTGGCTGGGTACCGGGTCTTCGCCCTGCTGGGAGCTGTGCACGATCTCGTCGCGTTGGGCGAGGCCGGACTCGATGACCATCTCCATGCGTTCCAGCAGTTCGTTGTGGGTGGCCGCGAGGAGGGCACGGTGGAAGGCGAGGTCGGCCTCGACCGCGTGGGCCGCACCGCCCTCCTGGTCGCCCATCGCCGTGATCGCGGCTTCGAGGGTGACCAGGTCCGCCTCGGTGCGGCGTTCGGCGGCGAGCCGGACGGCAGCCGGCTCGATGATGCCGCGGACCTCGCCGAGGTTGCGCAGCAGTGCCAGGTCGGCGCCGGATTCGGTGCCGCCGGCGAACTGCCAGCGCAGTACGTCCCCGTCGAGCAGGTTCCAGTCGGAGCGGGCCCTGACGAAGGTGCCGCGCTTCTGGCGCGCGTCGACGATCCCCTTGGCCGCGAGAACCTTCAGGGACTCCCGCAGGGCGGTCAGACTGACGTCCAGCTCGCCCTGGAGCGCCACGAGGTCGAGGGTCGCCCCTTCGGGGATCTCGCCGCTCAGGACCCGGCGCGCAAGAGTCTCCACGGTCTGGCCGTGCACTCCGCGGCGCGCGTATGGCGTCATGTCCGTGTGCCTTTCTGCTCTACGGGGGCTACGGGGACTCCCCGGGGGGGGTACGGCGGTGGTCAGGCCGAGGCCTTGACGACGGACCAGCCGCCGTCCACGAGCAGGCTCGATCCGGTGATGTAGGACGCTTCGTCGGCGGCGAGGAAGGCGATGGCGGCGGCCGCCTCACCGGGGGTGCCGAACCGGCCCGCGGCGGTCTCGGCGACGCTCCTGCGCCGGTCCTCCTCTGTCACCCGGTCCCAGGCCGCGGTGAGGATGGGGCCGGGCAGCACGGCGTTGACCCGCACCTCGGGTCCGTACTCCACCGCGAGCTGGCCGCACAGGGAGAGCAGCGCGCCCTTGGACGCCGCGTAGGCGGGGTGCCCCGGGATGCCCTTGTGGGCGTGGACCGAGGAGGTCAGCACCACGGCTCCGCACTGTTCGCGCAGGTCGGGCAGGACCGCGCGGAAGCCGAGGAAGGTGCCGGTGAGGTTCACCGCGAGCTGCCGCTCCCAGGAGGCGACGGTCATCTCGTGGGCGGGGATGACGTCGACCGTATAGGCGTTGCTCACCAGGACGCCGACGGGGCCGAAGGTGTGCGCGGCGGCCACGGCCCGCCGCCAGTCGGCCTCGTCGGAGACATCGGTGCGGACGAAGAGGGCGCGGCCGCCCCCGGCGCGGATGGCTGTGGCGACGCTCTCGCCGAGGTCCTCCGCGATGTCCGCGAGGATCACCGCGGCGCCCTCCGCGGCAAGCCGTTCGGCGGTGGCCGCACCGATGCCCGAGGCGGCTCCGGTGACGACCGCCACCTTGTCGGCGAAACGGGGGTGCGCGTTCATGCGGCGGATCGACTCCTCAGGACATCTGTGTGCTGTCGGCCATCGTGGCCCAGCAGCGGGGCTCGCCATGCCGGAGGAGCCCGGACACAGCGTGACGGTGCGAGTAGGACGCGGTCAAGGTTAATTACTAATTAAGTAACACTCCCGCGCCTGACATGACGGCGGAGGCCGGCCGGGGCAGGTGCCCCGGCCGGCCTCCGCCGTCGTCATGTTGTGTGCCGCGCCCGCGCGGCAGCCCTCAGGCCTTGTTGGCCGGGCCGCCGATCTGGATGCCGGCCATGCGGGTCCACTCGTACGGACCCGTGTGGACCTTCGCCGCGAACTCGCCGTCGAAGGACTCGTGCATCGTGATCCCGGACTTCTGCGCGGCGCTCTCGGCGACCGCGTACGAGGGGGCGACGAGGTCGCCCCAGCCGCCGTCCTCGCCGACGAGGACGATGCGGGTGCCCATCTGCCCGATGTAGGCGAGCTGCCCCTCGGCGCCGCCGTGCGCCTTCGCGAAGGCACCGATCTGCTTGGCCAGCCTGGCCGCCCTGCGCTCCGCGCGCGCCGCCTGCTTGCTGTCCACCTGCTGGGTCTCAGCCGTCTCTGCCATGCACAAGATGCTACCGATGGGTAGATCAACGTGCGACGGGCGGGGAGCGTGGCCTGTGCCACGCTCCCCGCCCGTCGGCAGGTCATACGGAGGAGGTGCTACCGCAGGAAGGGGTCCACCGCCACGGCGACGAACAGCAGCGACACATAGGTGATCGACCAGTGGAACAGTCGCATCTCCTTGAGCTTCCCGCCGGTCACGCCGGACTTGGCCCGGTTCAGCAGGCCGTGCGCCTCCCAGAGCCAGAAGCCACCCGTCAGCACCGCCACCACCGTGTAGAACCAGCCGGTGTAGCCCAGCGGGGTCAGCAGCAGCGAGACGGCCACCATCACCCAGCTGTAGAGGACGATCTGGCGGGCCACCACCCGGTTGGAGGCAATGACCGGAAGCATGGGCACGCCGACCCGCGCGTAGTCGTCCTTCACCTTCATGGAGAGCGGCCAGTAGTGCGGCGGCGTCCAGAAGAAGATGACGGCGAAGAGGATCACCGCGGCCCAGGACATCGAGTTCGTCACTGCCGACCAGCCGATGAGCACCGGCATACAGCCCGCGATGCCGCCCCAGACGATGTTCTGCGAGGTGCGGCGCTTCAGGATCATCGTGTAGACGACGACGTAGAAGAGCAGGGCACCGAGCGACAGCGCCGCCGACAGCCAGTTCACCAGCAGGCCGAACCAGACCGTCGAGACCACCGCGAGGGCGATACCGAAGGCCAGGCACTCGCGCGGGCTCACCATGCCGGTGACCAGCGGGCGCTGCGACGTACGGTCCATCAACGCGTCGATATCGCGGTCGATGTACATGTTCAGTGCATTGGCACCGCCGGCGGACAGATATCCGCCGATCGTGGTCGTGAGTACGAGCCACAAGTCGGGTACACCCTGAGCGGCCAGGAACATCACCGGAACAGTGGTGATCAGCAACAGCTCGATGATCCGAGGCTTGGTCAGCGCCACGAATGCCTTGACACGGGCCCCGAACGGGCGATGGCCCCCCGGGCTCGGAGTCAAGGCGACCCCTGCGGGTCGGGACTCGACGGCCGTCACGCACACCCCTGACAGAGAAATCCCAGCAAGCTCCGGGCGTGAAGGCCCGGTAAAGACTTGCGCGAACCAGACCACTGTAGACGTTGGGGACAGGCCGCCCTTCGCGGGGGTGGGGTCGTGTTGATGTGGCGCCGGGCATTGCCGTCGCACACGCGCGAACGCCCGCGCGCATGTCTGTGGAGCACCGGCCCGCACGACCGCGCCCACCGCTCGCACAGGTGTGCTCCAACGCACTCGTCGGAGGGTCTCAGAGGTGGCCCCGAATGCTCATCGGAGGCCTCAGGAGTGAGCCCGCGCGCTCATCGGAGTGAGCCCATCGGTGAGCCCTTGCGCTCATACGGGAGGCGGATTCGACGGGCCGCCCGCACCCTGGAAGGAGCCGGAAATCGCGGGTGCTGACGGGGGTAGGCTCGACAACGCCCGGTGCGGTCACAGTCACCGGTTTACGACAGTGGAGAGGAGCCCTGACTCAGGGTGAGCACCAAGCCGACCACCACAGACCTCCAGTGGACCGAATTGGACCAGCGGGCCGTGGACACCGTCCGCGTCCTCGCCGCGGACGCCGTACAGAAGGTCGGAAACGGCCACCCGGGTACGGCCATGAGCCTGGCTCCCGCCGCGTACACCATCTTCCAGAAGGTGATGCGGCACGACCCCGCCGACGCGGAGTGGACCGGCCGCGACCGGTTCGTGCTCTCGGCGGGCCACACCAGCCTGACCCTCTACATCCAGCTCTACCTGGCCGGGTACGGCCTGGAGCTCGATGACCTGAAGGCCTTCCGCACCTGGGGCTCCAAGACCCCGGGGCACCCGGAGTACGGCCACACCACCGGCGTGGAGACGACGACCGGCCCGCTGGGCCAGGGTGTCGCCAACGCCGTGGGCATGGCCATGGCGGCCCGCTACGAGCGCGGCCTGTTCGACCCGGAGGCGGCCCCCGGCACCTCCCCCTTCGACCACATGGTGTGGGCCATCGCCGGCGACGGCTGCCTCCAGGAGGGCATCTCCGCGGAGGCGTCCTCGCTGGCCGGGCACCAGAAGCTGGGCAACCTGGTCCTGCTGTGGGACGACAACCACATCTCCATCGAGGGCGACACGGAGACCGCGGTCTCCGAGGACACCCTGAAGCGCTACGAGGCGTACGGCTGGCACGTCCAGCGCGTCGAGCAGCTGCCCAGCGGCGACCTGGACCCGGCGGGTCTGTACAAGGCGCTGCTGGCCGCCAAGGCCGAGACCGAGCGCCCGTCGTTCATCGCGGCCCGCTCGATCATCGCCTGGCCCGCGCCGAGCGCCCAGAACACCGAGGCCTCGCACGGCTCCGCCCTCGGCGACGACGAGGTCGCCGCGACCAAGCGCGTGCTGGGCTTCGACCCGGAGAAGACCTTCGAGGTCGCCGACGAGGTCATCGCGCACACCCGTGAGGCGCTGGACCGCGGCCGCGAGGCCAAGGCCGAGTGGGAGAAGACCTTCGCCGCGTGGCGCACCGCCAACCCGGAGCGCGCCGCCGAGTTCGACCGGATCTCCGCGGGCGAGCTGCCCGAGGGCTGGGAGGACAAGCTCCCGGTCTTCGAGCCCGGCAAGGGCGTCGCCACCCGCGCGGCCTCCGGCAAGGTGCTCCAGGCACTCGGTGAGATCGTCCCCGAGCTGTGGGGCGGCTCCGCCGACCTCGCGGGCTCGAACAACACCACGATCGACAAGACGTCGTCGTTCCTCCCGGCCGGCAACCCGCTGCCGGGTGCGGACCCGTACGGCCGCACGATCCACTTCGGCATCCGCGAGCACGCCATGGCCGCGGCCATGAACGGCATCGCGCTGCACGGCAACACCCGCATCTACGGCGGCACCTTCCTGGTGTTCTCCGACTACATGCGCAACGCCGTGCGCCTGTCCGCGCTGATGCACCTGCCGGTGACGTACGTGTGGACGCACGACTCGATCGGTCTCGGCGAGGACGGCCCGACCCACCAGCCGGTGGAGCACCTGGCCGCGCTGCGCGCCATCCCGGGCCTGAACATCGTCCGCCCGGCCGACGCCAACGAGACCTCCCTCGCCTGGCGCGAGATCCTGCGCCGCTACACCAAGGTGTTCGGCAAGGGCGCTCCGCACGGGCTGGCGCTGACCCGCCAGGGCGTGCCGACGTACGAGGCGAACGAGAACGCGGTCAAGGGCGGCTACGTGCTGTTCGACGCGGAGGGCGGCGACGCCCAGGTCGTCCTCATCGGCACCGGCTCCGAGGTGCACCTCGCCGTCGAGGCGCGCGAGGAGCTCCAGGCCGCCGGCATCCCGACCCGCGTCGTGTCGATGCCGTGTGTCGAGTGGTTCGAGGAGCAGGACCAGGCGTACAAGGACAGCGTCCTGCCGCCGTCGGTGAAGGCCCGGGTCGCCGTCGAGGCGGGCATCGGCCTGACCTGGTACCGGTACGTCGGGGACGCCGGCCGGATCGTCTCGCTGGAGCACTTCGGTGCCTCGGCCGACGCCAAGGTCCTCTTCCGCGAGTTCGGCTTCACCGGCGAGGCCGTCGCGGCCGCCGCCCGGGAATCTCTCGCCGCCGTCACGCGCTGACGCCGTTATACGACTAGTAGGAGATGCAATTCTCATGACAGACGCACTCAAGCGCCTCTCCGACGAGGGCGTGGCGATCTGGCTCGATGACCTTTCGCGCAAGCGGATCACCTCGGGCAACCTCGCCGAGCTGATCGACCAGAGCCACGTCGTGGGTGTCACCACCAACCCCTCGATCTTCCAGAAGGCGATCTCGCACGGCGACGGTTACGAGCAGCAGCTCACCGACCTCGCCACCCGCAAGGTCACCGTGGACGAGGCCATCCGCATGATCACCACGGCGGACGTCCGTGACGCCGCCGACATCCTGCGTCCCGTCTTCGACGCCACCGACGGCCAGGACGGCCGGGTCTCCATCGAGGTCGACCCCCGTCTGGCCCACCACACGGCCCCCACGATCGCCGAGGCCAAGCAGCTGGCCTGGCTGGTGGACCGGCCGAACACGCTCATCAAGATCCCGGCGACGAAGGCCGGCCTGCCGGCGATCACCGAGGTCATCGGCAAGGGCATCAGCGTCAACGTCACGCTGATCTTCTCGCTGGAGCGCTACCGCGAGGTCATGGACGCCTACCTGGCGGGCCTGGAGAAGGCGAAGGCCGCGGGCCTGGACCTCTCCAAGATCCACTCGGTGGCCTCGTTCTTCGTGTCCCGCGTGGACACCGAGATCGACAAGCGGCTCGACGCGGTCGGCACCGACGAGGCCAAGGCGCTCAAGGGCAAGGCGGCTCTCGCCAACGCCCGGCTCGCCTACCAGGCGTTCGAGGAGGTCTTCTCCTCGGACCGCTGGGCCGCGCTCGACAAGGCGCACGCCAACAAGCAGCGTCCGCTGTGGGCCTCCACCGGTGTGAAGGACCCCGCGTACAAGGACACGCTGTACGTGGACGACCTGGTCGCCCCCGGCACGGTGAACACCATGCCCGAGGCCACCCTGGACGCCACCGCGGACCACGGACAGATCACGGGCAACACCATCGCCGGCACCTACGAGCAGGCCCGTGCCGAGCTCGACGCCGTCGAGAAGCTGGGTGTCTCGTACGACGACGTCGTCCAGCTCCTGGAGGACGAGGGCGTCGAGAAGTTCGAGGCCGCCTGGATCGACCTGCTCAACTCGACCGAGGCAGAGCTCAAGCGCCTCGCCCCTTCGGAGGGCTGACCACTTTGTCTGGTGTTCCCGGAGCCAACCCGCTCCGTGACGCCCAGGACCGACGGCTCCCGCGCATCGCGGGGCCGTCGGGCCTGGTCATCTTTGGCGTCACGGGCGATTTGTCCCGTAAGAAGCTGATGCCCGCCGTCTACGACCTGGCCAATCGCGGCCTGCTGCCGCCGGGCTTCTCGCTCATCGGTTTCGCGCGCCGCGAGTGGCAGGACGAGGACTTCGCACAGGAGGTCCACGACGCCGTCAAGCAGCACGCCCGTACGGAGTTCCGCGAAGAGGTCTGGCAGCAGCTCATCCAGGGGATGCGCTTCGTCCAGGGCAACTTCGACGACGACGACGCCTTCGAGACGCTGAAGGCGACCATCCAGGAGCTCGACCAGGCACAGGGGACGGGCGGCAACTTCGCCTTCTACCTCTCCGTGCCGCCGAAGTTCTTCCCCAAGGTCGTCCAGCAGCTCAAGAAGCACGGGCTCGCGGACCAGAAGGAGGGTTCCTGGCGGCGTGCCGTCATCGAGAAGCCCTTCGGCCACGACCTGAAGAGCGCGCAGGAGCTCAACCAGCTCGTGCACGACGTCTTCCCGCCCAACGAGGTCTTCCGGATCGACCACTACCTGGGCAAGGAGACGGTCCAGAACATCCTGGCGCTGCGGTTCGCCAACACGATGTTCGAGCCGATCTGGAACCGGAGCTACGTCGACCACGTCCAGATCACGATGGCCGAGGACATCGGCATCGGCGGCCGGGCCGGCTACTACGACGGCATCGGCGCCGCCCGTGACGTCATCCAGAACCACCTGCTCCAGCTCCTGGCGCTGACCGCGATGGAGGAGCCCGGCTCCTTCCACCCGAAGGCCCTGGTCGCCGAGAAGCTCAAGGTGCTCACGGCCGTCGAGCTGCCGGACGACCTCGGCAAGCACACCGTGCGCGGCCAGTACGCGCACGCGTGGCAGGGCGGCGAGGAAGTCCTCGGCTATCTGGAGGAGGACGGCATCGACCCCAAGTCGAAGACCGACACCTTCGCCGCGATCAAGCTGACGATCAACAACCGCCGCTGGGCGGACGTGCCGTTCTACCTCCGTACCGGAAAGCGGCTCGGCCGCCGGGTCACGGAGATCGCGGTCGTCTTCAAGCGCGCCCCGTACCTCCCGTTCGAGTCCGGGGCGACGGAGGAGCTGGGCGGCAACGCCCTGGTCATCCGGGTCCAGCCGGACGAGGGCGTGACCGTGCGGTTCGGCTCCAAGGTGCCCGGCACCTCGATGGAGGTCCGGGACGTGACGATGGACTTCGCCTACGGCGAGTCCTTCACCGAGTCCAGCCCGGAGGCCTACGAGCGGCTCATCCTCGATGTGCTGCTCGGCGACGCCAACCTCTTCCCCCGCCACCAGGAGGTCGAACTCTCCTGGAACATCCTCGACCCGATCGAGGAGTACTGGGACAAGCACGGCAAGCCCGCGCAGTACCCGGCGGGCACCTGGGGCCCGGCCGAGGCGGACGAGATGCTCGCACGAGACGGACGGAGCTGGCGCCGGCCATGAAGATCGATCTCACGGAAACCACTTCCAGCAAGATCAACCAGGCGTTGGTGTCGGCCCGTCGTGCCATCGGCACCCCGGCGATCGGCATGGTGCTCACGCTGGTCATCGTCACCGACGAGGAGAACGCCTACGACGCTCTCAAGTCGGCCGGCGACGCCTCGCGCGAGCACCCCTCGCGGATCATCGCGGTGATCAAGCGGGTCAGCCGCTCGCCGCGCAGCCGGCGCGACGCCCGGCTGGACGCCGAGGTCCGGGTCGGCTCCGACGCGGGCACCGGTGAGACCGTGGTGCTCCGGCTCCACGGCGAACTGGCCAACCACGCCCAGTCGGTCGTCCTGCCGCTGCTGCTGCCGGACGCCCCGGTCGTGGTCTGGTGGCCCGAGGCCGCGCCCGCCGATCCGGCGAAGGACCCGCTGGGCGCACTCGCCCAGCGCCGGATCACGGACGCGTACTCGGCGGAGCACCCGAGCGACGAACTGGCGGTGCGCGCCAAGTCGTACACCCCCGGGGACACGGATCTGTCCTGGACCCGGATCACGCCCTGGCGCTCGATGCTGGCGGCCGCGCTCGACCAGCAGGCCGTGGACGTCGTCTCGGCTACGGTCGAGGGCGAGTCCGAGAACCCGAGCTGCGAGCTGCTGGCCATGTGGCTCGCGGACCGGCTGCAGGTCCCGGTCGAGCGCACCATGTCCGGCGGCCCCGGTCTGACGGCCGTCCGGATGGAGACCAAGTCCGGCACGATCGTGCTGGACCGGGCCGACGGTTCGCTGGCCACGCTCTCCATGGTGGGACAGCCGGACCGTGCGGTGGCGCTCAAGCGCCGGGAGACCGCGGAGCTGCTCGCCGAGGAACTGCGCCGGCTCGACCCGGACAACACCTACGAGTCCGCGGTGAAGTTCGGCGTGGAGCGGCTCGGGGAGGCGGCGAAGCCCAAGGCCGCCGCGTCCGCGTCGCCGGCCGCGCCCGCTGCCAAGAAGACGGCCGCGCCGGCGAAGAAGGCGGCGTCGAAGTGAGCGTCGTCCCGCAGCTCGTCGTGCACCGCGACAAGGAGCTGATGGCGCAGGCCGCGGCGGCCCGGCTGATCACGAAGATCGTGGACGCCCAGGCCGCACGCGGTTACGCCTCGGTGGTGCTCACCGGCGGTCGCAACGGCAACGGCCTGCTGGCCGCGCTCGCCGAGGCGCCCGCCCGGGACGCGGTCGACTGGTCGCGGCTCGACCTGTGGTGGGGCGACGAGCGGTTCCTGCCGGACGGCGATCCCGAGCGCAATGTCACGCAGGCCCGCAAGGCCCTGCTGGACTCGGTACCGCTGGACCCGTCCCGGGTGCACGCGATGCCCGCGTCGGACGGGCCGTACGGCCAGGACGTCGATGCGGCAGCCGCCGCGTACGCCGCCGAACTGGCCGCAGCGGCCGGTCCGGAGGACCACGGACCGGTTCCGGTGTTCGACGTGCTGATGCTGGGCGTCGGACCCGACACCCATGTCGCCTCGCTCTTCCCGGAGCTGCCGGCGGTACGGGAGACCGAGCGCACCGTCGTCGGTGTGCACGGGGCGCCCAAGCCGCCGCCCGTCCGTGTCTCGCTCACGCTGCCCGCGATCCGGGCGGCGCGCGAGGTGTGGCTGCTCGCGGCGGGCGAGGACAAGGCGGAGGCCGCGGCCATCGCCCTGTCGGGGGCGGGGGAGATCCAGGCCCCGGCGGCGGGTGCGTACGGTCGCAGCCGCACGCTGTGGCTGCTGGACGCCGCGGCGGCCTCGCGGCTGCCGCGCGCCCTGTATCCGCCGGCGTCCGCCTGACCCGACGTCAGTGGCAGTGACCACAGGCCCGGTTCGCTCTTCGGAGCGGACCGGGCCTGCGTCGTGAAAGGCTCGGCCCATGCAGATCGGAAGCGTGGTGATGGGCGCGTCGGACGTCCGGCGTGCGGCGGCCTTCTGGAAGGCGGCGCTCGGTTACGTCGAGCGCGAGCCGCTCACCGAGAAGTGGGTGGTGCTGGTCCCCGCCGAGGGGCCGGGGCCGGGGGTCTCGCTGGGCCGGAGCGACGTCCCGGTGCAGGAGGTCCCCCGGGTCCACCTGGACCTGTACACCGAGGAGCAGGACGCCGAGGTGGCGCGGCTGATCGGGCTCGGGGCGGTGGAGGTCGACTGGGAGCTGTATCCCGAGGACCCGGACTTCGTGGTCCTCGCGGACACCGAGGGCAACCGCTTCTGCGTCATCGACACGACACACGGCTGACCGGGGCTCACTCCCCCGCCGGAACCCGCTCCAGGAAGGGCTCCAGCAGCCCCGGGACGGCCTCGGAGGCGAAGGCGAGCCCCTCGGACGCGTCCGCGTCGTACACCGTGTAGGCGCCCGCTCCGGCGGCCGTCGTCGCGGTGATGTTCAGTACCCCGGCCCGTCGCTGGAAGTACGACTGCCGGACCGTCCAGCCGATCACCCCGGCCCGCTCCAGCGCGGCGGTGGAGCGGCGCAGGGTGCCCGAGCGGGCGACCAGGTAGCCGCCGCTGAGGGCGTGTCCGAGACCGCGGTACGCGTCGCGCGCCAGCAGCACTCCGACGGGCAGCCCGAGAGCCGCGCAGCCCAGGGCGGTCCAGAGCAGCACGGGCGTCAGCAGGGCACCGAGCAGGGCCTGGACCAGAACGGGCACCAGGACCGCCCCGTACGCCCGGCGCAGGCGTCGGCCGCGCGCGGCGGGCGGATGTGCGGTCAGTGCGGCAGCGGTCGGCGACACCACCTCGCGCAGCACCGCGGCGGCGGCCTCGTCGGCGACCGGCCGGGGCGCGGCGGGCAGCAGGGTGTTGTGGTCGCCGCGCTGCTCCTCGTCGTCCTTGGCCAGTCCGGTGGTGATGGCGTCGACCCGGGCGGCGCCCAGCAGCCGGACACCGAGCGGCTCGACGAGGTCGACCCCGCGCAGCCGCCGCTCCTCGATGGAGACGGAGCGGGAGGTGAGCAGCCCGCGCCGGATGCGCAGGGTGCCGCCCGGTTCGCGTTCGAGGCGGTAGTTCCACCACATCTCGACCCAGAGCCCCAGTGCGCCGGCGGCGCCGGCGAGCGTCGCGGCGACGGCGAGGAGCGCGACCGCGGAGGGCAGGGAGAAGTCCCGGAACCGGTCGCTCGCCCACTCGATCACCTGCCCCTGTGCCCCGAACCAGTCGCTGACCTGCAGCACGGCCCCGGCCGCGGCGCCGCCGAGTGCGGGTGCCACGAACGAGACCGGTGCGTAGCGGATCCAGCGCGGGTCGAGCGCGACGAGTTCGCCCTCGCGGTGGCTGCCGGACGCTTCGGTGAGCCCGCGTTCCAGGAGCGCGCGGCGCAGCCGTTCGCCCTCGGCGCGCAGGACCGGGTCGAGTTCCAGGGTCGAGTCGTCGCCGTGGTGCTCACCGGTGCCGATCCGGACGGTGACGAGGCCGAGGAAGCGCTGGAGGAGGTGCGCGGTGAGATCGACGCTGCGGATGCGTTCCCTGGCCAGGGAGCGTTTCCTGACGAGCAGGAGGCCGGTGTGGAGCTCGACCCGGTCGGTACCGACGCGGTAGCGGGTGCGGCGCCAGCGTACGTAGTCGGCGCCGGCGCTGCCCGCGATCAGCAGGGCCGCGCCCGCCAGTACCCAGGCGACGGCGGCGGCGAACCCGAACCGTCCGGAGAGCCCGAGCGTGACCGGCACGGCTGCTCCGGCCGCCACGCCCGCCGTGACGAGTGCGGTGGCCAGAACCGTACGCCGGTCGAGGCGGCGCCAGTCCCCGGCCGGGGCGGCGGTGCTCACGTGGCGTCACCGGGGGTGTCCTGGGTGATCCGGGTCAGCCGCTCGGCGAGCTCGGCCGCCAGTTCGTGGTCGAGGCCCTCGATCCGGACCGCGCCCTTGGCCGAGGCGGTGGTGACGGTGACCGTGGCGAGCCGGAAGAGCTGTTCGAGCGGGCCGCGCACGGTGTCCACGGTCTGGATCCGGGACATCGGCGCGATCCGCCACTCCTGCCACAGCACCCCCGTCCGCACGTACACCGCCTCGTCGGTGACCTCCCAGCGGTGGGTGCGGAACCACCAGAGGGGGACGAGGACGGCGCAGCCGATGCCGAGGACCGCAAGGACCGCGGCGGGCAGCAGCAGCCAGAACCGGGCGGACGCGATGAGCGCGCCCAGCACGGCCAGTACCACCACCGGCACGGCGGTCAGCAGCAGCCACTGCGCCCGCCACCAGCCGACGGCCCGCGGGTCCGGCGTGTGGGCCGGGGCCCGCAGCCGTACGTCCCCCTCCCCCGTGGCCACGGACTCAGCGCCCCCGCAGCTCGCGGTATGCGGCAACGAGCGCGGCGGTCGAACTGTCGAGCTGTTCGGCGCCCTTGCCCTCGGTCAGCACCGGCTCGATCTTCTTGGCGAGGACCTTGCCGAGCTCGACACCCCACTGGTCGAAGGAGTCGATGTTCCAGACGGCGCCCTGGACGAAGACCTTGTGCTCGTACAGCGCGATCAGCTGGCCGAGCACGGACGGGGTCAGCCGGTCGGCGAGGATCGTCGTCGTCGGGTGGTTGCCGCGGAACGTCTTGTGCGGCACCAGCTCCTCGGGGACTCCCTCGGCGCGCACCTCGTCGGGCGTCTTGCCGAAGGCCAGCGCCTGGGTCTGGGCGAAGAAGTTGGCCATCAGCAGGTCGTGCTGGGCGACCAGTCCGGGCAGCAGGTCCTCGACCGGCTCGGCGAAGCCGATGAAGTCGGCCGGGATGACCTTGGTGCCCTGGTGGATCAACTGGTAGTAGGCGTGCTGGCCGTTGGTGCCGGGGGTGCCCCAGACGACCGGGCCCGTCTGCCAGTCGACCGGATTGCCGTCGCGGTCCACGGACTTGCCGTTGGACTCCATGTCGAGCTGCTGCAAGTACGCCGTGAACTTGGACAGATAGTGGCTGTAGGGCAGCACGGCATGCGACTGGGCGTCGAAGAACGCGCCGTACCAGACGCCCAGCAGGCCCAGCAGCAGCGGGGCGTTCTCCTCGGCCGGGGCGGTGCGGAAGTGCTCGTCGACGAGGTGGAAGCCGTCGAGCATCTCGCGGAACCGGTCCGGCCCGATGGCGATCATCAGCGAGAGGCCGATGGCGGAGTCGTACGAGTAGCGGCCGCCGACCCAGTCCCAGAACTCGAACATGTTGGCGGTGTCGATGCCGAAGTCGGAGACCTTCTCGGCGTTCGTCGACAGGGCCACGAAGTGCTTGGCCACCGCGTCCTGACCGGCCCTCAGACCGGTCAGCAGCCAGTCGCGGGCCGAGGTGGCGTTGGTGATCGTCTCGATCGTGGTGAAGGTCTTGGACGCGATGACGAACAGCGTCTCGGCCGGGTCGAGGTCGCGCACGGCCTCGTGCAGGTCGGCGCCGTCGACGTTGGAGACGAAGCGGACGGTCAGCGAGCGGTCCGTGAAGGAGCGCAGCGCCTCGTACGCCATGGCGGGGCCGAGGTCGGAGCCGCCGATGCCGATGTTGACGATGTTCTTGATCGGCCGGCCGGTGTGACCGGTCCACTCGCCCGACCTGACGCGGTCGGAGAAGGCTGCCATCTTGTCGAGCACCGCGTGCACGGCGGGCACCACGTTCTCGCCGTCGACCTCGATCACGGCGTCGCGCGGGGCGCGGAGCGCGGTGTGGAGGACGGCGCGGTCCTCGGTGGTGTTGATCTTGTCGCCGCGGAACATCGCGTCCCGCAGCTCGGCGACCCCGGTGGCCGCGGCGAGCTCACGGAGCAGCCGGAGCGTCTCTTCGGTGACCAGCTGCTTGGAGTAGTCGACGTACAGGTCGCCGACGCGCAGGGTGTATTCGGTACCGCGCTTCGGATCGTCCGCGAAGAGCCCTCGCAGATGGGTCGTCCCGAGCTGCTCGCGGTGCTTTCCCAGCGCGGTCCATTCCGGCGTCTGGTTGAGCCTGGCTCGGCTTTGTGCGTTCATCCCGGACATCAGCCCACTTCTTCTCGTAACCGCAGTTCCCCGCTGCCCCTCCAACCTAATTGATCAGGGCGGCGGACGGGACAACGGCGGGCTGCGGCACGGCAGAAGCGTTCCGGCCGGGCACCCTGGGGGTGTCCGGCCGGTGAACAACTTCTACGGAGCCACGCGAGAGGTCAGATCTCGCCGCGGAGTTTGGCAAGGGCTTCGGCAAGGATGGCCTCGCCGTCCGCGTCACTGCGCCGCTCCCGCACGTACGCCAGATGCGTCTTGTACGGCTCGGTGCGCGGCGGATCGGGCGGGCTGTCCCGGTCCTGGCCGGCCGGGAATCCGCAGCGCGGGCAGTCCCAGGTCTCCGGTACCTGCGCGTCATGGGCGAAGCTCGGCTGCGTCTCGTGCCCGTTGGAGCACCAGAAGGAGATGCGGGCCCGTGGCGCGGACTCGCCGCGCTCGGCCTCCCCCATCGGCCCCGCTCCGACCCGGCTTCCCCGGATCGCGTTGCCACTTGCCACGGTCGTAACTCCCTGCGTGATGGTGCTCGAAGATGCCCCAGTCTACGTAAGGCCCAACGCGCGTCCAGTGGTTGGAGTTACACCCTCACCGGAATCGCGTACGACGGGTCAGTTGTCCAGCTTGATGAGCAGACCAAGCACCACGATGCACGCGAACCAGGCCAGACCGACCACGACGGTGATCCGGTCGAGGTTGCGCTCGGCAACCGAGGAACCGCCGACGGAGGACTGCATTCCGCCACCGAACATGTCGGAAAGGCCGCCGCCCTTCCCCTTGTGCATCAGCACCAGCAGCATCAGCAGCAGGCTGAAGACGATCAGGGCGATCTCGAACCCCAAAATCACGGCTGGTCCCTACTTTCCGGAATTCCTGACTGCATGTGCGAACAACGGGGGCCGGGAGGCTGCCCTCCTGGCCCCCGCAAGGGTACGACGGATCCGCGCTAGCGCATACTCACTGGTCGCGGAAGCGGACGATCTTGACGAACTCGTCGGCGTCCAGTGCGGCGCCGCCGATCAGCGCGCCGTCCACATCGGGCTGCGCCATGATCGCGGCCACGTTGCCGGACTTCACCGAGCCGCCGTACTGGATACGGACCGCGTCGGCCAGCTCCTGCGAGTACAGCTCGGCGAGGCGGCCACGGATCGCACCGCAGACCTCCTGCGCGTCCTCGGGGGTGGCGACCTCGCCGGTGCCGATGGCCCAGACGGGCTCGTAGGCGATCACGATGGTCTCGGCCTGCTCGGCCGGGATGTCCTTCAGCCCGCCGTCGAGCTGCGCGAGGGTGTACGCGACCTGGTCACCGGCCTTGCGGATGTCCAGGCCCTCGCCGACGCAGAGGATCGGGGTCAGGCCGTACTTGAACGCGGCCTTCACCTTGGCGTTGCAGACCTCGTCGGTCTCCGCGTGGTACTGGCGGCGCTCGCTGTGGCCGACGGCGACGAAGGCGCACTTCAGCTTGGCGAGCATCGGGCCGGAGATCTCACCGGTGTACGCGCCGGAGTCGTGCGCCGAGATGTCCTGGGCGCCGTACTTGATCTTCAGCTTGTCGCCGTCGACCAGCGTCTGCACGGAACGCAGGTCGGTGAAGGGCGGCAGGACGGCGACCTCTACGGCGTCGTAGTCCTTGTCGGCCAGGGCGAAGGCGAGCTTCTGGACGTGGGCGATGGCCTCGAGGTGGTTGAGGTTCATCTTCCAGTTGCCCGCCATCAGCGGGGTGCGAGTGGTCATGAAAGGTCAGTCCTCCAGAGCGGCGAGGCCGGGAAGCGTCTTGCCCTCGAGGTATTCGAGGCTGGCGCCGCCACCGGTCGAGATGTGTCCGAACGCGTTCTCGTCGAAGCCCAGGATGCGGACCGCGGCGGCGGAGTCGCCACCGCCGACCACGCTGAAGCCCGAGGAGTCGACGAGGGCCTGGGCGACGGCCCGGGTGCCCTCGGCGAAATCGGGGTGCTCGAAGACGCCCATCGGGCCGTTCCAGAAGACGGTGGCCGCGTCGGCGAGCTTCGATGCGTAGAGCTTGTTGGTCTCCGGACCGTTGTCCAGCCCCATCTGGCCGGCCGGCATGGCGTCGGCGGCGACGGTGGTGGGGTTGGCCGGGGCCTTGGTCTTGAGGTCCGGGAACGCCGGGGCGACGACGACGTCGACGGGGAGCACGAACTCCACGCCCTTCTCCTCGGCGCGCTTGAGGTACTCCAGCACCACCGGGATCTGGTCCTCCTGCAGCAGCGAACTGCCGACCTCGTGGCCCTGGGCCTTGAGGAAGGTGTACGCCATGCCGCCGCCGATGAGGATGCGGTCGGCGCGCTCCAGCAGGTGGTCGATGACGCCGAGCTTGTCCGAGACCTTGGCGCCGCCGAGCACGACCGCGTAGGGGCGCTGCACGTCGTCGGTGAGCTTCTTCAGGACGCCGACCTCGGTGGCGATCAGGTCGCCCGCGGCGTGCGGCAGCCGGGCCGGGAGGTCGAAGACCGAGGCGTGCTTGCGGTGGACGGCTCCGAAGCCGTCACCCACGTACACATCGGCGAGCTCGGCCAGCTGGTCGGCGAAGGCGCCGCGCTCGGCGTCGTCCTTCGACGTCTCGCCGGCGTTGAAGCGGAGGTTCTCGATGACGGCGACCTGGCCGTCGGTGAGCGCGGCGACGGTGGCGCGGGCGGACTCGCCGACCGTGTCGGTCGCGAAGGCCACGTCGGTCCCGAGCAGCTCACCGAGGCGGGTGGCCGCGGGCGCCAGCGAGAACGCCGGGTCCGGGGCACCCTTCGGGCGGCCCAGGTGCGAGGCGACGACGACCCGGGCGCCGGCCTCGGCCAGCTTGCGCACGGTCGGCTCGACGGCGCGGATGCGGCCGTCGTCGGTGATGGTGGTCCCGCTGAGCGGCACGTTGAGGTCGGCGCGGACGAATACGCGCTTGCCGGTGACCCCTTCGGCGAGAAGTTCGTCGATCGTCTTCATCTGTCTGGACTCCTTGGAGGACGAGGGAGCATGCAGCGGGGCTCGAACGGCGCTACGTTGCGCTGTTCGAGCCCCGTGCTCACATCGAGGTGCCTGCCGATCCGAGGATCAGAGCTGGCCGCCGACGAAGACGGTCAGGTCGACGAGGCGGTTGGAGTAACCCCACTCGTTGTCGTACCAGCCGAGGATCTTCACCGTCGTGCCCTCCTGGACCATGGTCAGGGAGGAGTCGAAGGTGCAGGAAGACGGGTCGCTCACGATGTCCGAGGAAACGATCGGGTCCTCGGTGTACGTCAGGAAGCCCTTGAGGTCGCCGTCATCGGACGCCTTCTTGAACGCGGCGTTGACCTCGTCCTTGGTGACCTCGCGCTGCAGGGTCACGACGAGGTCGGTGGCGGAACCGGTCGGGACCGGGACACGCATCGCGATGCCGTCGAGCTTGCCCTTGAGCTGCGGCAGGACCAGGGCGGTGGCCTTGGCGGCACCCGTCGTGGTCGGGATGATGTTCTCCGCGGCGGCGCGGGCGCGACGCAGGTCGGAGTGCGGGAAGTCCAGGATCCGCTGGTCGTTCGTGTACGCGTGGACCGTCGTCATCAGGCCCTTGACGATGCCGAAGTTCTCGTCGAGAACCTTGGCCATCGGCGCCACACAGTTGGTGGTGCAGGAGGCGTTGGAGATGACGTGGTGGTTGGCCGCGTCGTACTTGTCCTGGTTGACGCCCATCACGATGGTGATGTCCTCGTCCTTGGCCGGAGCCGAGATGAGGACCTTCTTCGCGCCGCCCGCGATGTGCTTGGCGGCGTCGGCCTTCTTGGTGAAGATGCCGGTCGACTCGATGACGATGTCGACGCCCAGCTCACCCCAGGGGATGTCCGCCGGGTTGCGCTCCGAGAGCACCTTGATGGTGTGACCGTCGACGGTGATGGTGTCGGCGGTGTGGCTCACCTCTGCCTTGAGACGACCCAGAATGGTGTCGTACTTCAGCAGGTGGGCCGTGGTCGCAGTGTCACCCAGGTCGTTGACAGCCACGATCTCGATGTCCGCACCCTGCTCCAGCAGCGCGCGGAAGTAGTTACGACCGATGCGGCCAAAGCCGTTGATGCCTACGCGGATCGTCACGAACCGATCTCCTCGTTAGGTACGCCGGTTTTCGACGCCGGCGAGTTGTATGGGATGTCCCCGACCGCCTCCGACCCTACCTCTCCGAAGCCCTCGGGGTGACATCGAGCAGGGCCGTAGGAACGGCGGAGGCCCGTACTCCCCAGTAGGAGTACGGGCCTCCGGTTGTCCGGTCCCACTCGCTGCGACGATTACGCAGCGTCAACGCCCGCGGGTGCGCGGGGTGTTCCCGCCGCAGGTCGTCGGCAGGGGGTGCGCATCAGCCGACGAGGCCGTCGGCCAGCTCTTCGCTGAGGGTGGATTCCGTGCTCGGGATCCCCAGGTCCTGGGCCCGCTTGTCGGCCATCGCCAGGAGGCGGCGGATCCGGCCGGCGACGGCGTCCTTGGTCAGCGGCGGGTCGGCGAGGGCGCCCAGCTCCTCCAGGGAGGCCTGCTTGTGCTCCATGCGCAGCCGTCCGGCCGCCGCGAGGTGCTCGGGGACCTCCTCGCCGAGGATCTCCAGCGCGCGCCCCACCCGGGCGCCCGCCGCCACCGCGGCACGGGCGGACCGGCGCAGGTTCGCGTCGTCGAAGTTGGCGAGCCGGTTGGCGGTGGCGCGGACCTCGCGGCGCATCCGCCGCTCCTCCCAGGCCAGCACCGACTCATGGGCGCCGAGCCGGGTGAGCAGCGCGCCGATCGCGTCGCCGTCGCGGACGACGACGCGGTCCACGCCGCGCACCTCGCGGGCCTTCGCCGCGATGGAGAGCCTGCGGGCGGCGCCGACCAGCGCGAGCGCGGCCTCCGGGCCCGGGCAGGTCACCTCCAGCGAGGAGGAGCGGCCCGGCTCGGTGAGCGAGCCGTGGGCGAGGAAGGCCCCGCGCCAGGCGGCCTCCGCATCGCAGGTGGCCCCCGAGACCACCTGCGGGGGAAGACCGCGGATGGGACGGCCGCGGCCGTCCACCAGGCCCGTCTGCCGGGCCAGCTGGTCGCCGCCCGCCACCACCCGCACGACATAGCGCGAGCCGCGCCGCAGCCCGCCGGGTGCCATCACAATCAGCTCCGAGCTGTGCCCGAAGATCTCGAGAATGTCCCGCTTCAGCCGGCGCGCCGCCATCGCGGTGTCCAGCTCCGCCTCGATCACAATCCGGCCGCTCACCAGGTGCAGCCCACCCGCGAACCGAAGAATCGCCGAGACTTCTGCCTTCCTGCAGCAGGTCCGGGTTACGGGAAGCCGAGAGATTTCGTCCTTCACCGCTGGCGTCATCGCCATGGGCCGATCCTTCCATGCATCCGAAAAATACGGTCGTACGCGGCAGCCAACAGCTCCGGATCATGGATCGGAACGCCGTCGGGTGAGGCCACGGGCGCCAGCTCGACCGCGGCGCCGAGCCGTTTTGCGGCATCGGCGAGGGACTCGCGGTCGGGCACGGCGGCCTCGTCGGCCAACACCACGTCCAGGGCGAGTTTAGGGGCGTGTCGTCCCAAAACCTCCAAATGACGCTGCGGAGAGAAGCCATCTGTTTCACCGGGTTGCGGTGCGAGGTTCAGCGAGAGGACCTTCCGGGCCTTCGTTTCGATCAGCGCGTCCAGCAGATCGGGGACCAGTAGATGCGGAATGACCGACGAGAACCAGGAGCCGGGGCCGAGCACCACCCAGTCCGCGTCGAGGACCGCGGCGACCGCTTCGGGGACGGCCGGCGGGTCGTGCGGGACGACGTGCACGGACTGGACCTCGCCCGGGGTGAGCGCCACGGTCGCCTGGCCGCGCACCGTGTCCACCTGGTCCGGATGCTCCGGGTCATGGCCCTTCACGAGTGCCTGGAGCTCCAGCGGCACGGCGGACATCGGCAGCACCCGGCCGTGCGCGCCGAGGAGCTTGCCGACCAGGTCCAGGGCCTGCACGTGGTCGCCGAGCTGCTCCCACAGGGCGACGATCAGCAGATTGCCGACCGCGTGCTCGTGCAGGTCGCCCTTGGACTGGAAACGGTGCTGGATGACCTGGGCCCAGGTCTGGCCCCATTCGTCGTCGCCGCACAGCGCGGCCAGTGCCTTGCGCAGGTCTCCGGGCGGCAGGACGCCCAGCTCCTCGCGCAGCCGGCCGCTGGAGCCCCCGTCGTCGGCGACGGTGACCACGGCGGTCAGGTCGCCGGTGATCCGCCGCAGCGCGGTGAGCGAGGCGGACAGCCCCATACCGCCGCCGAGCGCGACGACCTTGGGCTGCGCGCCGCGCTTGCGGCCGGACAGCGCGGAGGTGGCCCTGCTCAGCCGGCGCAGCCGGAGGTTGCGACTGGTCACTCGCGCCCCATGTCCCGATGTACGAGCACGGTCTCGATCCCCTCGGTGGCGAGCCTGGCCGCCAGCTTCTCCGACATGGCGACGGAGCGGTGCTTGCCGCCGGTGCAGCCGACGGCGATGGTCACGTAGCGCTTGCCCTCACGGCGGTACCCCGCGGCGATGAGCTGGAGCAGCTCCGTGTACTGGTTGAGGAACTCCTTGGCGCCCGGCTGGTCGAAGACGTACGCGGACACCTCCTCGTTGAGCCCGGTGAAGGGGCGCAGCTCGGGGACCCAGTGCGGGTTGGGCAGGAAGCGGCAGTCCACCACCAGGTCGGCGTCGACGGGCAGGCCGTACTTGTAGCCGAAGGACATCACGGTGGCGCGGAGCTCCGGCTCCTCGTCGCCCGCGAACTGGGCGTCCATCTTGGCGCGCAGCTCGTGCACGTTGAGGCTGGAGGTGTCGATGACCAGGTCGGCGTCGCCGCGCAGCTCGCGCAGCAGATCGCGCTCGGCGGCGATCCCGTCGACGATGCGGCCGTCGCCCTGGAGGGGGTGCGGCCGGCGGACCGACTCGAAGCGGCGGACCAGCGCGTCGTCGGACGACTCCAGGAAGACGATCCGCCGGGTGACGCCCTTGGCCTCCAGATCGGCGAGGGACTCCCGCAGGTTGTCGAAGAAGCGGCGGCCCCGGACGTCGACGACGACGGCGATCCGTGCCACGTTGCCCTGCGAGCGGGCGCCGAGCTCCACCATGGTGGGGATCAGCGCGGGCGGCAGGTTGTCGACGACGAACCAGCCGAGGTCCTCCAGACACTTGGCCGCCGTACTGCGGCCGGCGCCCGACATTCCGGAGATGATCACCAGCTCGGGAATGGCCACCGTGCCGTCGCCCGTCTCGATCGAGGTGCCCGTACTCACGTCTGCTGCTCCGTCTGCTCGGTCTGTGCGGTCGTGCCCGTGTTCAAGCTCGTTCTCGGTCATGTCGTGCTGCCCCCGTCGTCCTCTTCAATGATCTCTCCTGTGGCCGTGTTCACGGCGGGCGTGGCCGGGGCGGCCGCGGCGAGGGCCACAGCCACTGATTCCGCCGTCCTGCGGCCTATCCCCGGAACCGCGCAGATCTCGTCGATTGTCGCCTGCCTCAGCTTCTTGACGGAGCCGAAATGCTTGATCAGCGCCTGTTTCCGGGTCTCTCCGAGTCCGGCTACCGCGTCCAGGGGGCTGGAGCGGATGCGCTTGGCCCGTTTGGCGCGCTGGTAGGTGATGGCGAAGCGGTGCGCCTCGTCACGGACGCGCTGGAGGAGGTAGAGGCCCTCGCTGGAGCGGGGCAGGACGACCGGGTCGTCGTCATCGGGCAGCCAGACCTCTTCGAGGCGCTTGGCGAGGCCGCAGACCGCGATGTCGTCGATCCCCAGCTCGTCCAGGGCCCGCTTGGCGGCGGCGACCTGAGGCTGCCCGCCGTCGACCACGAGGAGCTGCGGCGGGTAGGCGAACCGCTTGGGGCGGCCGTCGTCCTCACGGGGCTCAGCGGGTTCGGCAGGTTCGGCGGGTTGGGCGGGCACGGCGGGTGGCGCACCGGCCACGGCTTCGGCCGGGACGATGGCGGTGCCGTCAGCCGCGACGGTGCCGCCGGCGGGGACGGTGCCGTCAGCCGCGACGGTGCCGGTGCCGCCGGCCGGGGCGGTGCCTTCAGCCGGGACTGCTCCCGTGGCGGCTGGGCCCTCCTCCCACTCCCCCGTTCGCTCCTTCTCCTGGAGGTAGCGCCGGAAGCGCCGGCTGATCACCTCGTGCATCGAGCGGACGTCGTCCTGTCCCTCGAAGCCCTTGATCTGGAAGCGGCGGTATTCGCCCTTGCGGGCCAGGCCGTCCTCGAAGACCACCATCGACGCCACCACGTCGTCGCCCTGGAGGTGGGAGATGTCGAAGCACTCGATGCGCAGCGGGGCCGTGTCGAGGCCGAGGGCCTCGGCGATCTCCTCCAGGGCCCGGGAGCGGGTGGTCAGGTCGGATGCACGCTTGGTCTTGTGCAGCCCCAGGGCCTGCTGGGCGTTGCGCTGGACCGTGGTCATCAGGTCCTTCTTGTCGCCGCGCTGCGGGATCCGCAGGCTGACCTGGGAGCCCCGGCGGTCGGCCAGCCACTGGGAGACCGCCTCGGGGTCCTCGGGAAGGGCCGGGACGAGGACCTCCTTGGGGACGGAGTCGCCGGTCTCCTCGCCGTACAGCTGCTGGAGGGCGTGCTCGACGAGGCCGGAGGTGTCGACGTTCTCCACCTTGTCGGTGACCCAGCCGCGCTGGCCACGCACCCGGCCGCCCCGGACGTGGAAGATCTGGACGGCGGCCTCCAGCTCGTCCTCCGCGACGGCGATCAGGTCGGCGTCGGTGGCGTCGGCGAGCACGACGGCGCTCTTCTCCATGGCGCGCTTGAGCGCCTCCACGTCGTCACGCAGGCGTGCCGCGCGCTCGTACTCCATCTCCTCGGCCGCCGCCATCATGTCCTTCTCCAGGCGGCGGATGTACGTGCCGGTGCGGCCGGCCATGAAGTCGCAGAAGTCGTCCGCCAGTTCGCGGTGCTCCTCGGGGGTGACCCGGCCGACGCAGGGGGCCGAGCACTTGCCGATGTAGCCGAGGAGGCAGGGGCGGCCGGTCCTGGCGGCGTTCTTGAAGACGCCTGCGGAGCAGGTACGCACCGGGAAGACCCGGAGCATCAGGTCGACGGTCTCGCGGATCGCCCAGGCGTGCCCGTACGGACCGAAGTAGCGCACGCCCTTCTTCTTGGCGCCGCGCATGACCTGGACGCGCGGGAACTCCTCGTTGAGTGTGACCGCGAGGTACGGATAGCTCTTGTCGTCGCGGTACTTGACGTTGAACCGGGGGTCGAACTCCTTGATCCAGGAGTATTCGAGCTGGAGCGCCTCGACCTCCGTGGAGACGACGGTCCACTCCACGGACGCGGCGGTGGTCACCATCGTGCGCGTGCGCGGATGGAGGCCGGACAGGTCCTGGAAGTAGTTGGCCAGGCGCTGGCGCAGGCTCTTCGCCTTCCCGACGTAGATCACCCGGCGGTGTTCGTCGCGGAATTTGTAGACCCCCGGGGAGTCGGGGATCTGTCCCGGCTTGGGGCGGTAGCTGGAGGGGTCTGCCATGTCTCCCACCCTACTTGCGGGCAGTGACAGCACGGGGTGCTCATGGGTGGCGCCGCGCTCCGGGACACGGGGTGGGGTCACGTGTCCCGGAGCACGGGGTCATCGGGTCCGGAGGGCCTTCGCGGTCACCGGGTCGTGCGGCGGCCCCGGTGGCGCAGGGCGGTGACGCCGCAGAGGGCGAGCACGGCTACGGCGCCCGCCGCCGCTGCCGTGGAGGTCGCGGTCAGTGCGGTGCCCTCGGTCGTGCCCGAGGCGGCGTCGGCCGCGATGGCGGGCCCGGGACCTCCTGTGGCGGGCTTCGCGCCGGAGGGTCCGTAGCCGCCTGCCCGGCCCGCGCGGGCATAGCCGGAGCCGGGGAGCTTGTCCGCGTACGCGGCCCGTACCCGGGTGCGGTAGGCGGCCAGGGTGGTGCCGCCCGCGCCGACGGCATGGACGGCGTCCGTGTCCAGCGGGAGCACCCGGCCGCCCTTCTGGACGTACCAGGCGTCGATCTGTGGTTCCCGGAAGACGGTGCCGCCGGGCAGTTTGCGGGCACCGGCGGCCGTGTACCGGGTCTCGTCGTCGCCGGTGGCGATGTTCACCACCTGCCAGCTCCCGTCCTTGCCCGGCTCGGGAAGCGTCCACAGGGATGCCTTCTGCCCGTCCGACGAGACCGCCGTACTGGCCAGGTACTCCAGTGCGGCGACGGACGCGCCGGGTTCACCGGCGACGAAGTCCGCGGACAGGGTGCGCACGGGCACGGCCCCGCCCTCGATCCGCGGTGCGGCGGCCGCCCTGGTGACGGCCCCCTCACGGGCGAAGAACCGGGCCAGCGTGTCCAGGGTCGTGGCGTCGGTGGCCGCCTCGTGCGCCGCCGCCAGGGCCGCCGGGGTGGCCGAGGGCCCGGTGGCGGCGGCCGCCTGCGGGGCGACGGTCAGCAGGGCGGTGCCGGCCAGCACACCGCTCGCGGCGAGGGCGGTGGCGAAGGGGCGGGCGCCGCGCGCGACACGGGTGGCGGTTCGGGCCGGGGTACTGGTGGAGGTCATGCCGTCACGCCCCGATCCGGTAGAGCGAGTGGGTCCAGGAGAACTCACCGTTGTTCACGTACCAGGCGTGCGAGGCCCAGTTGTAGCGGTCGTTGGAGGGCCAGGGATCGCCCCAGTAGACCCAGCTGTTCGCGTCGTCGTACCCGTACAGGACGTGCATGTGGCCGCCGCCCGATGACCACTGGATGCGGGTCTCCACCGGCCGTCCGGCGGCTATCTCGGCCTGCACGGTCGGGTAGCGCAGCCAGCCGGTGACGTACGAGCCGGGGTTGACGCCGGCCCAGTACAGACCGTCCTGGACGTTGCCGAGCGAGGCCTGCGAGTTGGGGCACTCATAGCCCTGGGCCCGGCCGAAGGCGGCGTTGCAGAACTGGTTCTGGGTGTAGTTCCGGCCGAACCAGCCGGCGATGGTGTTGCCGGCGGCGGCCCAGCACCAGTTCGTCTTCTGCTGCGCCTGCATGCTGATGTTCAGCCGCTGGGCGGCTGCGAGGGTGCCCGACGCCGCGGAGGCGGCGTGGTGCTGATCGGCGGCGGTGGCGGTCGCCGTGGGTGCGGCGAGCAGTACGGCGGCGAGTACGGCTGTCACCGACAGCCGTACCGGCCGGATTCTTCGGTTGCGCATGGGGTTCCTCCCGGGGCGGGGGTGGGGATCCGAGGAGCGCGTCCGGACGCTGCCGAGGAGCATCAACCCGTTGTCGGGAGCGGGTCAACACGCTTCAATGCGGGGGAACATCGCGGTGTGAACGCCGGTGGCGGGTGTGTGAACGCTCCCCCCTGGCCACCTGCGGCCCCACACCCGTCGGCGCGGACCGGCCGTCGCCCGTCGTGAACGTTCACCTGGAGGACCCATGCAGCACACCGAGGCCGAACTGGCGCAGGTGCTGCACACCGGCCCGTTCCATCTGGCACTGCGCACCGCACTCTCGGTGCGCGGACTGCCGCTCCAGCGGGTGCAGCACCATCTGGCGCACCGGGGGGTCAAGGTCGGGGTGACCAGCCTCAGTTACTGGCAGCAGGGCGCCCGGCGTCCGCAGCGCCCCGAGTCCCTTCGGGCCGTGAAGGCGCTGGAGGAGGTGCTGGAGCTGCCGGGGAACTCCCTGCTCGGGCTGCTCGGGGCCGGGGAGTCCCGCACGGACGCCGACCGTCCGGCCGCCCGCTCGTACCGCTCGTTGATGGAGGCGTCCGGCGCGGTGGAGCGGCTGCTCGCGGCGATGGAGTCACCCGCGGACGGCGGGCTGCACACGGTGGGGCACCAGGAGCGGGTACGGATCGGGCCCGGCCGTCAGATGCAGTCCCGGACCTCGCAGCACGTCGTGCGCGCCCACCGCGACGGCATCGACCGCTATCTCGCCGTGTACCGCGGTGATCCGGGCTGCGATCCGGCGCGGGTCGGGGTGAGCGCCCGGGAGAACTGCCGGACGGGGCGGGTCCGCTGGGACGCCGAGACAGGGGTGCTGGTCGCGGAGCTGCTCTTCGACACCCGGCTGCGGGCGGGCGAGACGTACCTCTTCGGCTACGGCTTCGAGGACGGTACGGGAGGGCCGTGCGGCGAGTACGTCCGCGGCTTCAGCTTCGGCGGCGGGCAGTACGTGCTGCAGGTCCGGTTCGACGAGGAGGCGCTGCCTGTACGGTGCCGGCGATTCGCACAGGTCTCCGCGGGGGCACCGCGCGGGGGCCGGACCGATCTCACGCTCACGGGCCGGCACCGGACCGTACATCTGGTGGAACAGGGGGTACGGCCCGGCCTGGTCGGCATCGACTGGGACTGGGAGTGAGGCGGGCCCGCTGAGGGACCGGGTCAGGCGTCGGGGAGCCGGGGTGGGCGTCGGGAGCCGGGGTGGGCGCCCGGTCAGGCGTCGGGGCCCGCGATCAGTTTTCCGCCCTCGACCTTGACCGGGACGGAGGGCAGCGGCACGGTCGCGGGACCGTGGATGGCCTTGCCGGTCGTGGTGTCGAAGAGGCTGCCGTGGCAGGGGCAGTGCCCCTCGTTCCTCTCCACCTTGTCCAGCAGGCAGCCCGCGTGGGTGCACTGGGCGCTGAACGCCTTGTACTGCCCCTTGGCCGGGCAGCTGACGATGACGCGCTGCTCGCGGTAGAGCTTGGACTCGCCGACCGGGATCTCGTCGGGGGCGCCGAGCGTGACGGGCGCGGTAGGGGTAGGCGTCTGGGCGTGTCCGAGCTTCGATTCGGTCGAGCAGGCGGCCACTCCCAGCCCGGCGACGCCCGCGAGAGCGGCGCCCTTCAGCACGGTGCGGCGGGCGGTGGGCTGGCCGGACATGCGGTCTCCACGGGTCAGAGGGAAGCGGGGTGCCAGCGATGCCCGGGTGCCTGAGGCAGCGGAGGCATCGGTGACGTAACCGACGATACCGGCGGAGAGGAACGCTCCTGCGTCCGGGCCGGGCGGACCTGATCGTGCCTGGTCAGGGCGGAACGCGACGAGGTGGCGGCCCCTTCGGGAGGGGCCGCCACCTCGGGGCGGGCACGGTCCGTGCTGTCGGACCCCGGCCGCCGACGCGTCCGGTCAGGCCTTGCGGGCGCGGGTCGCCTTCTTGGCCGCGGGCTTCTTCGCCGCAGCCGCCCCGGCACCCTTGGCCGTCGTGCTCTTCGCGGTGGCGGTCCTGGCGGTGGCGGTCTTCGCCGTCGCCGTCTTCCGCGCGGGGGCGGACTTCGCGGCGACCGCCTTCTTCGCGGCCGTCTTCCGCGCCGGCTTGCGCGCCGCGGGCACGGCAGCCTCGCTCACCCGGTCCGCGTCCAGGATGCCCTGGAGGAACTTCCCGGTGTGGCTGGCGGGGACGCCGGCCACATACTCCGGGGTGCCCTCGGCGATGACCAGGCCGCCGCCGTTGCCACCCTCGGGTCCCATGTCGATGACCCAGTCGGCGGTCTTGATGACATCGAGGTTGTGCTCGATGACGATCACCGAGTTGCCCTTGTCGACCAGGCCGGAGAGCACCTTGATCAGCTTGGAGATGTCCTCGAAGTGCAGACCGGTGGTCGGCTCGTCCAGGACGTAGACCGTGCGTCCGGTGGAACGCTTCTGGAGCTCGCTGGCCAGCTTCACCCGCTGGGCCTCACCGCCGGAGAGCGTCGGTGCGGACTGGCCGAGCCTGACGTATCCCAGACCGACCTCGTTGAGCGTGCGCAGGTGGCGCGCGATGGTCGGGACGGCCTCGAAGAACTCCAGGCCCTCCTCGATCGGCATGTCCAGCACCTCGGCGATGGACTTGCCCTTGTAGTGGACCTCCAGGGTCTCCCGGTTGTAGCGCGCTCCGTGGCAGACCTCGCACGGGACGTACACGTCGGGAAGGAAGTTCATCTCGATCTTGATGGTGCCGTCGCCGGAGCAGTTCTCGCAGCGGCCGCCCTTCACGTTGAAGGAGAACCGGCCCGGCAGATAGCCGCGGACCTTGGCCTCCATCGTCTCCGCGAACAGCCGGCGGACGTGGTCGAAGACGCCGGTGTACGTCGCCGGGTTGGACCGGGGCGTACGGCCGATGGGCGACTGGTCGACGTGCACCACCTTGTCGACGAGGTCGTCGCCGTCGACCCGGGTGTGCCGGCCGGGCACCGACTTGGCGCCGTTCAGCTCACGGGCCAGGTGGGTGTAGAGGATGTCGTTGACCAGCGTCGACTTTCCGGAGCCGGAGACGCCGGTCACGGCGGTGAGCACGCCGAGCGGGAAGGAGACGTCGATGTCCTGGAGGTTGTTCTCCCGGGCTCCGTGGACCGTGAGCAGCCGCGAGGGGTCGACGGGGCGCCGGATCTCGGGCATCGCGATCGACTTCTTGCCGGTCAGGTACTGGCCGGTGATCGACTTGTCGTTGGCCAGCAGTTCCTTGAGCGATCCGGAGTGGACCACCTTGCCGCCGTGCTCACCGGCACCGGGGCCGATGTCGACGACCCAGTCGGCGACCTTGATGGTGTCCTCGTCGTGCTCGACGACGATGAGCGTGTTGCCCATGTCGCGGAGCCGGACCAGGGTCTCGATCAGCCGGTGGTTGTCGCGCTGGTGCAGTCCGATGGACGGCTCGTCCAGCACGTAGAGCACGCCGACCAGACCGGAGCCGATCTGGGTGGCGAGCCGGATGCGCTGCGCCTCGCCGCCGGACAGGGTGCCCGCCGCGCGGTTCAGCGAGAGGTAGTCGAGGCCGACGTCGACCAGGAACTTCAGCCGCTCGTTGACCTCCTTGAGCACCCGCTCGGCGATCTTCTTGTCGCGGGCGTTCAGCTTCATCCGGCCGAGGAACTCGGCGCACTCGCTGATGGACATCGCGGCGACCTGGGCGATGGACTTCTCCATCACCGTGACCGCCAGGACGATCGGCTTGAGCCGGGTGCCCTCACAGGTCGGGCAGGGCACCTCGCGCATGTAGCCCTCGAAGCGCTCCCTGCTGGAGTCGCTCTCGGCCTCGGAGTGACGCCGCTTGACGAACTGCACCGCTCCTTCGAAGGAGGGCGTGGTGTAGGCGCGCTCGCGGCCGTACCGGTTGCGGTAGCGGACCTCGGTCTGGATCTTGTGGCCGAAGAGAAGGGCCTTCTTGGCGCGCTGCGGCAGACCGGCCCAGGGGATGTCCGTACGGAATCCGAGGGCTTCGGCCAGTGCGTTGATCTGGCGGCCGAAGTACTCCTTGGTGTGGCCGTGCGACCAGGGGTGGATCGCGCCCTCGTCGAGGGACTTCTCCTCGTCCGGGATGATCAGCTCCGGGTCGACCTCCATCCGCGTACCGATACCCGTGCAGTCGGGGCAGGCACCGAAGGGCGAGTTGAAGGAGAAGGAGCGCGGCTCCAGCTCCTCGAAGGAAAGGTCGTCGTACGGGCAGTAGAGGTGCTCGGAGTACATCCGCTCGCGCTCGGGGTCGTCCTCGGGGAGGTCGACGAAGTCGAGCACGACCATGCCGCCGGAGAGGCCGAGCGCGGTCTCGACCGAGTCGGTCAGCCGGCGCTTGGCGCTGTCCTTCACCGTGAGGCGGTCGATGACCACCTCGATGGTGTGCTTCTCCTGCTTCTTGAGCGTGGGCGGCTCGGAGAGCTGGATGGTCTCACCGTCGACCCTGGCCCTGCTGTACCCCTTGGTCTGCAGATCGGCGAAGAGGTCGACGAACTCCCCCTTGCGCTCACGCACCAGCGGCGAGAGCACCTGGAAGCGGCTGCCCTCGGGCAGGCCGAGGACCTTGTCCACGATGGCCTGCGGCGACTGGCGCGAAATGGGACGCCGGCACTCGGGGCAGTGCGGCTTGCCGATCCTGGCGAAGAGCAGCCGGAGGTAGTCGTAGACCTCCGTGATCGTGCCGACCGTCGAGCGCGGGTTGCGCGAGGTCGACTTCTGGTCGATGGAGACGGCGGGCGACAGGCCCTCGATGAAGTCGACGTCCGGCTTGTCCATCTGGCCGAGGAACTGCCGGGCGTACGAGGAGAGCGACTCCACGTAGCGCCGCTGCCCCTCGGCGAAGATCGTGTCGAACGCGAGCGACGACTTGCCCGACCCGGAGAGCCCGGTGAAGACGATGAGGGAGTCGCGGGGAAGGTCGAGCGAGACGTTCTTGAGGTTGTGCTCGCGAGCGCCACGGACGATGAGACGGTCGGCCACGCCGGTCCGCACCTTTCTAGAGAGAAGCGGGGGAACTGAGCCCCTGCCCCAGGGTATGGGGGGTGCCACAGCGATGTACGAAGCTTTCGGCTCCGAGCGTATAGCACGCACATTCGATTTACGGACGGCTGATGACTCCTTCACCCGAATGAGTGGCGGGGCTAGGCTCGACCCCATGACTGATCATGTGCACGACCTGGCCGCACTGCGTGAAGCGACCGACCGACTGCTCAGCGCCACGGAGAAACTGGACGACGCGGCACTTGCCGAACCGTCGCGCCTCCCGGGCTGGAGCCGGGGTCATGTCGTCGCGCACCTCTCACGTAACGCCGACGCGCTCGTAAATGTTCTCCAGGGCCGGCCCATGTACGCAGACAGCGAAACCCGCGACCGCGACATCGAGCGCGACGCGCCCCGGCCACAGGCCGAGCAGCTCGCCGACCTGGCCGCGAGCGCGGCCGGCTTCATGGACGCCGCCGCGGCCCCGGCCGACTGGTCACGCACCGTCGCGATGCGCAACGGCGTGACGGACTCCGCGTCCCGGATCCCCTTCCGCCGCCGCGGCGAGGTCGAGCTGCACCACGTCGACCTGGGGATCGGCTACGAGCTGGAGGACCTGCCGGACGAGTTCACCGCCCGGGAGATCGACTTCCTGGCCGAGCGCTTCGCCGGGCACCCGGCGGTCGTCCCGACGGGCTTGGCCGACGACACGGGTCGCACCTGGACGACCGGCGGCGGCGCGGAGGGCGGGTCCGTCGCGGTCCGCGGTACGGCGTCCGAGCTGCTCGGCTGGCTCAGCGGGCGGCGCGACGGGTCCGCCCTGACCGTCGAGGGCGGAACCCTTCCCGCGCTGCCCCCGCTATAGGCTGAGAGGCATGACGTACAGCGGAACGGTCAAGGTCGGCGGGCGTGCGGACGTACACGAGTTGACGGATCTGATGATCTCCAAGGTCGCCGTCGGCCCGATGAACAACAACGCCTATCTGCTGCGCTGCCGGGCCACCGGCGAGCAGCTCCTGATCGACGCGGCCAACGAGGCCGGGACCCTGCTGCAGCTGATCGGTGACGACTCGATCGCCTCGGTCGTCACCACACACCGGCACGGAGACCACTGGCAGGCGCTGGACGAGGTGGTGGCGGCCACCGGGGCGCGTACGTACGCCGGGCGGTTCGACGCCGAGGGGATCCCGGTCCCGACGGATGTGCTCGTCGAGGACGGCGACACGATCCGGGTCGGGCAGGTCGCACTGACCGCCCGCCATCTGACCGGCCACACCCCGGGCTCGATCGCGCTCGTCTACGACGACCCGCACGGCGCTCCGCACCTGTTCACCGGGGACTGCCTCTTCCCGGGCGGGCTCGGCAACACGTTCAAGGACCCCGAGGCGTTCGCGAGCCTGCTGCACGACGTGGAGACCAGGCTCTTCGATCCGCTGCCCGACGAGACCTGGGTCTACCCGGGCCATGGACACGACACCACTCTGGGCGACGAGCGTCCGCACCTGCCGGAGTGGCGCGCCCGGGGCTGGTGACGAGGCGGCGGGGGGACGGGCACGCGATCCGCGCCCGTCCCCCCGCCCTCCGCTCAGCTGTCAGGCGTGTCAGGCGTCGATGTCGGCGCCCTTCTCCGCGGAGTCCTCGGTCTTCCCGGCCTGCGCCGCGGCCTCGGCATCGGCCGTCTTCTTGTTGGCGATCAGACTGGTGATCGTGGTGATCACCAGCACGCCGCAGATGACGCCGAGCGAGACCGGGATGGAGATCTCGGGGACGTTCACCCCGGACTCGTGCAGGGCGTGCAGCACCAGCTTGATGCCGATGAAGCCGAGGATCACCGAGAGCCCGTAGCTGAGGTGGACCAGCTTCTTGAGCAGGCCGCCGATCAGGAAGTACAGCTGTCGCAGCCCCATCAGCGCGAAGGCGTTGGCGGTGAACACGATGTACGGGTCCTGGGTCAGGCCGAAGATCGCGGGGATGGAGTCCAGCGCGAACAGCACATCGGTGGTGCCGATGGCGAGCATGACGACCATCAGGGGCGTCAGGACGCGCTTGCCGTTGTTGCGGATGAAGAGCTTGGTGCCGTGGTAGCGGTCGGCGACTCCGAAGCGACGCTCGATGTTCTTGAGGAGGCGGTTCTCCTCGAACTCCTCTTCCTCCTCGTCGGCCCGTGCCTCCTGGATCAGCTTCCAGGCGGTGTAGATCAGGAACGCGCCGAAGATGTAGAAGACCCACGAGAAGTTGGCGATGACCGCGGCACCGGCGGCGATGAAGATCGCCCTCAGCACCAGCGCGATCAGCACGCCGACGAGCAGCACCCGCTGCTGGAGGTGGGAGGGAACCGAGAACTTCGCCATGATCAGCACGAAGACGAAGAGATTGTCGACGCTCAGTGATTTCTCGGTGATGAAGCCGGCGAAGAACTCACCCGAGGCCTGGCTCTCACCGAACACGAGCAGGCCGAGTCCGAAGAGTGCGGCCAGAGCGATCCAGACGATCGTCCAGATTCCGGCTTCCTTGGTCGACACGTCATGGGGCTTGCGCCCGATGAAGAAGTCGACGGCGATGAGGGCGCTCAGACCAAGAATGGTCAGCGCCCAGAGGGTCCATGAAACGTCCACTGCGCCTCCGGCAGTTCGCTACGGCTACTGATCAGCGTCGTCGCTGCCGGAGGTCTCTTCCACCCGGGCGCACGGGATGCGTGCCTGGGCCGGCGCCCCGGGACCGGTCACGGTCCGTACTGACGGGAACGCCGCGACGGGAGTACTCCCCTCCGCCCAAAGAACAGTACAGGGAATACCAAGGAAAGGTAAAGAGAAGGGTAAAGAATCCCCAAAGTGCCAGGTCGGAGCGGGCGTTGAGTGAAGTCGAACCGAGTGCTGAAGAGTGGCCGGGTCAGCGGTGCCCGGTGCGGCGCGCGGCGGCCACCCGGTCCAGCACCTGTTCCAGGACGCGGCTGCCGGGCGGGGTCCTGAGCGGCTCGTACGTCCATGCGTGACCGACCCAGGGGTCGGCCAGATGGTCGTCGGCGACCGGGGTGACGCGGAGCAGGGAACGCCACAGCGGGTCGAGCACCGGACCGTACGCCGAGGCGTCCTCCCGGTCCGCGACCATCAGGAGGTGCACCCCGACGGAGGGCCCCTCGTCGGCGAGATAGCGCAGCTGGGTGACGGCACGGTCGTCGAAGCCGTGCGGGAAGTCGTTGACGATCAGCAGCTGCTCGGCCGGGTCCAGGTCGGGCGGCAGCGAGTCCGCGGCCCCCGCCCTGAGCGCCATCTGCACCAGGTCGACGCGTCGGGTGAGCCGGGCGAGGACCGAGGACACTCCCCCGGGCCCGGACGCGGGCGGGCTCGCGAGCACCCCGGCACCGACCAGCGGGGCCAGGGACGCGGCGGCGGAACCTGCCGGGTCGATGACGTGGACCGAGAACTCGTTCGGCGGATAGACGGCGAGCATCCGTGCCGCGTGCAGTACGGCGCTCTCCATGGCCAGCCGGCGCAGCTGGGCCGAATCGGTCATCGCGGCGGCCTCGGACGCCGTGCGCCCGCTGTCGATCCACATGCCGCGCTCCAGCGGCAGCCGGACAAGCAGCGGAATCTTCACCCCGGCGCTCTCCGGCAGGTGGAGGTCACCGATCCGCAGAGCCATGGGGATCTCCATCGGAACGCGGTAGGCGTGCCAGACAGGGTTGTCCCAGCCCGCGTACGCGGCGGGGAGCGCGGGCTCCACCACGGCGGCCTCGGCGGCGAGCTGGGCGAGGTCGCGGTCCAGTACCTCGCGGGCCCGGCCGGTCAGCTCGTCGCGCTTGGCGCGGGCCTGCTCGCGGGCCCGGTCGCCCGCACCGCCGATCCGGCTGCGCGGATCGGACAGGGCCCGCTCCAGCTCCTGGTCCATCCGGGACTCGGCGAAGTCGACGGCGCTGCGGTACGCGGCCGTGGCCCGGGCCAGGTCCTCGAACATGCCCCAGATCTGGTTGTAGAGGCGCTCGTCCATGGACCAGCCGGTCGCGTCCCCGGCCACGGGCGTCGCGGGCCTGCCGGGCTCTGCCGGTGGTGCCTCGGGCGGGGGCGGTGGAGGGGCCGTGGCCTGGCGACGCGGGTGGGCGTAGTCGATGGGGCCCCCTGCGGAGGGGGTGGCGGGTACAACCGGGGTGGCCGGCTGGGAGGGCTCGTCCGGGAGGCCGGGCTGCGGGACGGCGTGGGGCCGGCCGCCGCCCCCGGACGACACCGGACCCCCGGCGTGCCTGACCCGGTCGCCCTCGGGGGTGCGGGGCGGGGGCGGGGCCACCGAGCGGGCCAGACCGCGGGCGACCGCTTCCTGGATCGAGCGCGCCAGTTCGGCCGCCCCGCCCACGCCTTGGTCGGCGAGCAGCGCGGCGAGACCGCCCGCGTAGCCCTGGCCGACCGCGCGCACCTTCCAGACCCCCTGTCTGCGGTAGAGCTCCAGGGCTGCGACCGCGGACTCGGTGTCCAGGCCCGTCAGGGTGAAGGTGGCGATCTCCGTGCCGTCGAGTCCGGTGACCGCGACGAAGGGCGAGGCCACGGCGCCGAACCGGGTCGGGCCGCCCGCCTCCAGCGGCAGCGCCAGCAGCACCGTGACGCGGTGCACCGCCTCGGGCAGGGCGCCGAGGTCGACGGCGAGCCGGTGCTCGGCCGCTGCCTGCCTGGACACCTCGAGGCCCGGCAGCTGCGGCGATCCGGGGTGGGCTATCCACTCGACGCCGTGCACCGTGCCGCGCTCGTCCCCGAGCGTGGCACCGGCCACCACGGGTGCGCCGGCCGAAACCCGGATCTCCAGACGGGTCTGGGGCAAGGCGTGGTTCTGCCCCCGGACCAGCTCGGCCGTCATTGCCCTGTCCCCTCGACGAGTTGCTGTTGCGCGATGCGGTGTTATGCGTGGTGCGATGCGGTGCAGCTCCCGGCGGCCGATGCCGCCGGGAGCTGCGCGTACCGCTGCGGACCGTGGGTCCGGCGCTGCCTACAGGTGCGGCAGGATCGCCGGGAGGAGGTCCTGGAAGGTGCGGCCGTTGGCCGGGTTGCCGATGGCGGTCATCTGCCACCCGCTCCCCGAACGGTGCACCTTCGCCATGATCTGGGCGGTGTACTGCCCGCCGCCGTTCAGCGTGTAGCGGGCAAGCTCCTGGCCGTTGGTCTCGTCCACGATGCGGCAGAAGGCGTTCTGCACCTCCTGGAACGTCTGGCCGGTGAAGGAGTTCACCGTGAAGACGATCTGGTCGATGTGGACCGGCACCCGCTGGAGGTCGACCAGGATCGCCTCGTCGTCGCCGCCCGCGCCGACGCCGCCGACCAGGTTGTCCCCGGTGTGCCTGAGCGAACCGTCTTTGCTGACGAGTTGGTTGAAGTAGACGACGTCGACCGCCTGCTTGTCGGCGAACAGGACCGCCGAGGCGTCCAGATCGATCTCCCGAGTGCGCGAGCCGAACAGACCGCGGCGCGGAGCCGCCTGCCAGCCGAGCCCCATCCGTACCGCGGTCAGGACCCCCCCGTCGCTCTTCTGCAGGCTGATGGCCTGACCCTTGGTCATATTGACCGTCACGCGCTGTCCCCTCTCCGCTGTCCCCGCAACCGTCCTTGCGCGGTCTTCCAGCACCCTACGCAGTCACGCCTGTGGCGCGACCGGTCGGAACCTTTTTGTGTCGGTCCTGCAACACGCAGGCCCAAGGCCCCGGACCTGGCCGCGGGCGCGGAGTCGACGGGGCGCCCGGCGCTGCCTACAGGTGCGGCAGGATCGCCGGCATGAGGTCCTGGAAGGTGCGGCCGTCGGCCGGGGTTCCGATGGCGGTCATCTGCCACCCGCTCCCCGAACGGTGCACCTTCGCCATGATCTGGGCGGTGTACTGCCCGCCGCCGTTCAGCGTGCAGCGGGCAAGCTCCTGGCCGTCGGTCTCGTCCACGATGCGGCAGAAGGCGCTCTGCACCTCCTGGAACGTCCGGCCGGTGAAGGAGTTCACCGTGAAGACGATCTGGTCGATGTGCACCGGCACCCGGTGGAGGTCGACCAGGATCGACTCCTCGTCGCCGCCCGCGCCGGCACCGCCGAGGTGGTCCCCGGTGTGCCTGACCGAACCGTCATCGCTGGCGAGATGCCGGAAGAAGACGACGTCGACCGGCTGCCTACCGGCGAACAGGACCGCAGAGGCGTCCAGATCGATCTCCCTGGTGCGCGAGCCGAACAGACCGCGGCGCGAAGCCGCCTGCCAGCCGAACCCGATCCGTACCGCGGCCGGTACCTGACCGCCCACCCTCTGCAGGCCGATGGCCCGGCCCCTGGCCAACTCGGCCGTCGCGTAGGGTCCGCCCTCCCCCTTGCTCGGCACCGGACCCTGCGGTTGCCCGGCATGAACCGGTGGTGCGTACGCAGGTTCGGGAGGTGCCGCGACGACGGGCGGGTGCACCTGCCTCGCAGGCGCCGTGGCGGTGGGCGGGTACGCCTGTCGGGCCGGTGCGTCCGGTGGCCAGTACTGGGTGGGTGGGTGGGGGGCGGGCGCATGACCGGTCCGGCTCGGGCCCTCTTCGGTCATGCCGGTGAAGTGGTCCAGAAGCTGTTCCGGGGTGGGACGGTCATCAGCCTGTTTGGCCATGCACGCGGCCACCACCGGCCACAAGGACGTGGGGAGAGCCGACAGGTCGGCTTCCTCATGCACACATCGATACATCAGCACCACGGGTGTGCCCTCACCGAAGGCGCTGCCGCCCGCGGCGGCAATCAGAACGGCACCGAGTGCGAAGACATCCGCCGCCCCGTCGACGGGAAGACCCACCGCCTGCTCGGGCGCGAGGAAGCCGGGCGTGCCGAAGACCGCACCGGTCGCGGTGAGGCGGGATCCCTCGACCGCCCGCACGATGCCGAAGTCCAGAACCCTGGGCCCGTCCTCAGCCATGATGATGTTGCCCGGCTTGAGGTCGCGATGGACGAGACCGCAGGCGTGGATGGCCTGCAACGCCTCGGCGAGGGCAGCCCCCAGAGCGCGCAGCGACTCCTCGCCCCTCGGCCCCCGTGCCGCCAGCAGCTGGGACAGCGTCGGCCCTGCGACGTATGCGGTGGCGAGCCAGGGCGCCTCCGCATCCGGATCGGCGTCGACCACGGGCGCGGTGTGAAAACCTCCCACCACACGTGCGGCGGCCACCTCGGCCCGGAACCGCTCACGGAACTCCGCGTCCCGTGCGAGTTCGGGTTTGACCACCTTCACCGCCACGGCTCGCCCACCCCGCGACCGCGCCAGGTAGACCGTCCCCATCCCGCCCTCGCCGAGCCGTCGCTCCACGAGGTACTTTCCGATCCGCTCCACCGAAGCCCCCAAGCGCCGTCGCTCGCATGGCAGATCATCCCACAGCAGGGCATCGCCACCCGAGCTGCTGAACCCGCCCGAGCCGCTGGAGCCCTGAGGACGAGGCCGGGGCGAGGCCGGTCCGTCCGTGCCGGCTCAGCCACACATCGACCGGGCAGGGGTCGTCAGGCCAGACCCGCCTCCCGCATCTGGCGCAACTCCTTCTTCAGCTCCCCCACCTCGTCACGCAGTCGGGCGGCCACCTCGAACTGCAGGTCCGCGGCGGCCGCGCGCATCCGGTCGGTCATCTCCTCGATGATCCCGGCAAGCTCGGTGGCCGGGCGGTCCGTGACCGCCGCCTTGCCCTCGCCGGCCTTCCCCTTGGCGGCACCGGCCTTGATGCCCAGCGTCGGCACGGGTGCCTTCGCACCCTTCGCCTGGCGGTAACCGGTGCCGAGCAGCTGCTCGGTGTCGACCTCCTCGCGGGCGATCGTCGCGACGATGTCGTTGATCTTCTTGCGCAGCGGCTGCGGGTCGAGTCCGCGCTCGGTGTTGTACGCGATCTGCTTCTCGCGGCGGCGGTTGGTCTCGTCGATGGCCTGCGCCATGGCCGGGGTGATCTTGTCCGCGTACATGTGGACCTGACCCGACACGTTACGAGCCGCGCGTCCGACGGTCTGGATCAGCGAGGTGGCCGAGCGCAGGAAGCCCTGTTTGTCGGCGTCGAGGATCGCCACGAGCGAAACCTCGGGCAGGTCGAGGCCCTCGCGCAGCAGGTTGATCCCGACCAGGACGTCGTACTCGCCCGAGCGCAGCTCCCGCAGCAGCTCGATACGGCGCAGGGTGTCGACGTCGCTGTGCAGATAGCGGACCTGGATGCCCAGCTCCAGGAAGTAGTCGGTGAGGTCCTCCGACATCTTCTTGGTGAGGGTGGTGACCAGGACCCGCTCGTCCTTCTCGGTGCGCTTGCGGATCTCGTGCACCAGGTCGTCGATCTGGCCCTCGGTGGGCTTGACGACGATCTCCGGGTCGACGAGGCCGGTGGGCCGGATGATCTGCTCCACGAAGCCGTCGCCCCGGGAGAGTTCGTACTTGCCCGGGGTGGCGGAGAGGTAGACCGTCTGGTTGATCCGGCCGAGGAACTCCTCCCACTTCAGCGGGCGGTTGTCCAGCGCGGAGGGCAGCCGGAAACCGTGGTCGACGAGGGTCCGCTTCCGGGAGGCGTCGCCCTCGTACATCGCGCCGATCTGCGGCACGGTGACGTGCGACTCGTCGAGGACGAGGAGGAAGTCCTCGGGGAAGTAGTCGAGAAGGGTGTTGGGCGCGGTACCGGGGGAACGGCCGTCGAAGTGCATCGAGTAGTTCTCGACACCGGAGCACGTACCGATCTGGCGCAGCATCTCGATGTCGTACGTGGTGCGCATCCGCAGCCGCTGGGCCTCCAGCATCTTGCCCTGCTTGTCCAGCTCGGCCAGACGCTGCTCCAGCTCCTGCTCGATGCCGCTGACGGCTTTCTCCATGCGCTCCGGGCCTGCCACGTAGTGGCTCGCGGGGAAGACGTGCAGAGACTGGTCCTCGCTGATGACCTCGCCGGTGAGCGGGTGGAGGGTGGAGAGCGCCTCGATCTCGTCACCGAACATCTCGATGCGGACGGCGAGCTCCTCGTAGACCGGGAAGATCTCGATGGTGTCGCCGCGCACCCGGAAGCTGCCACGGGTGAACGCCAGGTCGTTGCGGTTGTACTGGATCTCGACGAAGCGGCGCAGCAGCTGGTCGCGGTCGATCTCGTCGCCCACCTTGAGCTGGACCATCCGGTCCACGTACTCCTGCGGGGTACCGAGGCCGTAGATGCAGGACACGGAGGCGACCACGACGACGTCTCTCCGGGTGAGCAGCGAATTCGTGGCGGAGTGGCGCAGCCGCTCGACCTCCTCGTTGATCGAGGAGTCCTTCTCGATGTAGGTGTCCGACTGCGGGACGTACGCCTCGGGCTGGTAGTAGTCGTAGTACGAGACGAAGTACTCGACGGCGTTGTTCGGCAGGAGCTCGCGGAACTCGTTGGCCAGCTGGGCGGCGAGGGTCTTGTTCGGCGCCATCACCAGGGTGGGGCGCTGCAGCTTCTCGATCATCCAGGCGGTGGTCGCCGACTTACCGGTGCCGGTCGCGCCGAGGAGCACGACGTCCTTCTCACCTGCCCGGACGCGCCGCTCCAGCTCGGCGATGGCCGCCGGCTGGTCGCCACTGGGCTGGTAGGGACTGACGACCTCGAAAGGCGCCACCGAACGTTCGATCTTCGAAACGGGCCGCATGCAACCACCGTACGACCCCCCACTGACAACGGGGCCGGGTCAGCGCCCGCGGCGGCCTCGGGTCACCAGTCCTGGGGCTGCGAGTGGAACGATGCCGGGTCGGCGTGCGTACCGAACCGGGGCACCTGGCGCTGGGCCGGAATCCCGGGGGTCCTGGCCCCACGGATGACTGCGGGGTCGTTCCAGTCCGGGGTACCCATGACCACCAGGGGGTCGAACATGACGACGACCGCGGCGAGCACCAGGAAGCAGGCGGGGCCGATCAGCATGGGAACGAGCAGCGCGGTCGCGCTGTCGCCCGTGCCCGGGGAGGTTCCGGTGAGGGCGGCCGGGTGGAGATGGACCCTGAGGGCCGCCATGCCGGTGTAGTGCATGCCGCTCACCGCGACACCCATCACCACGCTGGCACCGAGGCTGGGCAGGAAGCCGTGGATGGAGACGGCGGCCCAGAGCGCGGCGGTCGAGGCCACCACGGCGATGACGACGGAGAGTGACACGGTGATCGTGTCGTACTCGAACTGCCCATCAAGTCGCATACCGGCCATGCCGAGGTAGTGCATGGAGGCCACGCCGAGTCCGGTGATCGTTCCTCCCGTCACCAGTGCCATGCGGGTGGCGCCGCGGTACCCGACCAGGAAGATCCCGATACCGACCATGACGATCGCGACGGCGAGGCTGGCGAAGGTGATCGGCTTGTCGTAGCCGATCGGCACCTCCTCGACGGTGAAACCCACCATCGCGATGAAGTGCATCGTCCAGATGCCGGAGCCTATGGAGGTCGCGCCCAGAGCCAGCCAGCCGGCCTTGAAGGAACGCTCGGTGCGCAGCGACCGGGTGGTGCATCGCAGACCCAGGGCAGCGCCGAGACACGCCATGAGGAAGGCGGCCACGGGGGTGACCGCCCCATAGCCGAAACCGTCGATTGTGCCCTGCATGCTCGTACGCCCTTCGCAGAAGCCCGGGTTCGGCTGACTTTAAGGCGCAAGGCCCGGCAAACAAACAGAAGAACAGCATTTTATCGACAGGGGCAGCGGCCCGTGAGCCGGTCCCTGCGACCGGTCCCCGATCCCTGCCCTGGGCCGTCCGTAACTCTGACGCAAGGAGCCCCCTGTGTACGCAGGCACCGCAACCGCCTCCGTCGCTGCCGCCGCCCTGCTGGGCGCCGGCACGTTGCTGATGTCGAGTACGACCACCGACGCGCCGGGGACGGACGCCACCGCGGCGGTGGCCCACACCACCGCCGCCGGCACCGGCGTCCGGACCGTGGGTGCCGTGTCCCCGGACCGGTCGCGCGACCCGCTCGTCATCGCGCACCGGGGCGCGTCGGCGTACGCGCCCGAGAACACCCTGGCGGCCGTGGACAAGGCGGACGTCCTGGGCTTCGACTGGGTGGAGAACGACGTCCAGCTCACCCGGGACGGCGTACTCGTGGTCATCCACGACACCGGGCTGAAGCGCACCACGGACGCCGAGCAGGTCTTCCCCGACCGTGCGCCGTGGGCGGTCAAGGACTTCACGGCCGCCGAGATCGCCCGGCTGGACGCGGGCAGCTGGTTCGGTCCGGTGTACGCCGACGCCCGGGTGCCCACGCTCCAGCAGTATCTGCACCGGATCGAACGCAATCAGCAGAACCTGCTCCTGGAGATCAAGAGTCCCGAGACCTACCCCGGGATCGAGCAGGCGACCCTGCGCGTCCTGGGTCAGGAGGGGTGGCTCGACCGCACACACGTCCGCACCCGTCTGGTGATCCAGAGCTTCGGCGCCGACAGCGTGCGCAAGGTGCACGAGCAGCGCCCGGACGTCGTCACGGCCTTCCTCGGCACCCCGGCCGTCGCCGACCTTCCCTCGTACGCGGAGTTCACCGACCGGATCAACCCGGCGTACACCTCCCTCTCGAACGAGTACGTGACAGCGGTGCACGCCCTGAAGGGCCCCCACAACAAGCGGCTTCAGCTCAACACCTGGACGGTCAACGACGCGGAGCACGCGCTCCGGGTGACGGGCTACGGCGTGGACGGCATCATCACCGACACCCCCGATGTGGTGCGGGAGGCCGCCGGCTGACGACTGCCCGGGCCCGCTCGGTGCTGCCCGGACGCCGCCGTCCGTTGTCAGTGGCCGGCCGTACGGTGGTGTGCATGAACAGCAACGGGGTTGTCGAGTGGGCCGTCGTCGACAGTGACATCGGTCCGCTCATGCTGGCCGCGACCGACACGGGCCTGGTGACGGTGGTCTTCCACGCCGGGCCTGCGGTACGGGACCGGACGCTGGACCGGCTGGCCGCCCGGCTCGGCACGGAGCCCGTCCGGGCGCCCGGCTCCGCGCGGCTCGCCGAGCCGATACGCCAGCTCGCGGCGTACTTCGCGGGCACGCTTCGGGAGTTCTCGCTCGACCTGGACTGGTCACTGACGAGCGGCTTCAACCGCCAGGTTCTCCGCGAGCTGGCGACGGGTGTGCCGTACGGCTCGGTCGCCGGGTACGGGGACCTCGCCGACCGGGTGGGGCAGCCCGGGGCGGCCCAGGCAGTCGGTGCCGCCATGGGGTCCAACCCGCTGCCCGTGGTGGTGCCCTGCCACCGTGTGGTGGAGAGCGACGGCGGGCTCGGCGGCTTCGGCGGCGGGCTGGAGACCAAGCGGCAGCTGCTGGCCCTGGAGGGCGTGCTGCCCCAGCCGTTGTTCTGACCCGCCCCGCCTGCACCGGGCGTGCTGTTTCGGCCGCCCGGTTCGGACGTGCCGTTTCGGCCGCACCGTTCCGGGCGTGCTGTTCGGGCGTACGTACCGGCTGGCACACTGCGTCGGTGACCAACGCCCTCGATGCACCTGACAGCTCCGGCGGACCGAGCCCCGCCGGGAAGGTCACCGCAGCCGATCTGCCCGGACTCCGGCGCAGGACGACCGCCGTGCTCATGTCCAGCCAGATACTCGGCGGCCTCGGCGTCGCCATCGGCATCGCCCTGGCCCCCGTGCTGGCGACACGCGTCAGCGGCTCCGAGGCGCTGTCGGGCCTCGCCCCCACCGCGTCGGTGGCCGGCACGGCGCTGCTGTCGCTGCCGCTGGCCGCGCTCATGACCTCACGGGGCCGCCGCCCCGGGCTCGTGCTCGCGTATCTGGTCGGCGCGCTCGGGGCGGGGCTCGTGGTGCTGGCGACCGTGGTGGAGAACTTCCCGTTGCTCCTGCTCGGCATGGCCGGTTTCGGTGCGGGTTCCTCGGCCAACCTCCAGGCCAGATTCGCCGCCGCCGACCTGGCCGAACCCGACCGTCGCGGCCGGGCCATCTCGAACGTCATCTGGGCCACCACGATCGGTTCGGTGCTCGGGCCCAACATCGCGGCCCCCGCGGGACGGGTCTTCCGCGGCACCGCCGTCTCGGAGACGGCCGGCCCGTTCGTCTGGGCGGGCGGCATCTTCGCACTCGCCGCTCTCGTGGTGGCGGCGCTGCTGCGGCCCGACCCCCTCCTCACCGCGCGCGCCCTGGCCCCGCAGGAGAGCCGGTCGGCCGGGGGCCGTTCGCTGCGGGCGGGTGTCGCGGCCGTACGGGCATCGCCCATGGCCCGCCTCGCCCTGGTGACCGTGACCGTCTCGCACACCGCGATGGTCTCGATCATGGTGATGACGCCCGTCGACCTCGGTCATCACGGCGCGGACCTCCAGCTGATCGGACTGGTGATCAGCGGCCACATCGCCGGGATGTACGCGTTCTCGCCCGTGATGGGCTGGCTGGCGGACCGCTTCGGCCGTCTCACCGTCATCGGGCTCGCCGCCGGGCTGATCGCCCTCGCCGCACTGCTCGCAGGCACCGCGGGCGACGCGCACGGCAGGACCGCGGCCGGCCTGTTCGTGCTCGGGCTCGGCTGGTCCGCGGGCCTGGTCTCGGGTTCGGCGCTGCTCACCGACTCCGTGCCGCAGGCCGCACGCGCCGCCGTACAAGGGCTGTCGGACCTCACCATGAACGCGTCGGCGGGCCTCGGCGGGGCGGTCGCCGGAGTGATCGTCTCCCAGGCCGGCTACGGCTGGCTCAATCTGACCGGCGCATGCCTGCTGCTGCCGATGGCGGCACTGACCCTGCGCCGGACCCTCACCCGCCGCGCCACGGCCTGAGCCCGAAGCCCGAGGGCCCGGGCTCACGGGCTGCTCAGAGGCTGATGTGGTACGCCTTGCGCAGCGTCTCGTGCACGGTCCACGTCGTACGGTCCCCCTCGCGCAGCACACAGGCGTCGCCGGGGCCGATCTCCAGCGTGGCGCCGCCCTCGACCTCCACGGTCGCGCGCCCACTGACGACCACGAACAGTTCGTTGGCCTCGGTGTCCGTGACCACACCCGGCGTGATCTGCCAGATCCCGCGCACCTGCTTGCCGTCGGCCGACTCCCACAGCACCTTGCCGGTGACCTCGGGGTCGCCCGAGACGATCTGCTGGGGTTCGAGCGGTTCCGGTTCGAGCACGGCGTCGGGAATGTGCACGGCGAACGAGGCAGGAGCTTGATCAAATGTGGTCATGGCCGGTCACCTTAGCCATCGCCTCAGGACGTCTCGCCACCAGGACTGACCGAACGGAGTCCGGGGCCTGCCGCACGGTCGCAGCGCGGCCCGGCCCGCGATGCGGGTGCGAGCAGCTTCCAGCCGCTGCGAACGGCACACGTTTGACCGCGACCCGTCCGCGACAGAGATGTGGACATGTCACTGACTGCGCCGCACGACGCCACCCCGTACGCACCCGTTCTCTCCGCGGAGGTGCGGGACGCCCTCGCCGCGCACCGGCCCGTCGTCGCCCTGGAGTCGACGATCATCGCCCACGGACTGCCCCGCCCCCGCAATCTGCGGGTCGCCGAGGAGCTGGAGGGGATCGTCCGGTCGACCGGTGCCGTGCCCGCCACGGTCGCCGTGCTGGACGGCAGCGCCCGGGTCGGCCTGGACAAGGCCCAGTTGGAACGGGTCGCCGAGGACCCGGCGATGCGCAAGCTGGGGCACCGGGACCTCGCACCCGCACTGGCGACGGGTGCGAGCGGGGCGACGACGGTCTCGGCGACGGCGTTCCTCGCCGCACGGGCGGGCCTGCGCGTCTTCGCGACCGGCGGGCTCGGGGGTGTGCACCGGGGCTGGACCGAGACGCAGGACGAGTCCGCGGACCTGCGGCTGCTGGCGGGGACGGGCATCACCGTGGTCTGCGCGGGAGTGAAGTCGATCCTGGACGTCCCCGCCACGCTGCAGCGTCTGGAGACGCTCGGGGTCGGGGTGCTGGGATACGGCACCGACCGGTTCCCCGGCTTCTATCTGAGCAGTTCGGGTGAGCCGGTCGACTGGACCGTGCGGTCGCCCGAGGAGGTGGCCGAGGTGATGGGGGCGCAGGACGCGCTCGGCGGCCCGGCGGCTGCGCTGATCGTGGCCAACCCCGTACCGCAGGAAGAACAGCTGGATCCCGCGCTGCACGACCGGGTGCTGGCCGAGGCGCTGGATGCCTGCCGGGAACGCGGCATCGTGGGACAGGCCGTCACGCCGTATCTGCTCGGCCATCTGATGCGGGGCACCGAAGGCGCCTCGCTGGAGGCCAACCTGGCGGCCGTCCGCGGCAACGTGGCACTCGCCACCCGGATCGCCACCGCCTGGGCCGCCCGGTGACCGGCGGCCTTCTCGTCGTCGGGGACGTGGTCACGGACGTGGTGGCACGGCACGGTTCGGCACTGGTCCACGGCACGGACACGACGGCCAGGATCCGGACACGGGCCGGCGGCGCGGGGGCCAACGTGGCCTGCTGGGCTGCGCGTTCGGGCTGCCGGGACGTGCGGCTGGTGGCCCGCGTGGGCGCCGACTCCGCGGACTGGCACCGGGATCTGCTGCGGCGCGCGGGGGTGCGGGAGCTGCTGGCCGTGGACGACGGGGCACCGACGGCCACCGTCGTCGCTTTGGTCGACCCGTCCGCCGAGCGCACCTTCCTCACCGACAGTGGCGCGGTGCTGCGGCTCTCCCCCGACGACTGGTCGCCGTCGATGCTCGACGGCATCGCCCACCTCCATCTGTCCGGGTACCTGCTCTTCGCCGAGACGAGCCGCGCGACCGCCCTGCTCGCACTGCGGGAGGCCGGGCGGCGGAGCATCCCGGTGAGCATCGATCCCGCTTCGGCCGGGTTCCTCGCCGAACTGGGCGTCGACCGGTTCCTGGCCCTGACCGAGGGGGCGGATCTCCTGCTGCCCAACGCGGACGAGGCAGGGCTGCTCACCGGGCTCCCCGAACCGGCGGACGCGGCCGCCAAGTTGAGCCTTCTGGTCCGTCAGGTCGCGGTCACGCTGGGCGAGGGCGGTGTTCTGCTGGCCACCGCGGGAACGGTGACCGCCCACGTCGCGGCCGAACCCGTGCCCGCGGCCGTGGATTCCACCGGGGCCGGAGACGCGTTCACCGGGGGCTTCCTCGCGGCCCGGCTGGCGGGCGCCGACGACAGGGCTGCCGCGGCAGCGGGGTGCCGCGCGGGGGCGGAGGCCGTCATGACCGTGGGCGGGCGGCCGCCCCTGCCCGGGGACGGGCAGTAACCGAACTCCGGGGGCTCACCCTTCCGGCCGCAGCCCGGTCCAGGCGGGATGGTGCGGATCGTCGGCCCTGACGACCGCGTCCGCGCTCCCGGTGGGCGCCACCTCGTCCTCGTACCGCTCGAAGGCGGGCAGGGTCCATTGCTCGTCCTCCTGTGTACGCCGCCGCAGCGCACCCGCCGACAGCCTCAGATGAACGCTCAGATCGAACGGGAACCAGTGCCCCAGCAGCAACGGCCCGTGCAGGACCAGCACCCCGCCCTCCGGGAGCTGCCGGTACGGGCTCCGCGTCGCCCGGTCCGTGACCGGATCCCACAGATCGGGCAGCACCCGCCCACTGCCACCCGGCTCCAGCGGACCGAACACCTCACGCCACAGCGCGCCGGTGTCGAACCAGCTGCCGTAGTAGGAGTCGGGGTCCCGCCTGCCGTACTCGTACCGCAGACTGGCCGGCCGCAGGAACCCCGCGGTGGACACCGGCAGTACCGCCCGGCCGCGCAGTCGCAGCCCTTCGGCGACCGCCCCGGCCAGCTCCCCGGTGCGGGCGGCCGGAGCGCCGTCGACGGCGATCCTGAGCCAGGGCCCGCCGTCGGCGGGTTTCAGCGCGTCGGCGTGCGCGGCCAGCTCGTCCGCCAGCCGTTCCCAGGTGATCGCTTCGAATCGCACGTGCCCATCGTGCCCCCTTGCCGAAACTCTGCGGCGCAACCCGGTCCCGCCCGTTACCGTCCTGTCCATGGATCTTGAATTCGCCCGCAGTTTCGCCGCGCAGTGGCAGGACGACTGGAACTCCCACGACCTGGAACGCATCCTGGCGCACTATCACGAGGACGTGACGTTCAGCTCCCCCATGATCGCGCGGTTCACCGGCGACGCCTCCGGCACGGTCCGCGGCAAGGCCGAACTGCGCTCCTACTGGGCGCGCGGGCTGGAACTCATCCCCGACCTCTCGTTCGAGGTCATGGACGTGCGGGCGAGCGTCGACACACTGGTGATCGACTACCGCAACCAGATCGGCGGCCGGGTGTACGAGGTGCTGACCTTCCGCGACGGTCTGGTGAGCGCAGGTCTGGGCGCGTACGGGGAGACACTCGCCCGCTGACGGTCGGCGCCCGGCGGCACGGTTGCCGGCGGGGCGCCAGAGGGCGGGTGTCACGCACTACTTCTTGTTGCCGCAGTCCGCAGCGTCGGCGTCGTCGGAGAGGGGACTGCCCTCGGGCAGCAGATAGGTCACCCAGAGGACGACGGGCTCAGTCCCCAGGTTGCGCCCGACGTGGCGGTGCTTCGTGCCGGACGGCTCGATGAAGGACGTGCCCGCGGGGGTCACCTCCACCGTGCAGTCGTCCAGGGTGCGGGTCAGCGTCCCGGACTTGACGACGGCGATCAGCTGTCCGCGGTGGGTGTGCCAGCCGGTGGAACCGCCCGGCTCGACGGTGATCGTCCGGAAGGTGACGTCGGTGCGCCCCTTCGGCGCCTTCACCTTCAGTTTGCCCACCGAGGTGCCTTCCGCGACCACGGTGCCGCTCACCCCGCTGCCGGGGGTGGCGACGGCCGCCGCCGGTACGAAGCCGAGTGCGGCCACGCAACCCGCGATGACGATCGCCTTGCCCGGACGCCTCTGCTGTCCCCGTCGCTCCTGTTGTCTCGCTGTTCTCACGGGCAACTCCCTTCTGTAGGTGTCCCGGACATCCCAAATGCCCCGACACTACCCAGAAGTTGACCGATCGAATCACGCCATCGCAACCGTCATGCGCCACGCAGCTCCAGGGCAAGCGGACCCTCGCCCGACACCTCGATCCGGCCGGCCCCGACGGCCTCGGCGAAGGTCAGCTCCCCCCGCCCCAGTGCCAGACAGAGCTCGGCGTCGAGGGCGATGCGCGCGTCGGCGCGAGCGGCGGGCCCGTCCCCGTAGACCGGTTCACCCGGCGCCGGCTTTCCCGTACGCACATGGAACTCGCCCTCGTCCAGGTGCACATCGACCACCCCGCCGGCGGCCGGCCCCCCGAAGCCCTCCAGCGCCCGCAGCAGCGGAAGCGCGAACCAGTGCGCCCGGACCGCGTCCATGGGACGCCGCTCCACGAGCGCGGGCGCCCCCCACTCGGCGAGCGCGGCAAGGACGGGCAGCAGCCCGTGTCCACGCCCGGTGAGTTCGTACACCGCGGCAGCGGCGGGCGGCGGCAGTCTGCGGCGGGTGACCAGCCCGCCCTGCTCCATGTCCTTGAGCCGGGAGGCCAGGACATCCGTGCTGACACCGGGCAGGTCGGCATGGAGATCGGTGTAGCGGCGGGGACCGGCCAGCAGTTCACGGACGATCAGCAGGCTCCACCGGTCACCGACGGCGTCCAGAGCCCGGGCACTGGCACAGAACTGGTCGTAACTCCGGCGGCGGACCGGGCGGGTTGCGGACTGTTGCTGACGTGGCATGCGACGCAGTCTAGACATGTTGTTGGACTTTCCAAGCCCAAGCTTGGTAAAACCAAGTATCGCAATCGGGTCGGGGAGGCAGCACCGCATGGAATTCCGCCAGTCCAGCAAGCTCAACGAGGTCTGTTACGAGATCCGGGGCCCGGTCATCGAGCAGGCCAACGCCCTGGAGGAGGCGGGCCACAGCGTGCTCCGCCTCAACACGGGCAACCCGGCACTGTTCGGATTCGAGGCGCCGGAGGAGATCGTCCAGGACATGATCCGGATGCTCCCGCAGGCCCACGGCTACACGGACTCGCGCGGCATCCTGTCCGCCCGCCGGGCCGTCGCGCAGCGCTACCAGGCGATGGGGCTGACGGAGGTCGGCGTCGACGACATCTTCCTCGGCAACGGTGTCTCCGAGCTGATCTCCATGTCCGTACAGGGGCTGTTGGAGGACGGCGACGAGGTGCTCATCCCGTCCCCCGACTACCCGCTGTGGACCGCGGTGACGACGCTGGCCGGCGGAAAGGCCGTGCACTACACGTGCGACGAGTCCTCGGACTGGAACCCCGACCTCGCCGACATGGCCTCGAAGATCACCGACCGCACCCGCGCCGTCGTGATCATCAACCCGAACAATCCGACCGGCGCCGTCTACCCGCGCGAGATCCTCGAAGGCATCCTCGACCTGGCGCGCCGGCACGGCCTGATGGTGTTCGCCGACGAGATCTACGACCAGATCCTGTACGACGACGCCGAGCACCACAGTGTGGCGGTCCTCGCCCCCGACCTGGTCTGTCTCACCTTCAGCGGGCTCTCGAAGACGTACCGCGTGGCCGGATTCCGTTCCGGATGGATGGTGGTCTCGGGCCCGAAGCAGCACGCGCGCAGCTATCTGGAGGGGCTGACCATGCTCGCCTCCATGCGGCTGTGCCCCAACGCCCCGGCGCAGTACGCGATCCAGGCCGCGCTCGGCGGCCGTCAGTCGATCCGGGAGCTGGTGGTGCCCGGGGGCAGGCTGCACGAGCAGCGCAACCGCGCCTGGGAGAAGCTGAACGAGATCCCCGGGGTGTCCTGCGTGAAGCCGAAGGGAGCGCTGTACGCCTTCCCGCGCATCGACCCGAAGGTGCATCCGATCGTCGATGACGAGAGGTTCGTCCTGGACCTGCTGCTGCGGGAGAAGATCCAGGTCGTGCAGGGCACCGGTTTCAACTGGCCGCGGCCCGACCACTTCCGGATCCTGACCCTCCCGTACGCTGACGATCTTGACGCGGCGATCAGCCGCATCGGCCGCTTCCTGGCCGGATACCGGCAGTGACCGGCCGCCGGAGATGAACGGAGACCGATCGTGAGCTGCCCCACCTGCCAGGTCCCCGTGCACACCCAGTTCGCCTCGTCCGAGCTCGTCGGGCCGATCGTCGAGGGCGGACTGGACCCGGCCTCCGACCCCGCCTGGCCGGACTCGGGCGCGAAGTCGCCCGCGGAGTACGCGCGCTGGGCAGGCCATCTGTGCGGTATGACCTGCCTGCGCATGGCGCTCGGCGCCGACGCCCCGTCGCTGTTCGCGCTGCGGGACGGTGCGCTGGAGTACGGCGCGTACACCGAGGACGGCGACGGCGAGATCCGGGGACTGGTCTACGCCCCCTTCGCCGCGTACGTACGCGAGAAGCACGGCCTGGAAGCCGCGGTCCACCGTCATCTCGCACCGGTGGAGATCCTGGACCTCCTGGACGAGGGCCGGTCCGTCATGGCGTCGGTGCACTACGCGATCCGCCACCCGCAGCGGCCCGCACCGGGACGCGGTGGCCATCTGGTGCTCCTGACGTCCCGCACGGCCGACGGGACGGGCGTCCACTTCCACAACCCGTCCGGCACGACGGCCGCGACCCGGGCCGCGGAGCTGCCGCTGGCCGACTTCGAGCGCTTCTTCGCCGGGCGCGGGGTGTCACTGCGCGCGACGGGATGACGTGCGGGGCCCGGAACGGGAGCGGGCCCGGGGGCGTAGCCGGCCCCCGAGCCCTGTGATTGCCGCCTGTACGGCACGCCGGCACTTTTAAAGGTCCCGTGTCAGTTTTATGTCGCCGCGTCCTGCCTTTAGACGACCGCAGACCGAAGCTCCGCGGGCCGGAGTCGAACCGGCATCTCGACGCGCACGGGCACGGGCCCGGTTGATCCGGCGATAGGCGGCGCATGCTGAGTCTGGAGCAAGAGTCTGAGATTGATCGCGGCCGCCTCTGCCATTTGGGCCACCCCGGCCCGCAACCGTACGGGAGGTACGGAAGTGCCGGGGGGAGGACTCGAACCTCCACTTGAACCGCGTCTTCACGACAAACTTCAGTTTCAGCTTTGCGCTCCTCGCGCACCCCGGCCGCGTCGACCGCCGCCGGGGATTCCATGGTCGGTCACCTCATCCGAAGAGGTAACCGAAGACCGCATCACCCACCCGCTGGTCCGTGACGTCCACGCCGTTGGCCTCCTCGCGGGCGAACTTGACGGCCTGCTGGAGCTTCTCCACCCGGTCGAGCAGCTCGTTGATCCGCCGCGCGGGCAGCGCCCCGGAGAACTTCACGGTCGTCCAGTAGCCGATCGGGATGTCCTCGTAGTACACCTCGACCTGCGCCGGGTGCTTCTCGGTGGCCTCCGCCTTCACGTGGTTGCGGGGCACCTTCTTCGTCCGCAGGGTCCGCACCGGCTCGGTCTTCCAGGAGTCCGTCGACGGGTCCTGGGCCCACGCCTCGGAGGCGTCGAGCACCGGGAGCTTGCGGACGAAGGTGTTGATGTCCGTGAGCTGCTTCTCCAGGAAGAGCAGATACGACACCGGCACGCCGCTCACCAGGACGCGTCCGTCGACCGAGACATCGGCTCGGGCCGCGCAGTTCGCCCAGTCCTTCGTGGCGGTCACGTCGAAGAGGCGGGTGAGGGTCGCCGCGGTCTCCCGCAGCACGTCCTCGGCCTTGACCTGCACCAGGGTCGACTCGGGCGGCAGTTGCTCGCCCTCCTCGTCCTTCGGCTGGTACGTCCGGGAGATCCCGGCCAGCAGACCGGCCTTCTGGAGGCCGTGATGCGCCGCCGTCAGGTCCTGGTGAGCCTTGGACTTGACGCCCTTCTCCACTGCGATGATCTGATTGAGTTTCGCCACGTCCAGGAAACTAGCAACAGCAACACCGGCCGCACCAGCGGTTTTTGCCGCACGGGAAGGGCCCGGCACATCCTCGGGTACTGTTCCGCGGCCGGGTGCCGGGGCACCGGATGCCGACCAGCAGGGAGCAAGCCAGATGGGCACGCCCGTACGTCACTTCACCGCGACGACCGAGCAGGGACAGGTCTTCACGGTCAACATCGAGCGGGACTTCCGGTACGACCCGTACCGCGACTTCCTCGTCTGTACGCACTGCGACTGGTCTCCGTCGCTCCTGACGACCCAACGGCTCGTCGACATGGCCGGGGAGCACCTGTCGTCGGCCCACGGGGCCGGCCGGGGGCTGGCGCAGCAGGACAACGAGTCGTTCCGCAAGGCGCGGCTCATCATGCTGCCCGTCGTTGCCGTGCTGCTGATAGGCCTGCTCGTCTTCCTGAACAGCTGATCCACCGGCGGGGTCAGCTGCCGCTGAGCTCCAGGAGCGCCCCTACCGGGTCGGAGTCCGGTGCGGCCCTGGGCCACCACTCGTCCTCGCCGGGGTCGGACTCGTAGCCGTACCAGCGGCCGTCGTGGCCGAAGCGGAGCTGGAGCGTGCCGCCGGGGTGGGTGAGGTGGTTGCGCCACGGCTGGAAGCGCGGGAAGCCCGCCGCCGCGAGTGCCGGGCGGGCTCGGTCGAAGGGGCCTGCCGGGGGGTCCCACGGTGTCTCCAGGACGGCCAGTCCCTCGGCTCCGCCCTGACGCCACGCGGCCACGGCCCGGGCCAGGTCGGTGGTGTTGCGGCCGGTGGCGGATGCCAGTTCGCGGTAGAGAGCGCGGGTGGTGGCGGTGAGTCCGGCCGTGGGGCGGGCGGCTGCCAGTCGGACCGCGTCCTGCCAGGCGGTGAGGCCGGCGATCGGGTCGAGGCCGGTGGTGAGCAGTGCGTGGGCGCGGGCCGCCGCGTCGGTGGCGAGCTGGTCGAGGGCGAGCGGGTCCCTGGCGCCGGAAAATTCCGGGTACGAGGGCGGCTGGCCCGGATGCGGCTCCACCGGGAACGGGGCGGGCAGCGGCGGCAGGAAGCGGTCGGCGAGCGCCTCCCGCGCGGGTACGGACGGGGCGGCGGGCGCCGCGGGCCGCTCCCGTGCGGAGTGTGCGGCGTTGCGGCGGCCCAGGTCCTCCAGGAGCTCGCGCTCGCCCCGGCCGCGCAGCAGCAGGAGGACGAACGGGTCGGCGTCCAGGAGGCGGCCCATCTGATAGCAGAGCGCCGCCACGTGCTTGCACGGCCAGCCGCGGTCGGGGCAGGAACAGCCGGGGTCGAGATCGTCCGCCGCGGGGAGCAGGGTGATGCCGGCGGCGGCTGCCGTGTCGGCGAGGGAGTGCGGCACCTCCTTGGCGAGCAGCGCGGCGAGGTGGCCGGGGCGGGCGGCGACCGCGTCGAGGAAGGTGTCCCAGTCGGGGTCGGTGAGCGTGCGCAGCCGGAGCTCGGCGCGGTAGGGCCGGGGGCGGCTGCCGTGCACATAGGCGACGACCTGCCCGGGGGTGACGGTGATCGCGGCGACGTTCCCGCTGTCCGCGTACGCGCGTCCGCGGTCGAGCCTCGGCGCGTCCATCGACAGGGACTCCAGGGCCGCCACCCAGGCCCGGCCCCACCAGCTGTCCGCGAACGGTTCGCCGTCGCCGGAGGTGCGTGCGGGCACGGCCTCGAAGGTCCGCCGCAAGTCGTCGGGGCCGGGCCGGGACCGGGCGACGGGCCGCGCGCCGGAGGAGGAGGGCCGGGGGCTCATGACGGCCTCCGCAGGGAAACGAGGTCGGCCAGGTCGCGGTCGCTGAGCTCGGTCAGCGCACTCTCCCCGGTGCCGAGCACGGCGTCGGCCAGCGCCCGCTTGGCCAGGAGCATCTCGCCGATCCGGTCCTCGACGGTGCCCTCGGCGATCAGCCGGTGCACCTGGACCGGCTGGGTCTGCCCGATGCGGTAGGCGCGGTCGGTGGCCTGCTCCTCGACGGCCGGGTTCCACCACCGGTCGTAGTGGATGACGTGGGCGGCCCTGGTGAGGTTCAGCCCGGTGCCGGCGGCCTTGAGGGAGAGCAGGAAGACCGGCACCTCGCCGGACTGGAAGCGGTCCACCATCCGTTCCCGCTCGGGCACCGGCGTGCCGCCGTGCAGGAGCTGGGAGGGGATCGCGCGCGAGGTGAGATGGGCGGAGAGCAGCCGGGCCATCGTCACGTACTGGGTGAAGATGAGTACGGAACCGTCCTCGGCGAGGATCGTGTCGAGGAGTTCGTCGAGCAGGGCGAGCTTCCCGGACCGGCCGGCGAGGCGGGTCGGTTCTTCCTTCAGATACTGCGCGGGGTGGTTGCAGATCTGCTTGAGCGAGGCCAGCAGTTTCATGATCAGGCCGCGCCGGGCGATGCCCTCCGAGGCCTCGATGTACGCCATGGTCTCGCGCACGGTGGCCTCGTAGAGCGTGGCCTGTTCGCGGGTGAGGAAGACGGGGTGGTCGGTCTCCGTCTTGGGCGGCAGCTCGGGGGCGATGCCGGGGTCCGACTTCTTGCGGCGCAGCAGGAAGGGCCGGACCAGCCGGGAGAGCCGCTCCACCGCTTCGTCGTTGGCGATACCGGCAGCGGTTCCGGTGTTCTCCACGATGCGGGCGTGGCGGGCCCGGAACGCCTTGAGGGGGCCGAGGAGTCCGGGAGTGGTCCAGTCGAGCAGCGCCCAGAGCTCGGAGAGGTTGTTCTCGACGGGGGTGCCGGTCAGGGCGACCCGGGCCGGGGACGGGATGGTGCGCAGGGCCTTCGCGGTGGAGGAGTGCGGGTTCTTCACGTGTTGTGCCTCGTCGGCGACGACGAGTCCCCAGCTGTGGGCGGCCAGTTCGGCTGCGCTGGAGCGCATCGTGCCGTATGTGGTGAGGACGAAGCCGCTGTCGGGGTCGGTAAGGGTGCGGTCGGTGCCGTGGAACCGCCGGACGGGGACGCCTGGGGCGAAGCGGTTGATCTCCCGGTGCCAGTTGCCCAGCAGGGAGGCGGGGCAGATGACCAGGGTGGGCGCGGGGTGGGCGCGGTGCAGATGGAGGGCGATGAGGGTGATGGTCTTGCCGAGGCCCATGTCGTCGGCGAGGCAGCCGCCGAGGCCCAGCGACGTCATCCGGTCCAGCCAGGCCAGGCCGCGCAGCTGGTAGTCGCGCAGGGTCGCGTCGAGACCGGGCGGCGGTGCGATGAGGGTGTCGTCCTCGACGATGCGGGCGCGCAGCGCGGCCAGTGCTCCGACCGGAACGGCCTCGACCTGCTCGCCGTCCACCTCGGCGCTGCCGGTCAGGGCGACGGCGAGTGCGTCCACGGGGTCGAGCAGACCCAGCTCCCGCTTGCGTGCCTTGCGTACGAGGGCGGGGTCGACGACGACCCACTGGTCGCGCAGCCGCACCACGGGCCGGTGTGCCTCCGCGAGCACGTCCATCTCGGCCTCGGTCAGCTTCTGGTCCCCCAGCGAGAGCTGCCAGTTGAAGCTGAAGAGCTGTTCGGCGTCGAAGAAGGAGGTGCCGTCGGTGGCCGAGCCGGGTGCGGGCCGCACGACCGCCGCGGCGGTGAGGGAGCGGGCCAGCTCCCTCGGCCAGTGCACGCTCACCCCGGCGGCCGAGAGCCGTGCCCCGCCGGCGCCCAGCAGTTCCTGCAACTCGTCCTCGGTGAGGGCCAGTACGTCGGGGACGGGCTGGTCCAGCAGTCGTTCCAGCGGGGCCCAGACGCGGGCGGCGCGGCGCAGGGCGAGCACGGCGTCGATCCGGGCGCGTGGGCCGAAGGGCTCGCCCGCCGTGCCGTTCCACAGGGCGGCCGCGTCCACGACGTAGGTGGGGTCGGCGAGGCTGTGGACCTGGGTGACGGCGGCGCCGGCATGCCGTGCGGCGGGCGGTGTCCTGCCGTCGGTCGCGCCGCCGTCGGCACTGTCGTCGGCGCCGGTCGTGTCGAAGAGCTCGTACGCGGACAGGTCCAGGCGCAGCGACACCCGTACGCCCGCGTCCAGTCCGGCCGCGACCTCCACCGCCCACTCCCGGGCGCCGGGCAGGTGCCTGGCTTCCCGGGCCGCGAACGGTGCCCCCATGGCGAAGGCGGCCGCGGGGGTCCGGGGCAGGGTGTCGGCCACCGCGTCGAGGAAGGAGCCGATGAGCGGCTCGGGGTCGGGGACCTGGAGGGGTGTACGGTCCGGGAAGGGGATCGCGTATCCCTCGGCGGGCATGGCCGCGGCGACGGCTCGCAGGTGGGCGATGTCCTCGGCGTCACGCGGTCCGGCCCGCCAGGCGTCGTGGTCGTCGGCGGTCAGTCCGGGAAGCATCCGGCCGCGGGACACCAGGTGCAGCGCGTGCAGCGTGGCGGCACCCCAGCAGCGGGTGGCGGGGTGGGCGGACCGCTGGTTGCGGGCACGGGCCAGCAGGGGCACGGCGTCGGTCACGGGAAGCAGTAGAGCGGGCACGGTGCTCGGGCGGACGTCCCCCTGCTCGCCATGGCGCCGGACGACCGTGATCTCGGAGGTCCGGATGCCCGATCCGTCCGCCTCGGCAGGTCCGGCAGGTCCGGCAGTGCCCGCCGGGACCGCGGCACCGGGTCCCCGGAGATCGCCCGGGTCGGGCAGCGGGTGCCCTTCCGGGTCCCAGAACGCGATACGCCCCTCGCGCGGGAGCGCAGCGGGCAGGAAGACCGCGGCACAGCGCAGCAGGCGGCCGACGGCAGCGTCCTGCGGTGGCGGTGCGATACCCACCGGCCCCTCCCCTTCCCGTCGACGGCCCGCTCATGAGCCTTTGTGTCCTCGGCTCTCCGTGCCTGGTCAAACGTGGCCGGCACGGGAACCCTCTGACTCGCGAGTCTAGGCGGGGGGTCTGACAGTCGGGCCGACCGCCGCCGTTCCCGCAACTCGTACGGGGCGGGCAGCGGCCGGAGCGTGACCGGCACAGCGCCTTGCAGGCGGCCGGGTCGGTGCGGTGGCGAGTGGTCGGATCGGTGCCTGACGGGTGGGTGGGTCAGTGACTGGCGAGCGGCTTCGATCCCGTGGGGCGCGGCCTCCCGGAAGCCGAGGCCGTCGGCGTGGCGGGGCGCAGGCGTCCGGGGTGCGACGCCGGCGGGGCGGCAGAGGGCGACGCGGACGGCCCGGCCGACGGGGGTGCGGGCTCCGCCGAACCACTCGGCGGGTTCGCAGCACGGTCGCCGGGGTGCTCGTCCGGTGCTGCACCGTCCACGGGCTGTGGCGCCGGCTGGACGGTCTGCGGCTGCCCGGCCTGCTGTGGCGCCAGCGGGACGGTCTGCGGCGGTTGCGGTTGCTGGACGGCCTGCTGCGGCGTCGGCTGCTGGGCCCGTTCCAGGAAGCGGAGCAGCTCCACCGGGAACGGCAGCACCAGGGTGGAGTTCTTCTCCGCCGCCACCGCCACCACGGTCTGCAACAGCCTCAGCTGCAACGCGGCAGGCTGGGCGGACATCTCCGATGCCGCCTCGGCCAGTTTCTTGGACGCCTGGAGTTCCGCGTCCGCGTTGATGACCCGGGCCCGGCGCTCACGGTCTGCCTCTGCCTGGCGGGCCATGGAGCGTTTCATCGTCTCCGGCAGCGAGACGTCCTTGATCTCGACCCGGTCGATCTGCACACCCCACCCGACCGCGGGGCTGTCGATCATCAGCTCCAGACCCTGGTTGAGCTTCTCCCTGTTGGAGAGCAGATCGTCCAGATCGCTCTTGCCGATGATCGAACGCAACGACGTCTGTGCCATCTGCGAGACGGCGAACCGGTAGTCCTCCACCTCGACGACCGCGCTCGCCGCGTCGACCACCTTGAAGTAGATGACCGCGTCCACGCGCACCGTGACGTTGTCCCGGGTGATCCCGTCCTGTGCCGGCACAGGCATGGTCACGATCTGCATGTTGACCTTGCGCAACCGCTCGACTCCGGGCAGCACCATGGTGAATCCGGGCCTGCGCACGTCGTTGCGGAGCCGGCCGAGCCTGAGCACCACGCCCCGTTCGTACTGCTTGACGACCCGGGCGGCCGCTGCTGTGTACACGGCACCTGCCGATACCGCCGCAACCGCTGCGATCAAGAGCTCCTGGACCATGACGGCCCCCTGCCATCCGGAAGAACCGGAACATCTACCTCACGCCGCAATCAGCGCTATTACCACGTTATGCCCCCTTTGGACAGCGAGCGAACCTCGGCCCGCCCTCCCGTCCCCCGCCCGGCCGCTTCCCGGATGCCGTGCCCGCTGTGAGCGGGCAGGGTGACCAGCGTCAGCACGTCCCTCCGTGGCGTACGGGGTGGCGTGACGGAGTGCGTACGGATGAGCCGGACGAGACAGACGAGGACCCGCCCATGCCCGTGATCGACCACCGACGCCGCCGTCTCGGCATCGCCGCCGGGACCGCGCTCCTGACCCTCACCGTCGCAGGCTGTTCGGGCCTCGGCCGGACCGCCGTCGGTCCGGTCATCTACACGACCGAACGGGACGCCGTGATCATGGTGAACAGTCCCTCGGTGAAGGGATGCCACCGGCTCGCCCCCGCGGGAGCCAAGGAAGTGGTCAACGAGACCCTGATCGACATCATCCTGTACCGCACGCGGGACTGCACCGGCCCGGGAACGACGTATCTCGCGACCACGCTCTCGGACGTGCGGGCGCCCAGTTCACGGCCCTGGCGCAGCTTCACCACCGTTCACTGATCCACCCGGGACGCCGGTGCGGACATGCACCGGGTCGCGGCCCCGACGGGTCGCGCACCCGGTGCATGTCCGCACCGGCTTCGGTCTCACGCGTCGGCCTCACGCACTGCGGCGGACCTTCGCGATCAGTGCCGCCGTTCCGCCCCGGCGGTCCCGGGCGATCAGGACCATCACCGCGATGAGCGCCGCGGGCATCACCGCGTTCGGCGGGTCGAGGAGCGTCAGCTGGACGACCGACGCCCCTGCCAGCAGCCCGCAGAAGGCGATGGCCGCCACCCCGGCAAGGACCGGGATCAGCAACGCGATCGCCCCGGCCGTCTCCAGCCCTCCGATGGCGTACATCGCGCCGTGGCTCCAGCCCATCCGGTCGAACGACTCGATGGCGGACTCATGGGCGATCAGCTTGGCGATTCCGCTGAAGCCCAGGAACAGGGCGAGGACATACCGCGCCACGCTCAGCGCGACGGCACCCCGGCCACGGCGGCCTGCGGCGGCAGAGGGGGATGCGGGAGCGGCGGATGTGGCTGCGGCCGTCGTGATCTCGGACATGGTGGTCTCCTCGGGGAAGCGGTGCGCAGTGTCGCGCTCACACCAGGTCAGACCGCGCCTCGGCCCGTAACTCATCGCTCCGCCGGCCACCGATTCCCCTCGCTGCGGAACTACTTGGGCACGGCGCGCACCCAGATCCCGTCCTCGGTGAGGTATCGGTCCACCCGCAGCCCGGCCTCGTCCAGAAAACCCTCGAACCGCTCCTTCGACAGCGGCCGCGAGAGGAAGGTCTGGGTCCAGCGCGCATCCGGGAACTCGTACTCGCAGAGCACCGAGTCCACCCCGTCGCCGACCGGATCCGAGGAGACGATCCGGACCGTGTACCCGGCCGGATGGACGCGCTCGCGCGGCAGATCGACGTGGTAGTCCTCGCCCTCGCGCTGGATGAGGACCACTCCGCCGTCGCGCACGTATCTGCGGCAGGTCCGCAGCAGCCCCTCGCGCACCCGGTGGTCCCCCGAGTGCACCAGGAACGAGGCCAGCATGACCACGTCGAAGGTCTCGTCACCGAGGTCCAGCGACTCGATGGGGCTGCACACGGTGCGCGCGCCACGCACCTGCTCCAGCATCTGCGCCGACTCGTCCACCGCCGTGACGTCGAAGCCGCGGCCGACCAGGGGGTGCGTCACCCGGCCTGCCCCGCTGCCCAGTTCCAGAATGCTCGACCCGGCAGGAACGGCAGCGGCGATCACGTCCGGTTCATCGCTGACGGCCAGTCGCGTGTACAGCTCGACCGCGCAGCCGTCCGGTGTGATCGCACCGGGCCCCGTCCCCGAATAGCCTTCCCGTACTACTCGTTCGCTCATGTCCCGCCGAACGAACGGTCGGCGTCCGCCGTTCCCGCCCTCACACCGAACGGCGCGCGACCAGCGCCGCGCTGAGGTGCTGGAGGTCGGTGGGACGGGCCGGGGAAAGGCCGGTCAGCCGGCCGATGCGGCGGATGCGGTAGTCGACGGTGTTCGGGTGTACGTGCAGCGCGGCCGCCGCTGCCCTGCGGTCCAGACCGTGCGCGAGGTACGTCTCCAGCGTGTGCAGCAGCTCCGGTTTCGCCTCCAGGGGAAGGAGCAGCCGCGCCAGCCCGTTCAGGGCCTCGCTCGGTCTGCTCAGCTGGTACTCCAGCAGGACGTCGGCCAGCCGGTACAGACCGGCGGGCCGTCCGGTGCGGGCGACAAGGGCGACGATCTCGGCGTTACGGGCCACGGCGGCCGGCACCGCCCCCGGTTCCGTCGTCTCCGCCGCCGCGACGACCGGGACCCCCGCGGCCCGGGTGGCTTCGGCGACCAGGTCGCACAGACCGCCCGGCCCGCTCCACGGCGGCGTCTCGGCGACGGGCAACAGGACCGTGCCGCCGGTCTCGTCGAGAGCGGTCAGCGCGGGCGTACCGGCGAACCGGTCCAGGGCCGTGCGGATCCGGCGGATCTTGCGGCGGGCCGCCACTCCCGTACCGGGGCCCGGCACCTGAGCCACCTCGTCGTCGTGCGGGCCGAGTGCGAGCGTCATCGTCAGATACCGGGCGGCCGGGCGCAGTCCGGTGCGCCGGGCGAAACGCTCCAGGTCCTCACCCGTCAGCAGGGCCGCCATCAGGGCGTGCCGGCCGCCGTGTTCCTGGCTGTCCAGGATCTGCCGGGCCTCCAGATAGGCCCCGCTCACCGCGGAGGTCAGCTGCTGCTGGAGCACCATGATGCGGTTCATGATCTCCAGTACGGTCGGCAGGTCTCCGGGTCCGGCGTCCTGCGCGGTCTCCTCCCAGCACATCCCGATGCCCACCTGGTACGCGGTGAGGATGGCGTCCAGCGGCACGCCCTCCTCGGCCCGCTGGGCCGCCGAGTCACGCTGCTGGGCCAGTTCGGTGTCGGTGGCGGGTCTGCGGTGTTCGACGACATCGGCGAAGAGCCGCAGATTGTGCTGCACGATGTCCGCGATGTCGCCCGCGATCTCCTCGTGCGGCAGTTCCGCGTAGACCGGCAGATCTCTGAGCAGCCGGGCGACGACGCGGGAGGTCAGAGCGGGGGCACGGGCCCGCAACTGGGCCGCCACCGGGCGGCCGCCGATGCGCAGCGGCCGCTGCGCATCGGCACTCCGGTCCATGCGTCCGCCCGTCACCGGGACACGCTCTTTGTCATGCGTCACAAAAGCCCCCGCGGAAGTCTGCGTTACCCACCAGTTAAACGACGGCGTTCGAGTCTGCATGATGACCGGCGACACCCGCCATGCCCCCACCTCTCCCCACACCGGAGGTTGCCGTGAACTCATCGACCAGCAGCACACTCTGTCGTACCGTCAGAACGGCCGTGGCCACGCTCGCCCTGGCCGCGATGGCCGTCGGAACGGGCGCCTCCGGCGCCTCGGCAGCGGGCGACGACACCACGTCGTACGTCGCACTCGGTGACTCGATGGCGTCCGGCCCCCTCATCCCGGACATCACGGGCCCGGTGGCCTGCGGCCGTTCCACGCACAACTACGCACACGAGCTGGCCGCGAGCATCGGCGCCTCACTGCGCGACGTCACCTGCAGCGGGGCCAAGTCCAAGCACATGACGGAGAAGCAGTCGCTCTCCCTGCTCGACATCCCGATGGGCTCGGCGCCGCCCCAGTTCGACGCCCTGCGCGCGGACACCGACCTGGTGACCCTGACGATCGGCGGGAACGACGCCGGTCTGGTCGGCATCGCGCAGGACTGCATGACGCTCGACCCGACCGCCACCCCGTGCAAGGACAAGCTGACCGAGGGCGGGGTGGACCAGGTGGCACAGCGCATCGCGGAGTTCGCACCCCGGCTGGCAGCCGTCCTGGACGGAATCCACCAGCGTTCGCCGCAGGCCCGCGTGATCGTCACGGGTTACGGCCTCTACATCAAGCCGGGCGGCTGCTGGCCGATCCAGCCCGTACTCCCGGTGGACGCCGACTTCCTCCAGGGCAGCGTCGACCGGATGAACACGGTGATCGCCGAACAGAGCGCCGCCCACGGCGCCGAGTACGTCGACGTCGCCGCCCCCAGCAAGGGCCACGACTCCTGCCAGGCGCCGTCGAACAGGTGGCTCGAAGGGTACGTACCGACGGCGGCGGCCGCCCCGCTGCACCCCAACCAGCAGGGTGAGGCGGCCTACGCCCGCATCATCGGCGCCCACCTCCAGGGGAGCTGACCGTGCGGCAGCGGCTCCTCAACGGACTGCTCGCGGCGGCGCTCGGAGCGGCCGCTCTCCTCGCCCCGCCCGCCCACGCCGCTCCGGCGGACCACCCGACGGAGCGGGGCTGCGATCCGCTGGCATCCGCCGAGTGCCTGCTGCCGTTCCCCAACGACTGGTACACCCGGCCGGACCCGGACACCGACACGGGCCGCCGGGTGGACCTCGGCTCCGCCGTGCTGCCCCGCCCCGTGACCGGTCTGCCCATCGACCCGGCCGCCTGGAACCGGGCCGACGGCTTCTCCCCCGGCTCCGCCCTGATCGCCCAGGTGCCGGGCCTGGACCTGGCGGCGACCGGGGCGGCCCCGCTCACCGACATCGGCCGCTCCCTCGACCGGGACGCCCCGGTCGTACTCCTGGACACCACCACCGGTGAACGGTGGCCGTACTGGGCCGAACTCGACGCCAACGCCTCCGATCCCGCACGCCAAGCGCTGCTCATCCACCCCGCCCGCAACTTCCACGACGGCCACCACTACGCCGTGGCCCTGCGCCACCTCAGGAACACCGCGGGCCGTACCATCCCGGCGGGCGCCGCGTTCGCCGCCGTCGCCGGCAAGCGGCTCCCCGCCCACGACCCGCTGCGCGCCCGCCAGGACCGGCTCCGCCCCGCCCTCAAGGCCCTGCGCAGGGCCGGGGTCAGCACTCAAGGGCTCAATCTGGCATGGGACTTCACCGTCGCCTCGACCCGCAGCCTGACCGGCGACCTCTTCACCATCCGCGACGACGCGCTGCGCCGCCTCGGCAACCGCTCGCCCCACTTCGCCGTCACCGGCGTCACCGACTTCACCGCCGGCCAGGACGACCGGATCGCTCGCGAGGTCACCGGCCGGATCACCGTACCCAGCTATCTCAGCCTGCCGGGCGGCCCGCCCGGCTCCGTCCTGAACCGCGACCGCGACGGCGTACCGCGCCGGCTCCCCCTCAACACCCAGCTCGCCACGTTCCGCTGCGAGATCCCCCGCTCCGCGTTCCGCACCCCCTCCCACCCCTCCCTCTACGGACACGGGCTGCTGGGCTCCCGCTCCGAGGTCGGCGCGGGCAACGTCAAGGACATGGCCGCCGAGCACAACTTCACGTTCTGCGCGACGGACTGGGCCGGCATGGCCAAGGAGGACATCCCCGTCGTCCTGGCTGCACTCGCCGACCCGAACCTCTTCCCGGCCGTCCCCGAACGCAGCGAGCAGGGCATGCTGAACGCCCTGTTCCTCGGCCGCGCCCTGATCCACTCCCAGGGCCTGGGCAGCGACGCCGCGTTCCGCACCGCCGACGGCCGCCCCCTCGTCGACACCCGGCACGGCCTGGCGTACGACGGAAACAGCCAGGGCGGCATCCTCGGCGGCGCCCTGGTCGCCGCCTCGCCCGACATCCGGCGCGGGGTCCTGGGCGTCACCGCCATGAACTACGGGCTGCTCCTCAACCGCAGCGCCGACTTCGCACCGTTCCAGCAGGTCCTGGACGTGGCCTACCCGGACAAACTGCGCCAGCAGCTCGTCCTCCAGCTGCTCCAGATGGTGTGGGACCGGGGCGAGACGAACGCGTACGCGAACCACCTCACCGACCACCACCAGGTGCTGCTCCACATCGCCTACGGGGACCACCAGGTCGCGAACGCGGCGGCCGATGTGGAGGCGCGCACGATCGGTGCCCGCCTGCTGTCTCCCGCCCTCGCCACCGGACGGAGCCCGGACACCGTCCCGTACTGGGGCATCGGCCGCATCGGCTCCGGTCAACTGCCCTACCGGGGCTCCGCCATGACCGTCTGGGACAGCGGCACCCCCACACCTCCGCTCACCAACACCCCGCCCGCCGGGCCCGAGTACGGCCACGACCCGCACGAGGATCCCCGCAACTCGCCCGCCGCACGTCAGCAGAAGGCCACCTTCCTGACCACCGGCCGTGTCATCAATGTCTGCGGCACCACTCCGTGCACGACAACCCCCACCTCCTGACGCCCCCTCCCCGCTGGGAACAGACGGGGAACAGACAAGGAGCATCATGCGTACGCACCGCATAGCCGGAGCCGCCGTCGCGGCCGCCCTCCTCGCCGGTACGGCACTGGCCCCGTCCGCACTCGCCGCACCCCCCGCCGCCACGGCCACCGCGCAGGCCGCGGTCCCGTTCACCTCCGCCGGGGCCGTGCGCGCGGCCGACGGCAGCCACACCCTCTCCTGGGCCTCACCTGCCGCATCGGTGACCGTCACCGCCGTCACCTCGCCCGACGCCACCACCGGGATCGCGCTCGGCACGGCCCCGGGCACCGGCTCACTGACCGTCCCCGCCGGGACGCTCCCGGAGGCCGGCCGCTGGTACTTCCGGCTGGTCCCGGACGGCGGCACCCCCCTCGTCGTCGCCGACCGCTCCCTCGGACTGGCCTCCGCCCGCAATTTCCGCGACATCGGCGGCTACCGCACCACGGACGGGCGCTGGGTCCGCTCCGGCCTGGTCTACCGCTCCAACAAGCTGAGCAGTCTCACCGACGCCGAGCAGCAACGCCTGGTCTCCCAGCGCCTCACCCTGGACGTGGACCTGCGCAACGTCCAGGAGCGCAACGACGACCCGGACCGGCTGCCCGCGGGCGTCGCGTACAAGGTCGCCGACGTCGTCTCGCTCAGCCACGGCATCCGTTTCCACGACTCGGCCCTGATGACGCTGGCCGAGGCCATCGCGGCCGGACTCTTCTCCGGCTCGTCCGACCTCGGCCAGTCCATCGGCTACCCGTTCATGGTCAACTTCGTCGGCGCCGACTACGCGTTCCGTGACCTGGTCACCGCGGTCGCCACGAACACCTCGGGCGCCACGGTCTTCCACTGCAGCGCCGGCAAGGACCGCACCGGCTGGGGTACCGCCGTCCTGCTCACCCTGCTCGGCGTCCCGCGGGCCACCGTCGAGGCGGACTTCCTCGCCAGCAACCAGTACACCGGCGATCCGAAGGCCGTCGAACTGAGCTGGCTGCGCGCGGCGTTCGCCGAGGTGGACCACATCTACGGCGACTTCGACACGTACGTACGAGAGGGGCTGAAGCTCGACGCGGCAACCGTGGAGACGCTGCGGGCCAAGCTGCTGACCGGCTGACCCGCCCGCCCGGTCAGCACCCCGGGTAGCGGCCCTCAGGCCACTCGACCGCGTGCTCGAACTCCAGGGACAGATCGTCGGCCACCTCGGCGATCACGGCCCGCCCCTCGGTCAGTACCAGCCACTCGGGCGGGAGGTGTGCGTCGCCGTGGCGGGCGCCGAGCAGATTGCCGCAGACCGCGCCGGTGGAGTCGCTGTCTCCCGAGTGGTTGACCGAGAGGAGCAGCGACTCGCCGACCTGGCCGGCCTCCGGCAGGACCAGGGCGCAGTACACGGCGATGGCCAGGGCCTCCTCTGCCACCCAGCCCGCGCCGAGCGACTCCACCTTCTCGGCGCTCGGCGCGCCCTGCGCGGCCAGCTCGACGGCGCCGCGCAGGGCGGCGGTCGTCTCCTCGTGCCCGGGGTGGCGGGCGAGAAGGTCCATGGCCCGCAGGACGGACCCCGGCAGGGAGTCGCCCTCCAGCAGATGGGCGACGATCGCCGCGAACGCCCCTGCGGCAAAGGCGCCGGTGGGATGGCCGTGGGTGATCTTCGCGCACCGGGCGGCGAGCGCGAAGCTCTCGGCCGCGTCCTCGCCGGTCAGCCCGAAGGGTGCGGAGCGCATGACCGTGCCGCAGCCCTTGGAATCGGTGTTGACGGGGCCCGGCTCACCGACCGGGCCCCGCGGGTCGGGGGTGTGCCGAGCCGCGAGACCGGTCAGGCAGGCGTTTCCGGGGGCCCGGCGTGCGTACAGCCAGGGCTGCTGCCTGAGCCATCCGGTCCGGACGAGGTCGTCCCCTCCTCGGGCCGGCGGCGCGGGATGGTTCTGGGTGTCCAGCCAGCGCAGGTAGGCGTGCCTGACGACCGCCGTCCCGGCGCCGCCGATCCCCCTGGACATGGCCCGGGAGTGCGCCCTGATCAGGCCCTCGGCCGTGAAGAGCGTCATCTGGGTGTCGTCGGTGACGCGTCCGACGACCCCGTCCTCGTCGGCGGTGAGCCCCTGGACGCCCTGCTCCCCGTGCGCCCGGCGGATGCCGGCGAGGGACAGGAACTCCACCGGGTTGCCCAGGGCGTCCCCGATCGCCCCGCCCAGCAGACACCCGCGGACCCTGGCCCTGCGGACTGCGACGTCCCTCCATGCTGTGCCGTTCACGGCCCCGCCCCCACTCTTTCCCGTCGGATCGCCGCACGCGCACCGTCGCGGGTCCATGCTGGTAGGAGAGGCGATCGCCATGCGTACCGGGAATGAACCCACGACTGCCCGCAGTCCGCTGCGGATGCGGCTCTGGCTGAGTCTATGGGGCCTGGCCTGGGCCGTCTTCGGCCTGACGGCCTTCACGCTGACCGGCCGGCCGGGGTGGGCGGCGGCCTGCGGGGTGCTCCTCGTGCTGGTCCTGGTCGATCTGACCGTGATCGTCCACCATCTGCACCAGGGACCGCACTACCAGCCGGGCCGCGCCGTCCCGCCGTACGCACCGGATCGCGGGGGACGAGGACGGTACGGGCACTGAGCGCGGGGGACGAGGACGGTACGGGCACTGAGCGCGTGGGACAAGGCCGGTACGGGTACTGAGCGCGGGAGCCGCTCAGCTCTCCGGGTCGAAGCGGGCCGCCTTCAGGTACTCCGGGTTCGGGTCGAGCGCAGCCGCCAGCCGGAAGTGGCGCGTGGCCCGCTCCGGAGAGCCGGAGCGCTCGAAGGTGCGGGCGAGCGCGAAGTGCGCGAACGCGTTGTCCGGCTCCCGCTCCAGCACGAGCTCGAACTCCAGCTCGGCAGGGCGCAGTTGGGCCGCCGCGAAGAAGGCCCTGGCGCGCAGCAGCCGGGCGGCGGTGTTCTCCGGGTGGGAGGCGATCACCGAGTCGAGGAGCTGCACCGCACCCCGGGGGTCTCGTGCGGCCAGCAGCTGCTCGGCCGCGCGGAAGTCGATGACGTGTGTTTCGGGGTTCCTCTCGGGCACAGTCGCATCCTTCCTTCGTCCACCGTCAGGTGAACGCCTGCCCGGCAGCCGGTGTTCCGGCCCGGGATCAGCCGGCCGCGGCCCGCCGGGTCAGCTCCGCCCAGACCGCTCGGACCTGCGGTTCCAGGGCTTCGATCGGTCCGTCGTTGTCGATGATCAGGTCGGCCACCGCACGCCGCTGTTCCCGGGTGGCCTGCGCGGCCATCCTGGCGCGCGCCTCCTGCTCCGTCATCCCGCGCAGCTTGACGAGCCGGTCGAGCTGGGTCTCCGGCGCCGCGTCGACCACGACGACCAGGTCGTAGAGGGGGGCGAGGCCGTTCTCCGTGAGGAGGGGGACATCGTGGACGACGACGGAATCGGGGCCTGCGGCGCGCTCCAGCTCGGCGGAACGGGCGCCGACCAGCGGGTGGACGATCGCGTTGAGGGCGGCGAGGCGCTCGCTGTCGGCGAAGACGATGGAGCCGAGCTTCGGCCGGTCCAGCGTCCCCTCCGAGGTGAGGATGCCGGTGCCGAACGCCTCGACGACGGCGGCGAGCCCGGCGGTGCCGGGCTCGACGACCTCGCGGGCGATCCGGTCGGCATCGATGAGGACGGCTCCGTAGCCGGCGAGCATCCGGGACACTTCGCTCTTGCCGGCGCCGATACCACCGGTCAGGCCCACTTTCAGCATGGGCGGCAGCCTAGTGGCACGCCTGCCGCGGGGCACCGCCCGGCCCTGCCGAAAGCGGCCCGGTCAGCCGTCGCCCTCGCGCTCGGCCAGGAACTTCTCGAATTCCAGGCCGATCTCGTCCGCGGACGGCAGGTCAACGGGTTCGGCGACCAGATTGCCGCGGGTCTCGGAGCCGGCGATCGCGTCGTACTGGTGCTCAAGGCCCTCGACCAGCGAGACGAGTTCCTCGTCGCCCTGGTCGATCTGGCGGTCGATCTCCGTCTGGGTGCGATGCGCCTCGGTGCGCAGCGAGTGGGCGACGGTCGGCAGGACCAGCCCGGTCGCCGCAGTGATCGACTCCAGCGCGGTGAGTGCGGCGTCGGGGTAGGCGGAGCGGGCGACGTAGTGCGGCACATGGGCGGCGACACCGAGGACGTCGTGTCCGGCCTCCATCAGCCGGTACTCGACGAGGGCTGCGGCGGAGCCGGGCACCTGCGCCTCGTCGAACGGGCTGCGGTGCCCCGGCATGAGGTCGGTGCGGTTGCCGTGCGGGGTGACGCCGACCGGGCGGGTGTGCGGAACACCCATCGGGATGCCGTGGAAGGTGACGGCGAGGCGGACACCGAGCCGCTCGACGATCTGCTCGACGGCGGCGGCGAACCGCTCCCACTCCACGTCGGGCTCGGGCCCGGACAGCAGCAGGAAGGGCGCACCGGTGGCGTCCTGGACCACCCGGACGTCCAGTGTCGGGGTCTCGTACGCCGACCAGCGGTCACGCTTGAACGTCAGCAGCGGGCGCCGTGCGCGGTAGTCGACGAGGCGGTCGTGGTCGAAACGGGCCACGACCTGGTGCGGCAGCGATTCGAGCAGCCCGTCGACGATCTGCTCACCGGTCTCTCCCGCGTCGATGTAACCCTCGAAGTGGTAGAGCATGACCAGGCCGGCCGACTCCTGGGCGAGCGCCATGTCGACGACAGCCAGGCCCTTCGGCTCCCATTCGTACAAACTCTGCGGATCAAGCACGGTTACCGCTCCTCCTTGTGTTCCTGAAGAAGAACGTCCCGGGGGGCACGGGCATTCCCGCCCGCGCCCCTTCACATGCTGTTTACCCAAGTACCCGGGTATGCAGTGCCGTGACCGCCTTCCGGGCGGAGGTGAACGCTCCGTGCTGCCAGGCGTCGGCGTAGCTCAGGTAGTCGCCGGCGAAGTAGACCCGCCCCGCGGCCCGGTTGAGGGGCGCGAAGACCGGGGCGTCGGGGCCGCCGGACAGGGAGTGCCAGGAGGCTTCCAGGTACGGGGTCTGACGCCAGTGGTGGGAGAACGAAGTGGCGAGTTCCGAACGGTACTTCTCTCCATGGATCTTCACGCCCTGCGCGAGGGCCCGCGCTTCCCGATCGCGTGGGGTGAGTGCGGCGTACGCGTCGGCGTTGGAGCCGGTGTTGTAGTACCCGATGATGGTGCCGCGCCGGCCCTGGTGGCCGTAGGACGGGTACCAGATGTGGGACAGGTCCATGTCCGTCTCCGTGATGCCGCCGTAGATCTGGTGGTCGCTCTCCCACCAGCGGCTGCGGTACTCCAGCCCGATCTTTCCGGCCGAGGACGGCTTGCAGGCCTCCAGGGCGGTCTGGACGGCCGGGCCGAGGTTGTGGGCGGTCTTGGCGAGGATATTGGGCGGCAGGGCTGCGACGCAGTAGTCCGCCTCGATGCTGTGGGTGCGCCCGGCCCGGGTGTAGGTGACGGTGACGCCGTGGGCGGTGTCGGTGATCTCGGTGACGGCCGCGCCGGTGCGGATCCTGCGTTCGCCTATCGCCCGGGTGAGCGCGGCGGGTATCCGGTCCATGCCGCCGACCGGCTGGAACATCAGCATCGCCTGGTCGTACTCGAACTCGAAGGCGAAGTAGCGCCCGACGCCGCTGGCGAAGACCTCAGATGCGGAGGGGACGGCCCCGAGCTCCTCGCCGGGGGTCCCGGCGGCCGCCGGGTCGACGCGGTATCCGCGCCGGGGGCTGCCGGTGTAGTCGAGGGTGTCGCCGATGTCGCCGAAGTCCTTGAGGAAGTCGAGCAGCCGCTCCTGGTCGTCGGCGGTGATCTGCCGGTCGAGTGCGCCCTTGTCGGTGGCCTTGGAGAGGAGCTCGGCCACGTAGCCGTACACATCGGCCTTGGCGGTGCGGTAGCGCACCGGGGCCTTCATGCCCGATTTCTCGTTGTAGATATAGGCGTTGGCGTTCACGTTGGTGAACATCTCGATGGGAACGCCGAGTTCGCGGCAGTAGTCGAGGGTGACCATCCACTGCGGAATCCGGCCAGGTCCGGCGTTCATGTACTGCCCGTCGGAGAACCGTGCCGTCTGCTTGACGCCGTGGATGTCCGTGGTGGAATCCCCGCCGCGTACGGTGAAGTTGCGGCCGCCCGTACGGCTGCGGGCCTCCAGGACCGTACAGTCGTAGCCCGCCTTGCCGAGTTCGTAGGCGGTGGCGAGGCCGGCGATGCCGCCGCCCACGACGACGACCTTGGCTGCCGCCCTGCCCTTCAGGTTGAAGTCTCCGCTGCTGGGCGCACGGAAGGCCGGTTCGCGGTTTGCGGCCTGGGCGGTGGGGGCGAGGCCGAGTGCTCCCATGGTGGCGAACATCGCGCCCGCCCCGCCGGAGAGCCCGACGTTGCGGAGAAAGGTGCGGCGGCTCGCGCCCGGTGTCGCGGGCGAGTGGTGCGAAGCGTGAGTCATGTCCCGGCTCCCCTTCGGATCTTGATGTTGCCGGGATCCTGGCAAGGGTGTGTTACGGGCCGTCAGTTACTCGTGTATCCCGCACGTTTCCCTGTGTTCACGCCGTTCACGGCACCGGCGAACAATGGTCCAGACCTTGACATGGCCGCATCGCGTCCCTACCGTCACTGGGCAGCAAGTTCAGACACTCGCCCCACATTCATGTACGAGAACGTCCTGAACCCTTCACGGGAAGGCACCCCCATGCGCACCCGCACGCTGTTCCCCGCCCTGCTGGCCACCGCCGTCACCACCGGCGCCCTCACCTTCGCCTCCGCCACCACGGCCGGCGCCGCGACGGTCATCGAGGTGAGCACTGCCGCCCAGCTCAAGTCCGCGCTCACGGCGGCCGCCCCCGGCGACACGATCCACCTCGCGGACGGCACGTACACCGGCAACTTCAAGGCCCTCGTCCCCGGCACGGCTTCCGCGCGCATCACCCTGACGGGCTCGGCGGGGGCGGTCCTCACGGCCGGCGGCGGCTACGGGCTGCATCTCAACGGCGCCTCGTACTGGACGGTGAAGGGCATCACCGTCACGGGCGGCCAGAAGGGCATCATGGCCGACGGCGCCGACGGAGTCGTGATCGACTCGGTGACCGTGCACGACCTCGACATGGAGGGCGTCCACTTCCGTAAGTCCAGCAGCGACGGCGTCATCCGGAACTCCCGGATCTACGACACCGGGCACGACGGCCGCGGCATGGGCGAGGGCGTCTACGTCGGCACGGCGGGCGATCTCTCCGACCGGAGCGACCGGGTACAGATCCTGGACAACACGATCGGGCCGGACGTCGGCGGCGAGAACGTCGACATCAAGGAGGGCACCACCGGTGCGCGCATCGTCGGGAACACCTTCGACGGCAGCGGGCTGACCGGCGCCAACTACGACGACTCCTGGGTCGACGTGAAGGGCAACGACGTCCTGGTCGAGGGCAACCACGGCTCCCGTACGACCAACAACGGCTACGAGACCCACACCCAGCAGAGCGGCTGGGGCTGCGGGACCGTCTTCAAGGACAACGCCTCGGACCTGTCCGGCTCGACGGGCGACAAGCGGATCGCGGTGAACGTCACCAACTTCGGTGCGAGCTGCCCCACCACCGTCCATGCAAGCAACACGGTGACCGGCGGCAACGGCCTGACCAACATCACCGTCACCCCGTAACGGCCCGCCGCGGAAACGAGTGAGGCCCGCTCCCCGAAGGGAGCGGGCCTCACTTTCATCCACTACTGCAGCCGATGACCGGCCGGAGGGTCAGAGCGTCAGCTCTGGCCGCCCGCCAGCTTCTCGCGCAGGGCAGCCAGGGCCTCGTCCGACGCCAGGGCGCCGGAGTTGTCCGCGGACTCCGAGGAGTACGAACCGCCGCCGCCACCGCTGCCGCCCGAGGCAGCCGGAGCGCTGCCGGCCGGGGCAGCAGCGCCCTCGGCAGCAGCGGCCTCGTCGGCCTCGCGGGACTTGATGACCTGGGCCTGGTGCTGCTCGAAGCGCGTCTGCGCCTCGGCGTACTGGGTCTCCCAGACCTCGCGCTGAGCCTCGAAGCCCTCGAGCCAGTCGTTGGTCTCGGGGTCGAAGCCCTCGGGGTAGATGTAGTTGCCCTGGTCGTCGTACGACGCGGCCATGCCGTACAGCGTCGGGTCGAACTCGACCGAGGCCGGGTCGCCACCGAAGGACTCGTTGGCCTGCTTCAGCGAGAGGCTGATGCGACGACGCTCGAGGTCGATGTCGATGACCTTGACGAAGATCTCGTCGTTGACCTGGACGACCTGCTCCGGGATCTCCACGTGGCGCTCGGCCAGCTCGGAGATGTGGACCAGGCCCTCGATGCCCTCGTCGACGCGCACGAACGCACCGAACGGAACGAGCTTGGTGACCTTACCGGGAACAACCTGCCCGATCTGGTGCGTACGGGCGAACTGCTGCCACGGGTCTTCCTGCGTCGCCTTGAGCGACAGGGACACGCGCTCGCGGTCCATGTCCACGTCGAGAACCTCGACGGTGACTTCCTGGCCGACCTCGACAACCTCGGAGGGGTGGTCGATGTGCTTCCAGGACAGCTCGGAGACGTGCACGAGACCGTCGACGCCACCCAGGTCCACGAAGGCACCGAAGTTGACGATCGAGGAGACGACGCCGGAGCGGACCTGACCCTTCTGGAGGGTCGTGAGGAACGTCTGGCGGACCTCGGACTGGGTCTGCTCGAGCCAGGCACGGCGGGACAGGACCACGTTGTTGCGGTTCTTGTCCAGCTCGATGATCTTGGCCTCGAGCTCCTTGCCCACGTAGGGCTGAAGGTCGCGGACGCGACGCATCTCGACGAGCGACGCCGGGAGGAAGCCACGGAGGCCGATGTCGAGGATGAGACCACCCTTGACGACCTCGATGACGGTACCGGTGACGATGCCGTCTTCTTCCTTGATCTTCTCGATGGTGCCCCAGGCACGCTCGTACTGAGCGCGCTTCTTCGAGAGGATCAGGCGGCCTTCCTTGTCCTCCTTCTGGAGAACCAGGGCCTCGATCTCGTCGCCGACCTTGACGACCTCGTTCGGGTCGACGTCGTGCTTGATCGAGAGCTCGCGGCTCGGGATGACACCTTCGGTCTTGTAACCGATGTCGAGGAGAACCTCGTCGCGGTCAACCTTGACGATGACACCGTCAACGATGTCGCCGTCGTTGAAGTACTTGATCGTCTCGTCGATCGCCGCGAGGAACGCGTCCGCGTCGCCGATGTCGTTGACCGCAACCTGCGGAGTGGTGGCGGTGGTCTCGGTGCTGCTCGTCATGTGGGAAAGGGCTCCGGTACGGACAGTGAGTCGAAGTTACTGCTACGCCGTGAGCCCGTATCGCCTCTGCAGAAGCCGGACAGCCTGGGAAGCGCCGATCCCGAACCGGGAGGCGCCTCGTGAACCGAGGGGACATACATACAGATGCGAGCGCGGCCTGCTAGGTCTGAGGCGCGCAGGCTCGCAGCGCAACTTGTAGCATACGGGGGCAGCAGGGCACGGTCAATGCGCGAAGGCGCACACCAAGGGCGGAACGACCCATACCCGGCACAACTCAGGTTCACCGAGGCCACATCGGCCCCGGAGATGTTCCGGACACACGGGGTTCCGTACTCACAGATCCCCCCTGGTACGTACCGCGTACGACGGGGTGAAGGCAAACTACAACGACGGACACGATGAGCCAAGAGATCTACGCGGCCGAACCCGAAGCGACACGCCGCACCGCCGGCGAGGCCGAGAGCAGCCGGGCCAGCCGCGGCTGGTGGGACCGGAACGCGGACGAGTACCAGAGCGACCACGGCGGCTTCCTCGGCGACGACCGGTTCGTCTGGGGCCCGGAGGGGCTCGACGAGGCCGACGCCGGCCTTCTCGGCCCCACGGAGTCGCTGAAGGGCCTGGACGTCCTGGAGATCGGCGCCGGTGCCGCACAGTGTTCGCGCTGGCTGGCCGCCCAGGGCGCCCGGCCGGTCGCCCTGGACCTCTCCCACCGCCAGCTCCAGCACGCGCTGCGGATCGGCGAGGGCATCCCCCTGGTCGAGGCGGACGCCGGGGTGCTGCCCTTCCGGGACGGCTCCTTCGACCTGGCCTGCTCCGCCTACGGCGCGGTGCCGTTCGTCGCCGACCCGGTCCAGGTGTTCCGCGAGGTCCACCGGGTGCTGCGCCCCGGCGGCCGCTGGGTCTTCTCCGTCACGCACCCGGTCCGCTGGGCGTTCCCGGACGAACCGGGGCCCGAGGGCCTGTCCGTCGCCGCCTCGTACTTCGACCGCACCCCTTACGTCGAGCAGGACGAGCAGGGCGAGGCGGTGTATGTGGAGCACCACCGCACACTCGGCGACCGCGTGCGTGACGTGGTGGCGGGCGGCTTCCGCCTGGCCGACCTGGTCGAGCCGGAGTGGCCGGCGTGGAACAACCAGGAGTGGGGCGGCTGGTCGCCGCTGCGGGGCAATCTGATCCCGGGGACCGCGATCTTCGTCTGCGTACGGGACTGAGGACCGGGGCAGCGGTCCTGGCCCGCGTACGGGACTGAGACACCCGCCGGTGCGGGAGGCGGCGCCCCGCCGTACGAGACTGGGGGCGTGATCCGCACCGACGCACTGGACCAGTTGCCCGTCCGCACCGCCGTGCCCGCGCTGCGGCAGGCGCTCGACGACCGCGGGGTCGCGGTGCTGTGCGCGCCGCCCGGCACCGGCAAGACGACCCTCGTCCCGCTCGTCCTGGCCGGCCTGACCGGGGACGGCCCGGTGCGCCGGGTCGTGGTCGCCGAACCGCGGCGGATCGCCGCGCGGGCGGCCGCCCGGCGCATGGCGTGGCTGCTCGGCGAGCGGACCGGCGAACGGGTCGGGTTCACCGTGCGCGGGGAGCGGGTGATGGGGCCGGACACCGTGGTGGAGGTCGTCACCACCGGGGTGCTGCTCCAGCGGCTCCAGCGCGACCAGGAGCTCGCCGGCATCGATGCGGTGATCATCGACGAGTGCCACGAGCGCCATCTGGACGCGGACACCGTGGCCGCCTTCCTCCTCGACGTACGCGAGGCGATCCGCCCCGACCTGCGCCTGGTCGCCGCGTCGGCGACCACGGACGCGCAGGGCTGGGCCCGGCTGCTCGGCGACGCCCCGGTCATCGAGGCGCAGGGCGTCTCGCACCCGGTGGAGGTGGTGTGGGCCCCGCCCGTCCGCCCGGTGCGGCCGCCGCACGGCATGCGGGTCGATCCGGCGCTGCTGAGCCATGTCGCCTCCGTGGTGCGGCGGGCGCTGGCCGAGCGGGACGGCGACGTGCTGTGCTTCCTTCCCGGCGTCGGCGAGATCGGCCGGGTGGCCGGGCAGCTGTCCGGGGTGGCCGCGGAGGTGCTCCAGGTGCACGGGCGGGCCCCGGCGGCGGTGCAGGACGCGGTGCTGGCCGGTTCGTCCGAGGGCCGGCGGGTGGTACTGGCGACCTCGGTGGCGGAGTCCTCGCTGACCGTTCCGGGGGTGCGGACCGTCGTCGACTCGGGGCTGGCCCGGGAGCCGCGCACCGACCATGCACGGGGGCTGAGCGCGCTGACGACGGTACGGGCCTCGCAGGCGGCGGGCCGCCAGCGGGCGGGCCGGGCCGGGCGCGAGGCTCCGGGAACGGTCTACCGATGCTGGGAACAGGCCGAGGACGGGCGGCTCGCCCGGTTCCCCTCCCCCGAGATCAAGGTGGCCGACCTGGCGGCGTTCGCCCTCCAGGCGGCCTGCTGGGGCGATCCGGACGCGGCGGGACTCGCGCTGCTGGATCCGCCGCCGGCCGGTGCGATGGCCGCGGCCCGCGAGGTGCTGACGGCGGTCGGCGCGGTGGAGGCCGACGGGCGGGTGACCGACCGGGGCGTGAGGATGTCACGGCTGGGGCTGCATCCCCGGCTGGCCAGGGCGCTGCTGGACGGCGCGGCCGAGGTCGGCGGGCGCCGGGCCGCGGAGGTGGTCGCGCTGCTGAGCGAGGAACCGCCGCGGGACTACGGCGACGACCTGGCCGCCGCGTTGCGTACCGCACGGCTGGGCAAGGACGGCTACGCGGCCCGCTGGCGCCAGGAGGTGCGGCGGCTGTCCTCCTCCCTGAAGAACGCCGGTCACGGCGGGTCGGGTCCGGACGATGGAGCCGTCGGCCTGGTCGCCGCCCTGGCGTTTCCCGAGCGGGTGGCGCGGGCCCGGGGCGAGGGCACGTTCCTGATGGCTTCCGGCACGGGCGCGGAGCTGCGGGACGGCTCACGGCTGCGCAGCGCGCCATGGCTGGCGGTCGCGGTCGCGGACCGTCCGGCCCACGCGGCATCGGCGCAGGTCCGGCTCGCCGCCGTCATCGACGAGGACACGGCGCGACTGGCGGCCGGCCATCTGCGGTTCGCGGGCGAGGAGGTCCGCTGGGACGGCCGCGATGTGGTGGCCCGCCGGGTGGAGCGCCTCGGCGCCGTCGAGCTGGCGGCGCGCCCGCTGAAGCAGCCGGATCCCGCGCTGGTGCGTGAGGCCCTGGTGGAGGGGCTGCGGCGGGAGGGCCTCGGGCTGCTGCGCTGGAACCGCGACACGGGGCAGCTGCGGGAGCGGCTGGCCTTTCTGCACCGCGAGCTGGGCGCGCCGTGGCCCGACGTATCGGACGAGGCGCTCCTGGACCGTACCGAGCAGTGGCTGGAGCCCGAGCTGTCGCGGGCCAGGCGCCGTTCGGACCTGGGCGGGATCGACGCGGGGCAGGCGCTGCGCAGGCTGCTGCCCTGGGCGACCGGGGAGGCTGCCCGGCTGGACGAGCTGGCTCCGGAGCGGATCGAGGTGCCGAGCGGTTCGCGGATCAGGGTGGAGTACGGCGGGCCCCAGCCCGTGCTCGCGGTGAAGCTCCAGGAACTGTTCGGCCTCCAGGAGACCCCGCGGGTGGCCGGCGTCCCGGTCCTGGTGCACCTGCTCTCCCCCGCGGGGCGCCCGGCAGCGGTGACGGCGGATCTGGCGTCGTTCTGGCGGGAGGGCTACAGGGCGGTGCGGGCGGAGCTGCGCGGCCGCTATCCGAGGCACCCGTGGCCCGAGGACCCGACGACGGTGGAGGCGACCCGCTTCACCAAGGCGCGGCTCAGGCGGGAGTAGGCGCGGGTTCCGGTTCCTGCTGCCTGACCGGCTCCGCCTCGCCCGGCCGCCGCGAGCGCGCCTCCAGCCACAGCGACAGGGCCAGCAGGCCGGCGCCCAGGACGAGGAAGCCCCAGGGCAGGTACGAGGTCAGCAGCAGGATCAGGACCCGCTGGGACTTGACCTGGTCGACGATCGAGACGATGTAGTCCTCGCGCATCTTCACATGCCCGGCGAACACCGTGACGGTGTCCTGGGACATGCCCATCGCCTTCGCGTTCCGCAGCTCCTCCTTGTGGACCTCCTCGCCGTTGACCGGTGCCCCGGTGACGGGATCGATCCAGAACATCCGCTTGGTGGTGTACCAGCGGGTCACACCGGTCTTGGCGATCTGCTCGGCCGTGATCCCCTTGATGGGCATCGTCTTCGGCATGGGGACCTTGGTCCACGGGACGGTCTGCTCGAAGTAGTAGACGTCCATGCCGCGGAACTTGCGTGTGCCCCCGAAGTGGATGGGCGAGCTGGTGCGGGACTGGGCGTCGAAGTACTGGTAGTCGCGCTTCTCGGTGAGGAAGGGCCATTTGAACTCGATGCCCTCGCGGCTCACCGGGTCGCCGTCGACCGATTCGCCCGTGGCGTGGACCGGGTCCTGGCTGTGCGCGTCGAAGATGTAGCGCTCGGGGATCTTGGAGACCATCTTGCCGTCGGGACCCTGGATGTAGGAGAGCGCGTCCCAGACGACGACATCGCGGCCGGCGCTGCGCTCGATCTTCTCGGACTCCTCCACATTGCCCTTGAGGGTCTGCACGATGGTGACCTTGTCGACCGTCTCGGCCTTCAGGGTGCCGTAGTCGAGCAGGGTCGCGGGCTTCGCCTCCAGCACCGTCTCCTGGTACTGGCTCGGCGGGATCTTCGCGAGCCGCGGGAAGGCGTACCAGCGCAGCAGCGGTGACAGCGCGGCAAAGAAGACGGCGAAGGCCAGGAGTACGAGGCTGGCTCGGCGGCGCATGGGGTGTCCTCCCTCTGCAGTCGGTGGTGCGGACGTCTAGTTCTTCGGACCCGGGACGGTGGTCAGCAGGGGCTTGGGCGAGGTCTCGCCGGGTGGCGCGCCGATGGCACTGATGGTGAGTACGAGGGCGAGGGCGACAGCCAGGCCGATGGCGGCGGCGACTAGGGCACGCATGCGCGGCCTCCCGGGAGCTCGGAACTGATGGGTCGTCAGGGCTGGGGCACCGTAGCAACCGGGGCGCGAGATGAGAACACGTAGAACAGCCCCTTGGCCGGGAGCCGGCGAAGGGGCTGTTCGGGGCCCGGTGGGCCCGGGTGTGTGCGGGTCAGGAGGCGGCGGGAGGGGCCTCGACCGTGAGCTCGATGACGACGGTGGCGCCGCCCTCGGTGGTCAGGCGCAGCTTGTACGTGCCCGCGGCGCCGTCGGCGTAGATCTTCGGCAGAGTGAGCTTGCCGTCGGCGTCCGTGGTGAACACGAGGGTGCGGACCGGGTCGCCGTCGTCGTTCGTGAAGTACGGGCCCTTGTCGTTCCCGACCGGGTCGTCGCCATCGGTGATCATGGTGGCGGTGACGGAGACCCGGTCGGCGGCCGCGCCCTTGTACGTGGCCTCGGCGGTGACGTCCGCGAACGTCTGACCCGCCACGGCGGTCAGCTCCTCGGTGCCCGTCCTGGCGATGGCGTCGGCCTGCCGGGCGGTGACGGTCGCCGTGTAGCTGACGGCGGGCAGCGAGCTGCCGGTGGCCGTCGCGCGCACGGTGAACTCGCCGGTCTTCTCGCCCGCCGTCAGCACCGGAGCGGTGACCGTGCCGTCGGCCCCGGTCACAAGGGTGACGGTGCTCTTCGCGCCGGCGAAAGCGGCGTCCGTGTCACCGACGACGGTGAAGGTCACGGAGACCTTGGCGAGCGGAGTGCCGAGGTTGCTCTTCGCCCGCACCTTGATCCGCTCGGCGAAGGCGTCGCCCGCCGTGGCAGTCAGTTCGCCGGTACCCGCGTTCTGCACGGCGGCCAGGACCGGGGACGGGGTGGGCGTCGGGGTGGGCGTCGCCGGTGAGCTCGGATCAGTCGGCGTGGGGCTCGGCTTCGCCGGAGGCTTCGGCGCGGGTGTCGGGGTGGGTGTGGGGGTCGGCGAGGGCGACGGGGTGGTGTGCGGGGTGCCGGGGCCGATGTCCCGGTGCGTTCCCGTGCTGGTGTCGACCGGCAGGATGCCCGTGCCGTCCGGCACCTCATGGGTGCCGCGGTTGTAGTACGCGAACCAGGTACGGACGGTACGCAGATACTCGTCCGAGTGGTTGTAGCTCAGGACCGCCCGGTCCAGGTCGGCGGCGAGCGCCAGATCCCGGGAGCCGGCGCAGAGATAGAGCCCTGCGGAGAGCGCCGCGTCGTAGATGTTGTTGGGGTCCTTGCGGCCGTCGGCGTTGCCGTCCGTGCCCCAGGTCGCCCAGGTGGACGGGATGAACTGCATCGGGCCGACGGCCCGGTCGTGCGTCGAGTCCCCGTCGTAGGCACCGTTGTCGGTGTCCTTGATCAGGGCGAAGCCCTGGCCGTTGAGGGCCGGGCCGAGGATCGGCGAGAACGTGGTGCCCTGCGCGTCGACGCGGCCGCCGCGGGCCTGGCCCGACTCGACCTTGCCGATCGCGGCGAGGAGCTGCCACGGCAGCCGGCAGGCGGCGTCCGAACCCGCGATGGTCTGCTGGGCCTTCTTGTACGCCGCCAGGACCGAGGCCGGAATGCCCGATTCCGCACTGCCTGTCACGGGCAGATTGACGGAGGTACCCGGCTTGTTGGGCGTGTTCAGCGGCGGCAGGTCCGTGAAGTAGGGCGAGTTGCCCGACGCGGCACCGTCACCCGAGGGTGTCGACCCGGCGGTCGGCTGGTTCGACTGGTCGCCCTCGGACGCCACCAGGGGCGAACCGGGGCCCTGCGAAGCGGTGAGTGCTGCCACAGCGGCGGCGGCCACGGCAGTCGTGGTCGCCCCTCTGCGCAGTCGGCGACCGAATTGCGCTGCCATAACGTGTGGGCCCTCCCCCTCGACGGCTGTCCGCGCTCCCCTGCGCCTGGACTCAGGCGACCCTACGGCAACTTGTGCCGCCCGAACACAGCGGCAGGACCGCTTCTTACCGGTTTCTCACCTTCCGTTCAGCAGCTTGTCCACTCCCCGAAGAGTCTGAGCGAAGTACGCGAGGAGTCCGCGCCGGCGGCTCACCCATACTTCCCCCATGCCGTTCACGCTCAGCCACGCCGCAGCCGTCCTCCCCGGCATCCGCCACAACGGGACAGGGCGCGGACCGCTCCTCGCCTCGGCTCTCGTCGCCGGCTCGTTCGCCCCCGACATCACGTACTACGCGGACACCGCGATCCCCGGCGCCATGGAATTCGGGCAGGTCACCCACGCATGGTGGGGGGTGTTCACGGTGGACGTCCTGATCACCGCGGCGACCGTGGCACTGTGGCTGCTGCTGCGCGAACCCCTCGTGGCACTGCTGCCCACCCCCTGGCAGGGCCGCGTGCACACATGGGTCCGCGGCGCCCGGCGCCCACCGGAACAAGGACCCCGGGGCCTGCGGGACGGTACGTGGTTCGTGGTGTCGGCCGCCATCGGGGCCGGCACGCATGTCGTCTGGGACGCCTTCACCCACCACGACCGGTGGGGGGTGCGGCTGGTGCCCGTGCTCGGGCGGAACATGGCCGGATACCCGGTGTTCCAGCTGGTGCAGTACGGCAGTTCGGCCCTGGCGCTCACCGTGCTCGCCTGGTTCACCGTGTCAGGACTGCGCCGCACCCCGACCCCGCCCGTACCGGCGTCCGTACCCGTCCTGGACCGGCGCGCACGGTGGTGGACCGCCGCAGCCATCGCACTGTGCGTCCTGCTCGGAATCGTGCACCGCTGCGCGCGCTGGTACGCGTACTTCGGACACATCGACACACCGCTCGACATCATTCCGACCGCCTGCTTCGGCGCGGGCGCCGGGCTGGCGGTCGGACTCGTGCTGTACGGGGCGTGGACACGGCTCCGGAGCCGCGGCACCGGCACACCGGCGCTCCCCGTCACCGGCCCGGCCCGGGACACGAGCCGGACCGGCGACTGAGGGCACCACACCCCGGGCAGAAACCTGCGTCAGTGCGCGGCGGACTCCCAGTCCCCGCCGACCCCGACCGAAACATCCAGCGGCGCCCGCAACTGCACCGCCGTCGCCATCTCGTGCCGCAGGATCTTCTCCACCTGCTCCCGCTCGCCCGTCGCGATCTCCAGCACGATTTCGTCATGCACCTGAAGCAGCATCCGCGACTTCAGCTTCGCCTCGGTCAGCGCCCGGTCGACATGAAGCATGGCGACCTTCACGATGTCCGCGGCCGTGCCCTGGATCGGTGCGTTGAGCGCCATCCGCTCGGCCGTCTCACGGCGCTGGCGGTTGTCGCTGTTGAGGTCCGGCAGATAGCGGCGGCGGCCGAAGACCGTCTCCGTGTAACCGGTGGCCCTGGCCTCCTCCACCACCCGGTGCAGATAGTCACGGACTCCGCCGAACCGCTCGAAGTACGTATCCATCAGGCCCCGGGCCTCGCCCGCCTCGATGTTCAGCTGCTGGGACAGACCGAACGCGGACAGCCCGTACGCCAGCCCGTAACTCATGGCCTTGATCTTGCGCCGCATCTCCGGGTCGACCGCCGACTTCTCGACGCCGAACACCTGAGAGGCAACCGTGGTGTGCAGGTCCTCCCCGGACGTGAACGCCTCGATCAGACCCGCGTCCTCGGAGAGATGAGCCATCACCCGCAGCTCGATCTGGCTGTAGTCCGCCGTCATCAGCGTCTCGAAACCCTCGCCGACGACGAAGCCCCGCCGGATCGCCCGGCCCTCGTCGGTGCGGACGGGAATGTTCTGCAGATTCGGATCGGTGGAGGACAACCGGCCCGTCGCCGCCACCGTCTGATTGAACGTGGTGTGGATACGGCCGTCCGCCGCGATCGTCTTGACCAGGCCCTCGACCGTCACCCGCAGCTTCGCCTGCTCCCGGTGGCGCAGCATGATGACCGGCAGCTCGTGCTCGGTCTGCCCGGCCAGCCACGCCAGCGCATCCGCGTCCGTCGTGAATCCGGTCTTCGTCTTCTTCGTCTTCGGCAGGCCCAGCTCACCGAAGAGGACCTCCTGGAGCTGCTTGGGCGAACCGAGATTGAACTCACGGCCCACCGCCGCGTGCGCCTCCTTCACCGCCTGCTGCACAGCACCCGCGAACTGCTGCTCCATACCCTCCAGATGGGCCCGGTCCGCCGCGATACCGTGCCGCTCCAGACGGGCCAGCAGAATCGACGTCGGCAGCTCCATGTCATGCAGCAGCTCGGCCGCACCGACCTCCTTCAGCCGCGCCGTGAACGCATCACCGAGGTCGAGGACCGCACGGGCCTGCGTCATCAGGGCATCGGCCTCGGCCTGGTCGTCCGCACCGAACGCCAGCTGCCCGTCCGACGACGCCACCGGAGCGAGCTCACGGCCCAGGTACTCCACGGCCAGCGCGTCCAGCGCGAACGAGCGACGGCCCGGCTTGACCAGGTAAGCGGCGAGCGCGGTGTCCATCGAGACGCCCTCGGTCCGCCAGCCGTGCTCCGGGAAGACCCGCATCACGCTCTTCGCGTTGTGCATGACCTTCGGCCGGTCCGCGTCCGCGATCCACGCCGCGAACGCCTGCTCGTCCGCCGCATCGAGCAACGCCGGATCGAACCAGGCCGCCGCCCCGCCGGCCGCGGCCAGCGCGATCTCGGTGACCGTCCCACTGCCCAGCGCCCACGTGTCCACCGTGGCGACACCGAGCGGCTGCGCGCCGTGCTCGGCCAGCCACGGAGCGAGCTCACCCGCACCCAGCACCGAACCGTCCAGCTCGACGCCGGCAGCGGGCGCAGGCGCCTCGTCCTCGGCCTTGCCCGGATCCACCGCGAGCAGCCGCTCACGCAGGCTCGGGTTACGGATCTCCAGCACATCGAGCACCCCGGTGACCGCCGTACGGTCGTACGGAGCACGCTCCAGATCGGACGGGACCTTCGGCAGCTCCACATCGCGGACCATCTCGGTCAGCCGCCGGTTCAGCCGCACCGCGTCCAGGTGATCGCGGAAATTCTGCCCCGCCTTCCCCTTGACCTCATCGGCCCGCGCAACCAGCTCGTCGAACGAACCGAACTGATTGATCCACTTCGCCGCCGTCTTCTCACCCACCCCGGGAATACCCGGAAGATTGTCCGACGGGTCACCGCGCAGCGCCGCGAAGTCCGGATACTGCTGCGGGGTGAGCCCGTACTTCTCCTCGACCTTCTCCGGCGTGAACCGCGTCAGCTCCGACACACCCTTGGTCGGGTACAGCACCGTCACGTTGTCCGTGATCAGCTGGAAGGAGTCACGGTCACCGGTGACGATCAGCACCTCGAACCCGGCCGCCTCCGCCTGCGTGGCCAACGTCGCGATGACATCGTCCGCCTCGAACCCGTCGACCGCGAAACGGTCCGCGTGCATCGCGTCCAGCAGCTCACCGATCAGCTCGACCTGACCCTTGAACTCGTCCGGCGTCTTCGAACGGTTCGCCTTGTACTCGGGAAACTCCTCCGAGCGCCACGTCTTGCGCGACACATCGAACGCCACCGCGAAATGCGTCGGCGCCTCGTCACGCAACGTGTTCGCGAGCATCGACGCGAAGCCGTACACCGCGTTCGTCGGCTGCCCCGCCCCCGTCGTGAAATTCTCCGCCGGCAGCGCAAAGAACGCCCGGTACGCCAGGGAGTGCCCGTCCATCAGGAGCAGGCGCGGTCGGTTGTCTGCCGTCTTCTTCGATGCCGTCTCAGCCACACCCCGATCCTGCCACGTACCACTGACAATCCGGACCGTCGACCGCCCCCTGCCGCCCCGCGACCGCTCACCGGGCAGCCCGCCCGCACCGCGTGCCAGGATCGAGAAGAAGGAAACACGCACAGCGGACCGCACCAGGCCCGCAGCAGGCTCGAAGGGGAGCACGATGGCCAGCAAGCCGCCCGCAGGAGACCCGGTCCAGGACGCACCCCAGGTCGAACCCGCCCAGCACGCCGCCGCCGGGCTGCCCGCCGTCGCCCACAGCCTGCGCATCGCCCAGCAGCAGATGGGCATCCGCCGCACCGCACAGACCCTCCTCAAGGTCAACCAGAAGGACGGCTTCGACTGCCCCGGCTGCGCCTGGCCCGAAGGCGACAAGCGGCACACCGCCGAATTCTGCGAGAACGGCGCCAAAGCCGTAGCCGAGGAAGCCACCCTGCGCCGCGTCACCCCGGACTTCTTCGCCGCCCACCCCCTCGCCGACCTCGCCACCCGCAGCGGCTACTGGCTCGGCCAGCAAGGACGCATCACGCAACCTATGTATCTGCCCGCGGGCGCGGACCGGTACGAGGCCGTGACCTGGGAACGCGCCTTCGCCGTCATGGCCGAGGAGCTCGGCGCCCTCGCCTCCCCCGACGAAGCGCTCTTCTACACCTCCGGCCGCACCAGCAACGAGGCCGCGTTCCTCCTCCAGCTGTTCGCCCGCGAATTCGGCACCAACAACCTGCCCGACTGCTCCAACATGTGCCACGAGTCCTCCGGCTCGGCACTCACCGAGACCATCGGCGTCGGCAAGGGCTCCGTCTCCCTGGAGGACCTCCACCACGCCGACCTGATCATCGTCGCCGGACAGAACCCCGGCACCAACCACCCCCGGATGCTCTCCGCCCTGGAGAAGGCCAAGTCCGCCGGCGCGAAGATCATCTCGGTGAACCCGCTGCCCGAGGCCGGACTCGAACGCTTCAAGAACCCGCAGACCCCCCTCGGCATGGTCAAGGGCGCCGCTCTCAACGACCTGTTCCTCCAGATCCGCATCGGCGGCGACCAGGCGCTCTTCCGGCTCCTCAACAAGATGATCCTGGAGACCGAAGGCGCCGTCGACGAAACCTTCGTCACCGAACACACCCACGGCTACGAAGAGTTCGCCGCCGCAGCCGCCGAAGCCGACTGGGAACAGACCCTCACCGCCACCGGCCTGGAGCGCTCCGCCATCGAGGAAGCCCTCACCCTGGTCCTCGCGTCCAAGCGCACCATCGTCTGCTGGGCCATGGGCCTCACCCAGCACAAACACTCCGTGCCGACCATCCGCGAAGTCGTCAACTTCCTCCTGCTGCGCGGAAACATCGGCCGCACCGGCGCCGGAGTCTGCCCCGTCCGCGGCCACTCCAACGTCCAGGGCGACCGCACCATGGGCATCTTCGAAAGGCCGTCGACAGCATTCCTCGACGCCCTCGACAAGGAATTCTCCATCACCTCACCGCGCCACCACGGCTACGACGTCGTCCGCTCCATCCAGGCCCTGCGCGACGGCGACGCCAAAGTCTTCTTCGCCATGGGCGGCAACTTCGTCGCCGCCTCCCCCGACACCGACGTCACCGAGGCCGCGATGCGCACCGCACGCCTCACCGTCCACGTCTCCACCAAACTCAACCGCTCCCACACCGTCACCGGCACCCGCGCCCTGATCCTGCCCACCCTCGGCCGCACCGACAAGGACACCCAGGCCGGCGGCAAACAGTTCGTCACCGTCGAGGACTCCATGAGCATGGTCCACGCCTCCCGCGGCAACCTCACCCCCGCAAGCCCCCACCTGCTCTCCGAACCCGCCATCGTCGCCCGCCTCGCCCGCGCCGTACTCGGACCCGAATCCACCACCCCCTGGGAAGAGTTCGAGAAGGACTACGCCACCATCCGCGACCGCATCTCCCGCGTCGTCCCCGGCTTCGAGAACTTCAACCAACGCATCGCCCACCCCGCCGGATTCACCCTCCCCCACGGCCCCCGCGACTCCCGCCGCTTCCCCACCACCACCGGCAAGGCCAACTTCACCGCCGCCCCCATCGAATACCCCGAACTCCCCGAAGGCCGCCTCCTGTTGCAGACCCTGCGCTCCCACGACCAGTACAACACCACCATCTACGGCCTCGACGACCGCTACCGCGGCATCAAGGGCGGCCGCCGCATCGTCCTCGTCAACCCCGACGACGCCACCGCCCTCGGCCTCGCCGACGGCACCTACACCGACCTCGTCAGCGAATGGAAGGACGGAGTCGAACGACGCGCCCCCGGCTTCCGCGTCGTCCACTACCCCACCGCCCGCGGCTGCGCCGCCGCCTACTACCCCGAGACCAACGTCCTGGTCCCCCTCGGCTCCACCGCCGACACCAGCAACACCCCCGCCAGCAAATCCGTCGTGGTGCGCTTCGAGAACCTGCGCTGACACCCCCGGGCAGGCGGCACTAAGCGCCCGCTCAGCCGTCTGATAAGAACAGTGCACGCACACAAGAACGTGCACACAGCAGCGAACCACCGCAGACGATCGGAGCCGGACCCATGGGCGAGCACACCACACCCACGTTCCCCCAGGAGATCATCGACGAGTACGCCGCCCTCGGCGTCGACCTGCCCGCCCTCTTCTCCGCAGGCCACCTCGGCGAACGCATGGGCGTCACGATCACCGAAGCCTCCGCGGACCGCGTCGTCGGCACCATGCCCGTCGAAGGCAACACCCAGCCCTACGGACTCCTGCACGGCGGCGCCTCCGCCGTCCTCGCCGAAACCCTCGGCTCCGTCGGCACCATGCTCCACGGCGGCGCAAGCAAGATCGCCGTCGGAGTCGACCTGAACTGCACCCATCACCGAGGGGTACGAAGCGGCCACGTCACCGGCGTCGCCACCCCCGTACACCGCGGCCGCACCACCGCCACGTACGAGATCGTCATCACCGACGAACAGGACAAGCGCGTCTGCACCGCCCGCCTCACCTGCCTGCTCCGCGACCTCCCCAAGAACGAAACCGCCTGACCACGCACCACCCCGCACCACCCCGCCCGGCCGGCACCCCAACCCGGCCGGGCATTCCCATATTCGGACACAACCACCGCCCCACACACCGAACTTGCACAACACCGGCGGCCAACCCCCTTGACCACCAACCCCGTTCCATGGCCCACTCATCAGCCACACCCAGCCTGCACGCCCACCACGCCGCGTCGACCACACCACCCCGGATGTAACACTGCGTAACAAACGCGCAATGTGCACCCACCCCACCCCACACAAAGAACCCGGCCCCGCAGGCACCGGGCACCCAGGCGCGCCCTCCCCCGCCTCCACACACCCCCACCACGCGACAGCACCAAGATCACCCCAAGCCCCTTAACAGAGCTGCGCGTTCTCACCATGCGGTCACTTCACCGTCCGGTAAAAAACCGTACATGTCCACACAGCCACCTCAAGCCTTGCTCAAGGGCATAACAAGACAGTCACATCCTGCTCCACCCCCATCCCCGACCCCCGCCCCTGCCCATAGAGTCACCGCCAGTCACCGCGCCGCCGGGCGCGTCTGCAGCACGGCCCTGTACCAACCAGTACGGCCCGGCGAACAACACGGCACCTCAAGCAGAGGAGGCCGCGCCAGGGAAAGGACTTTTCGTGCGACACCGTTCTTTGCTCATCCTCACCGCAGTGCTCACCACAGGAGCACTGACACTCACCGCCTGCGGGTCGCGCGACGACGACAAGAAGGACAGTGGCAACGGCGACACCCAGACCGTCGTCATCGGCATCGACGCCCCGCTCACCGGTGACCTCTCCGCCCTCGGCCTCGGCATCAAGAACGCCGCCGACCTCGCCGTCAAAACGGCGAACAAGGAGAAGACGGTCCCGGGCGTCACGTTCGAGATCCAGTCCCTCGACGACCAGGCCCAGCCCTCCGTCGGCCAGCAGAACGCCACCAAGTTCATCGACAACAAGAGCGTCCTCGGCGTTGTCGGACCCCTGAACTCCGGCGTCTCCCAGTCGATGCAGAAGCCGCTCAGCGACGCCGGCCTCACCCAGATCTCCCCCGCCAACACCGGCACCGAGCTGACCCAGGGCGAGAACTGGAAGACCGGCGACAAGAAGCGCCCCTTCAAGACCTACTTCCGCACCGCCACCACGGACCAGATCCAGGGCGCCTTCGCGGCGAAGTACCTCTACAACAACGCGAAGATCAAGCAGATCTACCTCATCGACGACCAGAAGCCCTACGGCGCCGGTCTCGCGGCCTCCTTCAAGGCCACCTTCACCACCCTCGGCGGCAAGATCGTCGGCTCCGACCACGTCAACCCCGACGACCGCGACTTCAACGCCGTCGTCACCAAGGTCAAGAAGTCCGGCGCCAAAGCCGTCTACTACGGCGGCGAATACCCCGCCGGCGCACCCCTGAGCCAGCAGCTCAAGGACAGCGTCAAGATCCCCCTCATGGGCGGCGACGCCCTCTACAGCGCCGACTTCATCAAGCTCAACAAGAAGGCCCAGGGCGACATCGCCACCTCCGTCGGCAAGCCCGTCGAAGAGCTCGACTCCGCCAAGAAGTTCATCGCGGACTACAAGACGGCCGGATACAAGGACGCCTACGAGGCCTACGGCGGCAGCACCTACGACGCCACCTGGTCGATCGTCGAGGCCGTCAAGGCCGTCGTCGCAGCCAACGACGGCAAGCTCCCCGACGACGCCCGCGCCAAGGTCCTCACGGCCATGAGCAAGGTCAGCTTCCAGGGCGTCACCGGCCCCGTCGCCTTCGACGAATTCGGCGACACCACCAACACCACGATGACCGCCTACCAGGTCGAAGGCGGCAAGTGGGCCTCCAAGCTCAGCGAGGCCTACAAGCCGTAACACGCTCCCGGTCATCCACTGACTGACACCAGACCGCGCGGGAGCGCTACGAGCACTCCCGCGCGGTGCCATATCCGAACCACTCCACGGAGGCCCTGCGGTGCACGAACTGCCGCAACAGCTGGCCAATGGACTCATCCTCGGCGCGATGTACGGACTCATCGCGATCGGATACACGATGGTCTACGGAATCATCCAGCTCATCAACTTCGCCCACGGCGAGATCTTCATGATCGGAGGCTTCGGAGCTCTCACCGTGTACCTCTGGATGCCGGCCGGCTCCAACCTCCTCGCAATCGTCCCCATCATGATCATCGGCGGCGTCATATGCTCCGTCGCCATCAGCGTCGCAGCCGAACGCTTCGCCTACCGCCCCCTGCGCAACGCCCCCAGACTCGCCCCGCTGATCACCGCGATCGGACTCTCCCTCGCACTCCAGCAGGCCATCTGGAAGTGGTACCCCGACGCCACGAAGGACCGCCCCTTCCCCCAGTTCAAGGGCGAAGCATTCGACGTCTTCGGCGCCCACATCCAACGCGGTGACCTCTTCGTCCTCATCGCCGCACCCATCTGCATGATCGCCCTCGGCCTCTTCGTCTCCAAGACCCGCTCCGGCCGCGGCATGCAGGCAACCTCGCAGGACCCCGACACCGCCAAGCTCATGGGCATCAACACCGACCGCATCATCGTCATGGCCTTCGCCATCGGTGCCGCGTTCGCAGCCGTCGCCGCCGTCGCCTACGGGCTCAAGAACGGCCAGATCGGCTTCAAAATGGGCTTCATCATGGGCCTCAAAGCCTTCACCGCAGCCGTACTCGGCGGCATCGGCAACATCTACGGCGCCATGCTCGGCGGAGTCGTACTCGGCGTCGCCGAATCCCTCGCCACCGGCTACATGAGCGACGTCCCCGGCATGGACCTCTTCGGCGGCGGCGCCTGGAAGGACGTATGGGCCTTCGTCCTCCTCATCGTCGTCCTCCTGCTCCGGCCCCAAGGCCTGCTCGGCGAACGCGTCGCGGATCGGGCGTGATACGGATGACCACCCAGAAAGCACTCATCCCGCTGCCCGCACCGGCCGCCCGCATCACCACGGCCGCCGGCGCAGCCATCGCACTCGTCGGCACCTTCCTCCCCTGGACCTGGACCTCCGAATTCCCCGGCGACCTCACCGTCACCGGCTACCCCGGCGGCCTCCAGATCCTCACCCTCACCAGCGCCGTCCTCACCCTCCTCTTCACCCTCTGCGGATACGGCATCCCCGGCCTCCGCTGGCTCACCCCCGGCGGCACCAACAGCCCCGTACGCCTCCTCGCCCTCGGCACCCTCGGCGTCACCGGCTACACCATCGGCGCCATCACGTACGAACTCGGCGGCGTGGTCAACCTCGAACCCGGAGCCTGGGTCAGCGGCATCGGCGCACTCATCGCCCTCCTCGCCGCACTCGGACTCCCCAGCGACGAACCACTCCCCACCGACGCGCCCCGGCCCAACACCTGGCAACGCTTCCGCAACAGCCTCGCCGCACCCACCCCCGGCCGCGCCAGAACACTCCCCGCCTGGGCCGAAATCCTCATCATCACCGCAGCCTTCGGCGCCGCGCTCTACATCTTCACCTTCTGCGTCGACATCCCCACCGAGGACTCCGAACAGTTCATCGGCTTCCTCATCACCGCGGCCTTCGCCTTCACCGCACTCACCCGGGCCGGCCTCATCGCCCGCATCACCGCGCTGACCACGAAGCACCGCAACGTCACCCTCACCGCAGCCCTGGCCGCAGCCTTCTGCTTCCCCTTCACCCAGGACACCGCGGAATACGCCCTCATCGGCGCGAACATCCTCATCTTCGCCACCGTCGCACTCGGCCTCAACGTCGTCGTCGGCCTCGCCGGCCTCCTCGACCTCGGCTACGTCGCCTTCCTCGGCGTCGGCGCCTACACAGCCGCCCTCGTCTCCGGCGCACCCCTCTCCGCCATCGGCGTCCAATTCCCCTTCTGGGCCGCCGTCCTCACCGGAGCCGCCGTCTCACTGATCTTCGGCGTCCTCATCGGCGCCCCCACCCTGCGGCTACGAGGCGACTACCTCGCCATCGTCACCCTCGGCTTCGGAGAGATCTTCCGCGTCACCGTCAACAACCTCAACGGCAACAGCGGACCCGACCTCACCAACGGCTCCCAAGGCATCCCGAGCATCCCCGACCTCAACCTCTTCGGGATCGACTTCGGACTCAGCCACGACATCGGCCCCTTCACCCTCAGCAGGCCCGCCAACTACTACCTGCTGATGCTCGTCGTCACCGCCGTCGTCGTCCTCGTCTTCCGCCGCTCCGGAGACTCCCGCATCGGCCGCGCCTGGGTCGCCATCCGCGAAGACGAAACCGCAGCCACCGCCATGGGCATCAACGCCTTCCGGCTCAAGCTCCTCGCCTTCGCCCTCGGCGCCACCCTCGCCGGCCTCGCCGGCACCGTACAGTCACACGTCAACTACACCGTGACACCCGAGCAGTACCAGTTCGCCGGCTCCGTACCCCCGAACTCCGCCTTCCTCCTCGCCGCCGTCATCCTCGGCGGCATGGGAACCCTCAGCGGACCCTTCGTCGGCGCCGCACTGCTCTACCTCATCCCGGCCAAACTGCAGTTCATGCAGGACTACCAGCTCTTCCTCTTCGGCATCGCACTCATCCTCCTGATGCGCTTCCGCCCCGAAGGCCTGGTCGCCGACCGCCGGAAACAACTCGAATTCCACGAGAACGACGAACCCATCGGCGTACCCGAACCACGGCAGTCCGAAGACAACGACGCCGGCATCGCCAAGGCGGGGGCGTGACCACCATGACCACCACCACGAAAACCGCGACCACCGTCCTGGACGCCAGCGGCGTCACCATGCGCTTCGGCGGACTCACCGCCGTACGCAACGTCGACCTCACCGTCAACGCAGGCGAAATCGTCGGACTCATCGGCCCCAACGGCGCCGGCAAAACCACCTTCTTCAACTGCCTCACCGGCCTCTACGTCCCCACCGAGGGCAAGGTCAGCTACAAGGGCACCGTCCTGCCGCCCAAGCCCCACCTCGTCACCAAAGCAGGCATCGCCCGCACCTTCCAGAACATCAGGCTCTTCGCCAACATGACCGTCCTGGAAAACGTCCTCGTCGGACGCCACACCAGAACCAAAGAAGGCCTCTGGTCCGCACTCCTGCGCCTCCCCGGCTACACCAAAGCCGAGAACAGCAGCCGCGAACGCGCCATGGAACTCCTGGAGTTCATCGGCCTCCAGAACAAGGCCGACCACCTCGCGCGCAACCTCCCCTACGGAGACCAGCGCAAGCTGGAAATCGCCCGCGCCCTCGCCAGCGACCCCGGCCTCCTCCTCCTGGACGAGCCCACCGCCGGCATGAACCCCCAGGAAACCCGCGTCACCGAAGAACTCATCTTCGCCATCCGGGACCAGGGCATCGCCGTCCTCGTCATCGAGCACGACATGCGCTTCATCTTCAACCTCAGCGACCGCGTCGCCTGCCTCGTACAGGGCGAAAAACTCGTCGAAGGCACCGCCGAAGTCGTCCAGAGCGACGAACGCGTCATCGCCGCCTACCTCGGCACCCCCTTCGAAGGCGCCCCCGGCGCCGAAGAAGTCGCCGAAGTCGAAGCGGCCGAAGCAGTCGCCGAAGCAGAAGCCTCAGCACCCGCCGGCACCAAGGACACCACCACCGAGGAGGAGGACACCCGATGACCGCACTGCTAGAGGTCGAGGACCTCCGCGTCGCCTACGGCAAGATCGAAGCCGTCAAAGGCATCTCCTTCTCCGTCGACGCCGGCCAGGTGGTCACCCTCATCGGCACCAACGGCGCCGGCAAAACCACCACCCTGCGCACCCTCTCCGGACTGCTCAAGCCCATCGGCGGACGCATCCTCTTCGAGGGCAAGCCACTCACCAACATCCCCGCACACAAGATCGTCGCCCTGGGCCTCGCCCACTCCCCCGAGGGCCGCCACATCTTCCCCCGGCTGACGATCACCGAGAACCTCCTCCTCGGCGCCTACCTCCGCAACGACAAGGCAGGCATCGAAAAGGACATCCAGCGCGCCTACGACCTCTTCCCCATCCTCGGGGAACGCCGGAAGCAGGCCGCCGGAACCCTCTCGGGCGGCGAACAGCAGATGCTCGCCATGGGACGCGCCCTCATGTCCCAGCCCAAACTGCTCATGCTCGACGAACCCTCCATGGGCCTCTCCCCGATCATGATGCAGAAGATCATGGAGACCATCGTCGAACTCAAGGCCTCGGGCACCACGATCCTGCTCGTCGAGCAGAACGCCCAGGCCGCCCTCTCCCTCGCGGACCAGGGCCACGTCATGGAGATCGGCAAGATCGTCCTCTCCGGCACCGGAGCGGACCTCCTCCACGACGAGTCCGTCCGCAAGGCGTACCTCGGCGAGGACTGACCCACATACGACGAAGGCCCGCGCCCCGGATGTCCGGGGCGCGGGCCTTCTCGTCGTACGAGTACGAGTACGGCTACTCCGCCGCGCGCTTCTTCTCCTCGGCGTCCTCGATCAACGCCTCCGCCAGCTGCTGCATCGACAGCCGCCGGTCCATCGAGGTCTTCTGGATCCACCGGAACGCGGCCGGCTCGGAGAGCCCGTAATCCGTCTGCAGAATGCTCTTCGCACGGTCCACGAGCTTCCGCGTCTCCAGCCGCTGCGACAGGTCCGCGACCTCGCCCTCCAGCGCTTTCAGCTCCGCGAACCGCGACACCGCCATCTCGATGGCCGGCACCACGTCGCTCTTGCTGAACGGCTTCACGAGGTACGCCATCGCCCCGGCATCCCGGGCCCGCTCCACGAGGTCGCGCTGCGAGAACGCGGTGAGCATCAGGACCGGCGCGATGGACTCCTCCGCGATCTTCTCGGCGGCGGAGATCCCGTCGAGGACCGGCATCTTCACATCGAGGATGACCAGGTCCGGCTTGTGCTCCCGGGCCAGCTCGACCGCCTGCTGCCCGTCTCCGGCCTCACCGACGACCGAGTACCCCTCTTCTTCGAGCATCTCTTTGAGGTCGAGGCGGATGAGCGCCTCGTCCTCGGCGATGACGACGCGGGTCGTCAGCGGCGGGACGTGCGACTTGTCGTCGTCGGCGGCGGGCTGGGGCGACTCGGGGGTGGTCACGGGGCTCCTTGGTTCAGGGCAGGTACTGCTGCGAAGCAGCCTACCTACCTGCTGTGCGCTTCAGTTACCAGGTACACTTCTGACCGGTTACCAAGCCGGGTTGGCGCAATTGGCTGACGCGGAGGTCTCAAACACCTCTGTCCGAAAGGACATGTGGGTTCGAATCCCATACCCGGCACCATTCCGGTAAGCGGATGTTCACGTTCTCGTGAACATCCGCTTTTCGTTGCATGCAGTCGAGTCCAATCACGCATCGTGGTTGCGTGAACTTCCACGGAACGGAAATGCGACAGAAAGCTCTCACCCTCCTCCGGGGTGGGGCACGGAACGCGGACGTGGCACGGAAGCTGAACGTACCGGCAGGCACGATCAGCTATTGGAAGCACATGGACCGCGCCAAGCGCGGCGAATGTCCCGGCCGCCATCTCTCCCTCTGCCCTCGATGTGACGGCGAGCTGGACCAAGCCGCCTACGCGTACCTTCTCGGCCTCTACCTCGGCGATGGACACATCATCCAGAACAGAGCCATGAAGACTCCCAGCCTGTCCGTCACCTGCGCCGATTCATGGCCCGGCCTCATGGACCAGTGCGAGAGCGCGATGCGCACCGTCTTCCCCGAGAACTCCGTGTGCCGGGTGCGCCGCAAGGGGTGCCACGAGGTGAAGATGTACTCGAAGCATCTGTGGTGCCTCTTCCCCCAGCACGGCCCCGGCAGAAAACACGAACGCCGCATCGCCCTCGCCCCCTGGCAGCAGGAGATCGTCGACGCCCACCCCTGGGACTTCATCCGCGGCCTCATCCACTCCGACGGATGCCGGAACATGAACTGGACCACCAGAATGGTCGGCGGCGTGCGGAAGCGGTACGAGTATCCGCGGTACTGGTTCACCAACGTCTCGGACGACATCCGGCAGCTCTACACCGACACTCTCGACAAGCTCGGCATCGAGTGGACGCACTGCACCCGCGCGGGCAAGGAGTACAACATCTCCGTCGCCCGACGGGCATCCGTAGCCCTCATGGATGCACACGTCGGGCCGAAATACTGAGCGAGCCGCCCTACTTCGGGCTGTCGTCCTCGCCGATGTGGTGCACGCGCACCAGGTTCGTCGAGCCTGCGACGCCCGGCGGGGAGCCTGCCGTGATGACGACCACGTCGCCCTTCTGGCAGCGGCCGATCTTCAGCAGTTCCTCGTCCACCTGCGCCACCATCGCGTCCGTCGAGTCCACGTGCGGACCCAGGAACGTCTCCACGCCCCACGTGAGGTTCAGCTGGGAGCGGGTGGCCGGGTCAGGGGTGAAGGCCAGGAGCGGGATGGGTGAGCGGTAGCGGGAGAGGCGCTTGACCGTGTCGCCGCTCTGGGTGAAGGCGACCAGGAACTTCGCGCCGAGGAAGTCGCCCATCTCCGCTGCCGCGCGGGCGACCGCGCCGCCCTGGGTGCGGGGCTTGTTGCGGTCGGTGAGGGGCGGGAGGCCCTTGGCGAGGATGTCTTCCTCTGCCGCTTCGACGATGCGGGACATCGTGCGGACCGTCTCGATGGGGTACTTGCCGACGCTGGTCTCGCCGGAGAGCATCACGGCGTCGGTGCCGTCGATGACGGCGTTGGCGACGTCGGAGGCTTCGGCGCGGGTGGGTCGGGAGTTGTCGATCATCGAGTCGAGCATCTGGGTGGCGACGATGACCGGCTTGGCGTTGCGCTTGGCGAGTTTGATGGCGCGCTTCTGGACGATCGGGACCTGTTCCAGGGGCATTTCGACGCCGAGGTCGCCGCGGGCGACCATGATGCCGTCGAAGGCGGCGACGATGTCGTCGATGTTCTCGACGGCCTGGGGTTTTTCGACCTTGGCGATGACGGGGAGGCGTCGGCCTTCTTCGTCCATGATGCGGTGGACGTCTTCGATGTCGCGTCCGCTGCGGACGAAGGACAGGGCGATGATGTCGGCGCCGGTGCGCAGGGCCCAGCGGAGGTCTTCGATGTCTTTTTCGGAGAGTGCGGGGACGGAGACGGCGACGCCTGGGAGGTTGAGGCCTTTGTGGTCGGAGACCATGCCGCCTTCGATGACGGTGGTGTGGACGCGGGGGCCGTCGACTTCGGTGACTTCGAGGGTGACGCGGCCGTCGTCGATGAGGATGCGTTCGCCGGCGGTGACGTCGGCGTTGAGGCCGGTGTAGGTGGTGCCGCAGGTGTGGCGGTCGCCTTCCATGGGTTCGACGGTGATGGTGAAGTCGTCGCCGCGTTCAAGGAGTACGGGGCCTTCGCGGAAGCGGCCGAGGCGGATCTTCGGGCCTTGAAGGTCGGCGAGGATGCCGACGCTGCGTCCGGCTTCGTCGGATGCTTTGCGTACTCGGTGGTAGCGGTCTTCGTGTTCGGCGTAGGTGCCGTGGCTGAGGTTGAGGCGGGCGATGTCCATTCCGGCGTCGACCAGGGCTTTGATCTGGTCGTATGTGTCGGTTGCGGGTCCTAGGGTGCATACGATTTTGGCTCGGCGCATGGTGTGAGCCTAAACCTTACTTACGGGTAGTTAATTGGCTGCGTATGACTGGTCAACGTCCTTTGGGTGAAGGGTTTTTGACAAGTGTTGAATTGTGCGGCGGGGTGCTCGGATGAGCATTCGGTTCGGGGTTTCGGTGTTCGGGTTTTCAGAGTTTTGGTGGGGTCATGATGAAGCGGGCGTTCACCTGGGCGTAGACGGTTTGTTGTTGTGGTTCGAGGTCGAGTGCGGGGGCTGCGCCGGGGGCGGCGCCTCCTGTCGGGGGTGGGGGGCCGCCGTAGGCGCCGCGGGCGAAGGGGGCCGGGGTGGTGTTCTCGGCTCCGAGGTCGGCGAGTTCGACGAGTGCGGCGAGTTGGGCGCCGACGGCGTCGGCGTATTCGCGGGCGCGTTGGACGGCTTCGTGGACGGCTTGGCGGCGGGCTTGGCCGTGGGCGGGTGAGTCGGGGCGCAGGGCCCATCGGGGTCCGTCGATGCGGGTCATGTCGAGGTCGGCGACGCGGGTGGTGAATTCGCCGAGTGCGGTGAAGTCGTTGAGGGTGGCGGTGATGTGGACGCGGCCGTGGTAGGCGCGGATTTTCTCGTCGCGTCCGCGTTGGTGGAGTTCGGGGGTGATGGAGAGGGCGCCGGTTTCGAGTTTTTCGACGGCGGGTCCGTAGCTGCGGGCGAGGTCGAGGACGGTGGTGTTGCGTCGGGTGAGGTCTTCGAGTGCGGTGCGGCGGTCTTTGCCGCGGGCGCTGACGGTGATGCCGATGCGGGCGATTTCGGGGTCGGTGCGGAGGCGTGCTTCGCCGCGGACGGCGAGGCGGGGTTGGTCGGGGGTGCCGTAGGGCTGGGTGGTGTCGGTCATGGGTTCAGGGTGGCACTCGGGTGTGACAGTGGCGGCGGTCGTGGGGGGCGTCGGCGGGTGGTCATCGAATAGAAACCTGTTGGGGGTGTTGCCGGGTGTGGTTCGTGGGTGATTATCTACGCGCGTTGTGTACGCGTGCGTGGGGTCTACGCGCGTTGTGTGCGGACGGAACTGTGCACGGAGAGAACTGAGATGTGGGAGACGAGATGCCGCTGAACCGAAGGACGTTCCTGGGGACATCGGCCGCGGCCGGTGCCGGTGTGGCCATGGTGGGTGCCGGGGCGGTGCCTGCCGAGGCGCAGGGTCACGGGTCCGGGCACGGTCATGGGCGTCCGCCGAAGCGGTACTCGTTCACCGTGATGGGTACGACGGATCTGCACGGGAACGCGTTCAACTGGGACTACTTCACGGACAAGGAGTTCGACGACAAGGATCACAACGACGTCGGTCTGGCGAAGATCTCGACGCTGGTGGACCAGGTGCGTCGGGAGAAGGGCCGTCACAACACCCTGATGATCGATGCGGGTGACACGATCCAGGGCACGCAGTTGTCGTACTACTACGCGAAGATCGATCCGATCACGGCGAAGCACGGTCCGGTGCATCCGATGGCGCAGGCGATGAACGCGATCGGTTATGACGCTGCGGCGCTCGGGAACCACGAGTTCAACTACGGCATTCCGGTGCTGCGGAAGTTCGAGGAGCAGTGTGATTTTCCGCTGCTGGGTGCGAACGCGTTGGACGCGAAGACGTTGCGGCCGGCGTTCGCTCCGTATGTGATCAAGAAGTTGCGTACGCCGCACGGCCGGGATGTGAAGGTCGCGATTCTGGGTCTGACCAACCCGGGGATCGCCATCTGGGACAAGGCGAACGTGGGCGGGAAGATGGTGTTCCCGGGTCTTGAGGAGCAGGCGGCGAAGTATGTGCCGCGGCTTCGCTCGATGGGTGCGGATGTGGTGATCGTGTCGGCGCATTCGGGGAGCAGTGGGACGTCGTCGTACGGTGATCAGATTCCGTATGTGGAGAATGCCGCGGGTCTGGTGGCGGAGCAGGTGCCGGGGATCGATGCGATTCTGGTGGGTCATGCGCATCTGGAGATTCCCGAGTACTTCGTGGAGAACAAGGAGACCGGGAAGAAGGTTGTGCTGTCCGAGCCGTTGAAGTGGGGTCAGCGGCTGACGTTGTTCGACTTCGATCTGGTGTGGGAGAAGGGTCGCTGGGTGGTCGAGAAGGCCGGTTCGCAGGTGTTGAACTCGAACACGGTGGCTGAGGACCCGAAGATCACGCGGATGCTGGCGGACGAGCACAAGAAGGTGGTGGCGTACGTCAACCAGGTGATCGGTACGTCGACTGCGGCGATGACGACGGCTGAGGCGGCGTGGAAGGACGAGCCGATCATCGATCTGATCAATGTCGTGCAGGCGGAGACGGTGAAGGCGGCGCTGGCGGGTGGCGAGTATGCGGCGTTGCCGGTGTTGTCGCAGGCGTCGTGTTTCTCGCGTACGGCGCAGATTCCTGCGGGGAATGTGACGATCAAGGATGCGGCGGGGTTGTATCCGTTCGAGAACACGCTTGAGGCGCGGCTGGTGACGGGTGCGCAGATCCGGGATTATCTGGAGTTTTCGGCGCGGTATTACGTGCAGACGGCGGCGGGTGTTCCGGTGGATACGGCGAAGCTGACGAACGCGGGCAATACTCCGGATTACAACTATGACGCGGTGTCGGGTCTGACGTATGAGATCGATATCGCGAAGCCGAATGGTTCGCGGATTGTGAATCTGTCGTTCGAGGGGAAGGCGATTGATCCTGCGGCGCAGTTCGTGCTGGCGGTGAACAACTACCGGGCGAGCGGTGGGGGTAACTTCCCGCATGTGCCGGCTGCGAAGCAGTTGTGGGCGAATTCGGAGGAGATCCGGAACACGATTATTTCGTGGGTTCAGGCGAAGGGGTCGGTGGATGGTGCGGAGTTCGCTTCGGTGGACTGGCGTCTGACGCGGGATGGTTCGCCGGTGTTCTAGGTTCCTTTCGTCGTGTGTGGCGACGGCTCCTTCCTGCTGCGGGTGCGGCGGGAAGGAGCCGTCGGGCGGTTGCGGGGGCCGCTGGTGTCAGCGGGTGCCGAGTAGGGCGCGCCAGGTGTTCGGGCCGATGACGCCGTCGACTGCCAGATGGTGGTTCTTCTGGAAGGCCGTGGCTGCCGCTTTGGTCTTGGCGCCGAACTTGCCGTCGACGGCGATGGTGTAGCCGTAGACCTTCAGTTGTGTCTGTGCTGCTTTCACTGCCTGGCCGGACTGGCCGTACTTCACGGTGGTGATCAGTTTGGACCAGGTGTTCGGGCCGATGACGCCGTCGGCGGCGAGGGATCGGGACTTCTGGAATCGGATTACTGCGGCGCGTGTCTTCGGGCCGTAGCTGCTGTCGGCCGCGATGGTGTAGCCCCGCGCGGTCAGGAGTTGCTGGGCGGACTTCACGTCGGCGCCCTTGGAGCCGCTCTTGAGGGTGGGCCAGGAGGCGCTGGGGGCGGGGAGTTGTCCGCCGCCGCTGCCGCCGCCGCTGAGCTTGACCGGGCGGAAGGGGTCGTAGTGGTCGCTGCCGATGCCGTACTTGAGCTGTCGGTGGGTGGTGCCGTACGTGCCGCGCTGTTCGTAGGCCCAGTAGGAGCTGTGGGAGGTGTTGGCCCATTTCTCGAATATCACCACGTGGCGGAAGTCGCCGTCGGTGGTGCTGTAGTCGATGAGCAGGTCGCCCTTTTTGAGCTGGCTCACGCTGCTGAGCCGCTTGGTGACACCGTTGCGTGAGTCCGCCAGGCCGACGGTGTTCAGGCCGGGCTTTCCGAGGCCGAGTGCCATGGAGACGTAGCCTGAGCAGTCCTGACGGTAGCCGTCCTTCCAGGTGCGTTCCATGCTGTAGGGGACCGCGCGTCCATTGTTGGCTGTGAGCCAGGTGCGGGCCCGGTTGATCATGGTGTCGGGTGAGAGTGTGGCCGTGGCCATGGTGGTCATGGCGTTGGCCTGGGTGACGAGCTTGCTGTCGGCTTCGGGTTCGGGCCCGTAGTCGGTGTCGTTCTGAGCGGCGGCTGTTGCCGGCTGTGCGGGGTCGCTGTCGGCGATTGCGGGTATGACGGCGATTGCGGCCGCGACGCCTGTGGCGGCGATGCCGACGAGAGCGATCTGCGTGCGGCGTGTGAGCCGGTTGCGAAGTGACATGGTTCCCCCGATTTTTTCGTGGTGTGGGTCGCGGGCCGTGTGGGCCGCCCAGGGTGGTGGGTGCTGCGGTTCCTGGCGTGCGGGCTGTGACTTCTGACGGGTCACCACGATGGCGGGTTCGGCTGCTTCGGCCCAGCGTTGTGTGAAAACCGCATGAGTTGGTGACGTGACCTCGACAATGTCGGGGGTGGGCTGCGGATCTCGTCACAGTCGGTCGTTCTTGGCCGGGATGTGCGTGAGGCGGCCGCTGACTTCCCTTCGTGGGAGGTGGGCGGCCGCCTCTTTGTGTGCGTCCGGTCAGTTGCCTCGGGCGAGGGGGACGAGGGTGGGGGGTTGTGCGGGGATGTCCGGGTGGTGGGGGGTGAGGCCGAAGGTGGTGAAGGCGGTGCGTTGTGGGAGGGGGTAGGGGGTGGTGCCGGTGAGGTTGTTGAGGATGGTGGCGCTGCGCCAGGCGGCGAGGCCGAGGTCGGGGGCGCCGACTCCGTGGGTGTGGCGTTCGGCGTTCTGTACGTAGATGTTGCCGGTGATGGCGGGGTCGAGGTCGAGGCGGTATTGGGCGTCGATGCGGGGGCGGCCGGAGGTGTCGCGGCGCAGGTGGGTGCCGAGGTTGCCGAGGATGTGGTCGAGGGGGCGTTCGCGGTAGCCGGTGGCGAGGACGACGGCGTCGGTGGTGAGGCGGGAGCGGGTGCCTTGTTGGGTGTGTTCGAGGTGGAGTTCGATGCGGGTGGTGGCGACGCGGCCTGCGGTGCGTACGTGGACGCCGGGGGTGAGGGTGGCGTCGGGCCAGCCGCCGTGGAGGGTGCGGCGGTAGAGCTCGTCGTGGATGGCGGTGATGGTGTCGTGGTCGATGCCTTTGTGGAGTTGCCATTGGTGGGGGACGAGTTGGTCGCGTACGGGTTCGGGGAGTGCGTGGAAGTAGCGGGTGTAGTCGGGGGTGAAGTGTTCGAGGCCGAGTTTGGAGTACTCCATGGGGGCGAAGGCGGGGGTGCGGGCGAGCCAGTGGAGTTTTTCGTGGCCTGCGGGGCGGGCGCGGAGGAGGTCGAGGAAGATTTCGGCGCCGGATTGGCCTGAGCCGATGACGGTGATGTGTTCGGCGTCGAGGAGTTGTTGGCGGTGGTGGAGGTAGTCGGCCGAGTGGATGACGGGGACGGTTCCGGCGTCGGTGAGGGGTTTGAGGGGTTCGGGGATGTGGGGTTCGGTGCCGATGCCGAGGGCGATGTGGCGGGTGTGGGCGCGGCCGAGGGCTTCGGCTTCGCCGTCGGGGCCGAGTTGGGTGAAGTCGACTTCGAAGTGGGTGTGTTGGGGGTTCCATCGGATGGCGTCGACTTGGTGGCTGAAGTGGAGGTTGGGGAGTTGTTGGCTGACCCAGCGGCAGTAGGCGTCGTATTCGGCGCGTTGGATGTGGAAGCGCTCGGCGAAGTAGAAGGGGAAGAGCCGGTCGCGTGTGCGTAGGTAGTTGAGGAGGGTCCAGGGGCTGGTGGGGTCGGCGAGGGTGACGAGGTCGGCGAGGAAGGGGACTTGGAGGCTGGCGCCGTCGATGAGGAGGCCGGGGTGCCAGTGGAAGGCGGGGCGTTGTTCGTAGAAGGCGGTGGTGAGGGGGGTGGGGAGGCCGTGGGTGAGGGCGGCGAGGGAGAGGTTGAAGGGGCCGATGCCGATGCCGATGAGGTCGTGGGGCTGATCGGTTTCGGGGGTGGGCCGGTCGGGCCGGGCTGTCATCGGTTGGTGCTGCCTTCTGTGAGTTCGGTGGTGAGGTGGGTGACGAGGTTGATGAGTTTGTGCAGGTCGTCGGGGGTGGTGTGGGGGTTGAGGAGGGTGGCTTTGAGCCAGAGGTGGCCGTGGGTGCGGGTGCGGCCGAGTACGGCGTGGCCGCGGGTGAGGAGGGTGCGGCGGATGGTGGCGACGGTGTGGTCGTCGGCGCCTGTGGGGCGGAAGAGGACGGTGGTGATGGTGGGTTGGTCGTAGAGGTCGAGGGTGGGGGTTTTGGTGATGAGGTCGGCGAGGTGGTGGGCGGCGGCGCAGGTGCGGTCGATGAGGTCGGCGAGTCCGGTGCGGCCGAGTGCTTGGAGGGTGACGGCGATTTTGAGTGCGTCGGGGCGGCGGGTGGTGCGCAGGGAGCGGCCGAGGAGGTCGGGGATTCCGGCTTGGGTGTCGTCGTCGGCGTTGAGGTAGGGGGCGTGGTGGTGGAGGGCGTGGAGGTGGTGGTGGTCGGGGACGGCGAGGATGCCGGCTGATGCGGGTTGCCAGCCGAGTTTGTGGAGGTCGAGGGTGACGCTGTGGGCGCGGTCGAGGCCGTTGATTTTGTGGCGGTGGGTGGGGCTGAGGAGGAGGGGTCCGCCGTAGGCGGCGTCGATGTGGAGTTCGGCGCCGTGGGTGTGGCAGAGGTCGGCGATGTCGGTGAGGGGGTCGATCTGGCCGGTGTCGGTGGTGCCTGCGGTGGCGGTGACGAGGAGGGGGCGGCCTTGTTGCCGGGTGAGGGTTTCGTTGAGTGCGGTGGGGTCGATGGTGCCGTGGGGGGCGGGGACGGTGAGGGGTGCGGGGAGGCCGAGGAGCCAGGCGGCGCGGGTGATGCTGTGGTGGGCGTTGGTGCCGGTGATGGTCTGGAGGGTGGGGCCATGGCGTTCTCGGGCGAGGAGGAGGGCGAGTTGGTTGGCTTCGGTGCCGCCGGTGGTGATGAGGGCGTCGGGGTGGGTGTGGTGGGGGTAGATCTCGGCGGCGAGGGCTGCGGTGGTGTCGGCTTCGAGGGTGGAGGCGGCGGGGGCTTGGTCCCAGGAGTCCATGGAGGGGTTGAGGGCTGAGGCGGCGAGGTCGGCTGCGGCGGCGAGGGCGAGGGGTGGGGTGTGGAGGTGGGCTGCGCAGAGGGGGTCGGCGGGGTCGGCGGCGCCTTCGGTGAGGGCGCCGATGAGGATGGCGAGGGCGTGGTGGGGGCCGGTTCCGTGTTCGGGGATGACGGGGTCGAGTGCGGTGCGCATGTGGGTGGTGACGGTGTCGGGTCCGCCGGCGGGGAGGGGGCCGTCGCGGCGGCGGGCGCCTTCTTGGAGTGCGGTGAGGACGGTGTCGATGAGGGGGCGCAGGGCGGTGGGGCCGGTGGTGGATCCGGCGAGGGGTGGGGTGGGCATGGGTGGGTGGCCCTTCGGGTGCGCACGGGTGGACATTCCAGCTTGTCCGGGTTTCGGTGGGCGCTGCCGGGGAGCCTGGTGATCTGAACTCGAAAGGGGGATGGGTGGGCGCTTGGGGGCGTTGGTGAGGGGTTCGGGTGGTAGAGGTGCGCGCGGCGGGTGTCCGGATATGGGTGTGCCCGGCCTGTCCTCGGGGTGAGGGCGGGCCGGGCACGGGTGGTGCGGTGGTGCGGTCTCGCGGTGGTGCGGTTTCGCGGTGGTGCGGCGGCTGGGTGCGGTGCCTGGGTCAGTGGGCGTTGCGGACCGTGAGGGCGCGGCGCAGGTCGTCGATCTGGTCGGTGAGTTTGCGGCGGAGGGCGGGGATGAGGGCCTGGTCGGTGAGGGCTTGTTCGCCGCGGTGGAGGCTGTCGGCGTCGATGGCGTACGCGGGGAAGGCGTAGCGTCCGGCGGCTTCGGCGATGGCGGGGCCGCGGCGGACGGCGAGTGCGGTGGCGTCGGGGTAGTAGCGGGTGACGTACGGGGTGAGGAGGTCGGTCTGTTCGGGCTGCCAGAAGCCTTGGGCGGTGGCGGTGAACAGGTAGTTGGAGAGGCTGTCGTCGGTGAACATGGCCTGCCAGGCGGCGGCCTTGGCCTCGGGGGTGGGCAGGGCGGCGCGGCAGCGGGCGGCGCCTTCCTGGCCGGTGGCGCTGGGGTCGGCTTCGAGTTCGGTGGCGATGGCCGTTTCGTCGGTGGCGCCGAGGACGGCGAGGCGGGTGAGGATGCGCCAGCGCAGTTCGGGGTCGAGTTCGGGGCCGCCGGGGACGGTGCCGTCGGTGAGCCAGCCCTGGATGGTGTCGGGCTGGGTGGCGGCGTCGATGAGGTGGCGTACGGCGGTGAGGCGGAGGCCGGGGTGGGTGCCGTCCTCGGTGCGGCGGATGAGGTCGCGGTTGAGGGCGGTGAGGGTGGCGAGGGCGGCGGGCCGGTCCTGGGGGGTGACGTAGCGTGCGGCGATCTGGGTGTCGGCGAAGGCGAGTACGCCTTGGAGGAGTGCCAGGTCGGTTTCGTGCGGGAGGTGGGCGCGGGCCGCTTCGAGGTAGGTGGTGGGGGCGAGTTCGCCGTCTCGGACCATGTCGCGGGCGGCGTTCCAGACGACGGCGCGGGTGAGGGCGTCGGGGATGCCGGAGAGGCCGCCGAGGACGGTGTTCCAGGAATCGGGGTCGAGGCGGATCTTGGCGTAGGTGAGGTCGTTGTCGTTGAGGACGACGAGGGCGGGGCGGCGGCCGGGGCGGGTGGTGGGGCCGTCCTGGGTGGTGTCGCCGTGTGTGCTGTCGCCGTGGGGGACGCTGATGTCGAAGCGGTCGCGCAGGACGAGGCGGTCGGGGCCCGACTGGGTGTCGATGGCGTGGTCGTAGGTGCCGACGGTGATGCGGTGGGGGCGGGTGCCCGCGTGGTCGACGGTGAGGGACCAGGTGGTGTCGGCCTCGGCGAGGTGGGGGGTGAGGGTGTCGACTCCGGTGGTGCGCAGCCACTGGTCGGCCCAGGCGTGGACGTCGCGGTCGGTGGCGGAGGCGAGGTTGTCGATGAAGTCGGCGAGGGTGGCGTTGCCGAACTTGTGGCGGGCGAAGTGGGTGTTGATGCCGGCCAGGAAGTCCTTCTCGCCGAGCCAGGCGACGAGTTGGCGGAGGGCGGATGCGCCCTTGGCGTAGGAGATGCCGTCGAAGTTGAGCATTGCGGACGCGGTGTCGGGGACTGCGGCGGGGTCGGGGGCGACGGGGTGGGTGGAGGGGCGCTGGTCGGCGTCGTATCCCCATCCCTTGCGGGCGACGCCGAAGTCGACCCAGGTGTCGGTGAAGCGGGTGGCTTCGGCGAGGGTCTGGTAGCCCATGTACTCGGCGAAGGACTCGTTGAGCCAGATGTCGTCCCACCAGGCGAGGGTGACGAGGTCGCCGAACCACATGTGGGCCATTTCGTGGGCGATGACCATGCCGCGGGTCTGGCGTTCGGTGTCGGTGACGGCGGAGCGGTAGATGAATTCGTCGCGGAAGGTGACGAGGCCGGGGTTCTCCATGGCGCCCGCGTTGAATTCGGGGACGAAGGCCTGGTCGTAGGAGTCGAAGGGGTAGGGCTCGTCGAACTTCTCGTGGAACCGGTCGAAGCAGGCGCGGGTGATGTCGAGGATCTCGTCGGCGTCGGCGTCGAGGTGGGGGGCCAGCGAGCGGCGGCAGTGGATGCCGAAGGGCAGTCCGGCGTGTTCGGTGGTCACGGAGTGCCAGGGGCCTGCGGCGACGGCGACGAGGTAGGTGGAGATGGGGGGTGTGGTGGCGAGGGTCCAGTGGCCGTCCCCGGTGGGCTGGGAGGTGCCGTTGCCGAGGACGGTCCAGCCTTCGGGGGCGGTGACGGTGAGGGCGAAGACGGACTTGAGGTCGGGCTGGTCGAACGCGGCGAAGACGCGCTGGACGTCTTCCATGAAGAGCTGGGTGTAGACGTAGGTCTCGTTGTCGGTGGGGTCGGTGAAGCGGTGCATGCCTTCGCCGGTGCGGGAGTAGCGCATGGCGGCGTCGACGCGCAGTTCGTGGGGGCCGGTGGTGAGGCCGGTGAGGGGGAAGCGGTTCTCGGTGAGGTCCGCGGGGTCCAGGGGGTGCCCGTCGAGGCTGATGGAGCGCAAGGTGGCGGGCTTGACTTCGACGAAGGTGTCACCGTCGGCGAGTGCGGTGAACTGGATGACGGTTCGGGAGTCGAAGGTCTCCTCCCCCGCGGTCAGATCGAGTTCGACCGTGTACCGCTGTACGTCGAGGAACTGGGCTCGGGCCTGCGCTTCATCGCGCATCAGTACGGACATGGGAGCCATGCTGCCGTATGCGGTCGGCGGTGTGCAGGCGGGTTCTCGCTGGGCTGACAGGGTCCGGCCCGGTCCTTTGAGGGCTAAGATTCTTGACGACGTTGTACCTGCACGGAGGGGTGCCCGGGATGGCGAAGAACCAGGCTTCCGCGAGTTCCGGCGTTGCCGGAGGCTCCGGGGATGCTGCGGGGTCCGCGGGGTCCGCGCCGCGGCAGGACGCGGTGGCGTCGATCGTGGCGGACTGGCGGCGGGAGCGGCCTGAGCTGGATACGGCTCCGCTGGAGGTGTTCGGCCGGCTGCACCGGGCGTTCCTGCGGTACAGCGCGGCGATCTCGCGGCCGGTGGAGCGCAAGGGGCTGTCGATGGCCGGTTTCGATGTGCTGACGGCGCTGCGCCGGGCGGGGGCGCCGTTCCGGCGTACGGCTGGTGAGCTGGCCGATTCGGGGCTGATCAGTTCGGCGGGGGTGACGCTGCGGATCGACCGCCTGGAGAAGGACGGACTGATCCGGCGGGAGCGGGATCCGCAGGACCGTCGGGTGGTGCATTCGCGGCTGACGGACGAGGGTCTGTCGGTGATCGACGCGTTGTTCTCGGAGCATCTGGACAACGAGCGGCGGATGCTGGCGGGGTTGTCGCCGGCGGAGTGCGCGCAGTTGGCCGGGTTGCTGGAGAAGCTGGAGCGGTCTGTGTTGGCGGCGGAGTCGGGCGAGTAGCGGTTCGCTCGGTGGGGGCTGCTCCGCGGGGCACCGGTACCCCGGTGCGGGGTGTGTCCTCAATCGCCGGACGGGCTTGATTTTGGGCCCCGTAGCCCTGGCGCGCAGGTGTCCTCAAACGCCGGACGGGCTGGATGTGCCGGTGGCGGGCTTGAGTCTGCGGTGGCGGCCTCCGGGGCGCCGCTTGTCCTCAATCGCCGGACGGGCTTGATTTGCCGGTGTCCGGCTTGATGGGCCGGTGTTCTCCGGTTTGATGGGCCGGTGTCTCCGGCCTGATGTACCGGCGTCCTCCGGCCTGACGTTTGCCGGCGTCCTCCGGCCTGGCGTTTGCCGGCGTCCTCCGGCCTGGCGTTTGCCGGCGTCCTCCGGCCTGGCGTTTGCCGGCGTCCTCCGGCCCGATCTGCCGGTGTCCGGGCGATTGAGGGACTTCTCGGGTGGGCTGCGGTCAGTCTGTTGACGCCTGCGCTTCTGCTTCCGTGCGGTACATGCGGCGGACGCGGACCACTCCGAGGTCGTGCTGGTAGAGGTTCTCCGCCTGGTCGGCGTCGGTGCGCAGGTCCTCCAGCATGATGCGGTCCTGTTCGAGGACGTCCCAGTGGCGGTCCTCCAGGAGCGTCTTGTAGAGGAAGCGCCAGGTGTCGCGCTGCCAGTCCGTGACCTTGCGGTAGCGCCAGAAGAAGACGGCGCAGCGGTTCTCGTCGATGGGGGTGGCCATGCCGACGATGCCGAAGGGTCCGCCGGGGCCGGCGGTCGGGGGGTAGGGGATGGTGAGGTCGACCCAGTCGACGCCGGTGCGGCAGAGTTCGACCCAGTCGAAGTTGATGCCGCTCTGGTCGGTCTTCTCGAAGAAGAAGCCGCGTTCGGTCTCGCGGATGCGGAAGCGTGCGGTGGTCTGTCCCTCGGCCATGCTGTGCGAGTCGCGGTGGAGGAACGAGCCGTGCATGGGGTCGAGGAGGTTCTCCACCGCGTAGCGCCAGTTGACGTTCCACTCGGCGTAGCAGAGGAACGCCGAGGTGCCGGGGTCGGTGAGGTGTTCGGGGAGGACGAGTGGTGTGGGTTCGGGGTGCTCGTTGTCGCCGAAGTAGGCGAGGATGCCGCCGGCGGTCTCGATGACGTGGGGTGCGGCGACGAGTTGTTTGCCTTCGAGGTTGCAGCCGGGGAGGCCGGGTACGGCGGCGACGGTGCCGGTGCCGTCGACCTGGACGCCGTGATACCAGCAGGCGATGCGGTCGCCGAGGTGTTTGCCGAGGGAGAGGCGGGCGCCGCGGTGGGGGCAGCGGTCCTCCAGCATGTGGAGGGTGCCGTCGGCGCGGCGGAAGAGGAGCCATTCCTCGCCGAGGAGGGTGAGGCGTTTCATGCCGCCGGCGGGGACGAAGTCGGAGGGGCAGACGGCGTACCACTGGTTGCGGATGCCGGTGGCGTAGAGCCGCTCGGCGGTGCGGTTGCCGGGGCGGGCGACTTCGGAGGGGCGGGTGGGGGTGCCGGGCTGCACGGGGGTGGTGGTGTCGGTGGTCATGGTTGTCTCACGCTCCCAGGCGTCGCATCTCGTTGCGGAAGGTGTCCTCGGTCCACGGGCTGCCGTCGGGGGCGGGCAGGTCGCGGGCGTTGAGTCCGGCGACGAGGCCGGGCAGGTCGTGGGCTCCGCTGCCGAAGACCTCCTCGATCACTGCGGCGAGCTTCTTCTCGTACGGGGTGGGCTCGGCGGTGCGTGCCTGGTTCGGGTTGAGGTACTGCGGGGTGGTCGGGCCGGCCATGTCGGCTCCCTTCGGGGGCGTGTCAGAGGTCGAGTACGAGGCGGGGGGTGCGGGCGCGGGAGACGCAGAGCATCATCGAGGCGCCGGTTTCGCGTTCGGTGTCGGTGAGGAGGAAGTCGCGGTGGTCGGGGGTGCCTTCGAGGACCTTGGTCTCGCAGGTGCCGCAGATGCCGTCGCGGCAGGAGGAGGTGACGGGGATGCCGGCGTTCTCCAGTGCGTCGAGTGCGGTGGTGGCGGGTCCGACTTCGACGGTGCGTCCGGTGCGTGAGCAGACGATGTCGAAGCTGCTGTCTTCGCCGTCGCGGGGTGCGGCGGTGGGTGCGGCGAAGCGTTCGGTGCGGGCGTCGGGGTGGCGTTCCTCGACGGCTGCGAGGAGGGGTTCGGGGCCGCAGCAGTAGACCTGGGTGCCGGGGGCGAGGTCGCCGAGGAGGGTGTCGAGGCCGATGTGGCCGTGTTCGTCCTGGGGGACGAATTCGACTGATCCGCCGGGGAGTGCGGCGAGTGCGGTGAGTTCGGCGGCGAAGGCCATGGAGGTGCGGGTGCGGCCGCCGTGGACGAGCCGCCATGGGGTTCCGGTGCGGGCTGCTTCGCGGGCCATGGCGAGGATCGGGGTGATGCCGATGCCGCCGGCGATGAAGAGGTAGCCGGTGGCGTCGCCCGTGGGGTCGAGCTCGAAGTGGTTGCGGGGGCCCTGGACGTGGAGGGTCTGGCCGGGGCGGAGCTGGGTGTGGAGGTGGGCGGAGCCGCCGCGGGAGGCGGGTTCGCGGAGGATGCCGATGCGCCAGTGGGTGGTGTCGGCGGGGTCGGAGCACAGGGAGTACTGGCGGATGTGTCCGCCGGTGTGTACGTCGATGTGGGCGCCGGGCTGCCAGGCGGGGAGGGGCTCCCCGTCGGGGTGGGTGAGTTCGATGCTCAGGACTCCGTCGGCCTCCCAGGTCATGCGGTGGACGAGCAGGTCGAGCCGGGGTTCCTCGGCGGTTGTCATGACGGGTTGCCTCCCTGTCCAGAGGTATCGGTTGCGGTGGCGGGGAGCTTGACGGGCGGGGTGAACGGGGTGTTCATCGGGCCGAGTGCTACGAGGTCGATCTCGACGAGGGTGGGGCCCGGGGAGGCGATGGCCTCCTTGATGACGGGTCCGGCGTCGGCTTCGGCGGCGATCCGTGCGTACGGGAGGCCGACGGCGGCGGCGAGGAGGGCGAAGTCGGGGGTGGTGAGGTCGACTCCGGAGCGGCGGGGGAAGTGGTTGTCCTGCATGTTGCGCAGGACGCCGTAGCCGCCGTCGTTGAAGACGAGGAGGGTGAGGTCGGGCTTCTCCTGGGCGAGGGTGAGGAGTTCGCCGAGGTGGACGGCGAGGCCTCCGTCGCCGGCGATGACGACGGTGGGGGTGTCGGGGCGGCCGAGTGCGGCGCCGATGCCCATGGCGAGGCCCTGTCCGATGCCGCCGCCGCGCGGGAAGACGTTGGTGGCCGGGTCGGTGATCTCCAGGAGCCGGTTTCCCCAGGTGGAGGAGGGGATGGTGACGTCGCGGGCGATGACGGATCCGGGCGGGCAGGCGTCGCGGACGGCGTCGTTGATGGCGGCCTGGGGTCCGATGGCGTGGCGTTGTGCGGTGCGGGCGTCGGTGCGGGCCTTGCGTACGCGGTCCGGCCAGCTCGTCTCCGTACCACCGCTGGTGACACGTCCCAGGAGTGCGGCGAGGACGGTGGCGGCGTCGCCGTGGAGGGCGACGGTGGCGGGGTGGACGCGGCCGGGGGCTGCCGGGTCCAGGTCCAGCTGGATGTGGACGGGCGGGAGTCCGAGGCTGTAGTCGGCGGTTTCGTTGGAGCGGAAGTGGGTGCCGATGGAGAGCAGGACGTCGGCTTCGGCGAGGAGGGCGCGGCCGGCGGGTGCGGTGGCGTAGTTGCCGAGGACGCGGTCGTCGGACTCGGGGACGGAGCCGCGGCCGGAGTTGGAGGTGACGAGTCCGGCGTTCAGGGCGTCGAGGAGTGCGGCGAGTTCGGGGCGGGCGGTGTTGGCTCCGCCGCCGGCCCAGACGAGGGGGCGGCGGGCGGCGGAGAGCAGGGCGGCCGCTTCGTCGAGGAGTGCCGGGTCGGGCAGGGCGGGGGTGGCCGGTTTCGGTACGGGGGTGCCGGTGAGCTGCTGGGGGGCGAACTGCAGGTCGATGGGCCATTCGACGCTGACGGGGCCGTGCGGGGCGGTCAGTGCGCGGGCTGCGGCGTCGCGGAGGATGTCGCCGGCGTCGGCGGCGTCGGTGACGGTGACGGCGTGGGTGGAGACCGCGCGGAGCATGCCGAGCTGGTCCTTGGTCTCGTGGATGAAGCCGCGTCCGGAGCCGAGGTACTCGCTGTCGATCTGTCCGGTGATGTGGAGGACGGGGGTGCCGGAGCTGAGGGATTCGATGAGGGATCCGGCGGCGTTGCCCGCTCCCGTGCCGGTGCTGGTGAGGGCGCAGCCGAGGTTGCCGGTGGCGCGCGCGTAGCCGTCGGCGGCGTTGACGGCTGCGGCTTCGTGGCGGACGGGGACGAAGCGGAGGTCGCGGTCGACGGCTTCGACGAGCGGCAGGTTGTGCACGCTGACGATGCCGAACACCGTGTCGACGCCGAGTCCGCGCAGCGTCTCGACGAGCAGGTCGCCGCCGTTGGGTCGGGTCATGTCGGGTGCTCCTGAGGGGTGGTGGGGGTGAGGGGTTACGCGACGGCGCGGTTGACGCCGCCGCAGACGTCGACGGTGGTGCCGGTGATGTACGAGGCCCTGGGTGAGAGGAGGGCGGTGACGGCGTACGCGACTTCGTCGGCGGTGCCGAGGCGGCCCAGCGCGATGCCGCGGTCGGCGGCGAGTTCGGCCTGCCAGGCGGGGTAGTCGAGGGGGCTGCCGGAGGCGGCGTAGCGGCGTTCCCACTGTCCGGTGTCGACGAGGCCGAGGCAGACGGAGTTGACGCGGATGCCGTCGGGGGCGAGTTCCTTGGACAGGGAGGTGGAGAGGTTGAGGATCCCGGCGCGGGCGGCGCTGGTGGTCATCAGCGCGGTCTCGGGCTGTTTGGCGAGGACGGCGTTGATGTTGACGACGGAGGCGTTGCCGGAGGCGCGGAGGTGGGGCAGGGCGGCGTTGAGGGGGTTGAGGACGCCGAAGAACTTGAGTTCGAGTTCGTCGCGCCAGTCGTCGGCGGTGGTCTCGGCGAAGGGTTTCATCCGGGAGGCGCCGGCGTTGTTGACGAGTCCGTCGAGGCCGCCGAGGTGTTCGGCGGCGTTCGCGGTGAAGGCCTGCACGGCGGCTTCGTCGCGTACGTCGCAGGGTGCGTGGTAGAGCGTTTCGGGTCCGGCGAGGCCGTCGAGGGCGGCGGTGAGGGCGTCGGCGCGGCGGCCGCAGGTGGCGACGCGGGCGCCTTCTTCGAGCAGCGTGCGGATGGTGGCGAGGCCGACGCCGGAGCTGCCGCCGGTGACGAGGATGCGGTGGCCTTTCAGGCGGAGGTCCATGGGGGTTCCTTGCGGGTTGGGGGGGCGGGGCGCTCCGCGGGGGCACCGGGACCCCGGTGCGGGTGTCCTCAATCGCCGGACGGGCTTGATTTGTCCGGACGGGCTTGCAGGGCAGGCCCAGGTGGCTCACTGCATCGTGAAGCCGCCGTTGACCGCGAAGGTCTGGCCGGTGATGTAGCCGGACTCGTCGCCGATGAGGAAGGCGATCAGGCCGACCAGGTCGGCCGGTTGCTGGGGGCGGGAGATCGCCCGGTTGAGGCGGTACAGCTCGTGGCGTTCGGCGGGGATGTCCACGGCGGACTCCCCTTCGGTGAGGCCGGGGGCGACGGCGTTGACGGTGATGCCGAAGTCGCCGGTCTCGCGGGCCATGGCCCGGGTGAGGGAGATGACGGCGCCCTTGGAGGCGATGTAGTGGGCGAGCCGGGGTGAGCCGTACAGGGCGGCGTCGGAGGCGAGGTTGACGATGCGTCCGCTGCCGTGGTTCCGCATGAGCGGGAGGAGGGCGCGGGCGACGAGCCAGGGGCCGCGGGCGTTGACCGTCATGATGCGGTCCCAGGCTTCGACGTCGATCTCGTGGAAGGGTTTGCCGCCGACCGCGTTGGCGAGTGCGGCGTTGTTGACGAGTCCGTGGAGCCGGGTGCCGTCTCCGGCGAGGGTGGTGGCGAGTGCGGTGACGGATTCCGGGTCGGCGACGTCGAGCGGGTGGAAGTCGGCGGTGATGCCCTCGGCGCGCAGGTCGTGGGCGGCCTGCCGGCCGGTGGTCTCGTCGAGTTCGGCGATGACGACGCGGTGGCCGTCCCTGCCGATCCGGCGGGCCGCGGCCAGTCCCAGGCCGCGGCCGGCGCCGGTGACGACGACCGTACGGGGGGTGTCGTCGGTGGCCATCAGTCGCGGGTGATGCCGTGCATCGGGGAGTGCGCGGGGTAGGTGGGGACCTGCGGCTTCTGCGTGCCGATGATCACGCAGAACAGGGCGTCGGTGTCGCCCTCGTTCTTCAGCGAGCGGGCCACTCCGGCGGGGACGACGATCATGTCGCGGTAGCCGAGGGTGCGGTATTCGGCCTCGTCGGCGCCGCGGTGGATGCCGACCTTGACCTGGCCCTCCAGGACGAAGAAGGCCTCCTCGACGTCGTGGTGGGTGTGCTCGGGGCCTTCGGCGCCCGGCGGGAGCAGCATGTTGGAGAGGGTGAAGCCGCCGGAGGGCAGGATGCGGTTGTCGTTCTCGTGGTTGCCGGTGGCGCCGGAGCCGACGTAGCGGATCTGGGCGCGGCGGTACTGGGCGCCGGCCTTCTCCTGGAAGGAGAGGGTGTTCCAGTCGGGTTCGCGGGAGTCCTTGGTGGCGATGAGGGAGTCGGTGAACTTCGCGAGGTCGCCGTCGGTCTCGTAGGGGTTGTTGTCGATGGGCACGGGTTGCTCCTCGGTTCGGTGGCGGGGGTTGGGGGCTGCGTCGTTACGCGGGTGTGCGGGCGACGACGTGGAGGTGGGCGCGGACCCAGGCGTTGAAGGCCTCGGGGCGTTCCTGGTTGGAGAGGTGTCCGGCGCCGGAGAGGGTGACGTAGACGGATGTGCTCAGCCCGCCTGCGATGGCCTGTGATTCGTCGGTGCCGGTGATGGTGTCCTGTTCGCCGCAGAGGACGAGGGCCGGTGCGGTGATGGTGGGGAGGTCGTCGGTGAGGTCGGCTTCGGCCATGGATGCGGCGGCGTATCCGTAGCCGGGGGTGCGGATGGAGGCGGCCATGGTGGCGACGACGCGTGCGACGAGTTCGGGGGGTGCGCCGGCGGAGACGAGGCGTGGTCCGCGGGTGGCGGCGAAGGCTTCGGGTCCCTGGTCGGCGAGTTGTGCGGCGCGTCCGCGCATGGCCGCGGCCTTGCCCGGGTCGGTGCCGGAGCCCCGGCTGGAGTCGGCGACGATCAGGGAGGCCACCAGTTCCGGGTGGCGGGTGGCGAGGCGCAGTGCGATGACGCCGCCCCAGGAGACGCCGAGGACGTGGGCGGGGCCGCCGTGTGCGCGGATGAGGGTCGCGGCGGTGTCGGCGTAGCCGTCGAGGCCGGGGGCGTGGGCGGGGTCGGCGGAGTCCGCGTAGCCGGGTGCGTCCCAGGCCACGACCCGTACCTGGTCGGCGAGCCCGTCGAGTTGGGGGGCGAAGGCGGCGGAGGAGGAGCCGATGCCGTGGAGGCAGAGGAGCAGCGGGGCGTCCGGGTCGCCGGCTTCCCGCGTGTGAACCCCGGCGACGGTGGCGACGGCGGCGGCGGTCACAGGATCTGTCCTGCGCGGCCGACGACGGCGCCGAGGCTGCGGAGCACGGCGTGCGGGACGACCTGGCTGGTGGCGGGGTTGGTTTCGTCGGGCCGGTGGGCGACCTCGAAGCGGTAGGTGCCGTGCGGGCCGGCCGCTTCGATGACGTGCCGGGTGAGGGTGGCGGCCGGGTCGGCGACGACGACGACCTGGACGAGGGAGGGGTCGCCGGTGGCGAGGGCGACGGATGCGGCGACGTTCGTCGACTTGGGGAACTTCACCGGGACGTCGACGGCGGTGCCGCGCATCACCTCGACGGGTTCGGTGGTGGTCCGCAGCCGTTCGGTCAGTTCCGCGTCCATCCAGGGCTGGTGGAGGGTGGCGGGAAGCTTGGTGGTGGTGAGGGTGACGGAGGTGAGGGGGCCGAGTCCGCGGACGGCCTGGAGGAGGTCGAGTCCGCCGACGGCTCCGCCGGTGAAGTAGACGCGTCCGGGTCCGGCGGCGCGCAGCCGGTCGGTGAGTTCGGGGTCGACGAGGGCGCCGGTGGAGGCGATCAGCAGGTCGGCGCCGCTGTCGAGGACGCGTTCGGCCCATTCCCGCACGACGGCCTGGCCCGCTGCTTCGACGATGAGGTCGCAGACGGTGAGGGCGTCCTCGAAGGAGAGCTGGGGTGCGGGGGCGTCGACGAGGGGGCGGTTGTCGATGATGCAGGTGAGTTCGGCGCCGGGGATGCGGCCTTCGGCGAGTGCGGTGCCGACGACGCGTCCGATGGCTCCCCAGCCGACGAGGCCGATGCGGCGCACGGGGCGGGCGGGCCGGGTGGTGGTGTCCGGGCGGGGGGTGAGGGTGGCGGTCATGCGGTCACCTCTTCTGGTGCGTCGGTGGGGGTGGCGAGGGGTCCGGGGTCGGGGGTGCCGGCCATGTGGCTGCGGATACCGGGTGAGGGCGGTCCGGCGGTGCCCCACAGGTCGGAGAGGTCGGGGGTGCGTCGCCAGACCTTGGCGATCCAGGCGTCCTCGACGATCTGGGCGACTTCGGAGGTGTACTCGCAGACGAGTCCGGCGGGGTCGGTGAAGTACGAGAAGGTGTTGTTGCCGGGGCCGTGCCGGCCGGGCCCCCACTGCGGGTTGATGCCGTGGTGGCGGAGGCGGCCGAGGCCGCGCATGAAGTGGTCGATGGACGTCATCTCGTAGGCGACGTGGTTGAGGGAGGTCCACTCGGCCTGGTTGAAGGCGATGCAGTGGTGGTCGGCGTTGCAGCGCAGGAACGCCATCCGGTGCTCGGACCAGTCGGAGACGCGCAGGCCGAGGACCGAGGTGTAGAAGGCGACGGCGGCGTCGATGTCCGTGGTGTTGAGGACGGTGTGGGTGACGCCGACGGGGACGGCGGCGTCCCGGCCGCGCGGGGTGACGGCGTGGGTCTGGGCGCTGAGTTCGATCAGCCGGCCCTCGGGGTCGGTGAAGCGGAGTCCGTATCCGCCGCCGACCTGGTCGAGGGGGCCGGGCCCGGCGACGGGGACGATGGAGCGGGCGAGGAGCCGGCGGGCGGCCTCGTCGATCTCGGCGGGGGTGGCGACGGCGAACGTGATGCGGCCGAGGCCGTTGGTTTCGCCGCGGGCGAGGTGGAGGACGTGGTGTTCCTCGCCGGTGCCGCGCAGCCAGGTGGCGTCCGTTTCCTGTTCGACGGGTTCCAGGCCCCAGACCTCGCGGTAGAAGTCTGCGGACTCGGTGAAGGCGGGGGTGCGGAGCTCGACGGAGCGCAGGGCGCGGAGCCGGGCGACGGGTGCCGGCAGGGGGCGCGGGGTGTTCTCGTACGGCATGGGGGGCTCCGTGTTCTTCTCGCTCGGCTTCACTGGGCGGCCCAGGGCAGGGGGGTGGTGTCGGTGGCCCAGTAGAGGGACTTCTGCCGCTGGTAGCCGCGGATGAGGTCGCGGCCCTTCTCGGTGCCGATGCCGCTGTCCTTCAGCCCGCCGAACGGGGTGGAGATGCTGAACTGCTTGTACGTGTTGATCCAGACGGTGCCCGCGTCGATGCGGCGGGCGAGGCGCCAGGCTCTGGCGTGGTCGCGGGTCCAGATGCCGCAGGCCAGTCCGTAGACGCTGTCGTTGGCCTGGGCGACGAGGTCGTCCTCGTCGTCGAAGGGCAGGGCGACGACTACGGGTCCGAAGATCTCTTCCTGGCAGACGCGGGCGGTGTTGGGCAGGCCGTCCAGGACGGTGGGGAGGTAGTAGGCGCCGTCGCGGTACTGCTCGCCGTCGGGGGCCGCTCCCCCGCACCGGACGGTGGCGCCTTCCTCGCGGGCCAGATCGACGTAGGCGGCGACGCTGTCGCGGTGGCGGTGGTGGACGAGCGGGGCGACCTGGGTGTCGGGGTCGGTGCCGGGTCCGACGCGCAACTTCTCGGTACGGGAGACGAGTTCGCCGAGGAACTCCTCGTAGCGGGCGCGGGCGACGAAGAGGCGGGAGCCGGCGATGCAGCTCTGTCCGCTGGAGGAGAAGACGCCGTACATGACGCCGGCGAGGGCCTGCTCCAGGTCGGCGTCCTCCAGCACGATCGTCGGGGACTTGCCGCCGAGCTCCAGTGAGACGGGGATCAGTTTGTCGGCGGCGACGTGGGCGAGGGTGCGGCCGGTGGCGGTGCCGCCGGTGAAGGTGATCTTCTCCACGGCCTTGTGGCGGACGATCGCGTCGCCGATGACGCTGCCGCGGCCGGGCAGGACGGAGAGCAGGGCGGTGGGCAGCCCGGCCTCGGTGAGTGCCTGGTGGACGAGGCGGCCGAGCGCGAGGGCGACGAGGGGGGTCCACTCGGCGGGCTTGAGGAGGACGGCGTTGCCGGCGGCGAGTGCGGGGGCGAGTTTCTGGGCGTCGCTGGCGATCGGCGAGTTCCAGGGGGTGATCGCGCCGACGACGCCGATGGGTTCGTGGACGCTCATCGTGACGTACGGGCCGCGGGAGGGGGTGAGGGTGTCCTCGGCGGTCTCCAGTGCGGCGGCGGTGTAGCGGAACGTACCGGCGGCGCTGAGGACGAGGGCGCGGGTCTCGGTGCGGCATTTGCCGGTGTCGGCGGTCTGCAGGGCGGAGAGCCGGTCGGCGCTCTCCTCGACGAGGTCGGCGATGCGGTGGAGCAGCCGGGCGCGGAGGTGGGCGGGGAGCTCGCGCCAGGCGGGGTCGTGTGCGGCGCGGGCGGCTGCGGTGGCGGCCTCCTCGACGTCGTCGAGGGATGCGGCGTGCACGGTGGCGATGACCTGGCCGGTGGCCGGGTCGACCGTCTCGATGAGGGCGCCACGGCCCTGTCGCCACTGCCCCGCGACCAACACCTCGTCGGCAAGCATCAGTTGGCCTCCTGCAATCGAATCGGTTACCTCAGGGCTAAAAATCTAAGCGCTTAAGTAATTGTCCGCAAGCCCCCTCGGCAAAATCTCCCTTTGCCTCCGAGGGGCTTGACGGACGCCACCCTCGGACCGGTAAAACTTAAGCACTTAAAAGCTAGGCACTTACAGAGTCCAGTGGGTGACTTCACAAGCTCACGAGCGCCGTGCGGCCGTTCCCACCCGTACGCTCAGCTCATCCCCGTCCCCTCTGCCACCCCGTACACCTGGCTCCCCAACCGCTCCGGCCCCACGCGGAGCAGGAGGAACCCCTGGATGAGCACCGACACCTCGAAGGACGCCGCCGCCCCCGGCTCCTCGCCGGCCGGCACCACCCGCGCCACCATCGCCGCCCGCTTCGAGCGCCTGCCGCTCTCCCGCTGGCACGTCACCGTCCGCCTGATCGTGGGTGTCGTCACCTTCTTCGAAGCCTTCGACCAGCTGCTGATCGCCTACGCGCTGCCGGAGCTCCGCGACGAGTGGCAGCTGTCCACGGGCGACGCCACCGCGGTCCTCACGGTCGGCTCGGCCGGCATGCTCGTCGGCGCCCTGCTGTCGGGACGGCTCGCCGACCGCTACGGCCGGGTGAAGGTGATCGCGTACTGCGTGGCCGCATCCGGCGTCGCGAGCCTGGCGCTGACCGCCTGCACCTCACTCACCCCGTTCCTGGCCCTGCGCTTCCTCCAGGGGCTGGCCATCGGGGGCGAGGTGCCGGTGGCGGCGGCCTTCATCAGCGAGATCACCCGGAGCTTCAAACGGGGCCGCTTCGTCCTGCTGTACGAACTCGTCTTCCCGGCCGGCCTCACCATCGGCGCCCTGGTCGCGGCCTGGGTGGTCCCGGCGGCGGGCTGGCGCGTGATGTTCGCGATCGCCGCCGTGCCCGGCCTGCTGGCCTTCCTCGTCCAGCGCAAGGTCCCGGAGTCGCCGCGCTGGCTGGCGGAGCGCGGGCGGCTGGAAGAAGCCGATGCGGTCATGACCGGGATCGAGGCCAAGGTATCGGCGGCAACGGGCGAACCACTCCCCCGCCCGGTCGCCTCCGCCTCCACCGCCCCGGCGCCCGCCGCAACGGCCGCCACCCCGGCGGAACGCGCCGCAAGCGGAATCCGCGGCCTGTTCACCGGCCGGTACCGGCGCCGCACGCTCGTGGTCGGCGTGATCTGGTTCACCGGCTACTTCGTCAACTACGGCGTGACGTCCTGGCTGCCGAGCATCTACAAGGACGAGTACGGCCTCACCCTCTCCGACGCCCTCCTCTACTCCACGGTGACCTCGGTCGCCGGTCTGCTCGGCTGCCTGATCGTCGCCCTCACGGTGGACGTCCTGGGCCGCCGCCGGATCTTCGCGATCTGCCTCGGCGCCTCGGCCGCGCTCCTGCTGACCCTGGCCGCGCTCGGCGCCGGCACCCCCGCCCAGGTCCTGATCTGGACCTCGCTCTCGGCAGTCGGCTTCTTCGGCTCCAACATCTGCCTGTACCTGTACACGCCCGAGCTCTACCCGACCCGGATGCGCGCCCTGGGCTGCAGCGTCGGCGGCGCGGTCAACCGCCTCGGCGTGATCCTCGGCCCGATCCTGGTGGGCGTGGTCTACGCGGCCGGCGACAGTGTCACCGCGGTGTTCGTGATGCTGGGGGCGGTGGCCGTGGTGGGTGCGGTGGTGGCGGGAACGCTGGCGGAGGAGACGGCGAACCGGCCGCTGGAGGAGATCTCGCCGTGAGGGGTCTCGCCCTCAGTCGCCGCGGAAACTCCGGTACTCGTCGTTCATGAGCTCCCAGAACGACCGGTACCGTACGGCTCCCGGCAGCCAGTGGGCGAGATACCAGGCCTCCCACTCGCCTTCGGGCGTGACGACGTGCGGGTTGAGCAGGTAGACGTCCCCCGCCTCGGGCGTATCGCTGATCTTGAGCATGTCACTCAGATACTCGGTCCGGATGGCACAGCAGTCCTGCTCGTCGCCGTAGACGAAGTACTCCTCGTCGGGCACCTCGATCCGGCCCCGGTCATCACCCCAGCCCCCGACAAGCTCCGGATCGACATCCCCGACCCGGCCGACCTCCCGGGCGGGCAGCAGCCGTGCGATCTCGTTCGTCGTGTCGAGCCACCCGTTACTGGTCTGCAGAAACTGGCGATAGCTGGGCGGCAGCCCGGCCCCCAGACGCTCCTCAAGCCCGGCCAGCTCCCCCGGGGTCGCTCCCGGCCCTCCCAGCCAGCGAGCCGCCCGCACCTCCGCCGGAAACGGCTCATGCCGCTCCTGCTCGTGCAGGACCGGGTCCAGCCACTCGTCACTCCACCGCTGGAGCAGGTCGCGCCAGGGATGGATGCGGCCGTCCTCGCCTCCCCTCACGCCCCCGCGCCGCCCGCCCCGTTCGCCGCCGACTCCTCCGCGATCCGCTCGTGATGGCGGATGACCTCGGCCACGACGAAGTTCAGCAGCTTCTCGGCGAACGCCGGGTCCAGATGGGCGCTCTCCGCCAGCTGGCGCAGCCGCGTGATCTGGCGGGACTCGCGGGCCGGGTCGGCCGGGGGAAGGTGATGGGCGGCCTTGAGGTGGCCGACCTGCTGGGTGCACTTGAAGCGCTCGGCGAGCATATGGACAACAGCCGCGTCGATGTTGTCGATGCTCTCGCGCAGCCGGTTCAGCTCGGCGCCTACGGAATCGTCGATGTCGCTCGTGGTCATGGTCAGTGAGCTTAGAGGGAGCCGGCTACGGCGTGATCGTCGGAGGGTGTTCCGGGTCCGGGACCCGGTCGCTCCAGCCGCCCGGCACACTGCGGCCCTGCTGTTCGCGGAAACGCACCGGTGCCATGCCGACGCGACGGGCGAACAGACGGGAGAAGTACGCCGGGTCGTCGTACCCCACGCGGCGGGCGACGGCCGCGACAGGCAGGTCGCCGGTGGCCAGGAGCTCCTTGGCGCGGCCGAGCCGGATGGTGAGGAGGTAGTCCTTCGGGCTGCAGCCGGCCCCCCGCCGCACCGCCGTGCGCAGTTCGGCGGGTGTCATGCCGTGCCGGGCGGCGTGCTCGGCGACGGAGAGCGACTGGAAGGCGTCACGGGCCAGGGCCTGCAGCACCGGGTCGCCGTCGGGGCTGACGTCGGCGCGCGCCCGGCGGAGCGCGACGAGGAGTTCGTGTACGGCCGCCCCCGTCTCCACCTCCAGCAGCGGATTACCGCGCCGGGCCGCCCGCACCATCCGGCCGACGGCGGCTCGCGGGGCCGCGGTGTCGGCGAGGGGGACGAGGGGGCGGTCCGGTTCGATGTAGCCGAGCTCGGTGTACGTGGCGGTGGCGGGCCCGCTGAAGTCGACGAAGCTCTCGTCCCAGCCGGTGACCGGGTCGGCGCCGTAGTGGTGCGGGGTGCCGGGGGTCAGCCAGATCAGGCTGGGCGCGGTGACGGGCACCCGGCGCCCGTCCGGCCCCGTGAACCATCCGCTGCCCGCGCTGATGACGACGGCCACGTGGTGGTCCAGGGTGCGGGGGCCGACGGTCGGCAGCGTGCCGTGCTGCAGTCCGACCCCCAGGCAGACCAGGCCGAGGCGGTGGTGGAGCGGGCTCGGGGTGAAGAAGCGCATCCAGGTGTGGTACATCGGCCTTCGCTCCTCCGTTCGCGGCCATGTGACGTGCGGCGTCGTGTGCTGCGTCGTGTGTTGCGTCGTGTGCTGCGTCCAATCAGCAGTGATCTTTGTCCATGGACCGGCCGCACGCCAGGGGTGAGGCTGGGCCGTGACATTCCTCCCGGGTTCGCCCGCTCCGTCACACGCCGCGTTCCGCTCGTACCGGGCCGCGCAGCGCGGCGTTCACGGGACCGCGCGCACAGGAGAGAACGAGCACGATGGCTGACTTCACCGTGGGGGACGACCACTTCCGGCTCGACGGGAAGCCCGTACGGCTGCTGTCGGGGGCCCTGCACTATTTCCGGGTGCACGAGGCGCAGTGGGAGCACCGGCTGTCGATGCTGCGGGCGATGGGCCTGAACTGTGTCGAGACGTATGTGCCGTGGAACCTCCACGAGCCGCGGCCGGGCGAGTTCCGGGACGTCGGGGCGCTCGGCCGTTTCCTGGACGCGGCGCAGCGGGCCGGTCTGTGGGCGATCGTCCGCCCGGGGCCGTACATCTGTGCGGAGTGGGAGAACGGCGGGCTGCCCGTGTGGGTGACCGGGCGGTTCGGCCGGCGGGTGCGGACCCGGGACGCGGGCTATCTGGACGCGGTGGAGCGGTGGTTCGCCGAACTGATGCCGCAGGTGGTGGAGCGGCAGATCGACCGCGGCGGCCCGGTGATCATGGTGCAGGCGGAGAACGAGTACGGCAGTTACGGCACCGACGCGGTCTACCTGAGCCGGGTCACGGCGATGCTCGGTGGGTTCGGCGTGAGTGTTCCGCTGTTCACCTCCGACGGGCCGGAGGACCACATGCTCACGGGCGGTTCGGTGCCGGGCCTGCTCGCCACGGCGAACTTCGGTTCGGGTGCGCGTGAGGCGTTCCGGGTGCTGCGTCGTCATCAGAGCGCGGGTCCGTTGATGTGCATGGAGTTCTGGTGCGGCTGGTTCGAGCACTGGGGTGCGCCGCCCGTCGTACGGGATCCGGCGCGGGCCGCCGACGCGCTGCGGGAGATCCTGGAGTGCGGGGCGTCGGTGAACATCTACATGGCGCACGGGGGGACGAACTTCGCCGGCTGGGCGGGTGCCAACCGCTCGGGGCCGCTCCAGGACCAGGACCTGCAGCCGACGGTGACGTCGTACGACTACGACGCGCCGATCGACGAGTACGGGCGGGCCACGGAGAAGTTCCGCCTGTTCCGGGAGCTCCTCGCCCCGTACGCGGACGGGCCGCTGCCCCCGCTGCCGCCGGAGCCCGCCGGCCTGGCGCCGGTGCGGGCCGAGCTGACCGAGTGGGCGCCCCTGTCCGATGTGATGGACGCGCTGGGCGACGAGGAGCGGGCGGCGTCCGGTGTGCCGCCCACGTTCGAGGAGCTGGGGGTCGACCGCGGTCTGGTGCGCTACCGGGTCGCGGTCCCGGGTCCGCGCCGCCCGTACACCCTGGGCGTCTCGGGCCTGGCGGACCGGGCGCTGGTGTACGTGGACGGGGTCCGCAGGGGCGTCCTGAGCGAGGAGAACGGCACCCTGGCGGAGCCGGTGGCCGGGCCGGCCGAGGTGGAGCTGTGGGTGGAGTCGCTGGGCCGGGTCAATTACGGGCCGCGCCTCGGCGAGCCGAAGGGGATCACCGGGGGCGTGCTGCACGAGCGCCAGTTCCTGCACGGGGTGCGGGCGCGGGCGCTGCGGCTCGACGCGTTCGACGAGCCGGCCGGGGTGGCGGGCGTCCCGTTCGTGCCGGTCGACGGGTCCGGGGGGACGGGTCTGTACCGGGGCACGTTCGAGGTCGCCGATGTGTCCGGCGCCGGGCATGCGGGGCTCGAACTGCCGGGCTGGACGCGTGGGTTCGTCTGGGTCAACGGCTTCTGCCTCGGGCGCTACTGGTCGGCGGGCCCGCAGCGGACGCTGTACGTGCCGGGTCCGGTGCTGCGGGACGGCGTGAACGAGGTGTGGGTGCTGGAGGTGGAGGGCGCGGCGGCACCGTACGCGCTGCTGGGGCCGGGTGTGCCTGTACGGGCGGGCGGCCCGGCGGACGCCGAGGCCTGACGGGTCGCGCCCGCCGCGGTCTACAGTGGTGAGGAGTTGAGCGTCGCGAAGTGGGGGTGGGGACGTGCCGGACAGCCCCCGAGGAAGCCCGGTGGTGCACGGTTTCCCGCATCTGGCCACCGTCCGCTCGGCGATCACCGCGCTGTACCGCCGTCTGTCGTACGACGGTGTCCACCGCTTCGCCCCGAGTCTCGCCCCCGCCGATGCGGCGTTCGCCGACGCGGACGACCTGCATCTCGGTGCGCAGCGGGTGGCGCGGGCGATGGTGCAGCATCTGCGGCTGCCCGATGCCCGGATGGTCGTGGCGTTCCGTGCGATGGAGCATGCGGGAAGTGTCGAACTCGCGGCGGGGCCGGAGTACTTCATCGAGCTGAACGACCGCTTCCGTACCCATCGCCGGGACATCGGTGCCGCGTTGTCGCACGAGGTCATGCATGTGCTGCTGCACCGGCTCGGCCTGGAGTTCCCGGGGACGCGTGACAACGAGATCCTCACCGACACCGCGGCGGCCTATCTGGGAGCGGGGTGGCTGTTGCTGGACGCGTTCCGGGAGGACGCCACGTCCAGCCAGAAGCTCGGCTATCTCACCCCGGAGGAGTTCGGGTACGTGCTGGCCAAGCGCGCGCTCGCCTTCGACGAGGATCCCTCGCCGTGGTTCACCAGCCCGCAGGCGTACACCGCGTACACCAAGGGCCGGGCGCAGGCCCTGCGCGAGAGTGCGCAGCCACCGCTGACGGCCGCGGGCTGGGCGGGCCGGCGCCGGTACGCCAAGGACCGGCGGTACGCCCAGGACCATCCCGGAGCGGCTGCGGCCCCGGGTCCCGGGGTTCCGTACGCCTTCGAAGCCGGCGGGGACGGACTGCGGGTCGCGTTCCCGTGCCCGACCTGCCATCAGCGCAACAGGGTTCCGGTACGCGGCCGGGTGCGGGCGCGGTGCGCCCTGTGCCGGACCGTGCTGGACTGCACCACCTGAGAGGGTCCGGCACGGGCAAGAGGCCCTGGCGCGCGGCGTATTACAGTCGAAATATGACAGAAGTTCCGATGGCGGCGGCAGGGGGCGGGCCGAGCCTGTTCGATGCGTTGTACGAGGGTGAGAACGCCGTCGTACGGCTGCTCCGCGCCGGTGTGCCCGCCGAGTCGGTGGATGAGGACGGTGCGAGCGCGCTCTATCTCGCGGCGGTGTCGGACCGGCCGGGGGTGGTGCGGCTGCTTCTCGCGGCGGGCGCCGATCCCGACCGGGCGTGCGGTCCCGAGTCGGGCGATCTGCCGCTGTGCGGGGCGGCGTGCGGCGGGCACACGGAGGTGGTCGAGACGCTGCTGGCGGCCGGGGCGCGGCCGGATCTGCGCGAGCAGTTCGGGTTCACGGCGCTGCGGTGGGCGGTGGGGCTCGGTCACGCGCGGACCGCCGAGGTGCTGCTGGCGTACGGCGCCGACGCGTGTCTGCCGGGTCCGGAGGGCGAGTCGCCGCTGCTGCTCGCCGCCCGTCGGGGCTCTCTGCCGACGGTCCGCGTGCTGCTGCGGCACGGTGCGGGGGCGGCGGAGGGCGCGGTCGAGGAGGCGCTCGGCGAGGCGAGGCGCATGCTGGACACCGACCTGGAGCAGGAGATGCGGGCGGGTCTGCGGGAGTTGTACGGGGACGGGGACGCGTACGAGGTCGTGGTGGACCGGACCGTCGTCGACGGCGGGGAGACGCTGACCGTCGAACTGGTCCGCGACGGGCGGCCGTCCGCGGGCCGGGACCAGCAGACGGGGCACGGCGCGATCGCCACGGTGCTGGAGAGGGAGCTGGGCCTCTCCGCACCTTTCGAGGAACTGGCGCGGCGGGCTCTGCGGTCCGGTGGTCCGGAGCTGGAGAACTGGCGGGCGTCGGCCGAGGCGCTGTGCGAGCGCGGCGGGGAGGAGACCCGCCAGGTGGCCGCCGCATGGTGTGCGGCGGATGATCCGTTGCGGCGGGCGTTCGGTGCGGAGGTGCTGGCGCGGCTGGGGGCGACTGAACAAACCCGTCCGGGCGAAAAAACAAGCCCGTCCGGCGCTTGAGGACGGAAGCGGTGCTGCGGGCGAACCCGGCTGCCGCTCCGTCCTCAAACGCCGGACGGGCTGAAATGTGACTGCTACGCCGCGCGACGACCCCGTGCAGGCGCGCCACCGCGGCCGGCGCCACCGGCGCGACCCGCGCCCCCGGAGCGACCGGCACCGCCCGCACCGCCGGAGCGAGCCGCACCACCCGCACCGCCGGAGCGACCCGCACCACCCGCGCCACCGGAGCGACCCGCGCCGCCCGTACCCTGCGCACCGCTGCCACCGGCAGCGCCGGCGCCACCGGCACCACCGCGTCGGCCACGGCCACGGCTGCCCGAGCGGAAGCCGCCCGCGGAGCCGGTACCCGTGCCCGTGCCGCCGCCGGACCGCGTGCGCGGCTTCGGCTGGGTCGGCTGCGGGACCTCGATCACGATCGCGATACCGGACGGTTCGCGTGCCCCGGTGATCCGGGTGAGCTCCTCGTCGCTGGACTTGATCCGGGTGGTGCGGGGCGCGATGCCCGCGTCCTGCATCAGCCGGGTCATCTCCCGCTTCTCCTCGGGCAGCACCAGCGTGACGACGCTGCCGGACTCCCCGGCGCGCGCCGTGCGTCCGCCGCGGTGGAGGTAGTCCTTGTGGTCGGTGGGCGGGTCCACGTTGACGACCAGGTCGAGGTCGTCGACGTGGATGCCGCGGGCCGCCACGTTCGTCGCGACGAGCACGGTGACCTCACCGGTCTTGAACTGGTCCAGGGTCCGGTTGCGCTGCGGCTGGGAACGCCCGCCATGCAACGCGGAGGCCCGTACACCGCTGGCGAGCAGCCGCTTGGCGAAGCGGTCGGCGGCACGCTTGGTGTCGACGAACATGATCACCCGGCCCTCGCGGGCGGCGATCTTCGTGGCGACGGCCTTCTTGTCGGTCTCGTCGAGCACGTGGAGCACGTGGTGCTCCATGGTGGTGACGGCACCGGCGGACGGGTCGACCGAGTGCACGACGGGGTCGGTCAGGAACATCTTGACCAGGCGGTCGATGTTCTTGTCGAGCGTCGCGGAGAACAGCATCCGCTGTCCGTCGTCCTCGACCTGCTTGAGCAGGGCGACGACCTGGGGCATGAACCCCATGTCGGCCATCTGGTCGGCCTCGTCGAGGACCGTGATCGCGACGTCGTCCAGGCGGCAGTCGCCGCGCTCGATGAGGTCCTTGAGGCGGCCCGGCGTGGCGACGAGCACCTCGGCGCCGCGGCGCAGGGTGCCGGACTGCTTGCTGATCGACATGCCGCCGACGACGGTGGCCATTCGCAGGTTGACGGCGGTGGCGTACGGCGTCAGCGCGTCGGTGACCTGCTGGGCGAGCTCGCGGGTCGGGACGAGGACGAGCGCCAGCGGCGCCTTCGGCTCGGAGCGGCGTCCGGCGGTGCGGGCCAGCAGTGCGAGGCCGAAGGCGAGGGTCTTGCCGGAGCCGGTGCGGCCGCGGCCGAGGATGTCCCGGCCGGCGAGCGAGTTCGGCAGGGTGGCGCCCTGGATCGGGAACGGGTCGGTGACGCCCTGCGCGCCAAGGGTTTTCAGCAGGGCGGCGGGCATGTCCAGCTCGGCGAACGCCTCGACGGCGGGCAGCGCGGGGGTCATGGTTTCGGGCAGGGCGAACTCACCCTGCGGCGGCGTGGCCCTGCGACGGGGTGACGCCTTGCCGGATCCCTTGCCGGAACCCTGTGCGGTTGCCTGTGCCTGGGCCGTGCCACGCCCCCTCGACGGGCGATTGCGGGCGGGACGGTCCTGACGTTCGGAGCGGGTCATACGGAATTGCCCTCCTGGGGATTCCTGGGGAACTACGTGGGACTGCTGGGACTGAGGGAGAGTTCCGGGGATGCGTGCGTGGGCATACGGACGGACCGCTGTACGCGGCGCGCGGAACTCTCGGGACACCCCGGGGTGCTTCGTCGCACCCGGTGCTTGGGCGCCGAACGGCGCCCGGTCTTTGCGTTACTTCCCAGGGACAGCACAAGCCGGGACCCGCACCGTCACGGTGCGGGCCCCGGCTGCGAGGTACGCGTCCGGCAATTAGGCCGGGACGATGTTCTCCGCCTGCGGGCCCTTCTGGCCCTGCGTGACGTCGAAGGAGACCTTCTGGCCCTCCTGGAGCTCACGGAAGCCCTGGGTGGCAATGTTGGAGTAGTGGGCGAAGACGTCAGCGCCGCCGCCGTCCTGCTCGATGAAGCCGAAGCCCTTTTCCGAGTTGAACCACTTCACGGTTCCAGTAGCCATGTCATTCTCCTAAAACAGGTGCAGTGCCGGAAATCCGCACTTTACGAATTCCAAGTCGCCGCATTGAGCCCCACCCGGAGAAAGCCGGAAAACATTAAAGCGCCTGAGGAAGCATTCCCGTCAGGCGCACATAAAGTTCATGGGTACCAAAACTGCAACCGGATCACCGTAGCACGATCTGCCGACCAGCGGTGGGACACGCCGCGCAGTCGACCGGCGGATCTTCGGCCGAACCCTTGGGGCGTCCGGCCTGCAGCCGTCCGAAGCCGTCCCGAAACTGTTCGAACCTGTTCCCGCCGACCGGGTTCAGTCACGCAGGGCGATGCCGTCCAGGACCATCGAGAGGTACTGGCGGGCGATCTCCTCGGGGCTGTGCCGACCGCCCGGCCGGTACCAGGACGCGGCGACCCAGACGGTGTCGCGGACGAACCGGTAGGTGAGCCGGATGTCGAGATCGGCGCGGAAGGTCCGGTCGGCGACGCCGCGCTCCAGGGTGCCGAGCCAGGCCTTCTCGAACTTCTCCTGGGACTCGACGAGGTACTGGAACCGCGGCTGGGCGGCCAGGTGCCGGGCCTCCTTCTGGTAGATGGCGACGGCGGCGCGGTGCCGGTCGATCTCACGGAAGGACTCGGTGACGAGTGCCTCGATGGTCTCCCTGGGCCCGAGCCCGGCGTCGAGGACGGCGTCGTACCCCTCCCAGAGCTCGCCCAGGAAGGTGGAGAGGATCTCGTCGAGCATCGATTCCTTGGAATCGAAGTGGTAGTAGAGGCTGCCCGCGAGCATGCCGGCCTCGTCCGCGATCCTGCGGACGGTCGTGGCGTTGTATCCCTGGGCGGCGAACACCTCGGCGGCGGTGGCGAGCAGTTCGCCACGGCGCTCGGGCGAGGGGGTCACCTGGGGCTTCTTCTTGGTAGGCACCCGCCCATTCTCCGCCCGGCAGGCAACGCCGCGGACACCGCGTCACCCGCCTCCCGGAGCGGTCAGGGTGCGGTGGCCGCCGAGCCGTCGTCGTTTCCCCTGCCGCCATCCCCCGTCCGGATTCCCAAGGACGGTCGCGGACCGTCCGGACAGATGCCGACCGGGTCCCGGCGTGGTGTGCTGGAGGAGGGTAGAGGCCGCCGTCCGGGCGGCGGGGAGGACCGCTCCCGCCTCCGAGGTGAGTTCACATGGCGATCTTCATGAAGGCAAAGCTGCCGGGCATGACGACGGACCAGTACGAAGCGCTCAACGCGGAACTTCAGGCACTGCCCGGCGACACCTTCGCGGGCTGCCTGTCACACGTCTGCGTCACCACCGATTCGGGCATCGAGGTGTACGACCTCTGGGAGTCCGAGGAGGCCATGGACAAGTTCGGCGCGGTGATGATGCCCGTCGCCGAGAAGCAGGGACTGCCCGCCGCGAGTGAGCGCCCGACGGTCTCGCAGGTGCACCGCTACTGGCTGCCGGGCTCGTAACCCGACAGCGTGACCAGCGCCGCGTATCCCTGCGTCCGCAGCACGCACGACGCCCTGCTCCGCACCGACACCGCGTCGTAGCGGCCGAGCCCGGTGTCCGTGCCGTCGATGACGGCACCGTCCTCCAGCGCCACGGCCAGCACCGCCCCGCCCTCCGGCGCCATCAGCCGGAGGGTGCCGCGTACCACCGCCGTCTCCGCCCGGACGCGGTCGCGTCGGTACATCACGTTGAGGTTCATGACCGGGCCCGCCAGCAGCCGGCCGTCGGTCTCCAGGTCGCCCGGGAAGTCGTGCGGCCAGTACGGCTCGTCGACGATGTGGTGCTCACCGCCCACCATCAGGTCCATCCCGGCCCCCTCCACCACGGTCAGGGTCCGGTCGACGCCGGGGAACACGGAGAACGGCCCGTCCTCGGCCACATCGGCCAGGCTGACCCGCCAGTCGAAGGCCTCGGTCGTGGCGCCGGGGGACGCGGCGATCTCGCGTGTGGTGCCCCCGCCGTTCTTCCACGCCACCGGTGTGCGGCCCGCCGCACGCAGGATCCTGAACGCCTCGGCGGTCATCAGGGGGCTCCGATCGTCGGGAATGAGGAAACCTGAGCCTAAACCCGGGTGCCGCCCACTCCCCCGGGTTCGCTATCTTGATCGCCGCCGCCCCCCACCGGCCTCTTGTCCGTACACAGATGAAGGAGCCGGCCATGGAGGCCGCCGTCACCACGTGCTATCGCCATCCCTCGTACGAGACGTATGTGAGCTGCACCCGCTGCGAGCGCTTCATCTGCCCGAACTGCATGCGCGAGGCGGCCGTCGGCCATCACTGCGTGGAGTGCGTGAAGGAGGGGCAGCGCTCGATACGGCAGGCGCGGACGGTGTTCGGCGGTGCGGTGCCCCGCAGTGCGGTGCCGATCGTCACCTATGTGCTGATGGGCCTCAACATCCTGGCCTACCTGGGTGAGCTGGTCCGTCCGGGGATCGTCGACCGGTTCGCGATGACGGGTGCCGGGCTGACCGGCCCGGACGGCATCCCGTACGTCTACGTGAGCGGGGGCATCCCCGGCCTCGACGTGATCGGCGTGGTGGACGGTGAGTGGTACCGGCTGCTGACCGGGGCCTTCCTGCACATGCCGCCGGGCGAATCCACCTTCGGTTCGCTGCCGTTCGGGGTGCTGCACATCGGCTTCAACCTGTACGCGCTGTGGAATCTGGGCCGGGTCGTCGAGGAGCAGCTGGGGCGGGTCCGGTATCTCGCGCTGTATCTGCTGTCCGCGCTGGGCGGTTCGGTACTGGTCTACCTGATCGCACCGTTCGACTCCGTGGTGGGCGCCTCGGGGGCGGTCTTCGGTCTTGCGGCGTCGTTCTACGTCATCAACCGGCGGCTGGGCCGGGACATGCAGGCGGTGAACCGGTTCCTGGCCGGGTTCCTGCTCTGGATGGTGATCTCGGCGGGCTTCACCTCGTGGGAGGGGCATCTGGGCGGGTTGCTCACCGGTGCGGTGGTCACGGTCGTGTACGCGTACGCCCCGGCGCAGCGGCGTGCGCCCGTACAGGCGGCCTTGTGTGTGGTGGTGCTCGCTGTGCTGGTGCTGCTGGTGGTCCTCAAGAGCTCGGCGCTGGCGGGCTGAGCGGGGCCGGGTGCCCGGTCTGACACGATGACGGCATGCGGAATGATCACTCCGTGCCGGGGGCCGTGCGTTCCGGTGCGGTCTCCCTGGTGCGGCGGCTGCACCCCCTGGACTGGCTGGCGGGCGGGTTGCTCGTCCTGGGCCTGGTCGCCGCGGCGACCGGGCTGCTGCCCGCCGGCCCGGCGGCCGACCAGATGCGGCGTATCGGGCCGCTGCTGGCGTTTCTGGCCACCGTGATCGTGCTGGCGGAACTGGCGGGCCGGGCGCAGGTCTTCGATGTGGTGGCGGCGTGGGTGGCGCGGGCGGGCCGGGGCCGATATCCGCTGCTCTTCGGGCTGTGTGTGGCCTTCGCCTCGCTGACCACGATCACGCTGAACCTGGATACGACCGCGGTCCTGCTCACCCCCGTGATGCTGGCGCTCGGCACCCGGGTGGGGATCGCGGCCCTGCCGTTGGCGATGACGACGGTGTGGCTGGCCAACACGGCGAGCCTGCTGCTGCCGGTGTCGAACCTGACGAACCTGCTGGCGGCGGACCGGGTGGCGCTGTCACCGGCCGGTCTGGCCGGGGTGATGTGGCTGCCCCAGCTGGCGGCGATCGGGGTGACGGCCGGGTGTCTGTGGGTGTTCTACTGGCGCCGCGGCCGTCGCGGTGCGGACCGCTACACCCCGCCCGCGCTGCCCGTGCCCGGTGACCCGGTGCTGCTGCGGATCTGTGCGGTGGCGTGCGGCGGTTTCCTGCTGGCGATCCTGCTGCTGAACGTGCCGCTGTGGTCCGCCTCGCTGGTCGCGATGGTGGTCGTGGTGGCGGCCTATGCGGTGCGGCGCCGTGAGGAGCTGAGCCTCTCGCTGGTCCCGTGGCGGCTGCTGGTGCTGGTCCCCGGGATGTTCCTGGTCGTGGAGACCGTCGGCGCGCACGGGCTGCACGAGCTGCTGGTGCGGGCGCTCGGCTCGGACAACGGCTTCGTGGGCATGCTGCGGTCGGCCGGGGTGGGCGCGGGGCTGTCCAATGTGCTGAACAACCTGCCGGCGTACGTGGCGGGCGAGGCGGTCATCCCGGCGGACAACCACGACCAGCTGCTCGCCCTGCTGATCGGGGTCAACGTGGGGTCCGTCGTCACGCCGTGGGGTTCGCTGGCGACCCTGCTGTGGTTCGAGCGGTGCCGTTGGCAGGGGACGCGGATCGATGTGCGGCGCTTCGTCCTGACCGGTCTGGTGCTGTCGGTGACGGCGGTGTCCGCCGCCACCTGCGCGCTGGCTCTGGTCACCTGAGGAGCGGGGCGGCGACCTGCCCCGGGATGCGCCACGGCGCCTGCCGAATCGTCCGGTCGGGGACGGGCAGGCGCCGCGTTCAGTTCCGTACGCCGTTGTACGGGACGTCTGTGTGCCGTGATCAGACCGTCAGGGAACGGTCCGTCGGGCGGATCGGGGCCGGCAGTGCGCTGGCTCCGGTCAGGAAGCGGTCCACGCCGCGTGCCGCGGAGCGGCCCTCGGCGATGGCCCACACGATGAGGGACTGGCCGCGGCCTGCGTCACCGGCGACGAACACGCCGCCGACGTTGGTGGCGTAGTCGTCGTCACGGGCGACGTTGCCCCGCGCGTCGAGCTCCAGACCGAACTGCTGGACCAGGCCGTTGGCCTGGTCCGTGCCGGTGAAGCCCATCGCGAGGGTGACCAGCTGTGCGGGGATCTGCCGCTCGGTGCCGGGCTTCTGCTCCAGCTTACCGTCCTTGAACTCCACCTCGACGAGGTGGAGGGCCTGGACGTTGCCGTCCTCGTCGCCCTCGAAGTGGGTGGTGGAGACGGAGTACACCCGCTCGCCGCCCTCCTCGTGCGCGGAGGTGACCTTGTAGAGCATGGGGAAGGTCGGCCAGGGCTGGTTGGCGTTCCGGTCCTCGCCCGGCTGGGGCATGATCTCCAGCTGCGTGACGGAGAGCGCGCCCTGGCGGTGGGCGGTGCCGACGCAGTCGGCGCCGGTGTCGCCGCCGCCGATGACGACGACGTGCTTGCCCTCGGCGGTGATCGGGGAGACCGTCAGGTCGCCCTCCTGCACCTTGTTGGCGAGCGGCAGGTACTCCATCGCGAAGTGCACGCCGTTCAGCTCACGGCCCGGGACGGGCAGGTCGCGGGAGACGGTGGCGCCGGCGGCGATGACGACGGCGTCGTAGCGGCGCCGCAGCTTCGCGGCGTCGACGTCCTTGCCGACCTCGACCTCGGTGCGGAACTTGGTGCCCTCCGCGCGCATCTGCTCGATGCGGCGGTTGATGTGCGACTTCTCCATCTTGAACTCGGGGATGCCGTACCGGAGGAGTCCCCCGATGCGGTCCGCGCGCTCGTAGACGGCGACGGTGTGGCCGGCCCGGGTCAGCTGCTGGGCGGCGGCGAGTCCGGCCGGGCCGGAGCCGATGACGGCCACGGTCTTGCCGGAGAGGCGCTCGGGCGGCTGCGGGGTGACGTCTCCGCGGTCCCACGCCTGGTCGATGATGGAGACTTCGACGTTCTTGATGGTGACGGCCGGCTGGTTGATGCCGAGCACACACGCCGACTCGCACGGGGCCGGGCAGAGCCGCCCGGTGAACTCCGGGAAGTTGTTCGTGGCGTGCAGGCGCTCGGACGCGGCGGTCCAGTCCTCGCGGTAGGCGTAGTCGTTCCACTCGGGGATGAGGTTTCCGAGCGGACAGCCGTTGTGGCAGAACGGGATGCCGCAGTCCATGCAGCGGCCGGCCTGCTTGCTGATGATCGGGAGCAGCGAGCCCGGAACGTAGACCTCGTTCCAGTCCTTGACGCGCTCGCCGACGGGGCGGGTCTTGGCGACCTCGCGTCCGGTGGTCAGGAAGCCCTTGGGGTCAGCCATTGGTCGCCGCCTCCATCATCTTCTCGGTGGTCTCCTGCTCGGAGAGACCGGCGAGCTCAGCGGCGTCCTTGGCGGCGAGCACTGCCTTGTAGGTGGACGGGATGATCTTGCTGAAGCGGGCCACCGAGGCGTCCCATTCGGCGAGAAGCTTTTCGGCGACCGTGGATCCGGTCTCCTCCTGGTGGCGGCGCACGACGTCGTGCAGCCACTGCCTGTCGGTGTCGGAGAGCTCCTCGACCGCGCCGAGGTTCCCGACGTTGACGTTGTCGCGGTTCAGGTCGATGACGTACGCGACACCGCCCGACATGCCGGCCGCGAAGTTGCGTCCGGTCTCGCCGAGGACGACGGCGTGTCCGCCGGTCATGTACTCGCAGCCGTGGTCGCCCACGCCTTCCGAGACGACCGTGGCGCCGGAGTTGCGGACGCAGAAGCGCTCACCGGTGCGGCCGCGCAGGAACAGTTCGCCGCCGGTGGCGCCGTAGGCGATGGTGTTGCCCGCGATGGTGGAGTACTCGGCGAGGTGGTCGGCGCCGCGGTCGGGGCGGACGACGACGCGGCCGCCGGAGAGGCCCTTGCCGACGTAGTCGTTGGCGTCGCCCTCCAGACGCAGCGTCACACCGCTGGGGAGGAAGGCGCCGAAGGACTGGCCCGCGGAGCCGGTGAAGGTGATGTCGATGGTGTCCTCGGGCAGGCCCGCACCGCCGAACTTCTTCGTGACCTCGTGACCGAGCATGGTGCCGACGGTCCGGTTGATGTTGCGGATCGCGACCTGTGCGCGGACCGGCAGGGCGGACTCGGCGCTGTCGGCGTTCAGGGCGTCGGCGGCGAGCTTGATCAGCTCGTTGTCGAGGGCCTTGGCCAGACCGTGGTCCTGCTCGGCGACCTGGTGACGGACGGCGCCTTCGGCCAGCTCGGGGACGTAGAACAGGGGCTTGAGGTCGAGGCCCTGTGCCTTCCAGTGCGTGATGGCACGGTCGGTGTCCAGGAACTCGGCGTGCCCGACGGCCTCTTCGATCGTACGGAAGCCGAGCTCGGCGAGGATCTCGCGGACTTCCTGTGCGATGAACTCGAAGAAGTTGACGATGTACTCGGCCTTGCCGGAGAAGCGGTCGCGCAGGACCGGGTTCTGGGTGGCGATGCCGACCGGGCAGGTGTCGAGGTGGCAGACGCGCATCATGACGCAGCCGGAGACGACGAGCGGAGCGGTCGCGAAACCGAACTCCTCGGCGCCCAGCAGTGCGGCGATGACGACGTCGCGGCCGGTCTTGAGCTGGCCGTCGGTCTGCACGACGATGCGGTCGCGCAGCCCGTTGAGCAGCAGGGTCTGCTGGGTCTCGGCGAGGCCGAGCTCCCAGGGGCCGCCCGCGTGCTTCAGGGAGGTGAGCGGGGATGCGCCCGTTCCGCCGTCGTGGCCGGAGATGAGGACGACGTCCGCGTGCGCCTTGGAGACACCGGCGGCGACCGTGCCCACACCGACCTCGGAGACCAGCTTCACGTGGATGCGGGCCGCCGGGTTGGCGTTCTTGAGGTCGTGGATCAGCTGAGCCAGGTCCTCGATGGAGTAGATGTCGTGGTGCGGCGGCGGGGAGATCAGACCGACACCCGGGGTGGAGTGCCGGGTCTTGGCGACCCACGGGTAGACCTTGTGGCCGGGCAGCTGGCCGCCCTCGCCGGGCTTGGCACCCTGCGCCATCTTGATCTGGATGTCGTCCGCGTTGACGAGGTACTCGCTGGTCACACCGAAGCGGCCGGAGGCGACCTGCTTGATGGAGGAGCGGCGTGCCGGGTCGTAGAGCCGGTCGGCGTCCTCGCCGCCCTCGCCGGTGTTGGACTTGCCGCCCAGCTGGTTCATGGCGATGGCGAGGGTCTCGTGCGCCTCGCGGGAGATCGAGCCGTACGACATGGCGCCGGTGGAGAAGCGCTTAACGATGTCGGAGACGGACTCGACCTCGTCGATGTCGATCGCCTCGCGGTCCGACGCGAAGCCGAAGAGGCCGCGGAGCGTCATGAGGCGCTCGGACTGCTCGTTCACCCGGTCCGTGTACTTCTTGAAGATGTCGTACCGGCGGTTGCGGGTGGCGTGCTGGAGGCGGAAGACCGTCTCCGGGTCGAACAGGTGCGGCTCGCCCTCGCGGCGCCACTGGTACTCGCCGCCGATCTCCAGCGCGCGGTGCGAGGCGGAGATGCCGGTGGCGGGGTAGCCCTTGGCGTGCCGGGCGGCGACCTCCTTGGCGACGACGTCGAGTCCGGCGCCGCCGATCTTGGTGGCGGTGCCGTTGAAGTACCGGTCGACGAAGGACTGGTCGAGGCCGACGGCCTCGAAGACCTGGGCGCCGCGGTAGGAGGCGACGGTGGAGATGCCCATCTTGGACATGACCTTCAGGACGCCCTTGCCCAGGGCGTAGATGAGGTTGCGGATGGCCTGTTCGGCCTCGATGCCCTCGATGAAGGTGCCGGCCCGGACGAGGTCCTCGACGGACTCCATGGCCAGGTACGGGTTGACCGCGGCGGCGCCGTAGCCGATCAGCAGCGCGACGTGGTGGACCTCGCGGACGTCACCGGCCTCGACCAGCAGGCCCACCTGGGTGCGCTGCTTGGTGCGGATGAGGTGGTGGTGGACGGCCGAGGTGAGCAGCAGCGACGGGATCGGCGCGTGCTCGGCGTCGGAGTGCCGGTCGGACAGGACGATCAGGCGGGCGCCGTCCTCTATGGCGGCGTCGACCTCGGTGCAGATCTCCTCGATCCGCGCGGCCAGTGCCTCGCCGCCGCCGCCGACCCGGTAGAGGCCGGAGAGCGTGGCGGCCTTCATGCCCGGCATGTCGCCGTCGGCGTTGATGTGTATGAGCTTGGCCAGCTCGTCGTTGTCGATCACCGGGAAGGGCAGCGTGACGCTGCGACATGCCGCGGCGGTCGGCTCCAGGAGGTTGCCCGCGGGGCCCAGCGTGGAGCGCAGCGAGGTGACGAGCTCCTCGCGGATGGCGTCCAGCGGCGGGTTGGTGACCTGGGCGAACAGCTGGGTGAAGTAGTCGAAGAGCAGCCGGGGGCGCTCGGAGAGCGCGGCGATCGGCGAGTCCGTGCCCATGGAGCCCAGCGGTTCACCGGCGGTGCGGGCCATCGGGGCGAGGAGGACGCGGAGCTCTTCCTCGGTGTAGCCGAAGGTCTGCTGGCGGCGGGTGACCGAGGCGTGGGTGTGGACGATGTGCTCCCGCTCGGGGAGGTCCTCCAGCTCGATCTCGCCGGTCTCCAGCCAATCCTGGTACGGCTTCTCGGCGGCGAGGGACGCCTTGATCTCGTCGTCCTCGATGATGCGGTGCTCGGCGGTGTCGACGAGGAACATCTTGCCGGGCTGGAGGCGGCCCTTGCGGACGACCTTGGCGGGGTCGATGTCCAGGACGCCGACCTCGGAGGAGAGCACGACGAGGCCGTCGTCGGTGACCCAGTAGCGGCCGGGGCGCAGACCGTTGCGGTCGAGGACCGCGCCGACCTGGACGCCGTCGGTGAAGGTGACGCAGGCCGGGCCGTCCCAGGGCTCCATCATCGTGGAGTGGTACTGGTAGAAGGCGCGCCGGGCCGGGTCCATGGAGTCGTGGTTCTCCCACGCCTCGGGGACCATCATCAGGACCGAGTGCGGCAGCGAACGGCCGCCGAGGTGGAGCAGCTCCAGGACCTCGTCGAAGGAGGCCGAGTCGGAGGCGTCCGGGGTGCAGACGGGGAAGATCCGGTCGAGCTGCGCCTCGCCGAAGAGGCTGGAGGCGAGCTGGGACTCGCGGGCCTTCATCCAGTTGCGGTTGCCCTTGACCGTGTTGATCTCGCCGTTGTGCGCGACGAAGCGGTACGGGTGGGCGAGCGGCCAGCTGGGGAAGGTGTTGGTGGAGAAGCGGGAGTGGACCAGCGCGACCGTGGTGGCGAAGCGGCGGTCGGAGAGGTCCGGGAAGAACGGCTCCAGCTGCCCGGTGGTGAGCATCCCCTTGTAGACGATCGTGCGGGCGGAGAGCGACGGGAAGTAGACCCCGGTCTCACGCTCGGCGCGCTTGCGCAGCACGAAGGCCTTGCGGTCCAGGACGATGCCGGTGCTCTCGCCGTCCGCGACGAAGAGCTGGCGGAACTCGGGCATGGTGGCGCGGGCGCCGTTGCCGAGGATGTCGGGGGTGACCGGGACCTCGCGCCAGCCGAGGACCTTGAGGCCTTCTTCGGCGGCGATCTTCTCGAGGTTGCGGACGGCCTCGGTGGAGTCGTCCGCGGGCAGGAACGCGATGCCGACGGCGTACGCGCCGGCCTCGGGGAGGTCGAAGGGGACCTCTTCGCGGAGGAAGGTGTCCGGGACCTGGAGCAGGATTCCGGCACCGTCACCGGAGTCGGGCTCGGATCCGGTGGCGCCTCGGTGTTCGAGGTTGCGCAGTACGGTCAGCGCCTGCTCGACCAGCTCGTGGCCGGCCACACCGGTCAGAGTGGCTACGAACCCGACACCGCAGGCGTCGTGCTCGTTGCGGGGGTCGTACATCCCCTGCTGGGCGGGGCGACCGTCCATGGGCGACCAGGCGTCGGTGCGCATCGGCTCTCCCGTCGTCGTCGTGGCATTTTCAGTGCCGAGGGACGACGTTGGCCCTCTGCGAAATTTCGTGCAGATTACATGATGGGACGCTTCTCAAAAAGCGGATAGATCGTTCCAACATACGGACACCGTCGTGACGGTGAAGGGGGTCGCAGTCGGAGGATCGGCGCCCGGGGAGACCGCAGAGAGCAGGCGTCGTTGCCTGCGGTGTCTACGGCTCATGCCCGGCGGCAAAGGAAACGAAACCGCCAGGTAACGACTACTTATGTGTAGCCCTGCATAGAGTCTCATTTTACGTCGCGTACGGCCGATCCGCCCAGTGGCGGTGATCAGGACGTACGTCACACGGATGGCGCATACGTTACGGCCACGTGCACCGGGCGGTGTACGTGGCCGTGGATGGTGCCGGGCGAAGGCTCAGCCTCCGACGGCGACCCCGAACAGTGCGCCCAGGCCATAGGTGATCGCGGCCGCCGCGCCGCCGAGCAGCAGCTGGCGCAGCCCGCTGAACCACCAGCTGCGGGCCGTCACCCGGGCCACGACCGCGCCGCAGCCGAAGAGTCCGACCAGGGCGAGCAGCACGGCGGGCCACATCGCGTCCGCGCCGAGCAGGAACGGCAGTACGGGCAGGAGCGCGCCCAGGGCGAAGGCGCCGAACGAGGACACGGCGGCGACGAGGGGTGACGGCAGGTCGCCCGGGTCGATGCCGAGCTCCTCGCGGGCGTGGATCTCCAGGGCCTGTTCGGGGTCGCGCGACAGCTGACGGGCGACCTCGCGGGCCAGGTGCCGCTCGACTCCGCGGGACTCGTAGAGCTCGGCGAGCTCCCGCTCCTCGTCCTTGGGGTGCTTGCGCAGCTCCCGCCGCTCGACATCGAGTTCGGCCTCGACGAGCTCGCGCTGCGAGGCGACGGAGGTGTACTCGCCTGCCGCCATCGAGAAGGCGCCCGCGGCCAGCCCGGCCAGTCCGGTGATCACGATGGTGCGGTGCGAGACCGCACCGCCCGCGACACCGGTCATCAGGGCGAGGTTCGAGACGAGCCCGTCCATGGCACCGAACACCGCCGGACGCAGCCAGCCACCGTTGACATCACGGTGGGTGTGGTTGTCCCGGTGCGCCTCGTGCAGTACGGCGTCGGTCTCGATGATGGACACAGCTCTCCCCTTCTCCGGCAGCGGACCTGGTGCGCTCCGCCCCGCTCGACATCATCGAAAGTACGCACGAAAAATGGCTCCCGCCAGCAAGGCAGGCCGTACTTACCACCCTCCGTAATCGCATAGGTACGCCTTGCCTTGCTGTCCGAAGGCCGTCATCCGAGTGGCCCTTTTGTAGTGATAACCGGCCTTTGTCGTGGCTTCGCGTGGCACAGATCCCACAGGGACGAGTACTGGCTCGCTGCGAGCGAAGGGTCGACGCGATGGAGCTGACCGCAGGAAATCCGGCAGGGCCGCGGACGAGCGGCGCACGGGAGGCGGTGCGCGGGGCTCCGGACCCGGCCGGTCAGGCCCGGGGCAGCCTCGGCGACCGGGCCAGGGGCGCGCTGCTGGGCCTCGCGGTCGGCGACGCGCTGGGCGCTCCCGCGGAGAACATGCGGCCCTCGGAGATCCGCCGCCGCTGGGGCCGGATCGAGGGCTTCGTGAGCGACGATCCGGCGGGCACGGACGACACGGAGTACGCGATCTTCTCCGGGCTGCTGCTGGCCCGGCACGGCTCCGCGCTGACCGTCACCCATGTCGAGCGGGCCTGGCACCTGTGGATCGCCGATCTGGACGAGGGTCCGTTCCGCGGCGCCGGTTTCAGCGAGCGGGGCACGCTGGAGAACCTGCGCCGCGGCCTGGCCGCCCCGATCTCCGCCCAGCACCGGCACGCCTGGAGCGACGGCCTGGCGATGCGGGCGGCCCCCTTCGGCGTCTTCGCGGCCGGCCGGCCCGCAGAGGCGGCACGGCTGGTCGCGGTGGACGGCCGGGTCAGCCACGAGGGCGAGGGCATCTACGGCGGCCAGGCGGTGGCGGCCGGGGTCGCGGCCGCGATGACGGGGTCCGGGGTCACCTCCGTGATCGCCGCCGCGCTCTCCGTCGTCCCCATGGACTCCTGGACGGCACGCTCGCTGCGCCGGGCGGTCACGGCCGCGCAGCACCCGTATCCCGACCGCCTCACGAGGGAACGGGCGGTGCGCTCGGCCGTCGTCATCGGCGGATACCCGTGGACGGACCTGGCGCCGGAGGCGGTGGGCCTGGCCTTCGGCGCGTTCGCGGCGGCGCGCGGGGACTTCCGTACGGCGGTGCTGATGGCGGTCAACATGGGCCGCGACGCCGACACGACCGCCGCGGTGGCGGGCGCCCTGGCCGGTGCGCTGCACGGGGCGTCCGCCATCCCGCGCAACTGGGCGGACGCGATCGGCCCGGTCCGCGGCAGCTGCCTCCCGTCGATGCGCGGCTACCACGTCCTGGACATCGCGGAACTGCTCACCCCGGACGAGCCGGAGGAGCGGGGCGGGGACGGTCCTCCCGCCGCCGGGGCCCGCCGGGACGACGTCCCCGCAACGGTGGTGGGGCGATGACCACGGCCAGGGACGCCTCCTGTACCGCGCACTCCGGCGTCGCCACGTATCCGGACGACGGGAGCGCACACCGCGGCGAGGTCTCCCCCGCCCGCCCGGCCGCAGTCACAGCGCGCCGGGCCCGGATCGAGGGACTGCTGCTCGGGCTGGCCGCCGGGGACGCGGCCGGGTGGCCGGCCGCGCGACACCGGGCGGCCCGGATGCCGGAGTGGACCCGGCGCCTGACCCGCGAGCTCGACACCTTCGCCGAGCAGAACGCGACGACCACACTGCCCGTCCCCATCGCGCTCAACCAGCCGCCCGAGCCCCTGCGGCTCGGCCCGTCCGACGACGCCGAATGGGCGGCGTTCGCCGCCGGGACCGTGCTCACCTCGGCGGCGGGTGCGCTGCAGGGGCTGAGCCCCGGACGCCGGATGCGGGCCGCCGTGGACGCCGCGTGGAACGCGCTGGCCGCCGAGGTCGCCGCGGCCGCCGCCCGGGCGCCCGAGGTCGAGTCGGCGGTGCTGCCGCTGCGGGCGCGGATCTCGGTCCGGGCCGGGCTCGGCAACCTCGCCGCCGGTCTCCGCCCGCCCGCCACCGGCCACGACAACCCGCACTACTTCGACGACGCGGCGTGTGTGCGCGCCGCCGTGCTGGCCGTCGTGCACCCCGGTGACCCCGAGGCGGCGGCCGACCTCGCGGAGTTCGACGCGCGCTACACCCAGGACGGCGACGGGGTGCACGGGGCGCGGGCGATGGCCGCGGCGATCGCCGAGGCGCTCGGCGGTGCGGACGTGGACACCACGGTGAACGCCGCGCTCGCCCAGCTCCCCGAGGGCACCGAGATCGCCCGCAACGCCGCCCACGCGGTCCGCATCGCCCGCGACTTCGCCGGTGAGCGGGCCGGTGCGTTCGCCCTCGTACCGGTGCTGGAGCATCAGATCGTCGACCACGTCTACAGCTACGGGATCGCCGCGGCCGAAACGGTCCCCGTCGCCCTCGCCCTGGCCACCGCGGCCCGCGGAGACATCGCACAGGCGGTGCCGTCGGCGGCCTGCCTGTCCCGGGTCGCCGACTCGGCGCCCGCACTGGCCGGCGCGCTCACCGGGGCGCTGGGATCGATCACCACCGTGCCCGCCGGCTGGCGCGAGGCGTGCCGCACCCTGGCGGGGTGCGCGCTGCCCCGTTTCGCGGGCACGGATCTGATCGAACTCGCCGGGCTGCTGGCAGACACGGAACCGGTACCCCTGGGTGGACAATTCGGACATGACATCCACCGCGCCCCCGGCGCCCACGAGGTCCGCACCCCCCACGACGCCCGCGGCGCCCACCCTGGATGAACGGATCGCCGGCGCGCTCGTCGGCGCAGCCGTCGGCGACGCGCTCGGCGGTCCGGTCGAGGGCTACTCCCCTGAGCAGATCGTGGCGCGCCACGGCGGGCGGGTCGCCGGCGTCGTCGGTCCCTGGGCCGGCGACGACTGGCGCACCGCCCGCCCCGTCGCCCCGTACCACAAGGGCGACGGTCACGTCACCGACGACACCTTGATGACCCATGCGCTGATCCGGGTGTACGGAAAGGTCCGCGGGCATCTCGACGCGTACTCCGTCGCCGACCACCTCGTACCGGAACTCATCTCGAATCCCCGCTGGATTCCGGAGCTGGAGGCCGAGGCGCTGCCGCTCCAGCGGATCTTCCTCGCCGAGAAGTGGATCGTCGCCCGGCTGCACTACGGCCACGTCGACCCGCGCGAGGCGGGCTCGGGGAACATCGTCAACTGCGGGGCTGCGATGTACATGGCGCCGGTGGGCCTGGTGAACGCGGCCCATCCGCAGGCCGCGTACGCCGAGGCTCTGGATGTCGCGGGCGCCCATCAGTCGTCGTACGGGAGGGAGGCGGCCGGAGTCTTCGCGGCTGCCGTCGCCGCAGCCTGCGCCCCGGGCGCGACGCCCGCGAGCGTCGTCGAGACCTGTCTGTCGCTGGCCAAGGACGGGACCCGGGCCGCGATCGAGGCGGTCTGCGCAACGGCCGGCCGGTACCGGGACTTCGAGTCGGCGATCGCCCCGCTGCGGGAGGCCGTCGCCCCCTTCGACACGGTCGGCCCCGACTACCGTGCCCCCTCGCTCGGCGCCCGCCGCCCGTCCCGGCTGCACGCCATCGAGGAACTTCCCGTCGCGCTCGGGATGCTGCTGGTCGCGGACGGGGACTACCGGCAGGCGGTCCTCGGTTCGGTCAACTACGGGCGGGACTGCGACTCGATCGCCACGATGAGCGGAGCGATCGCGGGCGCACTGCACGGCGAGCGGGCGATCCCGGCAGACTGGGCGGCGACGGTCGGCGAGGCCAGCCGGCTCGATCTGCACGCCCCGGCCCGCGCCCTGGCCGAGGTCGCCCGCGAGGTGTTCGCGCACGACACGGCCCGCCGCCGCGCCCACGAGGCCGCCTTCGCCACGCTGGCGGACCGGCCATGACCGCGACGGTGCGGGTCACCTGGGTCCAGCCCGAGGATCTGGTCGGGCACGAGCTGCGGCAGGCGGCCGAGGACGGGCGGGACGTCCGGGACATCGAGCGCCGGTGGTACGAGGCCGGCGGCTCGCCCGCGCCGGACCGTGCGGGCGCCTCGGCACCCCCGGTGCCTCCTGGGCTGCGCGCGGTCGCCGGGCATCTGCTGGACGAACTCGCCCTGCTGGAATCGCCGTTGGCGGATGACGAACCCACCGCTCTCGACGCGGTCCGGGATGCCTGCCCGCACTGGCCGCGCCCACGCACGGAGCCGGGCACCGTGGAACGCGAGCGGCTGCACGCGGCCTGGCTGGGCCGCGCCGCCGGCTGCCTGCTGGGCAAACCGGTCGAGAAGCTGCCGCTGGAGGGCATCCGCGCCCTGGCCCGCGCCACCGGCAACTGGCCGCTGAGCACCTGGTTCACCGCCAGGGGGCTGCCCCCTGCGCTCGCGGCCACGTATCCCTGGAACCGGCGCTCCGCACCCACCTCGCTGGCCGAGAACATCGACGGGATGCCCGAGGACGACGACCTCAACCACCCGTTGCTCACGGTGCTGTTGCTCCAGCGGTACGGCAGCGCCTTCACCACCGCCGACCTGGCCAGGCTCTGGCTGGAGGAGCTTCCGGCGGGCCGGACGTTCACCGCCGAACGGATCGCGTACCGCAATCTGCTCGACGGCCTCGAACCGCCGGACACCGCCCGCCACCACAATCCGTTCCGGGAGTGGATCGGGGCGCAGATCCGCGCCGATGTGCACGGCTGGACCCATCCCGGCGACCCGGCCGCGGCGGCGGAACAGGCCCACCGCGACGCGGTCCTCACCCACACCGGGAACGGGGTGTACGGCGCGATGTTCACCGCGGCGGCGCTCGCCGAGGCGGCCGGGGGCGAGGCCGATGTGCACGGGTGTCTCGCCGCCGGGCTGCGCGTGGTGCCCCCGCGCTCCCGGTTCGCCCACGCCGTACGGGACGGCATCGCCACGGCCCGCGAGGAGAAGCGTTTCGATACGGTCGTCGACCGGTTGCACGAGGCGTACGGCAGGTATCACTGGGTGCATGTGCTGCCCAACGCGGCTCTGCTCGCCGCCGCCCTCACCCATGCCGACGGCGACTTCACCGGCTCGATCTGCCGTGCGGTGTCCGGCGGCTGGGACACCGACTCCAACGGGGCGACCGCCGGTTCGCTCGCCGGGCTGCTGGCCGGGCGGCCGGACGCGCTGCCCGACCGGTGGACCACCCCGCTGAAGAACCGGCTCGCCACGTCCGTCACCGGATTCGACTCGGTCGGCTTCGACACCCTCGCCGACCTGACCCACCGGCTCACCCGGATCACCCGGCTCACCCACGAGGAGGCACTCCGCCCATGACCAAAGTCGCGGTGCTCGGCAGCACCAATATGGATCTTGTGGCCTACGTCGACCGGGCCCCGGAGCGCGGGGAGACCGTCACCGGGCGGGAGTTCCGCACCATTCCCGGCGGCAAGGGCGCCAACCAGGCCGTCGCCGCCGCCCGCGCGGGCGGCGACGTGATGATGATCGGCGCGGTGGGCGACGACGAGTACGGCCTCCGGATGAGGGAGAACCTGGAGCAATCGGGCGTCGACACCGATCTGCTGCACACCGCCGAAGGACCCAGCGGCACCGCGCACATCGTGGTCGACGGCAAGGGCTCCAACGCCATCGTCGTCATCCCCGGCGCCAACGGCACCGTCACCGCGCTCGGACCGGGCGAGATCGCCACGATCGCCGAGGCCGATCTGCTGCTGCTCCAGCTGGAACTGCCGCTGTCCGCCGTGATCGAGGGGGCGCGGGCCGGTCACGCCCAGGGGGTACGGACGGTCCTCACCCCGTCCCCCGTACAGCAGCTGCCCGCCGAACTCCTCGACTGCGTCGACCTGCTGATCGCCAATGAGCACGAGGCGGCCGAACTGTCGGGGCACGCCGAACCGCACGCGGCGGCCGAGGTCCTGCTCAGCCAGGTGCCCGCCCTCGTCATCACGCTCGGCTCGAAGGGCTGCCTGTACGCGGCACGGGGCAGCCAGACCGTCCACTTCCCCGCCCCCGAGGTGACCGCAGTCGACACCACCGGGGCCGGGGACACCTTCGTCGGCACACTCGCGGTGGCGCTCGGCGAGGGGCGGCCGGTGCCACAGGCCATCGCCTGGGCCTCGTCGGCCGCCGCGCTCTGCGTGCAGAAGCCCGGCGCGTCCGTCTCCATGCCGTACCGCAGCGAAATCGACGCCGCATGAGCGCGCCGGGAGCGCCGCCCCTGACCGGGCTGCGGGTCATCGATCTCGCCACGCTGTTCGCGGGTCCCCTGTGCGCCACCATGCTGGGCGACTTCGGCGCCGATGTGATCAAGGTCGAGCATCCGGTCCGGCCCGATCCGTCCCGGGGGCACGGGCCGACGAAGGACGGGATCGGCCTGTGGTGGAAGCTGCTCGGCCGCAACAAGCGGAATCTGACCCTCGACCTGTCCTGCCCGGACGGCCGTGATCTCCTGCTGCGGCTCGCCGCGGACACCGACGTGATCATCGAGAACTTCCGGCCGGGCACCCTGGAGCGGTGGGGGCTCGGACCGGCGGAACTGCACGCCGTCAACCCACGGCTGGTGCTGGTCCGGGTCACGGGCTTCGGCCAGTTCGGCCCGTACGCCCACCGGCCCGGCTTCGGCACGCTCGCGGAGGCGATGAGCGGGTTCGCGGCGATCACCGGGGAGCCGGACGGTCCTCCGACGCTGCCGCCGTTCGGTCTCGCCGACTCGATCGCGGCGCTCGCCACGTCGTTCGCCGTGATGGCGGCGCTGGCCGGCCGGGACCGTACGGGCGTGGGCCAGGTCGTCGACATGGCGATCATCGAACCGATCCTCACCGTGCTCGGCCCGCAACCGCTCTGGTACGACCAGCTGGGATACGTCCAGCCGCGCACCGGCAACCGTTCCCGCAACAACGCCCCGCGCAACACCTACCGCACCTCGGACGGGCAGTGGGTGGCCGTCTCCACCTCGGCGCAGTCCGTCGCGGAACGCGTGATGCGCCTGGTGGGCCGGGCGGAGCTGATCGACGAGCCGTGGTTCGCCTCGGGCACCACCCGGGCCGAGCACAGCGACGAACTCGACGAGGCGGTCGGCCACTGGATCGCGCGGCGCACCCGGGACGAGGCGGTCTCCGCGTTCGAGAAGGCGGAGGCTGCCATCGCGCCGATCCACGACATCCGTGACGTGATGGAGGACCCGCAGTACCGGGCTCTGGACTCCATCACGGAGGTCGACGACCCGGAGCTGGGCCCGCTGCGGATGCAGAACGTCCTCTTCCGGCTCTCCGGCACCCCCGGGGGGATCCGCTGGGCGGGGCGGCCGCACGGGGCGGACACCGACGAGATCCTCACCGGGCTCGGGCTGAGCGGCGAGGAGATCGCGGCACTGCGGTCGGAGCGTGTCCTATGACCGCCGAGACCCCGCTGACCTGGCTGTACGTCCCCGGTGACCGGCCCGATGTGGTGCGCAAGGCCCGTGATGCGGGGGCGGACGTGGTGATCGTCGACCTGGAGGACGCGGTCGCCCCCGACCGCAAGGAGTACGCACGGTCGGCCACGGTCGAGCTGCTCTCCGAACCGGCCTCCTCCCCCACCGCGCCGCCGGTCCATGTCCGGGTCAACGACGAGACGGACGTGCTGGCCCTGGCCGGGCTGCCGGGCCTCGCCGGGCTGCGGCTGCCGAAGATCACACACGCGGCGTCCGTCCATCACATCGCGGCGCTGGCCCCGGGGGTCGCACTCTGTCCGCTGCTGGAGTCGGCCCTCGGCATCGAGCACGCGTACACGGTGGCCTCCGCCCATCCGCAGGTGCGTTCCATCGCCCTCGGCGAGGCGGATCTCCGGGCGGATCTGGGGGTACGGGACGATGCCGGGCTCGACTGGTCGCGCAGCCGGGTGGTGGTCGCCGCCCGGGCGGCCGGTCTTGCCCCGCCCATCCAGTCGGTGTTCCCGGACGTCCGGGACCTGGACGGGCTGTGGGCGTCCTGCGCCCATGGACGGGCGCTCGGATTCCTCGGCCGGGCGGCGATCCATCCCCGGCAGATTCCGGTGATCGAGCGGGCGTTCCGGCCGACGCCGCAGGAGGTCGAGGCCGCGCAGCAGATCGTCGAGGCGGCCCGGGTCCAGGCGGGCGCGCTGGCCCTGCCGGACGGCCGCTTCGTCGACGCGGCGGTGGTGGCCCAGGCCCACCGCACGCTTGCCCTGGCGGGACGGGGGCGGTGAGCGGTGCCGGGCAACGCTGAGCGGGCGGCGCCCGACGGTCCGCCTTGTCCTCAATCGCCGGACGGGCTTGATGGCAGCCCGGCCCATCAGAACCAAGCCGTCCGGCGATTGAGGACACCGTGCCGCAGGCACGGACATGACGAGGGGCCGCCGAATCGTTCGGCGGCCCCTCGGCCTCGTGTGCGCGGCGTCGGCGTCAGCCCTTGGCCGTCTCCGCCTCACCGTTCGTCTTCGGCGCGTCCTCGTCGGCGTCGGCCGCGGTCTCGGCCTCGACCGGCTTCGAGTCGGCGGACTCCGTGTCGCCGCCCTCGGCCTCGCCGGACTCCGCGTCCTCGGCGCCCTTGGCGTCAACCGCCTCCGGCTCCCCCGGCTCGACGATCTCCTCGCGCCCCGGCCGTACCTTCGCCGAGATCACGATGTAGACCACCGCCAGCACGAACACGATCAGCGCGGTCCACACGTTCAGACGCAGGCCCAGGATGTGGTGGGCCTCGTCGACACGCATGTACTCGATCCAGGCGCGGCCCGCGCAGTACGAGGCGACGTACAGCGCGAACGCCCGCCCGTGTCCGAGCTTGAAGCGGCGGTCCGCCCAGATCACCAGGAGCGCCACGCCGATGCACCACAGCGACTCGTACAGGAAGGTCGGGTGGTAGGTGCCGGCGACCCGGTTCGGGCCCTCGCTGATCTTCAGCGCCCACGGGACGTCGGTCTCGCGGCCGTACAGCTCCTGGTTGAACCAGTTGCCCCAGCGGCCGCAGGCCTGGGCCAGGGCGATGCCGGGTGCGAGCGCGTCGGCCCAGGCGGGCAGCGGGATCCCGCGGCGGCGGCAGCCGATCCAGGCACCGACCGCGCCGAGCGCGATGGCACCCCAGATACCGAGGCCGCCCTGCCAGATCTTGAAGGCGTCGACCCAGTTCTCACCGTCACTGAAGTACAGCTGATAGTCGGTGATGACGTGGTAGAGCCTGCCTCCGACCAGGCCGAAGGGCACGGCCCAGACGGCAATGTCGGCAACAGTGCCGGCTCTGCCGCCTCGGGCGACCCAGCGCTTGTTGCCGAACCAGACGGCGACGAAGACACCGATGATGATGCAGAACGCGTAGCCGCGGAGCGGGATCGGTCCAAGATCGATCACGCCGGTCGACGGGCTGGGAATGTAGGCAAGATTCATGGCATCGTCGACGCTACCCTGCCGGGCGGGACGTACGGCAACCCGCCCGACAACGTCTGGGTAACGAGCCGGTCATCGATTCCCCCGGTTGCGCGGCTCTCAGGAGCCGGAGGGGGCCGGTGTGACGGTGCCCGGCTTCTTGCCCTTGTTGGCCTCGGCGACCCACTTCTTCAGGTTGGCCACGGTGATCGGCTCGTCCCCCTTCTTCGGGAAGATCGACTCTCCGTTGAGCAGCGCCGTCGGTGTGCCCTGGAATCCGCCCTTCTCGAACGCGGTGTTGGACTTCTCCACCCAGGCGTCGTGCGCGCCGTCCTCCACGCAGCTGCGGAACGTGGGCGTGTCGAGCCCCTCGACCTTCTTGGACAGGTCGATCAGTTTGCTGTTGTCGCCGAAGGCGTCGTCGGACTCCTGCGGCTGGTTGCGGTACAGGACGTCGTGGTACGCGGGGAACTTGCCGGCGTCCTGGGCGCAGGCCGCCGCGTTGGCCGCCTTGAGCGAGCCGCTGCCGCCGAGATTGCCGTCGATCAGGGTGGCGAAGTGGTATTCGACCTTGAGCTGCCCGCTCTGCTCCATCTGGTGGATCGTGTCGCGGAAGGCGTTCTCGAACTGGGCGCAGACCGGGCAGCGGAAGTCCTCCCAGACCGTGAGCGTGGACGGGGCGTCGTCCGCTCCCACCGGAATGGTCAGGCTGTCCTTGCCGGTCGCGCCGGACGGCGCGACGGCGGGGCCGGACGCCTTGTCCTTGTCGCCCTTGCCGCCGGTGTTCGCCGCGATCACGCCGACGACGGCGGCCAGTCCCAGCACCCCCACCACGGCCGCGGAGACGATCAGCGTGCGGCGTCGGCGGTCGTGCGCCTTCGCCTGCTCGCGCTGCTGGATCAGCCGGTCTCGCGCGGCCCTTTTTCCCTCTTGGTTCTTCTCGCTCACACCCGCAGCAACGAACCGGGGAGGCACTCGCGTGCCTCCCCGGTCCCAGGTCCACCCATTCGGGTGAGGAAGGGTGTCAGCGCTTTCGAACACCTTCGGCCAGATCGGCCGCCAGTGAGCGGACGGCGGCCAGGCCTGCCGCCTCGTCGGGAGCGTCCAGCATCCGCTTGACGAAGGCGGAGCCGACGATGACGCCGTCGGCGAAGCCCGCGACCTCTGCGGCCTGGTCGGCGTTGGACACGCCGAGGCCGACGCAGACCGGGAGGTCGGTGGTGGCACGGGTGCGCCCCACCAGGTCCTGGGCCTGCTCGCCGACGGAGACCCGGGTGCCGGTGACCCCCATCAGCGACGCCGCGTAGACGAAGCCGGAGCCGGCCGCCGTGATGGTCGCGAGGCGCTCGTCCTTGCTGCTGGGCGCGACGACGAACACGGTCGCGAGACCGTGCTTGTCCGCGTGCTCGCGCCACAGTGCGGACTCCTGGACCGGAAGGTCGGGCAGGATGCACCCGGCGCCGCCGGCCTCGGCGAGCTCGGCGGTGAAGCGCTCGACGCCGTACCGGTCGATCGGGTTCCAGTACGTCATGACGAGGATCGGGATGCCCGTCGCCTCGTGCGCCTCGCGGACCGTACGCATCACGTCGGCGATCCGCACGCCGCCGCGCAGCGCGATGTCGTCCGCGGTCTGGATGACGGGGCCGTCGAGCACGGGGTCGCTGTGCGGCAGCCCCACCTCGACGACGTCGGCGCCGCCTGCGGCCACGGCCTTGATGGCCTCGATGGCGCCGTCCACGGTCGGGAAGCCGGCGGGCAGGTACGCGATCAGCGCGGCCCGGTCCTCGGCCCGCGCGGTGGCGAGCGTGGTGTTCAGCAGCTCGATGTTGCCGCTCACTTGACGTCCCCCTCGATCTCGGCGCCTTCGCTGTCCGCGTCGGCCTCGACGGCCGCGTCCGCTTCGTACAGGCCGAAGTAGCGCGCTGCCGTGTCCATGTCCTTGTCGCCGCGTCCGGACAGGTTGACCAGGATCAGGCCGTCCTTGCCGAGCTCCTTGCCGACCTCCAGGGCACCGGCCAGCGCGTGTGCGCTCTCGATCGCCGGGATGATCCCCTCGGTGCGGGAGAGCAGGCGCAGCGCCTGCATGGCGGCGTCGTCGGTGACGGCGCGGTACTCGCCCCGGCCGATGTCCTTCAGGTACGCGTGCTCAGGGCCGATGCCCGGGTAGTCCAGACCGGCCGAGATGGAGTACGGCTCGGTGATCTGGCCCTCGTCGTCCTGGAGGACGTAACTGCGCGAGCCGTGCAGGATGCCGGGCTCGCCCGCGGTCAGGGTCGCCGCGTGCTCGCCGGTCTCCACGCCGTGCCCGGCGGGCTCGCAGCCGATGAGGCGGACGCCCGCGTCGGGGATGAGGGCGTGGAAGAGGCCGATGGCGTTGGAGCCGCCGCCGACGCAGGCGATGGCGGCGTCCGGCAGCCGGCCGGCCCGTTCCAGGATCTGGCGCCGGGCCTCGACGCCGATCACGCGGTGGAAGTCGCGGACCATCGCCGGGAAGGGGTGCGGGCCCGCGACCGTACCGAAGAGGTAGTGGGTGCGGTCCACGTTGGCGACCCAGTCGCGGAACGCCTCGTTGATGGCGTCCTTGAGCGTGCGGGAGCCGGACTTCACGGCGATGACCTCGGCGCCGAGCATCCGCATGCGCGCCACGTTCAGCGCCTGCCGTTCGGTGTCGATCTCGCCCATGTAGATGGTGCATTCGAGGCCGAAGAGCGCGCAGGCGGTCGCGGTGGCGACGCCGTGCTGACCGGCTCCGGTCTCGGCGATGACGCGGGTCTTGCCCATGCGCTTGGTGAGGAGCGCCTGGCCCAGCACGTTGTTGATCTTGTGTGAGCCGGTGTGGTTGAGGTCCTCGCGCTTGAGGAAGATCCGGGCACCGCCGGCGTGCTCGGCGAAGCGCGCGACCTCGGTCAGGGCGCTGGGCCGGCCCGTGTAGTTCACCATGAGCTCGTTGAGCTCGGCGGCGAAGGCCGGGTCCGCCTTGGCCTTGTCGTACTCGACGGCGACCTCGTCCACGGCGGCGACGAGCGCCTCCGGGATGAACTTTCCGCCGTACGCACCGAAGTAGCCTTCGGCGCTGGGGATCAGACCTTCCGGGTCCGGAATGAAGAAGTCGGACGACATCTCGACGTGCTCCTCGGCATGGCAGTGGGTGGGTTCACCGTATGCGCCGTGAGCGGAGCGCCGCCGCGGCCGTCGGTGGCCGGGCGGTGCGGTCGTGCGGTTCCGCCGGGTGGGGCGGGTGCGACGGCCGGGGCTCGCTCTACTGCGCGGGCCCCGTGCGCCATCGCATGCCGTTGACCTGACCGGGCTCGTCGCCGATCACGTACCGCACCCGCCGGCCGTGCACGCGGCGTGCGGGGGCGCGGCAGCCGCGGGGGCGGCAGCCGCGCGCCAGCGGCGCGTGCGGGTCGCGTCCCGTCGACCGGGCGGGGCGGAGGCCTGCCCGGGGTCGGAGCGCGGAACGGTCGGCGGACACGGGTGGGGTCAGCTCCGTCCGTGCCGGAGCGCCGGGTGGGCGCCGGCGGCGACCAGGTCGGCGACGGCCGCCCGCGGGTCGCGGCCGGTGACCAGCGACTCGCCGACCAGCACGCCGTCGGCGCCGGCGTTGGCGTAGGCGATGAGGTCGTGCGGGCCGCGGACGCCGGACTCGGCGATCTTGACGATGTGGTCGGGGATCTCGGGTGCGACGCGCTCGAAGGTGGAGCGGTCGACCTTGAGGTCCTTCAGGTTGCGGGCGTTGACGCCGATGATCTTCGCGCCGGCGTCCACCGCGCGCTCCGCCTCCTCCTCGTCGTGCGCCTCGACCAGCGGCGTCAGGCCGATGGACTCGGCGCGCTCGATCAGGGAGACGAGGGCCTCCTGGTCGAGGGCGGCGACGATCAGCAGGGCGAGGTCGGCGCCGTAGGCGCGTGCCTCCCACAGCTGGTACGAGGTGACGATGAAGTCCTTGCGCAGGATCGGGATGTCGACCTTGGCGCGGACGGCCTCCAGGTCGGCCAGCGATCCGCCGAAGCGGCGCTCCTCGGTGAGGACGGAAATGACGGACGCGCCGCCGGCCTCGTAGTCCGCGGCGAGCGCGGCAGGGTCGGCGATGGCGGCCAGGGCGCCCTTGGAGGGGCTGGAGCGCTTGACCTCGCAGATGACGGTCACGCCCTCGCCGCGCAGGGCGGCGACTCCGTCCTTGGCCTGGGGAGCGCGGGCCGCGCGTTCCTTGAGCTCGTCGAGGCTGACGCGCGCCTGCCGCTCCGCGAGGTCGGCGCGAACGCCGTCGATGATCTCGTCGAGCACACTCACGCGAGAGGCCCCCTTCCGGGACGTTGACAAGGGAACAGGATTGGCCATGCCGATGGTATCCGCAGGAGGCCGATGGGCCCGCATCCGGCCGGTGGATGTCCCACTACCTGGGCATTCACGGCGCCAGCGCCGATCCGAACGGCAGGTTCCGGACCACGGAGAAGATCAGCAGTACGGCTCCGATCCCCCACCAGTGGACCGGTTTCAGGTCGATCCGCAGCGGCCGCCCGGCGGCCGCGCGAACCATCCAGAGGACCCAGAGCACGGCGAAGGCGGCGTAGCCGATGACGGCGGCGGCGTTGGAGCCGAGCGCCGCCGCGATGTCGCCGTGCGCGAAGGCGTGGGCGCTGCGCAGCCCGCCGCAGCCGGGGCAGTAGATGCCGGTGAACCGGAGCAGCGGACAGACCGGGTAGTGCCCCGGTTCGTTCGGGTCGACGGTGCCGACGTAGGCGAAGGCCCCGACGACTACGGCCAGGACGGCGGCCGGGGTGGCGATCCGCCGCAGCCGTGAGGCGGGGACGGGAGCGGGCCGGAAGGCCGGCGGGGGCCCTGGGTGGCCGGGCGTCGGTGGCGGGCCGGGCACCGGCTGGGGGCCGGCCACCGGCGGAGCGGCGGGAGTAGGCGATGCGTCCACTCGGTGATTGTCGCCGCTGATACGGAAAGGCGCAGCCCGGGCCGGGCTGCGCCTTGCGCGCGTGCGTCCTCGAAAGGGGTTCAGGAGGTCTGGGCCTGCCCGGCGCGGGCCCTGGCCGCTGCCAGCTCCGCCGATTCCTTGGGCATGCCGAGGCCGGCGGCCTTCATCGCGAGGCCGACGATCCCGCCGACGAAGACGACGACGATTCCGGCCCAGAAGCCGAGGGGGTTGGCCGCGACCATGAAGACGCCCGCGATGCAGAAGCCGATGAAGGCGATGATGACACCGGTCCAGGCGGCCGGGGTGTGTCCGTGGCTGCTGCCCGCCATGAGTTGCTCCTCGTTGGTGTTGCGCTGTTGGTATCGCTGGGGGTCGCCGCAACCGTGCCGCTGTGCTGCGGGCTCATGGTCATTGTCCCGTACGCGCGGGTGCGACGTGAGCTGGGGGTCATGCCTCGCGCGTCGGGTCCTCGCCGCGGTCCAGGGCCTTCCACAGGTCCTCGGGCCGGTCGGGGTCCGGAGTGGCGCGGGGGGCCTTGCGGGGGCGCGGGGTGCCGTCGCGCTCGTACCGTCCGGACATCGTGGGCCAGCGGCTGCCGAAGCGCAGGGCGAGGAGCCCGGCGAGCAGGATCAGCAGGCCGCCCGCCGCGGTGACGTAGGGCCAGGCGGTGTGGCTGAGGGCCTCGATGGAGGCGGAGGTGTCGCCGGTGGTCTGCGCGGCCTTCTCGTCGAGTGCGGCGCTGTCGGATGCGCCGAGGTAGGCGCTCAGTGCGGCGCCGAGGCCGCTGAGGGCCAGCAGTCCCGCGACGGCCAGCCGGCCGGCGCCGCGGACGGCGAAGACGGCGACGAGGGCGGCCAGGCCGACGATGGCGAGGGCCGCGGGAAGGCCGGTGACGTCCTGTCCGTCGGCGTTCAGCGCCAGGGTGCCGCCGCCGACCGCGGCCTTGCCGCCGGCCCAGTTCTGCCCGGAGGCGAGCAGGACGACGGTGGCTCCGGCCGCCCCGAGGAGCAGGCCGGCTGCCAGACTTCGGCGGCTGCCCGCGCTGTCGGGCGCGACGGCGGCTTCGGCACGGGGCTGGGGTACGGGGACGGCGCTCACGTACTCCACTATCCCTTACGTCCCCGCGGTGGCCGACCGCCCCCCGTGTGCCGGCCGTCTCAGTTGCCGCGGAGCCGGTTCGCGGTGTGGACGGCGCGCAGCACCGCCGCGGCCTTGTTGCGGCATTCGGTGTCCTCGGCGACGGGGTCGGAGTCGGCGACGACACCGGCCCCGGCCTGGACGTACGCCGTGCCGTCCCGCAGCAGCGCGGTACGGATCGCGATGGCGGTGTCGGAATCCCCTGCGAAGTCGAGGTAGCCGACGCAGCCGCCGTACAGTCCGCGGCGGGTGGGTTCGAGCTCCTCGATGATCTGCATGGCTCGCGGCTTCGGGGCGCCGGAGAGGGTGCCCGCCGGGAAGCACGCGGTGAGGACGTCGAAGGCGGTGCGGCCCTCGGCGACGCGGCCGGTGACGGTGGACACGATGTGCATCACGTGCGAGTACCGCTCGATCGACATGAAGTCGACGACCTCGACGCTGCCGGGCTCGCAGACCCGCCCCAGGTCGTTGCGGCCGAGGTCGACGAGCATCAGGTGCTCGGCGCGTTCCTTCGGGTCGGCGAGGAGTTCGTCGGCGAGCGCCTGGTCCTCCTGCGGGGTGGCGCCGCGGTGCCGGGTGCCGGCGATCGGGTGCACCATCGCACGGCCGTCCTCGACCTTGACGAGGGCCTCGGGGCTGGAGCCGGCGACGTCGAAGCCGTCGAAGCGGAAGAGGTACATGTACGGCGAGGGGTTGGTGGCGCGCAGCACCCGGTACACGTCCAACGCGCTGGCCGTGCACGGGGTTTCGAAGCGCTGGGAGGGGACGACCTGGAAGGCTTCGCCGGCCCGGATGCGCTCCTTCACGTCCTCGACGGCGTCCTGGTACGCCTTGCCGCCCCACAGGGCGGTGTACGGCGGGAGTTCGGAGGGCGGCAGGGCGGCCGGGGCGTTCTCTACGGGGCGGCGCAGGTCCTGTTCCATGGCGTCGAGCCGGGCGACGGCGTCGGTGTACGCCTCGTCGACGCCGGTGGCCAGGTCGTTGTGGTTGATCGCGTTGGCGATCAGCAGGACGCTGCCGTCCCAGTGGTCGAGGACGGCGAGGTCGGAGGTGAGCAGCATCGTCAGCTCGGGGAGCTTCAGGTCGTCGCCGCCGCTCTCGCCGATCTTCTCCAGCCGGCGCACGATGTCGTATCCGAGGTAGCCGACCATGCCACCGGTGAAGGGCGGGAGTCCCGATTCCGGGTCGTGCGGGGTGTGCAGGGTCTCGATGGTGGCGCGCAGGGCCTGGAGCGGGTCGCCGTCGACGGGGACGCCGACCGGTGGGGTGCCGAGCCAGTGGGCCTCGCCGTCGCGGGTGGTGAGCGTGGCGGCGCTGCGTACGCCGATGAAGGAGTAGCGCGACCAGGTGCGGCCGTTCTCCGCGGACTCCAGGAGGAAGGTGCCGGTGCGCTCGGCCGCGAGCTTGCGGTAGAGGCCGACCGGGGTGTCGCCGTCCGCGAGGAGCCGGCGGGTGACGGGGATGACGCGCCGGTCGACGGCCAGCTTGCGGAACGTGTCGAGATCCATGGCGGCTGACCCTACTGTCCGAGCGTGAGGACGTCGGCGTCGAAACAGGTGCGGTCGCCCGTGTGGCAGGCGGCGCCCGTCTGGTCGACCTTGACGAGGACGGTGTCGGCGTCGCAGTCCAGGGCGACGGACCTGACCTGCTGGATGTGGCCGGAGGTGTCGCCCTTGACCCAGTACTCCTGGCGGCTGCGCGACCAGTAGGTGCAGCGGCCGGTGGTCAGGGTGCGGTGCAGTGCCTCGTCGTCCATCCAGCCGAGCATCAGCACCTCGCCGGTGTCGTACTGCTGGGCGATGGCCGGGACCAGTCCGTCGGCGCCGCGCTTGAGGCGGGCGGCGATGGCGGGGTCGAGGTCGCTGGCGGGCCGGGGGGTGCCGGGCGTGGGCGTGCTGGTCATGTGCCCATTGTGCCGTGGGCCGGGAGGGCTTTCGGGCGTGCGTCCACTGGGCGGACGCTGGACACCGGTCGTACGCTGGCGGACATGTCGACCCATGCGAAGCGCGAACGACTTCTGCTTGCCGACCTGTTGGAGGCGGTGGGCCCCGAGGCGCCGACCCTGTGCCACGGCTGGACGGCCCGGGAGCTGGCGGCCCATGTGGTGATGCGGGAGCGCCGCCCGGACGCGGCGGCCGGGACGGTGATCGGCCCGCTGAAGAACCGGCGTGACCGGGTCCTGGGCGAATTCGCCGAGAAGCCGTACGAGGAGCTGATCCAGCTCATCCGTACGGGTCCGCCGAGGATGTCCCCGTTCGGGCTGAAGCAACTGGACGAGGCGGCCAACACGGTCGAGTTCTACGTGCACACGGAGGACGTCCGCCGGGCGCAGCCGGACTGGTCGGCGCGGGAGCTGGACCCGGTCTTCGCCGATGTCCTGTGGTCGCGTACGGAGAAGGCTGCGCGGGTCCTGGGGCGGAAGGCTCCGGTGGGGCTGGTGCTGCGCCGCCCGGACGGCCAGACGGTGGTCGCGCACAAGGGCACCCCGGTGGTGACGGCGACGGGTGAGCCGGGTGAGCTGCTGATGTTCGCGTTCGGGCGGCAGGAGGCGGCGCGGGTGGAGCTGGAGGGCGAGCCGGAGGCGATCGGCCGGATGACGACGGCGAAGCTCGGTATGTAGCGCGGCGCGCCGCACGCTCAGTGCGGGAGTTCCGCGCGGCGCAGCGGGGCGAGGAACAGGCCTGTCGCCGCGCCCGCCGCGCACAGGGCGGCGCTGGCGACGAAGACCGGGCCGGTGCCCCAGAGCGCGACGGCCGCGCCGGTGACGGGGTAGCTGAGCGGCGACAGGGCGTGGGTGAAGAGCGTCGAGACCGAGGTGACCCGGCCCAGGTAGGCGGGGTCGGCGGCGGTCTGCAGGAGGGCGCCGCACAGCGCGCCGCCGAGGCCGACGAAGAGCCCGATGAAGACCGCGACGCACGCGGCCAGCGGCACGGAGGGGGCGTACGCCAGGGCTCCGATGGCCGCGGCGCCGGTCAGCACGGTGAGGCACATGACGAGACCGGCCCGGGGGACGCGTCCGCGCACGGTGAGCAGCAGGGCCGATGCGCCCGCGCCGACGCCGACGGCGGCGACGACCCAGCCCATGCCGGAGGCGCCCCAGCCGCGTTCGTCGCTGAGCAGGATCAGGCCGAGGTTGAGCGGTCCGACGAAGCCGAGTTCGCTGACGGCGACGACGAGCATCAGCGGTCCGAGCAGCGGATGGCGGCGGATGTGGCGCAGCCCGTCGGCCAGTTCGCGCCAGGCGGTGCCCGCGGGTTTCGCCTCGGCCGTGCCGGTCACGGGCAGCGGGCTCATCCGTACGGCAAGGAGCAGCGGCAGCGAGACGGCGAAGAGCACGCCCGCCGCGGCGAAGGCGAGGACCGGGCCGCCGAGGGCCACGGCGACGCCGCCGAGCGGGGCGCCGACGACCGTGGCGGTACGGGTGGCGAGCCCGCGCATGCCCTGGACGCGGGCGAGCTGGGAGGCGGCGGTGATCCGGGGCGGGAGGGCTCCGACGGCGGGCAGGAAGAGGGCGTCGGCCGCACCGAAGACGAGTGCGACGACGACCAGCATCCACACGGTGGGCGAGGTGAGGAGCAGGGTGCCGGCCAGGCCCAGGATGACGAGACAGCGGACGGTGTCACCGGCGACCACGACGCGGCGCGGTCCGAGCCGGTCGGCGAGCACTCCCCCGCCGAGCAGCAGCACGGCCCGGGGTATGGAGCCGACGGCGAGCACCAGTCCGGTCTGCGCGGCGCTCCCGGTGCGGGCGGCGGCCCAGGCGAGGGCCATGTAGTAGACGCTGTCGCCGATCATGGACGCCGTGTAGGCGCCGAGCCAGCGCAGGACGTTGCCGTCACGGTGGGCGGGGCGTCCGGTGGTTTCCGTGGCGCTGAGGGTGACGGTCACGGGGTCGTCCTCTCGGTTCGCCGGATCAGGTCCGGAACGGGAAGCCGTACAGATGAAGTGCGACGTTCTCGCGGTTCTCCGTGTCGCCGGCCTCGTCGCGGGCGCGGCCCTGTTCCTCGTACCGGCTGATGACTCCGTCCAGCTCGCGTTCGAGCGCGGAGAGCTCCTCGGGGTTCAGCCGGGCCAGGTACTCCGAGGTGAAGGACGCCTTGCGCCACGGGGGCGACCAGCTCCGGTACGCGTCGAGGAAGCGGCGGTACATCTCGATGTGCTGGTCGAACGAGAGCCGGCTGACGGCGGTGTGGGTGGCGGCCTTCTCGGGCGCGTCGCTGAAGTCCTCGTCGTGGAAGCGCAGCCCCTTCGACGCGGGCTGCCACCAGCGCTCGCGGCCGTCCTTGCCCTCCCGGTCGGCCTCCTCGATCAGGCCGTGGTCGGCGAGCTTGCGCAGGTGGTAGCTGACGAGCGAGACCTGCTCGTCGACCTGCTCGGCGAGCTGGGAGGCGGTGGCCTGCCGGGCGATGTAGAGCGCCCGGTAGAGCTTCATCCGCAGGGGGTGCCCGAACGCCTTGAGCGTGCCGAGGTCGGACACCCGGCGTGATTCGTTGCTTGCCATGCCCTCCACGGTAGATAGGAAAGAAAACTTGCGCAATATCTATTGCGCAATAAAAGTTGCGCGACGGGTCGGTCCTTCTGCCGCCGGGTGCTCCCCGCGCCCGGCACGGGACCCCAGGTACCCCAGCAGGAATCCGGCCGGGATCGTGACCAGCCCCGGCGTCTGGAGCGGGAACCAGTGGAAGTCGCGGGACGGGAACAGCGCGATGTGGGTGCCGGAGAACGCGGGCGAGAACACCATCAGGACCGCGATCAGCGGCAGCGTGCCGTAGACCGTCCAGCGCACCCCGCGCGCGTTGAAGCCCGGCCGGAACAGTGCGTACAGCAGGACCGGCGGCAGTACGGAGGCCGCGGCGGCGAACGACAGCGAGAGCAGCACCTGCGGATTGCGGTCGTGGGTGTACGTCGACACGTAGACGGAGAGCGCGCCGGTCAGGACGACGGCCAGACGGGCGCGGAGGATCTCCCGCCCGGCGGACCGGTCGGACCGGGCGGCCGTACGGGACCGGGCCTTCGCCGTGAAGTCGCGGGCGACGGAGGAGGCGGCGGCCAGCGTGATGCCGGCCACCGCGGCCAGTGTGGTGGCGAACACCGCGCAGGCCACGAACGCGAACAGCAGGCTCTCGCGCGGCCCGTCGGCGCCCGGGTCGAGTGCGCCGGTCACCAGCAGCAGCGCGGTGCCGCCCGCCGGGTCCGCGGCCTGAATGACCTTGTGGCCGAGCAGGGCGGACGCGCCGAGGCCGACCACCACGATGCCGGTGCACAGGAAGGCCACCGGCGCCGCCGCCCAGACGGTGGCGCGGCGCACGGTCCAGCTGTCGCGCATGGGGTGCAGCCGCATCATGATGTGCGGCATGCAGGCGGCCCCGAGGACCAGGGTCAGCTGGAAGCCGAGGAGATCCAGGGTGCCGGCGAAGGTGTGGCCGAACTGCAGTCCGGGGCGCGCGTAGGAACTGCCCGCACCGCTGCCGTGCCGGGCGGCGTCGAAGAGGGCGAAGGGGTTCCAGCCGTAGCGGGCGAGCACCAGGCCGGCGAGCAGGGTCACCGCGGCCAGCACCACCGCGACCTTGACGATCTGGATGTAACCGGTGCCGCGCATGCCGCCGACGGCGGAGTAGCAGACCATCAGGGCGCCGCTGGCGACGGTGCAGCTGGTGAGTGCTCCGTCGGGCAGCCCGAACACGGAGGCCATGACCCGGCCCGCGGTGGCGAGCTGGACCAGCAGCAGGGGGGCCAGGACGACCAGGGTGGTGATCCCCAGGGCGCGGCGTACGGTCGGGTCGCCGAGCCGGTCCGCCAGGAAGTCGCCGAGGGTGAACACACCCTTGCGGCGCATCGGTTCGGCCAGGATCCGCATCACCAGGACCAGGGAGGCGACCGTGGCGACGGCGAAGAGGATCCCGTCGAAGCCGGCGAGGGCGACGGAGCCGGTGGTGGAGAGCAGGGTGGCGGCCGAGATGTAGTCACCGGCGATCGCCAGTCCGCTCCCGGCCGGACCGAGGGCGGAGCCGCCGCCCGCGTAGAAGTGCTCCGGGTCGTCCTGGTCCGCCGCGGCCAGCCCGCACAGCAGCAGCGATACGGCGACGAATCCGAGGAAGACGACCACGGCCAGCGACCGGGCGTCGATGCCGCCGCTCACCGGCGCGGTCCCGGAGCCGGGGCAGGTGTGACGGCAGGTGCGCAGGCGCTCGCGGGGGCGCGCGGCGTGCGGGGTGTCGGGGGCGCTGAGGACATGCCGGTTACGGCATCAGGCGGCCGGGTCCGCGTACAGCGGGCGGGGCGGGGGCGCTGCGCGGGTACAGCGGGTGCGGGGGAGGTCTGTGCGCGAGCACATCGCGCCTGCCGCCCGGTGGGCGCGGGCGCGATGTGCTCGCCGGACCGTCAGCCGGCCAGCAGGCGGCGTGCCGTCAGGGCGAGGGAGACCTCGACCGCGTCGGACGGGCGGGTGAGACAGCGGCCGGTCAGCTGCTCGAAGCGGCGGAGCCGGTTCAGGACCGTGTTGCGGTGGCAGTAGAGCCGGGCCCCCGCCCGCTGCGCGGAACCGTCCGAGTCGAGCCATGCCGTGAGTGTCTCGATGATCACGTCGCGGTCGGCCGGGTCCAGCCGGTCCAGTGGCCCCAGCACCCGGGCGGCCAGCGCCGATCCGAGTCCCGGGGACGAGACGACGAGGGCGGCGGGCAGCTGTTCGTCGAGCAGGACGACCCCGCCCCCGGCCGGGCAGGCCCGCAGGGCGGTCTCGGCGAGCCGCCGGGCGTCCCCGAGCGCCGCCAGCCCGACGACGACGGAGCTGATGCCCACCCGGGCGCCGGGCGGGGCGCACAACCCGGCGGCCAGCGCGGCAAGTTCCATGTCCCCGGCGGGTGCGTCGTCCCCTTCGGGGGCCGCCGGTCCGGCCGGGTCGGTGAGCGGGGTGACGCGTTCCGCCGCCCTCTCGCCCCAGGTCAGCGGAAGGATCGCGAACTCCGCGTCCGGGCCCGGGTGCCAGAGCGCGTCCGTCCCCGCGGGCAGCGTCAGCGGCGGCTGCGCGGTGCCGTGCGGGGCGCGGCGGGCGGTGGAGACGGCGAGCACCGCGTATCTGCCGTGCTCCGGCAGTCCCAGCATCGCGGCGGCGTCCGGCAGTTCGGCGATCTGCGCGGTGCCGTCCAGCAGCGCCGCCGTCATCAGGCGCTGACGGTTCTCCCGCCGCCAGGCCAGCCGGCGCTCGGTCTGCCGGTAGGCGTCCGCGACGACACCGCAGTGCTCGTCCACGAAGTTCCAGACGTCCGCCGCGACATGGACCAGCAGCCGGATGTCCTCGGGGTGGCGGCGGGCGGTGTCGTCCACCAGGTCCTGCCAGACCATCGCACCGCCCATCCGGAAGGCGTGCAGGACCGCGTCGAGCGGCAGCCCCTGCTCGGCCCGGACCTCGCCGATCCGGCGCGAGGTGCGGTGGGCGGCGTCCCGGAACTCCCGGGGCTGGATCAGCGATCCGACGTTGTGCCGCAGCGAGTGGTGCACCTCCTGCCAGATCTCCGCCGCGTCGGCCTCGATGGCCGAGCGGTAGGCGGGTTCCTGCTCGCGCAGCGCCTCGACCAGCCGGTCCGTCAGCTCCGGCAGCTTCTCTACCAGCGACCGGGCAGCCCGGTGCAGTACGGCGACGGCCTCGCGATCGGCCAGCGAACGGAAGCGGCGTGGCATCGGCGCGACGGGGGGCGGCCCGTGCAATGCCCTGACCCGTGAACGTACGACCTGCGGCATGGCGGCCTCCACCGGGATTCGGCCGGCTCCGGAATACGGCCGGCTCCGGTTCACCCAGCCCGGCATTGGGCATGAGCACACCGAATCATCCTGACGCCCGCAGAATGGCATACCGCCCGGTCGGTACCTAGGGGTCTGCGGCATTCTTCTCATCACGGTCCTGCAACCTCCCGTCCGCCCGCCACCCCGGGACAGGACCCGCGGGGCCCGCCCAGGGACCCCGCGGACAGTCCCTACCGATCCAGCAGCCTGGCCAGCTCGGTCCTGGACCGGACGCCGAGCGCCGCGAACACATTGCGCAGATGGTGGTCGACGGTCCGGGTGCTCACCGAGAGCCGCAGCGCCACCTCACGGTTGGTGGCCCCCTCGGCGACACACCGGGCGATGCGCTGCTGCTGCGGGGTCAGCGCGGCCAGCGGATCCTTGCCCCCGGTCGTCGCCGGGCCCTCCACGGCTTCGCCGGCAGCCCGCAGTTCACCGCTCGCCCGGTCGGTCCAGGCCCGCGCACCGCACCGCTCGAAGGCGACCAGGGCGTCCCGTAGCGGGCCCCTGGCCTCCCGGGTGCGGCGGCGCCGGCGCAGCCATGCCCCGTACAGCAGCTGGGTGCGGGCGCGTTCGAAGTCACCGCCCGCCCGGTCGTGGTGGGCGAGCGCCTCCTCGTACCGTCCTGCCGCATCGGCGGGTGCCGCCAGCAGGGCACGGCAGCGGGCCAGTTGGGCGGGGGCCTGGGGGTCGGTGGTGCGCGTGACCCAGACGGCGAACTCCGCCACGGCGTCGGCGACCGGGTCCGCTCCCCTGCCCCGGTCCGCCCGCCCGGCCAGGACGGACGCCTCGACGTAGCACGGTACGGCGAGCATCCGGGTGGCGAAGTGACCGCGCCGGGGTCCGGGCCTCACGAGCGGGTCGAGCCGGGCCGCGGCCTCGCCGGAGCGCCCCGCCGCCAGGTCCGCGCGGGCGAGCGCCCAGGTGGCGAGGGTCGCGGCCTGGGCGAGTCCGTGCGGTCCGGCCCCCGCGAGGGCCGCGTCGGCATGGGTGGCACAGGACTCCGTGCCGCCCTCCACGGAGGCGGCGAGTGCGAGCACGGCATGCAGGTGGGAGGCGGTGTTGGGCTGCCCGGTACGCCGGGCGGCGTGCAGCCCCTCCAGCGCGTGGGCGCGGGCGGGGGCATGGCGGCCGGCCCTGAGCTCGGCGTACGCAAGGTGCTCCAGGGCCTGCGGCAGCAGGGCCTCGGGGCCGACCGACCGTACGGCGGCCAGGGCGCGGGTCCCGAACCGGCAGGCGGCGTCGATGTCGCCCAGCACCAGGGCCGAGGCCCCGCCGCGCAGCAGCGGGGCGGGGTCGTGCGCCCGGCCGGCCGAGTCGAGGCAGCGGCGCAGCAGCGCCTGCCCCTCGGCGATGCGTCCGCGGAGCACCGCGCTCATGCCGTCGCAGTACTGGGCGAGGGCCGGATCGGATACGGAGACCGGGATACGGGTCATGGCATCGAGATACGCGAGCGCGTCCCCCATCGCCCAGGCGGCCTCGGCGGCACCGAGCCGGGCGTCGACGGCGCGGCGCGGGTCGTGCGGCGCGAGGAGCGCCTCAGCGGTGAGGAGGGCCTCGTGGGCGTCGGCGGCCGGCCCGTCGCGCAGGGCGAGCAGTCCGCGTACCAGGTGCGCTCCGTCGTGCGCGGGTCGTGCGCCGATCCGGGCCAGCAGTGCGCGGGCCCGGCCGGCGTCTCCCGCGAGCCGGGTGTGCTCGGCGGCGGCGGCGAACCGGGCGTCCCGCACCGCCTCATCGGTGGAGAGCGCCGCGGCACGGGCGAGCGCGGCTGCCCGCTCGGCGTACGGCCGAGGTGCCACGGCCACCGCCTCCAGCGCATCGGCCAGTCCGTCATCGGGCCCGCCGGCGGCACAGGCGCGCTGGACGAGCGCGGGAAGCGCGGACGGCCCGGCGGCCAGGTACCCCGCCCCTGGACGGGGAGCTCCCTGTCGAGGGGGAAGGGCCGGCACGGCGCAGGTGTCACCGCCCGCTCTCCCCACCGCCTCCATCGCCCCCATTGCCCCCGCCCCCGCGGCCCGTCGCACCGGTCGGCGGGCGCGTCCGCGGGCGTCGGCCGGGACCGTCGCCAGCAAGGTGGCGAGCAGGCCGTGCACCGCGCGGCGGCGCTGCGGGGAGGTGCGGTGCAGGACCGCCCGGCGCAGCAGCGGGTGGCTGAAGTGGAGGCGGTTGCCTGCTCGTTGGAGGGCTCCGGCGGTCCCGGCCGGGGTGAGCAGGGCCAGGTCGAGCGCCGCGGGACCGAGGCCGGTGGAGGCGGCCGCGCGGAGCAGGAGGGTCACGTCCGCTCCGGCGCCCTCCGGCTCGTGCTCCTGCGCCGCGGCCGCGAGGAGCAGCAGCGTGCGGGTGTCCGGGGGCAGCCCGTCGAGGCGGGCGGCGTGCGCGTCCAGGACATCCTCGGCGCCGGGCAGCGGATAGGGCGGCGGGGTACGGCCGGCGAGCTGGTCGGGGGTGAGCCGGCCGGCCAGTCCGGCGAGCAGCCGGGGGTTCCCGGCCGCCTCCCGGAGGAGTTCGCCGCGGACCACCGGGTCGACCTGGTCCGCGGCGTCGGTGATCCGGTCCAGGAGGGCCGCCGCCGCGTCGTCGCCGAGGGGGCCGAGCCGGAGCGCGGGCAGCCCCGCGAAGCTCGTCTCGTCACCGGCACCGATCACCACCGCGACCCGGCTGCCCGCGCCGAGCCGGCGGGCCGCGAAGGCGAGGGCGGCGCGCGAATCGGGGTCCCAGGCGTGCGCGTCGTCCACGCACACCAACAGGGGTTGTTCGGCCCCGAGTTGCCGCAGCAGGACGAGCAGCGCCGTGGGGGTGATGCCGTCGCGCAGCACCGCGTCGGGCGGCAGCGGAAGCGGGCCGGGTGCGGAACAGAGCAGGGCGTGCAGCCCGCTGTAGGGCAGCCGCTGCTCGGCGGGGGTCGCGGTGGCGGTCAGGACGGGGCCGGTGCGCCGTTCCTGGTGTGCGGCCACGGCCTTGTCCAGGAGCGCGGTGCGGCCGATGCCGGGCAGTGCGGTCAGCACCAGCGCGCCGCCGTCGCCGTTGTGCAGGCGTACCAACAGGGTTTCGAGGATGGCGAGTTCACCGCTGCGGCCGTACAGCCGGAGCGGACTGTGCACGGTCGTCGATGGAGTCACAACCGGCACGTTACTTCCGCGTAAACAGTGTCGGAAGATGTGCGTCCGGCCCCGGTTCCCGCCCGGCCGGTTGCGGGGCACCCTCCCAAGGCGAGCCGGAGTTGGCTGTGCACGCGCACAGCGCGGACCCGGTCTCGCGCGTGCCGCCCGTAATGTCGGGCCATGACTGATGAATTCCGTACGGACGACGGTCTGACGCTGCGCTACCGGTCCTGGTCCCGCGGCCCACGGGCCGGACTTCCGCCGGTGCTTCTGCTGCACGGTTTCGCCGCCGACGCCCGGCTGAACTGGGAAGGCCCCGGCGTGGTCGAGGCCCTGGTGGCGCGGGGCCGCCACGTCCTCGCGCTCGATGCGCGGGGGCACGGTTCGTCGGACAAGCCGCACGACGACTCCCTCTACGGCGAGCCGGTGATGGCCCGGGACGTGCGGCAGCTGATCGACCGCACCGGTGCCGGCGAAGTGCATCTGGCGGGCTACTCGATGGGGGCGGTCGTGGCGCTGCTCGCGGCCGCCGACGACGAGCGGATCACCCGGCTGGTGGTCGGCGGGATCGGCGCGGGCGCGGTGGAGGTGGGCGGGCTGGACACCCGGGCCATGCCTCCGGAGCTGGTGGCGGCCGCGCTGACGGCCGAGGACGCGGCCGACGCCCCCGAACGCACCCGGGGCTTCCGGATCCTGGCCGACACCACGGGCTCCGACCGGCTGGCCCTGGCCGCACAGATCCGCGCGGTGCACCGGGGCGCGCTGCCGCTGGACCGGATCCGGATACCCACGCTGGTGCTCGCCGGGGCGGACGATCCTCTCGCCGTGCGGCCCGAGGTGCTGGCCGACGCCCTCACGGGGGCACGCCTGAAAGTGCTGCCCGGGGACCATCTCACCGTCGTCCGCGATCCGGGATTCGCCGCCTGTGTCGCCGGGTTCCTCACCGAGGACGACTGACGCACCGCCCATGAGCAAGGGCCGGACCGCTGTTCGCGGTCCGGCCCTCACCAGATGTCAGGAACTACGAGGTGTGGGGGCAGTTGCCCCGGGACTCGGCGATCGTCAGACTCGCCGCCGGCAGCGGGCAGAGGAACTGCTCGTAGCGGGTGTCGTTGTCGATGAAGCGCTTCAGCCACGAAATGCTGTACTTCGCGATCGTGGTGTTGGACGAGTTCGGGGTGAAGTGCGTGGCCCCGCGCAGCTCCACGTACGCCTTGTCCAGCGTGCTGGGCAGCGACTGGTAGAACGGCTCGGAGTGGGTGGCGACCGGGGCGATCGTGTCACCGTCCGCGCCGAAGATCAGGGTGGGTGTACGGACTTCGGGCCAGGTGGTGTCGAGGTTCCAGCCGGTCAGCGGGATCGCCGCCTTCAGCGAGGTGCGGCTCTTCGCGGCCTCCAGGGTGCCGCCACCGCCCATGGAGTGGCCCATCACGCCGAGCCGGGAGGTGTCGATCCGGGTGCGCACCGAGCTGGTCTTCGTCAGGTAGTCGAGCGCGGCCAGGAGCTGCCGGCCGCGGCTGTCGGGCTGGTCCACCGTGGTGTTGGTGTCGATCGTGAAGACGACGAAGCCCTGCGAGGCGAGCCGCGGGCCGAGCCAGGCGATGCTGGACTGGTAGGCGGTGAAACCGGGCGAGATGGCGACGGCGCCGAACGTCCCGTCCGAGGTGGACGTCGGGTAGTAGATCGTGCCGCCGCCGAAGCCGCTGACACTCAGTGAGGAGACGCTGGTCTGCGAGACCGCGTACGAGCCGCGGCTCGCCTCGATGCTCGAATTGCTGGGGGCCGGGCCGCGCTCATAGGGGTTGTCGGCGGCCTGGGCGCCCGGCATCAGCGCGGTGCACAGACCCGCGGTGGCGACGGTGGCGGCCATCAGGCCCTTGACGAGGCGGGAACGGCTCTTCGACATCCGGTGACGCGGGGAGGTGCCGGAGGGGAGGTGCTGCACGAGGGGGGCCTCTCGGTCGTGGCGGGAGCCACGCCGGGCAGGGGCCCTGGGCCCGTCGTCACCGGGGGCCTTCGGGGTGCACCGCGTGGAACCGCCGTATTTCTCTGGCGGTCGCCACTCTCGCGGTGCACCCCGGTGGCACACATCGGCAACTTCACCGGTCCTCGCGGCCGGTGCTCCCCTGCCGGTCCTCAGCGGACCGGGTGCCCGGCCTCCCGCAGAGCGCCCTTGACCTCGGAGATCCGCAGATCGCCGAAGTGGAAGACGGACGCGGCGAGGACCGCGTCGGCTCCCGCGTCGATGGCGGGTGCGAAGTCCGCGAGCCGGCCCGCGCCGCCGGAGGCGATGACGGGAACGGTCACGTGCGTGCGTACGGCTGCGATCATCTCGGTGTCGTAGCCGTCCTTGGTGCCGTCGGCGTCCATCGAGTTGAGCAGGATCTCGCCCGCGCCGAGCTCGGCGGCCCGGTGCGCCCATTCGACGGCGTCGATGCCGGTGCCCTTGCGGCCGCCGTGCGTGGTGACCTCGAAGGTGCCGGCGGGGGTACGCCGGGCGTCCACGGAGAGCACCAGGACCTGGCGGCCGAAGCGCTCGGCGATCTCCCGGATCAGCTCCGGCCGGGCGATGGCCGCGGTGTTGACCCCGACCTTGTCGGCGCCGGCCCGCAGCAACTGGTCGACGTCGTCCGGGGTGCGGACGCCGCCGCCGACCGTGAGCGGGATGAAGACCTGCTCGGCGGTGCGGCGCACCACGTCGTAGGTCGTCTCCCGGTTGCCGCTGGAGGCGGTGATGTCCAGGAAGGTCAGCTCGTCGGCGCCCTCGGCGTCGTACAGCTTCGCCATTTCGACGGGGTCGCCGGCGTCGCGCAGGTTCTGGAAGTTGACGCCCTTGACGACCCGGCCGTTGTCCACGTCGAGGCAGGGGATGACCCGTACGGCGAGCGTCATCGCGCACCTGCCCGGTAGGCCTCGACCTCGACCTCGACGACCAGGCTCGGGTCGACGAAGCCGGACACGATGATCATGGTGGCGGCGGGGCGGACGTCGTCGAACAGCTCCTTGTGGGCGCGGCCGACCTCGTCCGTGTCGCGGGCGTGCGTGACGTACATCCGGGTACGGACGACGTCCTCGCGGCCCAGGCCCACCTGCTTCAGCGCCTCGAAGGCGACCTCGAAGGAGGCGACGGCCTGCTCGTAGGGGCTGCCTGCGGAGATCTCCCCGCCGACCACGGAGGTGCACCCGGCCACCAGCACCAGCCCGTTCGGCAGCTCGACCGCGCGGGAGTAGCCGAACTTCTCCTCCCAGGGGGCGCCGGAGGAGATGCGCTTGACGGAGTCGGTCATACGGAGACCGCCTCCAGCGCCTCTTCGAGGGTGAACGCCTTCGCGTACAGCGCCTTGCCGACGATCGCGCCCTCGACGCCCGCCGGGACCAGCGAGGAGATGGCGCGCAGGTCGTCGAGCGAGGAGACGCCGCCGGAGGCGACGACGGGCTTGTCGGTGGCGGCGCAGACGTTCTTCAGGAGCTCCAGGTTGGGGCCCTGGAGCGTGCCGTCCTTGGCGATGTCGGTGACGACGTAGCGGGCGCAGCCCTCGGAGTCGAGGCGGGCGAGCGTCTCGTAGAGGTCGCCGCCGTCGCGGGTCCAGCCGCGGCCGCGCAGCGTGGTGCCGCGGACGTCGAGGCCGACCGCGATCTGGTCGCCGTGCTCGGCGATGACCTTGGCGACCCATTCCGGGGTCTCCAGGGCGGCGGTGCCGAGGTTGACGCGGCGGCAGCCGGTGGCGAGGGCGGCGGCGAGCGAGGCGTCGTCGCGGATGCCGCCGGAGAGCTCGACCTTGATGTCCATGGCGCCGGCCACCTCGGCGATGAGGGCGCGGTTGTCGCCGGTGCCGAAGGCGGCGTCCAGGTCGACGAGGTGCAGCCACTCGGCGCCGGAGCGCTGCCAGGCCAGCGCCGCCTCCAGCGGGGAACCGTAGGAGGTCTCGGAGCCGGACTCGCCGTGCACCAGGCGGACCGCCTGGCCGTCGCGGACGTCTACGGCGGGGAGCAGTTCAAGCTTCGGCATTACAGCGTCTCGATCCAGTTGGTCAGCAGCTGGGCGCCGGCATCGCCGGACTTCTCGGGGTGGAACTGGGTGGCCCACAGCGCGCCGTTCTCCACGGCCGCCACGAACCGTTCGCCGTGCGTGGCCCAGGTGACCTTGGGGGCACGGATCTTGGCGTTGGTGACTTCGAGGGACCAGTCGTGCGCCGCGTACGAGTGCACGAAGTAGTAGCGGGCCTCGGCGTCGAGTCCGGCGAACAGCCGGGAGTCCTCGGGGGATTCGACGGTGTTCCATCCCATGTGCGGGACGACGTCGGCCTTGAGCGGGCCGATGGTGCCGGGCCACTCGTCGAGGCCCTCGGTCTCGACTCCGTGCTCGATGCCGCGCTCGAAGAGGATCTGCATGCCGACGCAGATGCCCATGACGGGGCGCCCGCCGGAGAGCCTGCGTCCGATGATCCATTCGCCGCGGGCCTTCTTCAGGCCCTCCATGCAGGCGGAGAACGCGCCGACGCCGGGCACCAGCAGCCCGTCGGCGTTCATCGCCCTGTCGAAGTCGCGGGTGATCTCGACGTCGGCTCCGACATGGGCGAGGGCGCGCTCGGCGGACCGGACGTTGCCGAAGCCGTAGTCGAAGACGACGACCTTCTTCTTCGTATCCACGTTTCGCTCCTCAGTCCCAGAGACCCTGGATCCGCATGACGCCCGCTACCAGGCACATCACGGAGGCGATCGAGAGCAGCACGATGACGCCCTTGGGCATGCCCTGCTTCGAGAAGGAGTAGACCCCGCCGGCCAGGAAGAGGCCGACCAGGATCAGGACGGTGTTGAGGCCGGTCACAGGGCGCCCTTCGTGGAGGGGAGGATGCCGGCTGCGCGCGGGTCGTGCTCGCTGGCGTAGCGCAGGGCGCGGGCGAGCGCCTTGAACTGGCACTCCACGATGTGGTGGGCGTTGCGCCCGTACGGGACGTGGACGTGCAGGGCGATCTGCGCCTGGGCGACGAAGGACTCCAGGATGTGCCGGGTCATCGTCGTGTCGTACTCGCCGATCATCGGCGCCATGTTCTCGGGCTCGGTGTGCACCAGGTAGGGGCGGCCGGAGAGGTCGACGGTGACCTGGGCGAGCGACTCGTCCAGCGGGACGGTGCAGTTGCCGAAGCGGTAGATGCCGACCTTGTCGCCGAGGGCCTGCTTGAAGGCGGCGCCGAGGGCGAGGGCGGTGTCCTCGATGGTGTGGTGCGAGTCGATGTGCAGGTCGCCGTCGGTCTTGACCGTGAGGTCGAACAGTCCGTGGCGGCCGAGCTGGTCGAGCATGTGGTCGTAGAAGCCGACCCCGGTCGCGACATCGACCTTGCCGCTGCCGTCGAGGTTGATCTCGACGACCACGGAGGTTTCCTTGGTGGTCCGCTCCACTCTTCCTACGCGGGCCTCGCGAGTCATGCGTCGTGCTCCTTCTTCAGTTCGCGTACCGCATCGAGGAACGCGTCGTTCTCTGCCGGGGTCCCTGCGGAGACCCGCAGCCATCCCGGTACGCCGTTGTCCCGGACCAGGACGCCCCGGTCGAGGATGTGCTGCCAGGCGGTGTGGCTGTCGGCGAAGCGGCCGAACTGGACGAAGTTGGCGTCCGAGTCGGTGACGTCGAAGCCGAGAGCGCGCAGCTCGGTGACGATCCGGTCGCGCTCGCTCTTGAGCTGCGCGACGTACCCGAGGAGCGTATCGGTGTGCTCCAGGGCGGCGAGCGCGGTGGCCTGGGTGACGGACGACAGGTGGTACGGAAGCCGCACCAGCTGGACCGCGTCGACGACGGCCGGGTCCGCGGCGAGGTAGCCGAGCCGCAGTCCGGCGGCGCCGAACGCCTTCGACATGGTGCGGGAGAGCACCAGGTGGGGGCGGCCCTCGATCAGCGGGAGCAGCGAGGCGTGGTGGCTGAATTCGCCGTACGCCTCGTCGACCACGACCATCGACGGCCCCGCCGCCTGCGCGGCGTCGTACAGCGCGAGGACGGTCTCGGCGTCGACGGCGGTGCCGGTGGGGTTGTTGGGCGAGGTGATGAAGACGACGTCGGGGCGCTCCTGCGCGATGACCGCGCGGGCGGCGTCGACGTCGATGGTGAAGTCCTCGTTGCGCGGTCCGGAGATCCAGCCGGTGCCGGTGCCGCGGGCGATGAGGGCGTGCATCGAGTACGAGGGCTCGAAGCCGATCGCGGTACGGCCGGGGCCGCCGAAGGTCTGCAGCAGCTGCTGGAGCACCTCGTTGGAGCCGTTGGCCGCCCACACGTTGGCGGGTCCGACCTCGTGCCCTGCGGTGCGGGTGAGGTAGCGGGCCAGCTCGGTGCGGAGCTCGACGGCGTCGCGGTCGGGGTAGCGGTTGAGGTCGCGGGCGGCCTCGCGGACCCGTTCGGCGATCCGGTCGACGAGGGCGTCGGGGAGCGGGTACGGGTTCTCGTTGGTGTTCAGCCGGACCGGTACGTCGAGCTGGGGGGCGCCGTACGGGGACTGGCCGCGCAGTTCGTCGCGGATGGGGAGGTCGTCGATGCGGGTGGTCCCGCGAGGGGTGTCGCTGTTCGTCACTGCTGCGGAACCTTCCACCCGAACCTGGCCTTGAGCGCGGCGCCGTGGGCGGGGAGGTCCTCCGCCTCGGCGAGGGTCACCACGTGGTGGGTGACCTCGGCGAGCGCGTCGCGCGTGTAGTCGACGATGTGGATGCCGCGCAGGAAGGACTGCACGGACAGGCCCGAGGAGTGGCAGGCGCAGCCACCGGTGGGCAGGACGTGGTTGGAGCCGGCGCAGTAGTCGCCGAGCGAGACCGGCGACCAGGGACCGACGAAGATCGCGCCGGCGTTGCGGACACGGGCGGCGACGGCCGCTGCGTCGGCGGTCTGGATCTCCAGGTGCTCGGCGGCGTACGCGTCGACGACCTTGAGGCCGTCCTCCAGGTCGTTGACCAGGACGATCGCGGACTGGCGGCCGGCCAGCGCGGGTTCGATCCGGTCGGTGACGTGCTTGGTCGCGGCGACCTGCGGCGTCAGCTCGACCTCGGTGGCGGCCGCGAGCTCCTCGGAGTCGGTGACCAGGACCGCGGCGGCCATCGGGTCGTGCTCGGCCTGGCTGATGAGGTCTGCGGCGACGTGGACCGGGTCGGCGGTGGCGTCGGCGAGGATCGCGATCTCGGTGGGGCCGGCCTCGGCGTCGATGCCGATACGGCCCTTGAGGAGGCGCTTGGCGGCGGCGACGTAGATGTTGCCGGGGCCGGTGACGAGGTTCACGGGCAGGCAGTCCTCGGTGCCGTACGCGAACATCGCGATGGCCTGGGAGCCGCCGGCGGCGTAGACCTCGTCCACCCCGAGCAGGGCACAGGCGGCCAGGATCGTGGGGTGCGGCAGTCCGCCGAACTCCCTCTGCGGCGGGGACGCGACGGCGATGCCCTCGACGCCCGCCTCCTGGGCCGGGACCACGTTCATCACGACGGAGGACGGGTAGACCGAGCGGCCGCCCGGCACATACAGCCCGACGCGCTCGACCGGCACCCACTTCTCGGTGACGGTGCCGCCCGGGACGACCTGGGTGGTGTGCGTGGTGCGGCGCTGCTCGCGGTGGACGAGCCGGGCGCGGCGGATCGACTCCTCCAGCGCGGCGCGGACGGCGGGGTCGAGCGTTTCCAGTGCGCCGGTGATCGCGTCGGCCGGGACGCGGATCGAGCCGAGCCGCACCCCGTCGAGTTTCTCCCCCCAGTCGATCACTGCCGCCGAACCACGATGGCGTACGTCCTCGCAGATGGGCCGCACCGTCTCCAGGGCGGCTTCCACGTCGAACTCGGCACGGGGCAGCAGGTCGCGCAGGGCGCCGCCCTCGGGGAGGGCATTGCCGCGCAGATCGATTCGAGAGATCACACCGCAATTCTCGCAGACCGCCTCAGACGCCCGGACGCCCGTATCACTGGCTGATACATGCCCCCGGTGTGACGGCTGACTATGAGCGTTCACCTGGTCACCCAGAGGGAATAAGGGGATTACGCACCAGGTCTTACGGCTCCGAGCGGAAGGAGCGTCGGTGACCGAACCGCATGACGGGGAATTCCCGGAGGGCCTCAGCCCGGCAGAGCTGGGCATGTGGCAGGCCTTCCGGACCGGGACGACCTACGACCTGCGCACCCGCGACAGGGTGCGCGACGACCCCTTCGCCCCGCATGTCTGGGGCCCCGAGCGCAGCGTGGAGGCCCGGGTCGTCGCCCGGCTGCTGCTGAGCGGTCCACGGCCCCGGCCGGGCCGGGTGGCGGCGCTGAAGCTCCGGGGGCTGCGGATCACGGGAAGGCTCGACCTCGCGGGCGGGCGCGTCGATCCGTATGTGGAGCTGACGGGCTGCCGCTTCGAGGAGGAGGTGGTGCTGCCCGAGTGCCACTTCACGACGCTGCGGATGGTGGGGTGCGCGATGCCGCGGCTGGAGGCGGCACGGCTGCGCACCGAGGGCGATCTCCATCTTCCGCGGTGCCGGATCGAGCGCGGGATCCGGCTCACGGACGCCCAGATCGGTACGGATCTGCTGATCAGCCAGATCGATATCGGCCCCGACCGGCAGGGCCGGGCGCTCGTCGGTGACGGGCTCACGGTCGCCCAGGACCTGCAGGCCGAGATGATCGAGACGCACGGCGAGCTGAGCCTGCGCGGGGCGAAGGTGGGCGGTTCGCTGAGCCTGCGCGGCAGCCGGCTGCGGGCGACACAGGGGCGCCGCGCGCTCAACGCCCCGCAGCTGAGTGTGGAGCGGACGCTGTACATGAGCGAGGCCTGGGTCAGCGTGGACACGGGGAACCAGGGCAACACTCCCCCGTACGGCGTCACCAACTTCCCGACACCGGCCCGCGGCACCCGCCCGCAGGTCTTCCGGTGCCGGGGCGGGGTGCGGCTGGACGACGGGCGGTTCGGCGACGCCGTCGATCTGCACAAGGCCGTCTTCGTGCTGGCCGGCCACGAGGAGCTGTCGCTGCGCCGGATCGTCGTCCCGGAACTGCGGTTCAACCCGGCGCGCCCGGCGCAGGGCAGGGTGGTGCTCAACGGCGCGAAGGTCGTCACGCTGATCGACGTGTCGACCAGCTGGCCGGGCCCGGGCGGCCTGGCGATGGGCGGTTTCGTGTACGAGAACCTCGTCCCCTACGGGCACTTCCCGCTCTCCCGGCGCCTGGAGTGGGTGTCGGCGGCGACCCCGGAGTACGTACCGGAGCCGTACGAGCGGCTGGCCGCCGTCCTGCGCAGCAGCGGGGAGGACGCGGACGCCCGCGAGGTGCTGCTCGCCAAGCAGCGGCGGCGCCGCGAGACACTGCCGCCCGCCGCGAAGCTCTGGGGCTTCGTCCAGGACTGGACGGTGGCGTACGGCTACCGGCCGGGGCGGGCCACGGTGTGGATGGCGGTGCTGTGGGCGGCGGGAACGGTGGCGTTCTCACGGTACGAACCGGCGTCGATCAAGGGCAGCGAGCATCCCGAGTGGAATCCCGCGCTGTACGCGCTGGATCTGCTGGTGCCGGTGATCAACCTCGGCCAGGACGGGTACTGGCGGCTGGAGGGCGGCTGGCAGTGGATCGCGGCGGCCCTGGTCCTGCTGGGTTGGATACTGGCCACCACCGTCGCGGCCGGCGCCTCCCGGCTGCTGCGCCGCAGCTGACCCTGCGGGCGGCCTGCCGGGAGGGCGCCCCGGCCCGGCCCCTTGTCCCGGCAGGCCCGAAGGTGGCCGGACGCAGGCGTCCTGGCATCGGGCGCACCACCGGATCCCGACCACCGGAACGCCCGGAACAGGCCAGATTCCGCGATTTCCTTTACCCTTTCTTGGCCTCGGTCGGCACAACCCATCCACTCGGCACCAAAGCTTCACAGCGCCCCCCTGGCGCCGCCCCGACCAGCGCTTTTCAATGGTCTGCACCATGCCTTTCCTCCGCGCTCTACTCCGTACCGCGCGCATGATCCGGCACGCCCCGGAGTTGTCCGCCGGGTTGCCCGCGGACCATGCGGTGATGCTCGACGCCCCTGACGAGCGGCTCTCGCCCGCGCTGGTGGCGGCCGCCCTCGGGGAGTACGAACCGGCGGCGAAGCTGCTGGAGACGACCCGGGAGGCCGCCGAGTGGGAGAGCCGGGACCGCTGCCTGAACCGGCTGGTGGCCTTCGCCCGCAACCGGGACGGCTGGCTCCGTGACTGGCTGGCCGCAGCCCCGCACGACTGCGACGCGCTCCTCGTCAAGGCACAGCTCGCGGTCGAGCGGGCCTGGGAGTCACCGGCCCGCGCCGAGCAGCTGCGCGCGGTCGGGCCGATGATCACGGCGGCGGCCGAAGGCGATCCGCGCGATCCGGTGCCCTGGCGCCTGGCGCTGGACCACGCCCGCGGCACCCATGCCACGCACACCACGTTCGAGGCGCTGTGGGAACAGGCCATACAGCGCTCCACACACCATTACGGCTGCCATGTCGCCGCTCTCCAGTACCTCTCCGCCGCCTGGTACGGCTCGCACCGCGAGTGCTTCGACTTCGCCGAGCGGGCCGCGGAGGACTCGCTGCCCAGCTCCCTGGTGCAGGCGCTGCCGCTGCGGGCCGCCTTCGCGGTGCTGACCGAGGGGCCGGGGGCCGGGCTCACCTCGGTGCAGGAGGAACGGATCGACGCCGCGGCGGACCTGGCGATCTCGCTGTCCGCCGCCTTCGCGCCGGGCGACGCATGGCCGGCCGAGGTGCGCAATCTGCTCGCGTACGTGCTGGTGGTACGGGGCCGATGGGACGAGGCGCTGGAACAGTTCCGGCAGATCGGACCCCACGCGACGTCGTTCCCCTGGGCCTGTGTGTCCGACGATCCGCTCGGCAGATTCCTCGACGTACGGGACGGAGCACGGCTCCGGGTGGCCTCCGGAACGCTGCCCGGCCACCGGGCCGACCGGGGCAGGGCGCGCGGCCATTACGCTTGACCGTTGTGACCACCGCTCGCCTGCCTCTGTTCCCGCTGAACGCGGTGCTGTTTCCCGGCCTTGTGCTGCCGCTGAACGTCTTCGAGGAGCGTTATCGCGCCATGATGCGCGAGCTGCTGAAGACCGACGAGGACGAACCGCGCCGCTTCGCCGTGGTCGCCATCCGCGACGGCCGCGAGACCGCCCCGACAGCCGCGGGCATGCCGGACGCGATGACCGTCCCCGTCGAACGCGGCCCGGCGGACGGCTTCGGCCCGGACCCCGTCCAGACGTTCCACCGGGTCGGCTGTATCGCCGACGCGGCGAAGATCAGGGAGCGTTCGGACGGCAGCTTCGAGGTCCTGGCCACCGGCACCAGCAGGGTGAAGCTCCTGTCCGTGGACGCGAGCGGCCCGTATCTCACCGCCGAGCTCGAAGAGCTCGACGAGGAACCGGGCGAGGAGGCGGAGGCGCTCACCGAGGGCGTCCTGCGGGCCTTCCGCGCGTACCAGAAGCGACTTGCGGGCGCGAGCGAGCGCTCCCTGACCACGGGCGCGGACCTGCCCCACGAGCCATCGGTCGTCTCCTATCTGGTCGCCGCGGCAGCGGTCCTGGACATCCCCGCCAAACAGCGGCTGCTCCAGGCCCCGGACACGGCGACCCGGCTGCGCGAGGAGCTGACGATCCTGCGCTCCGAGACCGCCGTCATCCGCCACCTCCCGTCGCTGCCCGCCGTGGAACTCACCCGCGCCCCGACCCACCCCAACTGAGCGACCGGAGGGCCACTCCCCCGTGGCGAAGAAGCCGAAGAAGCAGCCCCAGTCCGGCGGCACCCCCGCGACGGTCGCGCTGACCGCGGCCGGCACGGAGTTCACGGTGCACGCGTACGAGCACGACCCCGCATCGGCCTCCTACGGCGAGGAGGCGGCCGAGGCCCTCGGTGTCTCCCCCGACCGGGTGTTCAAGACCCTGGTCGCCGACGTGGACGGCCGTCTGACGGTCGCGGTCGTCCCCGTGGCGGGCTCCCTGGACCTGAAGGCCCTGGCCTCGGCGGCCGGCGGCAAGCGCGCCACCATGGCGGACCCGGCGGCGGCGGAGCGCAGCACGGGCTACGTCCTCGGCGGCATCTCCCCCCTGGGCCAGCGCAAACGGCTGCCCACGGTGCTGGACGCGTCGGCACGGTCCCACGCGACGATCTGCGTATCGGCGGGCCGCCGCGGCCTGGAGGTCGAACTGTCGCCCACGGACCTGGCGGCCCTGACGGGGGCGCTCTTCGCGCCGATCGGCCGGGCGTAGGACGACGCGGGGCACCGGCCCCCATCACCCCGGTTCCGTCCTCAAACGCCGGACGGGCTGACTGCGCCCGGCACCGGCCATAGTCAGCCCATCCGGCGTTTGAGACCCGGCCACTTCCAGGACCGGGCCACTTCCAGGACCGGGCCAATTCCAGCCCGTCCGGCGTTTGAGGACCGGGGTCCGGGGCGGAGCCCCGGTTACGGGAAGGGGCGGGTAGGGGAAAGGCCCCGCGCAGCGGCCCCGCTCACGCCCCTGCCGGCGGCGCAGGCGGCACCGGCGGCACAGGCGGCTCGGGCGAGGACGACGGCGCCGGACCCGACGGCGCGGGCGCGGACCCCGACGGCGCGGGCGCACCCCCCGACGGCACCGGGTGGTACACCCCCCACTCCGGCTCCGGATCCCGCGGCCCGAACAGCGCCGTCAACCCCAGATGCACGGCCATCGCCGCCAACGACCACGCCAGCAACGCCCCCTTCGCATGCAGCTCCAGCGGCGCATCGAAGATCACGCCCTTGCCGACCTCGCGCGCATGGGCGACCACGTCGTCGGTCGGTCCCAGCCAGATACCGAGCCGCCACGCCAGGAGCGAGCCGAGCAGTCCGCCCACCGCGAGCCCCACCACGAGGGCGATCCCGCCCTTGCGGTGGAACCAGAAGGCCAGCCCCGCCGAAACCGCACCGAAAGCCAGCGCGAGAAGCGCGAACGTGCCGTCGGCACCGATCGCCTCCTCGCCCTCGCTGTTGCTGAGGAAGACGGCCGTGTCGTCGGAGACCAGCGGCACCCGCGGTGCCAGCCAGAGCCAGAGCAGTCCGAGCGCCACACCGGCGACCGTCACGGCGAGAGCGACCAGCGCCGCCCTGCGCAGGTCCGCGCGGAATTCCCGCTCCTCCGGTGACTGCAGCAAGGTTCCGAGGTGCGAACCCGTGGGGCTGCCGCCGTCCGGCGGCGTCTGCCAAGGGTCGTGGGGCGAGGGCTGGTGCGGCGGCGTCAGAGGTGCTGTCACCGTGCCATCGTGCCAGGCGTCCCTGTGGCGCGCCTCACCGGACCGCTGCCCTGCGGTACGCCCAGGTCGCCACGGCGAGCGAGAGGACGCCCACGACGGCGCAGACGGCGAGGTCGAGGAGGATGACGGCCCAGTCGGGGTGGGCGTCGAAGGAACGGGCGAGCGCCTCGACTCCGTACGTGGAGGGCAGCAGGTCGCGCGCCCAGCCGATCGGCCCGGGCAGCCGGTCCGCCGGGAGCACGCCCAGCAGCAGCGCGGCGGACATGCCCAGCTGGCCCAGCAGCGTGGCCAGCTCCTGCCGGGGCGCGAGCAGCCCGAAGGCGGCGCCCAGGCCGGAGAGAGCCGCGCCGGAGAGCGGGATGACCGCGACGAGCACCCACAGATGAGTCATCGGCAGCCCGAACAGCACGCTGCCCGTCACCGCCGTCACGATCGTGCCGGGCACGGTGAAGGAGGCGTACGCCCCGGCAGCTCCGAGCACCACCGCGGCGGGCGGCACCGGCAGGGTCGCGTAGTGGTCGAGCCCTCCGCCGGCCCGCAGCTGCCCGAAGTACTGGGCCAGCATGTTCAGGGCGACGAAGGCGACGACCAGCACGCTGGACCCGGCCACGACGGCGCGGGCCTCCGAGCCCCCGTCCACGACCCCGCGCATCAGGACCATGATCCCGATGGACTGGAAGGTCGCCACGAAGAGCAGCGGGATGCGGGCGACGCGGGCCCGGGACAGCTGGGCCCGGTAGACCGCGGCGAGCGAGGGGAACAGCCGGGCGCGCGGCGCGAGCGACGCGGGCGCCGGGCCCGGTGCGCCGTCGTCGCGCCCGGCCTGCCCGGTCCGGCCATGACGCTCGGCCTGCCCCGTCCGGCCCGGCTGCCCGGACACCGCTTCCGCAGGAACGATGCTCGTCACCTGGCGCTGCTCCTGTTCGATACCTGCCCGGCCGCACACCCGCACCGGTCCGCTCCGGCCGCCTCGACCACCGCACTGATCCCGCTCATGAGGCTCATGACTTCACCAGCCCTTTGGTGGCGTCCCCGCCGAGCGCCAGGTAGACGTCCTCCAGGCTGGGTGTCGCCAGGGTGAAGTCGTCGAGTGCGGCGAAGGCCGCGCCACCGGTCACGGCGGCGACCGCCGCCCGCGCCTCGTCGGGCCCGAGCCGCAGCACCCAGCGGCGCCCGGACTCCTGCGCGGACGCCCGCAGGGCGGCGACCTCGGGCACGTCCAGCGGCGCCCGCTCGCGCCACACCAGTTCCACCCGGACCTCGCCCGCGACCCGCTCCTTGAGCCCGGCCGGGGTGTCGCAGGCGATCACCTTGCCGCGTTCGATGACGGCGACCCGGTCGAGGACGGTCTCGGCCTCGATGACGTTGTGGGTGACCAGCAGCACCGTCGCACCGCGCTCGGCACGCCGCCGGTCGACGGCGGCCCAGACGGCGCGCCGGGCCACGGGGTCCATTCCGGTCGTCGGCTCGTCGAGGATGAGCACCGGCCGCTCCCCGACCAGCGCGGCCGCGACACAGGCCAGCCGCCGCTGTCCGCCGGAGAGCTTCTTCAAAGGACGGCCGGCCAGCTCGCCGAGACCGAGTTCATCCAGCACCGCGTCGCGTTCGGCGCGGGCCTCGCGTACCGGAAGACCACGCAGCCGTCCGGTGGTCTCGGCGGCGAGCCCGACGGTCAGCTCGTCGAGCGCGGTCGATTCCTGCCCGAGGTAGCCGATCAGCCGGGAGGCCCGTTCGGGGTGGCGCACGAGGTCGTGGCCCAGCAGGTCGACGCTGCCCGAGTCGGGCCGCATGAGCCCGGTGAGCTGTCGCACGAGGGTGGACTTGCCGGCACCGTTGGGGCCGAGCAGCCCGAAGATCTCACCGCGCCGGATGTCCAGGCTGATGCCGTCGGTGGCGCGTACCTCGGGGGTGGCGGGCGTGCCGCGCCGGCCCCGGGCCGCGGGATAGATCTTGACCAGGTCACGCACCGCGCACACAGTGCCGTTCGCCGTCTGCGCCTGTGCTGTGCCCGTACTCACGAGGTACGAGGGTACGGGGTCCGGGGACCCGCATTACGCCCGGGGCCGCACCGATCGGACATCAACGCAGCAAACACCGGCGGGGTTGAGCGCCGCCGGTACCGATGCGAGCTCAGTCCCCGGCCGCCGCCGCGCTCGTGGGTTTCCCGGCGGCAGGCGCGTGCCGGTCGGCCGCCGGGGTGGGCTTCTCGCCCGCCGGGGTGTGCTCCGCCGCCGCCCGTACGTCGATCTCGCGCCAGAATCCCGCCCGGATCGCGTACCGGTCGTGCTCGTCGATCTGGTCGTCCTTGTGGGCGAGCAGCCCGAAGCGGGCGGCGTACCGCAGAAGTTCGCCGTCGATGCGGTGCGGGATGCGGGGATACATGGTGGACAGCTTCTGCAGGTGGACGGTCTCCGGCAGGCGTTCCATCCAGCGCCGGGCGAAGACCTGCCCCACCTCGAAGGGGTCACCGCCGACCGTGGTGATGTCCTCCTCCCGGTCCGCCCAGCGCTGCTCGGCGCTGGTGACCTGGGCGAGCGTCGGCAGGGAGGCGGTCTCGGGGGGTTCGCCGAGGGGGCCGCCGCGCTCCACCCATCCCCGGTCGGAGGACCAGCGCAGGGTCGCGTTGGCGGGCGGCGGGGCGGGCTGCTGCCGGTCCGCCTGCGCCGCGGGGCCGCGCAGGCTGCCCGCGAGGTCCTTCGGGGTGGGGACGCCCCTGCCGCCGTGGCCGTGCGCGGTGTGGCCGGTGTTCTCGTCGGGTGGCGTGGACGTGCCGTTGCGGGCGGCTTCGGCCTGGGCCTCCGAGGCCCGCTCGGCGGAGGCCGCGAGGGCCGCCTCGGGCAGGGGCGCGGAGAGGATCGCGGCGATCTCGGGGCGCGGTACGGGGGGCGGGGCGCAGGCGCCGCCGGTCTCCTTGGCCCGTACGGCCTGGGTGATCCAGGCCCGGTCCAGCACGCTCCGCTCGTCGGCCTCCGCGACCAGGTCCTCCGACTGGTTGTAGTCACCGTCGGCGGCCTGGACGGCCCAGAGGTGGACGGCGACGCCGTGCTCCTTGGCGGACATCAGGCCGGGCAGCAGATCGCCGTCGCCGGTCACCAGGACGACGTCCGAGCAGGCCCGGTTCCTGGCGAGTTCGGTGAGCTCGGCGTGCATCGCCGCGTCGACGCCCTTCTGCGCCCAGCGCCCGTCGCTGCGGGTCAGGGCGCCGAGCCGTACCGTCACCCGCGGCATGACGCGCAGCCTGCGGTGTTCGGGCTGCGGTACGCGGTCGGGGGCGCCGTCGAACCAGTAGATCCGCAGCAACGGCTGTTCGGTATCGGCCTCCGCCCGCTCCCGCAGGCCCTGGATCAGGGCCGCGTGGTCGACGGTGATGCGGGAACGGGCGGGCTCCCCGGCCAGCAGGCTCGCGGCTGCGCCCAGCAGGTAACCGGCATCCACCAGGACGACGCAACGGTCCACGCGTTCCACCCTCTTCCAGGAATTCGGGAACGACTCCAACGGGTCCGGTCTTCGGGAAAGGATCGGATCCGCTTACTCAGGGTTTCCTTCGAGTCTGCCCGACCGCACAGGGGTTAACGGCCGGAACTCGATCATCGGCGTGGCGGATCCGGAAAACGGCGCATCTTACCTCCTCACTACGCACGGTAATGATCCAACATGCGGGGTTTATCCGATTATGTGAATCTGACAGCGGTCCTGGCCCCGAGAGTCCCCATAGGAGGAACACCATGGCCAAGAACAAGAACCGCAAGCAGGGCAGCCAGCAGGAGCGCGCGTCCGAGTCGGAGCGCGGTGCGCAGGAGGCACGGTCCACGGCTTTCGAGTCGCAGAACCAGCCCCAGGCGCAGTCCCAGGGCAGCCCTGCCGATGTTGCGCGTAAGCATCAGCGGCGCTTCGGCCACAACTGACCGGACTTCTCCGGTACGGCCACAGGCCGGTAGCCGAGAGGGGCGCACCCGCTTTCGCGGGGCGCCCCTCTCGTGCGTGCGGGTCGGTCCGGGGGTCTCAGCCGGCCAGGCAGGACGGGCCGAGGAGCACCTTCAGGTCGCCGAAGAGCGCCGGATCGGGCTTCACCCGGTGCCGGTCGAGCCGGAGCACCGTGGTCTTGCGGGGGCCCTGGAGCCTGATCCGTACCTCGGTGTCGCCGCGGTGGCTGTTGAGCACCTCGCCGAGCCGGCTGACCATGGGCGGGGTGATCTTGACCGTGGGGATGGTCAGCACCACGGGGGCGTTGGTGCCCGCGTTCGAGATGTCGGGGACCTGCATCTCCATCGCGACCAGCCGGGGCACGTCCTCGCGCTTGTCGAGGCGTCCCTTCACGAAGACGACGGTGTCCTCGACGAGCTGGGTGGAGACCAGTTGGTAGGTGGCCGGGAAGAACATGCACTCGATGGAGCCGGCCAGGTCCTCGACGGTGGCGATGGCCCAGGCGTTGCCCTGCTTGGTCATCTTGCGCTGGAGGCCGGAGATGATGCCGCCGATGGTGACGATCGCGCCGTCGCTGTGCTCGCCGCCGGTGAGCTGCGAGATCGCGGCGTCGGACTTGTCGCTCAGCACGTGCTCGATACCGAAGAGCGGGTGGTCGGAGACGTAGAGCCCGAGCATCTCGCGCTCCTGGGCCAGCAGGTAGGACTTCTCCCACTCGATGTCGGAGAACTCCACGTCGAGCCCGAAGCCCGGCTCGTCGCTGTCCTCCTCGCCGCCGCCGAAGAGGTCGAACTGCCCCTCGGCCTCCTTGCGCTTGACCTGCACCACGTTGTCGATCATGGGCTCGTGGTGGGCGACGAGGCCCTTGCGGGTGTGGCCCATCTCGTCGAAGGCGCCGGCCTTGATGAGCGACTCAACGGTCCGCTTGTTGCAGACGACCGCCTCGACCTTGTCGAGGAAGTCGGGGAAGCTGCTGTACTTCCCCTTCGCCTTGCGGCACCGGATGATCGAGTCGACGACGTTCTGACCGACGTTACGGATGGCCGTCAACCCGAAGAGGATGACGTCGTCACCCTGTGCGGCGAAGTTCGACTCGGACTCGTTGACGTTCGGCGGGAGCACCTTGATGCCCATGCGACGGCACTCGTTGAGGTAGACCGCCGACTTGTCCTTGTCGTCCTTGACCGAGGTGAGCAGCGCCGCCATGTACTCGGCGGGGTAGTTGGCCTTGAGGTATCCGGTCCAGTAGGTGACCAGGCCGTACGCGGAGGAGTGCGCCTTGTTGAAGGCGTATCCGGCGAACGGGACCAGCACGTCCCACAGCGCCTTGATCGCGGCGTCGGAGAAGCCGTTCTTCTTGGCACCGGCCTCGAACAGGACGAAGTTCTTCGCCAGCTCGTCGGCCTTCTTCTTGCCCATCACGCGGCGCAGGATGTCGGCCTCGCCGAGCGAGTACCCGGCGACGATCTGGGCGGCCTTCTGCACCTGCTCCTGGTACACGATCAGGCCGTAGGTGAGGCCGAGGACCTCCTTGAGCGGCTCCTCCAGCTCCGGGTGGATCGGAGTGATCTCCTGGCGGGCGTTCTTGCGCTCGGCGTAGTTCGTGTGCGAGTTCATGCCCATCGGGCCCGGCCGGTACAGGGCCGAGACGGCGGAGATGTCCTCGAAGTTGTCGGGCTGCATCTGGCGCAGCAGGGAGCGCATCGGCCCGCCGTCGAACTGGAACACCCCGAGCGTGTCGCCGCGGCACAGCAGCTCGTACGTCTTGGGGTCGTCCAGCGGCAGCGCCAGCATCTCCAGGTCGACGCCCTTGTTGGACTTCACCATCTTGATGGCGTCGTCCATGATCGTCAGGTTGCGCAGCCCCAGGAAGTCCATCTTCAGCAGGCCGAGCGACTCGCACTGCGGGTAGTCCCACTGCGTGATGGTGACGCCGTCGGAGTGCCGCACCCATACCGGGGCGTGGTCGACGATCGGTTCGCTGGACATGATGACGCCGGCGGCGTGCACGCCCATCTGCCGGACCAGGCCCTCGACGCCCTTCGCGGTGTCGATGACCTTCTGGACGTCCGGCTCGTTCTCGTACATCCCCCGGATCTCGCCGGCCTCGCTGTAGCGCGGGTGCTTGGGGTCGGTGATGCCGTTGAGGTCGATGCCCTTGCCGAGGACGTCGGCGGGCATGGCCTTGGTGAGCCGGTCGCCCATCGCGTACGGGTAGCCGAGGACGCGGGCGGAGTCCTTGATCGCGTTCTTGGCCTTGATCTTGCCGTAGGTGCCGATCATGGCGACCTTGTCGGCGCCGTACTTCTCGGTCACGTACCGGATCACCTCGACGCGCCTGCGCTCGTCGAAGTCGATGTCGACGTCGGGCATGGAGACGCGCTCGGGGTTGAGGAACCGCTCGAAGATCAGCCCGTGCTCGATCGGGTCGAGGTCGGTGATGCCCATGGCGTACGACACGATCGAGCCGGCGGCGGAGCCTCGGCCGGGGCCGACCGCGATGCCGTTGTTCTTGGCCCACATGATGAAGTCGGCGACGACCAGGAAGTACCCGGGGAACCCCATCTGGATGATGATGTCCATCTCGTACTCGACCTGCTTCTGCCGGTCCTCGGGGACCCCGCCGGGGAAGCGGCGGTTCATCCCTACGCGGACCTCCTCCTGGAACCAGGTGATCTCCGTGAAGCCGTCCGGGATGTCGAACTTCGGCATCAGGTCGCGCTTCTCGAACATCCCGGTGGTGTCGATCTGCTGCGCGACCAGCAGGGTGTTGGCGCAGCCCTCCTGCCAGGCGTCCGAGGAGTCGACGGCGTACATCTCGTCCGTCGTCTTGAGGTAGTAGCCGGTGCCGTCGAAGCGGAAGCGGTCCGGGTCGGAGAGGTTCTTGCCGGTCTGGATGCAGAGCAGCGCGTCGTGCGCGGTCGCCTCGCTGGCGTAGGTGTAGTGCGAGTCGTTCGTCACGAGCGGCGGGATGTTCAGCTTCTTGCCGATTTCGAGGAGCCCGTCACGGACCCGGCGCTCGATCTCGATGCCGTGGTCCATCAGCTCCAGGAAGTACTTGCCCTCGCCGAAGATGTCCTTGTAGTCGGAGGCCGCCTGGACGGCCTCGTCGAACTGTCCGAGCCGCAGCCGGGTCTGCACCTCCCCGGAAGGGCAGCCGGTGGACGCGATCAGGCCCTCGGACCACTGGGAGATGGTCTCCTTGTCCATGCGCGGCCACTTCTGCAGCCAGCCCTCGGCATAGGCGTCCGAGGACAGCTTGAAGAGGTTGTGCAGCCCCTTAGCGTTCGACGCCCAGATCGTCTTGTGGGTGTAACCACCCGAACCGGAGACGTCGTCGCGCTTCTGGTGCGGCTGACCCCACTGGATCTTCCGCTTGTGCTTGCGCGACTCCGGAGCGACGTACGCCTCGATCCCGATGATCGGCGTCACATTCGCCTTCGCCGCCGAATGGAAGAAGTCGTACGCCCCGTGCAGGTTGCCGTGGTCCGTCATCGCGATATGGGACATGCCCATCTCGTTGCAGGCCTCGAACATGTCCTTGAGCCGCGCGGCACCGTCCAGCAGCGAGTACTGGGTGTGGACGTGAAGGTGCGTGAAAGGCGGCTTGGTCACGGCGCTGTGCCTCCGGGGGAAGTGAGGGTGGCGGGGCAGGGGGGACAGCGTGGAAGTCTACGTCTCCGAGGTGACAGTCGACGGGCACTCCGCGATACGGTCGCGCGTTGGAGGGGCGAGGACGCTCGTCCGTTTTGTCATGTACGTCGTCATGCAGGCCAGGTACCAGGAGGCACCCAGAGATGTCGGAAACGCAGACCGGCGCAGCGCAGCGCGGGGAGCAGATCCTTGAGGTCTTCGACACAGCTTTCGGTGAGCTGCTGGCCGCCGATCCGGCTGCCTTCCGGGTGAAGTTCCGCAAGATGGCGGGCTCCGCGTTCGCCTTCTACCGGGGCACGGCGTGTCTCTTCTACAACGACCTGGAGCGGGAGCGGCACGGCGGCCCCTATCTCGACGAGCGCACCGGCCGGGTGTGGATCCACGGCGATCTGCACGCGGAGAACTTCGGCACGTACATGGACGCCAACGGCCGACTGGTTTTCAACGTCAACGACTTCGATGAAGCCTATGTAGCCCCCTTCACCTGGGACCTCAAGCGCTTCGCCGCCTCCGTCGCCCTGATCGGTTACGCGAAGGCGCTGGGCGACGACCAGATCACCGAGCTCGTCCAGGTCTACGCGGCGGCCTACCGCGAGCGGATCCACGCGCTGGCGACGGGCGCGAAGAACGACGAGGTACCGCCGTTCACGCTCGACACCGCCGACGGCCCGCTCCTGGGCGCCCTGCGCGTCGCCCGCTCACTGACCCGGTTCTCGTTGCTGGACTCGATGACCGAGATCCGTGACTTCGAGCGCCGGTTCGCGGAGGGCGGCGGCTCGATCGATCTGGACGCGGCGACGCGCTACAAGGTCCTCGCGGCGTTCGACGGCTATCTGGAGACGCTGCCGGAGTCGAGCCTGACCCGCCCGGACTCCTACCGGGTCAAGGACGTGGTCGGCCGTCGCGGGATCGGCATCGGATCGGCCGGGCTGCCCTCGTACAACATCCTTCTGGAGGGCAACAGCGACGCCCTGGAGAACGATGTCGTGATCTACCTCAAGCAGGCACAGACCCCCGCCGTCTCCCGGCACATCACGGACGCGGCGGTGCGGAGCTACTTCCAGCACGAGGGGCACCGCACGGTGATCTCGCAGCGCGCCCTGCAGGCGCACGCCGACCCGTGGCTGGGCTGGACCGAGCTGGACGGGGCCGGTCAGCTGGTCGCCGAGGTGTCTCCGTACGCGGTCGACCTGGACTGGTCCGACATCGACGAGCCCGAGGAGATCGCGGCGGTCGTCGCCGACCTCGGCCGGGCGACGGCGACAATGCACTCCGCGGCGGACGACGAGAGCGGTCACTCGCTGGTGCCGTTCTCCACCGAGCGGGCGATCGACGCGGCGATCGCGGCGGACGAGGAGGGGTTCGGGGACCTGCTGGTGGACTTCGCCCACAGCTACGGCGCCCGGGCGCGCGCGGACCACCAGATCTTCGTGGACCTCTTCCGCAACGGCCGTATCCCGGGGCTGTAAGAAGCTCGCAAGGAGCTGTAAGCCTTCCCACAGTGCCCAGGACCCTTAGGGATCGCTTACAGGTTCGCATGCGACACTCCCTGACGATGGACATCTCCGGGACGCAGCTCAGGGTCGTACGCGCGGCGCTTTTCACAGCGCTCGTCGTGACGCTCTCCGCTGCCTCCCATGTGCTGCTCTCCCGGGTACCGCTGCCGTTGACCCTCGTCGCCGTGCTGGCCGGCGCCGTCTTCGCCGTGGCCTACGCGCTGGCGGGCCGGGAGCGCGGCTACGGGGCCATCGCCGGGCTGCTGGTGCCGCTGGAGCTGGCCGCGGACACCGTCTTCACCACCGGCCAGCACCTCTGTTACGGCGCGGCTGGCGGCCCGATCGCAGGGCCGCTGCGGTCGGTCGGCATCGACGCGCTGTGCGGCGGTGGTGACGTCGGGACGGGTGCGGCGGGGCTCGGTGGCGTCGGCGCGGTGGGCACACCGCTGGTCTCGGTGACCGCGGGTGGTCACGGCGCGGCCGCACTGCTGGCCTCGCCCGGTCCCCTGGTGCCGTGGCTGCTGCTGGCCGCGCATGTGACGGTCGGGCTGCTCGCCGCCGCCTGGCTGCACCGCGGTGAGCTGGCGCTCGCCGGGCTGCTGGGCGCGTTCGCCCTGCTGGCGTTCCGGCCGCTGCTGATCGCGGTGGCCGTGGCGGGCGCGGTCCGCCGCTCCGTACGCCTCAAGGTCCGTACCGTCGGCCCCGGCCGGCACCTGCTCGTCCACGCCCGCTTCCTGGTGCACTCCGTGGGACGGAGGGGACCACCGCGCTCGGCCTGCGCCACCGCCTGAGCACGCAAGTCCCTGATGACGTAGACCACGCACCCCACGGAGAACCGAACCATGAGCAAGCGCAACAGCCAGGCCAACAAGTCCGCCGCCCGCGAGCGGCTGCGCGAGGAGCGCGAGCGCCAGGCCAAGAAGGACAGGACCCGCCGGCAGCTCGTCGTCGGCGTCTCGGTCGTCGCCGCCCTCGCGGTCATCGGCGGCGGCGCCTACGGCGTGATGCAGCTGAACAAGCCGGACCACTGGGACGCCGCGAAGGACGCGAAGAACGTCTCCGCGCCGAAGAACACCTCGGGCGCGGACGGCACGACCGTGGTCATCGGCAAGTCGACCGCCAAGAAGACCCTGGAGCTGTACGAGGACTCCCGCTGCCCGATCTGCGCCTCCTTCGAGCAGACCGTCGGCGAGACCGTCCACAAGGACGTCGACGCGGGCAAGTACAAGGTCAAGTACGTCGGTGCCACGTTCCTGGACAGCAACGGCGGCGAGGGCTCGAAGAACGCGCTGAGCGCCCTGGGCGCCGCGCTGAACGTGAGCCCCGAGGCCTTCCTCGACTACAAGTACGCGCTCTACTCCGCGAAGTACCACCCGGAGGAGACGGACGACAAGTTCAAGGACGACTCGTACCTGATCAAGGTCGCCGACACGGTGGACGCACTGAAGGGCAATGACGCCTTCCAGAAGAACGTCAAGGACGGCACGTACGACGCCTGGGCGATGAAGATGTCCGCCGCCTTCGACAAGAGCGGCGTCGAGGGCACCCCGACGCTGAAGATGGACGGCAAGACGCTGACCGGCTCGGACAACAAGAACGCCCCGATGACGGTGCCGGACTTCAACACCGCGATCACCGCCGCACTGAAGGGCTGATCCGCCCCGCCCCGGACGAACGGGCAGGTGAACCCGCCGGGTTCACCTGCCCGTTCGCGTCCGCCGTGCGCGCGGACCGTCGGGATCCGGCCACTGCGGCCCGTGTTGACGGCAGATGACGACGCCGTGCCGGGCCGCATCCTCCATGGATCCAATGCGGACACACCGGCCATGAGTCCGCCCCGGTAGATGACGTTCGTGTCTCAAACTCCGGAGCAGGCAGAAGATTTTCTTCCCGTTCCACCGATTTGCACCATGAATGATTGGGCCGGATCGATCCTCCCCCACGGATGACATGCCCACGTAATCTCCCCGGCGGCGGGTGAGGAAATCCCTTCCCCCACACATCCGCGAGGAGTCCCTGTGCGCACTCTTGCTCGTATATCACCGCGTATGCGTCACCGTGCGATCGGCACCGCCGTCCTGGCCGGAACCCTGGCCCTGGCACCGCTCTCCGTCTCCTCCGGCGCCACCGTCGCTTCGGGCAAGGCCGCAGCGGCCACATCGGCCGAGGCCTGCGCCGACGCCCCGGCAGACGCCACCGCCCGCCAGTCCCGCCCCACGGGCCCGCAGCACGCCGCGGATCCCAACGAGCTCACCACCACCCAGGCCGCGGCCATCGACAAGCAGCTGAAGCAGAGAGTCGCCGAGCGCCGGGTCAGCGGCTCCGCCCTCGCCGCCGGCGCGACCGTCCCGGTCTACTTCCACGTCATCCACTCCGGCACCACGGGCAAGCTCACCGCGGGCGACATCAGCAGCCAGATGAGCGTGCTGAACGCCGCGTACAGCGGCCAGGGCACCGGAAACACCCCGACCGGCTTCCAGTTCTCGCTTGCGGGCACCGACTACACGGACAACGCCTCCTGGTACAACGTCTCCTCGGGCTCGTCGGCCGAGAAGGCCATGAAGACGGCTCTGCGCAAGGGCGGCAAGAACGCGCTCAACGTCTACACCGCCAACCTCGGCGGCGGACTGCTCGGCTGGGCGACGTTCCCGAGCTCCTACAACTCCAGCCCGTCCATGGACGGCGTGGTGATCCTGGACACCTCGCTGCCGGGCGGCTCCGCCACCAACTACGACGAGGGCGACACCGCGACGCACGAGGTCGGCCACTGGATGGGGCTCTACCACACGTTCCAGGGCGGCTGTAACGGCAACGGCGACTACGTCTCCGACACCCCCGCGGAGAAGTCCGCCGCCTTCGAGTGCCCGACCGGGCGCGACACCTGCACCAACAAGACCGGCGTGGACCCGATCCACAACTTCATGGACTACACGTACGACTCCTGCATGTACCAGTTCACCGCCGGCCAGGTGCAGCGGATGAGCGACAGCTGGACCGCGTACCGCGGCTGATCCCGTTCCGTGTTGCCCGAGGGACCCCGCGCACCGTTCCGTGCGCGGGGCCCCTCGTGTGCTCACAGCGTGGCGAGGAAGCCGATCGCGACCTTCCAGGCCAGCTCGGCCGACGCCTGGTCGAAGTCCGGGAGTTCCGCGTCGGTGAACAGATGCCCCGCGCCGGGGTACCGGTAGACCTCTACATCGGCGCCGGTCCGCTGCATCTGCAGATACCAGGAGTTCAGCCAGTCGTGCGTCTCGAACGGATCCGGGTCGGCGACGTGGAGCTGTACGGGCAGCTCGTCCACGGTGGCGTTCTCCGCGATGTCCGAAGTCCCGTGGAACAGCAGCAACCCCCGCGCCTTCGCGTCCCCGAGGGCCAGCGTCTGGGCAACGGACGCGCCGAGCGAGAAGCCCACGTAGACCAGCCCGCGGTCGGAGTAGGGCGCCGCGGCGAGCACGGCCCGCTTGAGCAGCTCCTCCTTGCCCGTCTCCTCCTTGAAGGCCAGCCCTTCCTCGACGGATTCGAAGGTGTGTCCCCCAAAGAGATCGGGCACGTGCACCTCATGCCCGGCGGCGCGCAGCCGGTCGGCGGCCGCGTGCACCGCGGGGCGCAGGCCGTACGTCGAGTGGAAAAGCATGATGTTCATGAGGTCCATGGTGCCAGTTACGGTCGAGAGCTTGGAGAGCGACGGCATGGAGAACGACAGCATGGAGAACGTACTGCGGCCGGTGATCGTCCTCGGCGGTACGGCCCTGATCACGCTGGTGGCGGGCTGGCTGCTCGACCTGTTGCTCAGGCGGGCCGACGGCCGGCACCACGAGACACCACTGTGGGGGCTGCTGCGCCGCTGCCGGATCCCGTTCCAGCTGACGCTGGGCACGGCGCTGCTGCGGGCCACGTACCCTCACACCCGGCTCGACGTGGTCCGGGACCACCGGACGGGCATCGGCCAGGTGCTGACGCTGGTGCTGATCGGGGCGTCGGCCTGGCTGGTGGTGCGGATCGCCGTCGCGGTGGTGGACTCGGTGTACGCGCGCTACGCGGCGAACACCCGGGACCCGGCGCGGGTGCGGCGGGTCCGGACCCAGGTGACGCTGATCCAGCGGGTGGTCATCGCGATCGTGACGACCGTCGCCGTCGCCGCGATGCTCCTGACGTTCCCCGCCATGCAGACGGTCGGCACCTCGATGCTGGCCTCGGCCGGTGTACTCGGCATCGTCGCGGGTGTCGCCGCCCAGTCCACGCTCGGCAATCTCTTCGCGGGCCTGCAGATCGCCTTCGGCGACATGGTGCGCATCGGCGACACGGTGGTGGTGGACGGCGAGTGGGGCACGATCGAGGAGATCACCCTGACCTTCCTCGCGGTCCGGACCTGGGACGAGCGGCGAATCACGATGCCGGTCTCGTACTTCACGAGCAAGCCCTTCGAGAACTGGTCGCGCGGCGGGGTCCAGATGACCGGTTCGGTCTTCTTCCATCTCGACCACGCGGCGCCGGTCGCCGCGATGCGCGAGCAGCTGCGGGACATCCTGGGCGAGTGCGCCGCATGGGACGGCCGGGACTGGTCGCTGGCGGTCACCGACACCACGCCCTCCACGATCCAGGTGCGCGCGGTGGTCACGGCGAAGGACGCGGACGACATCTGGACGGTGCGCTGCGCGGTCAGGGAGCAGCTGATCGGCTGGCTGCGCGACCACCATCCGTACGCGCTGCCGCGGATCGCCACGGCCCCCGCGGCACTGCCGCCCGGCGACGCGTGGCCGACGGTGAACGGCGCGGACGAGAAGCCTGCGGGCTGGGGCAGGGCGCCGCGCACCGGGCGCGGCTGAAGGTCCCCGGTGGGAGTCAGCGCAGGCTGCGTACGTCCAGCTGCCGCAGGACCCGGTCGACCACCTCGGGGTCCGCGCCGGCCTCGCTGCGCGCGGAGAGCACCGCGTGGCGGGCGGCCGACAGCATCTCGCGCTGGACGCGGCTGATCGCCTTGAACCGCTCGGCGCGCTGGGCGTACGCCTCGCGGCGCTCGTCGTCGACCATGTCGGGACTGATCCGCGCCCCGACGTCGTAGGCCAGCCGCTGGAGGCGTTCCACGACGTCCTCGGGGAACTCCTCGACCTCCTGGATCTCCTTGAACCGCTGCTTGGCCGCCTTGGCCGCGCGGATCGCGAGCTCCCGTTCCAGCGCCTCCTCGGCGTCGAGGTCCGCCTTGACCCGCAGCTTGCGCACGAGCCACGGCAGCGTCAGGCCCTGGAAGACCAGCGTGACCATGATCACGGAGAAGGCGATGAAGACGATCTCGTCGCGGCCGGGGAACGGTTTCCCGTCGTCCGTCTCCAGCGGGATCGCGAGCGCCAGCGCGACCGAGGCCACCCCGCGCATCCCCGCCCACCACATGACGACGGTCTCCCGCCAGCCGGTGGGGATGTCCTCGCTGACGTCGCGGCGGGTGTGCAGCCGTTTGGCCAGCCAGGTCGCGGGGAGCAGATAGAGCAGCCGGACGCCGACGACGACGGCGACGACGGCCAGGCCCCAGCCGGTCATCTCCAGTCTGCGGCCGTCGGCCGTCCCGAAGACGTTGTGCAGTTCGAGGCCGATCAGTCCGAAGGCGACACCGGTGACAAGGGTGTCGACGATCTCCCAGAACGTGCGGCCGGTGAGCCGGCCGAGCACGTCGTCGGCGTCGGCGGTGTACTCGGCGAGGAAGAGCGCGGTGGTCAGAACGGCGAGCACGCCGGAGCCCATCAGCTCCTCGGCGAGCACGTAGCTGACGAACGGCACCAGCAGCGTCAGCCCGACCTGGAGGGTCGCATCGCCGAGCAGGCCCATGAGTTTGATGGTGAGCCAGCCGAGCGCGACGCCCACCGCCACGGCGACGACCGCGGACAGGATCAGCAGCCCGAACGCCTCGGGCAGCGAGAAGGTGCCGCTCACCGCCGCGGCGATGGCCACGTGGTAGAGCACGATCGCGGTGACGTCGTTGAACAGGCCCTCGCCCTCCAGGATGGAGACGAGCCTGCGGGGCAGCCCGACCGATCCCGCGACAGCAGTGGCCGCGACCGGGTCGGGCGGGGCGACGAGCGCGCCGAGTGCGACGGCGCCGGCGAGGGGCAGCCCGGGAACGATCGCGTTGGCCACCGCGGCGACGGCTGCCGTCGTCAGGAAGACGAGTGCCACGGCCAGCAGGAAGATCGGCCTTTTGTTTGCGGCGAACTGCCGCCAGGAGGTGCGCTGCACGGAGGCGTAGAGCAGCGGAGGCAGCAGCGCGGGAAGAATGATCTCGGGCGGGATGTCCACGTTCGGTACGAAGCTGAGGAAGGCCATCCCGACGCCCGCCAGCGTCATCAGCACCGGGGCCGGAAGCCCGAGCCGGTCCCCCAGTGGCACCGTGACCACTGCTCCGAGCAACAACAGGAGCAGCAGGGCCATTTGATCCACGAGGTGCCTTCCGGAGCGCTCCGGCCGGGCCCGGTCTCGGCACGGCCAAGACCCTCAGCCTGCCATGTGCCCCGCGTACGCCGAGGCCAGGGGGGTGAGCCGGAGTGTCAGACCGTCCGGCGCATCGCCCGGTGCGCGATGCCCGCGTCCGGGAACTCGGGGCCGTACGCCACGTATCCGAGCCGTTCGTAGAAGCCGAGCGCATGCGTCTGGGCATGCAGGTCGACGGCGGCCAGGCCGAGTTCGCGGGCGGCGTCCTCGATGGCCCGCACCAGCGCCGCGCCGACCCCGAGGCCGCGCGCCCCACTGGTCACCGCGAGCCGGCCGAGCGAGCCGACGGTGAGGTCGCCGCCGGTCTTCCCTTCCGTGCCGGGGCCGTGCAGCAACCGTCCGGTGCCGAGTGCCGTGCCGTCCGCGGCGACGGCGATGACGTGCACCGCGACCGCGTCGTAGGCGTCGTACTCGATCTCCTCGGGCACGTTCTGCTCGCCGACGAAGACGTCCTTGCGGATCCGGAAGCAGGCGGCACGGTCCTGCTCACCGGTGACCGTGCGGGTGGTGTAGGCGGTCATTCGCTCTCTGCCGCGATCCGGTCGAGGGCCTGCTGGAGGTCGTCCGGGTAGGTGCTGGCGAACTCCACCCAGCTGCCGTCCGCGGGGTGCTCGAAGCCGAGCCGCACCGCGTGCAGCCACTGCCGGGTCAGGCCGAGGCGCTTGGCCATGGTCGGGTCGGCGCCGTAGGTCAGGTCGCCGACGCAGGGGTGGCGGTGAGCGGACATGTGCACCCGGATCTGGTGCGTACGGCCCGTCTCCAGCTTGATGTCCAGGAGGCTGGCGGCGCGGTACGCCTCGATCAGGTCGTAGTGCGTCACCGACGGCTTGCCCTCGGCGACGACGGCCCACTTGTAGTCGTGGGTGGGGTGGCGGCCGATGGGGGCGTCGATGGTGCCGCTCATCGGGTCCGGGTGGCCCTGGACCAGCGCGTGGTACTTCTTGTCGACGACCCGGTCGCGGAACTGGGCCTTCAGCAGGGTGTAGGCACGCTCGGACTTGGCGACGACCATCAGCCCGGAGGTGCCGACGTCGAGCCGGTGCACGATGCCCTGGCGCTCGGCGGCGCCCGACGTCGAGATCCGGTACCCGGCTGCGGCGAGACCGCCGATGACGGTGGTGCCGGTCCAGCCGGGGCTCGGGTGCGCGGCGACGCCGACCGGCTTCATGATCACGACGATGTCGTCGTCGTCGTGGACGATCTCCATGCCCTCGACGGGCTCGGCGACGATCTGCACCGGAGCGGGTGCCTGCGGCATCTCCACTTCCAGCCAGGCACCGCCGTGCACCCGCTCGGACTTCCCGACCACCGAACCGTCCACCTGTACCTTCCCGGCGGCGGCCAGCTCTGCGGCCTTGGTGCGGGAGAAACCGAACATGCGGGAAATGGCGGCGTCGACACGCTCGCCTTCCAGGCCATCGGGTACGGGCAGGGTTCGGGTCTCGGGATGCGTACTCACCTGTCGAGTATGCCTTGCGCGTCCTAGTCCTTGTGCACGGTGCCGTCGGGGTCCAGGCCCTTGAAGGACAGCAGCACGATCAGGATGCCTCCGCAGACGATCGCGGAGTCCGCCAGATTGAAGACTGCGAAGTGGGCGGGAGCGATGAAGTCCACCACCGCGCCCTCGAACACGCCGGGCGCGCGGAAGATGCGGTCGGTGAGGTTGCCGAGCGCCCCGCCGAGCAGGAGACCGAGCGCGATGGCCCACGGCAGGCTGTAGAGCTTGCGCGCGAGCCGCGCGATCACCACGATGACGGTCGCCGCGATGATGGTGAAGATGATCGTGAAGGCCTCGCCGAGGCCGAACGCGGCGCCCGCGTTGCGGATCGCGTCGAGCCTGAGCCAGTCGCCGAAGATCTCGATCGGCTCCTGGTGCTCCAGCTTCGCCACCACGAGCATCTTGCTGCCCAGGTCCAGCAGGTAGGCGAGCACGGCGACGCAGAAGAGCAGGATGATCCGGCGCCGACGCGTGGCCGGCGAACGGTCGACCGCGGTCGACCCGTCCCCGTCCTCCGCCGCACCGGCGTCCTGCCCGTCCGGCTCGACGGCCTCCGGGGACCCGCCCGCCGCCGCCTTCTCCGGCTCGGCTCCTTCGTGTCCCTCAGCCTCGGGGATGTCCGGCGTACCGATGATGCGCTCCGCCTCTGCCACGTGAGTCCCTCAACCTAGTTCCCGACTGAGGACGAGGGTACGACACACCCGTGGGGATCAGCCGCGTCGCTCCTGCTTCTGCTTGTCCTCGACACAGAGGGTGGCCCGGGGGAACGCCTGCATCCGCGCCTTGCCGATCGGATTGCCGCAGATCTCGCAGAGTCCGTACGTGCCCGCGTCGAGCCGGGCCAGGGCCCGTTCGGTCTGCTCCAGCATCTCCTGGGCGTTGGCGGCGAGCGACATCTCGTGCTCGCGGGTGATGTTCTTGGTGCCGGTGTCCGCCTCGTCGTCACCCGCCCCGTCGCCGGAGTCCCGCATCAGCCCGGCCAGCGCCAGTCCCGAGGCCTCCAGCTCATTGCGCAGCCGCGTGATCTCGCCGGTCAGCTCGGTGCGGGCGGCCGAGACCTCCTCCGGCGTCCAGGGGTCCTCTCCCGGCCGCACGGCCAGCTCCCCCGGGGCCGTCGCCGCGGCCCGCGCCGGGGGCACGGGTGCCGCGCTCCGGCCGGCCGGCCTGGTCCTGGCCGCGCTCTTCTTGGCTACCACCGTGTGGGCTCCTGTCTGCTCGGCGGCCTCGGCCGCCCCCGTGGCCGCCGACGCGGCCTTCTTCGAAGCCTTCGCGGCCGTGGTCTTCCCGGCGGCGGTCTTCTTGGCCGCCGCCTTCTTGACCGCCTTCTTGGCCGCCTTCTTCGTGGTCTTCTTCGCGGCCTTCGCGGCCCCGGTGGTCCTCGCCGCCGCGTCCTCCGGCCCGGTCCCCGCGTTCGCGTCGGACGTCTTCTTCGCCACCATGGCCGCGGCCCCTTCACGCATTGTGATCTTGCTCGCGAGTCGTGCTGGGACGATAAGTCGACCCCAGCCCCGCGGCAACGGGGCACGCCGCCGCATCGCCTCTCCCCGTGTCCGGATCACCACACGCCTGAATCCGTTGTGCCCAGCTCCCCGCCCGGTAATCCGCCTTCCGGCCGCCCGCCGGGCGGTGCCGGGAGCCGTTACGCCCGTCTGGCCATTCGGGTCACGCCGGGGCCGCCGGAAAACCGGTCGGCCGCCGCATCCCGGGGCCCGTACACTGGCCTCAGCGAGAGGCATGGATGGGACGAGTAGCGTCGTACGCAGCCCAGAGCGACCCGGGGACGGTGGGAGCCCGGGGGCGAGCGCGTCGTGAAGATCACCCCGGAGCCGCCGGAAGAAAGCTCGGGACAGTGGGCTCCGCCCCACCGGCCCAGGGCCAGTAGAACCGGCATCGCACCCCAATGAGGGGGCCACGGGCGGCACGCCCGGGGCCAAGGAGGGTGGTACCGCGGGATCCGGCAACGGTTCTCGTCCCTCCGACGGAAGTGGAATACGTCCGCCGGAGGAAGCCCGCACATGACATCGCCGCAGTACCGCCAGGTACCCGCCCAGGTCGACCTGCCCGCGCTGGAGCACGCCGTGCTCGACTTCTGGCGCGAGAACAAGGTCTTCGACCAGAGCCTCGAACAGTCCGAGGGCCGCCCCGAGTGGGTCTTCTACGAGGGCCCGCCGACCGCCAACGGCATGCCGGGCGCCCACCACATCGAGGCCCGCGTCTTCAAGGACGTCTTCCCGCGCTTCCGCACCATGCAGGGCTACCACGTCGGCCGGAAGGCCGGCTGGGACTGCCACGGTCTGCCGGTCGAGCTCGCGGTCGAGAAGGAGCTGGGCTTCAACGGCAAGAAGGACATCGAGGCGTACGGCATCGCCGAGTTCAACGCCAAGTGCCGCGAGTCCGTGACCCGGCACACCGACGCCTTCACCGAGCTCACCACCCGGATGGGCTACTGGGTCGACCTCGACGACGCGTACCGCACGATGGACCCCGAGTACGTCGAGTCCGTGTGGTGGTCCCTGAAGGAGATCTTCAACAAGGGCCTGCTCACCCAGGACCACCGCGTCGCCCCCTGGTGCCCCCGCTGCGGCACCGGCCTCTCCGACCACGAGCTGGCCCAGGGGTACGAGACCGTCGTCGACCCCTCGGTCTTCGTACGCTTCCCGCTGACCTCCGGCCCGCTGGCCGGCGAGGCGGCCCTCCTGGTCTGGACGACGACCCCCTGGACCCTGGTCTCCAACACGGCCGTCGCCGCGCACCCCGAGGTCGAGTACGTCGTCGCGACGAACGGCGAGGAGAAGCTGGTCGTCGCCCGGCCGCTCGTCGAGAAGGCGCTGGGCGAGGGCTGGGAGCTCACCGGTGAGTCCTTCACGGGCCGCGAGATGGAGCGCTGGACCTACGAGCGCCCCTTCGCCCTGATCGACTTCCCGGCCGAGGCCCACTACGTCGTCAACGCCGAGTACGTGACGACCGAGGACGGCACGGGTCTGGTCCACCAGTCCCCCGCCTTCGGCGCCGACGACCTCCTGGTCTGCAAGGCGTACGGCCTTCCGGTGGTCAACCCGATCCGCCCCGACGGCACCTTCGAGGAGGACGTGCCGCTGGTCGGCGGCGTCTTCTTCAAGAAGGCCGACGAGACGCTCACCGAGGATCTGGCCGCGCGCGGCAAGCTCTTCCGCCACGTCCCGTACGAGCACAGCTACCCGCACTGCTGGCGCTGCCACACCGCGCTGCTCTACTACGCGCAGCCGTCCTGGTACATCCGCACGACCGCGGTCAAGGACCGGCTCCTCGAAGAGAACGAGAAGACCAACTGGTTCCCGGACTCGGTCAAGAACGGCCGCTTCGGTGACTGGCTGAACAACAACGTCGACTGGGCCCTGTCCCGCAACCGCTACTGGGGCACGCCGCTGCCGATCTGGCGCTGCGAGGACAACCACCTCACCTGCATCGGCTCGCGTGCCGAACTGAGCGAGCTGACCGGCACCGATCTCTCCGGCCTGGACCCGCACCGGCCGTTCATCGACGAGATCACCTTCACCTGCTCCCACGAGAGCTGCCAGCTGGAGGCGTACCGCGTCCCCGAGGTCATCGACGCCTGGTACGACTCGGGCTCGATGCCGTTCGCGCAGTGGGGCTACCCGCACAAGAACAAGGAGATCTTCGAGAGCCGCTACCCGGCGCAGTTCATCTCGGAGGCCATCGACCAGACGCGCGGGTGGTTCTACACGCTGATGGCGGTCGGCACGCTGGTCTTCGACAAGTCGTCCTACGAGAACGTGGTGTGCCTGGGCCACATCCTCGCCGAGGACGGCCGGAAGATGTCCAAGCACCTGGGCAACACCCTGGAGCCGGTCCCGTTGATGGACCAGCACGGCGCCGACGCGGTCCGCTGGTTCATGGCGGCGGGCGGCTCCCCGTGGGCGGCGCGGCGCGTCGGCCACGGCACGATCCAGGAGGTCGTCCGCAAGACGCTCCTCACCTACTGGAACACGGTCGCCTTCCAGGCCCTGTACGCCCGTACGTCGGACTGGGCGCCCTCGGCCGCCGACCCGGCACCGGCCGACCGCACGGTCCTGGACCGCTGGCTGCTGAGCGAGCTGGGCGCCCTGGTCGACCAGGTCACCCAGGCGCTGGAGGGTTACGACACCCAGCGTGCCGGCAAGCTGCTGTCCGCGTTCGTCGACGACCTGTCCAACTGGTACGTACGCCGCTCCCGCCGCCGCTTCTGGCAGGGCGACAAGGCGGCGCTGCGCACCCTGCACGACGTCATCGAGACGGTCACCCGGCTGATGGCCCCGCTGACCCCGTTCATCACCGAGCGGGTGTGGCAGGACCTCGTCGCGCCGGTCACGCCGGACGCCCCCGCCTCGGTGCACCTCTCCACGTGGCCGAAGGCGGACCTGTCGGCGATCGACCCGAGCCTCTCCACGCAGATGGCCCTGGTCCGCCGCCTGGTCGAGCTGGGACGCGCCACGCGTGCCGAGTCGGGCGTCAAGACCCGCCAGCCGCTGTCGCGCGCCCTGGTCGCGGCCTCGGGCTTCGAGGCCCTCTCCCCCGAACTGCACGGGCAGATCACGGAGGAGCTGAACGTCTCCTCGCTGGCCTCCCTGTCCGAGGTGGGCGGCTCGCTGGTCGACACGACGGCGAAGGCGAACTTCCGGGCCCTGGGCAAGCGGTTCGGCAAGGGCGTCCAGGCGGTGGCGAAGGCCGTCGCCGACGCGGACGCGGCGGCGCTCTCGCTGGCCCTGCGCGAGGGCACGGCGTCGGTCGAGGTCGACGGGGAGCAGGTCACCCTGGCCCCCGACGAGGTCATCATCACGGAGACCCCGCGCGAGGGCTGGTCGGTCGCGTCCGACTCCGGCGCCACGGTCGCCCTGGACCTGGAGATCACCCCGGAGCTGCGGCGTGCGGGCCTGGCCCGTGACGCGATCCGGCTGATCCAGGAGGCCCGCAAGAACAGCGGCCTGGACGTGGCGGACCGCATCGCCGTCCGCTGGACGTCCACGTCGCCCGCGACGGCCGAGGCCCTGACCGAGCACGCGAACCTGATCGCTGACGAGGTCCTTGCCCTGGACTACGCCGAGGGCGAGGCGGACACGGCATACGGCGAGCCCTTCGAGGACGAGGGCCTGGCCCTGACGTTCCGCCTCCGCAAGACGGAGCGGTAGCCACGCAGCGCGCAAAGGGCCCGGCCGGACACGTTCCGGCCGGGCCCTCTGCGTCTCGGCCGCTCAATCCAGCCCCGCCGGCGTTTGAGGCGCGGGGGTCCGGGGGCGGAGCCCCCGGGTACGGGAAGGGGCGGGCAGGGGACAAGCCCCGCGCAGCGGCCACCCACAGCCCCACCGCACCCGCACCCGCCCACGGCAAAGGGCCGGGCCCCGGGGAAACCCCGGGGCCCGGCCCTTCGCCTGCCGACGGCTACGCGCTCAGCGAGCGCGACCCGCTCAGTTGTCGTCCTCGTCGATCAGGAACCCGCGCATCGGCGAAGGCGCCTGCTGCATCGGCTGCGGCGCCTGCGGCCGCACCGGTGCCATCGGCTGGGTCATCGCCGGCGACATCTGCTGCTGGCCGCCGTACGAGGGGCCACCGCCCATGGACGGGTTGCCGCCCATCTGCTGGTTGCCGTGACCGCCGTGGTTACCGCCCATGGTGTGACCCATGGCACCCGCACCGGCCGGAGCCAGCGAGGGCGACGGCGGCAGCGAAGCGGCCGCCGGCGTCCGCGGCGGAGCCAGCGAGTCGTCGGCCTGGGTCTCCAGCTGACGCAGCTGGCTCTCCAGGTAGGACTTCAGACGGGTCCGGTACTCGCGCTCGAAGCCACGCAGGTCCTCGACCTTGCGCTCAAGCGTCGCGCGGGCCGACTCCAGCGAGCCCATCGCCACGCGGTGCTTCTCCTGCGCGTCCCGCTCCAGGGCGTCCGCCTTGGCACGTGCGTCGCGCTCCAGGCCCTCGGCACGGCTGCGCGCCTCGCCGACGATCTTGTTGGCCTCGGAACGGGCCTCCGCGATCGCCTGGTCGGCGGTCTGCTGCGCCAGGGAGAGGACACGGGCGGCACTGTCGCCACCGGGGCCCTGCTGCTGCATCTGCGGCGGCTGCTGCTGCTGCATCTGCTGCATCTGCTGCTGCTGCGGGTTGTGGCCACCCATGGGACCACCCATCGGTCCACCCATGGGACCGCCCTGCATCGGGCCGGGGCCGTGCGGGCCCTGCGGACCGGGGCCGTGCGGCCCCTGGGGGCCGTGGCCGCTGGGACCGGCCGGCAGCTGAGGAGCACCACCGGGCAGCTGGGGCGGACCCATCTGCGGGGGCTGCTGCTGCTGGACCGGCGGACCAGATATGGCGGCGGGCACAGGTGCACCGGGACGGTCCTGCGGCTCCGGCTTGCGCATACCTTGCTGCTGCTGGTTCTGCGCGGCGGCACGCGTGGCGGCGGCCAGCTTGGCGCGCAGGTCCTCGTTCTCACGGAGCAGGCGGGTCAGCTCGGACTCGACCTCGTCGAGGAAGGCATCGACCTCGTCCTCGTCATAGCCTTCTCGAAGGCGGACCGTCGTGAACTGCTTGTTCCGCACGTCCTCGGGGGTCAGCGGCATCTCTTCTTCACCTCTACGTAGTCGTCGGCAGTCGGCAGGACCGTATCGCTCACAGCTTGGTCACGAGGGTGATCAAGATGGAAACGATGATCATCAGAACGAAGAAGGACAGGTCGAGTGCCACGCCCCCGAGGCGCAGCGGCGGAATGAACCGCCGCAGGAGCTTCAGCGGTGGATCGGTGACCGTGTAGGTGGCCTCAAGGACGACCACCATCGGCTTGCCCGGCTGCCATGAACGTGCGAACTGGAAGACGTAGTCCATGACCAGCCGGAAGATCAGCACGATGAGGAAACACATCAACGCGATGTAGACAACACTTTGTGCGACGCCCATCCTCGCGCTTCCCTCTCCCCTGGCTCTCGTAGCTCCGGCCTCGCGGCCGGGTTGTTCCCGGTGTCGTGTTCTCAGCTCTGGTTGAAGAATCCGCCCTCTGCGATGCGGGCCTTGTCCTCCGCCGTGACATCGACGTTAGCAGGCGACAACAGGAACACCTTCTGCGTCACGCGTTCAATGCTGCCATGGAGACCGAAGACGAGTCCCGCGGCAAAGTCGACAAGTCGCTTCGCGTCCGTATCGTCCATCTCCGTGAGATTCATGATCACCGGAGTGCCCTCGCGGAAGTGTTCCCCGATGGTACGGGCCTCGTTGTAGGTCCTGGGGTGCAGCGTGGTGATGCGGTACGGCTCCCGCTCGGACACGACCTTGGGCATGATCACCGGTGCGTTCTTCTCCATGTTCGGGCGTTCAGGTGTGATGGATGCCACGGGGGCGATTCGGGCGGGTCGCTCTCTCTCCGCCGGAATCTGAACCGGCTCCCGCTGCGCCGGAGGCTGCACCACTCGTACCGGTTCGTCCCGCTCCCGCTCCACCTGATGCGCGGGCTGGTGCCGGCGCCGGTCGCGCTCGGGCTCCGGCTCGGGTTCGAATTCGTCGTCGGGGTCGAACCCCGGACCGTCGTACCCATCGTCCTCCACGAGGCCGAGGTAGACCGCCATCTTGCGCATCGCGCCGGCCATGCTCTGAGTCCTCCGCTCTGTGGTGGATCGGCATCTGTCACCAAGTGCCCGCGATCCACTGTGGCCTGCCCGCCATAGGCGGTAATGACCATATTTTCTGCTGTGGTCCGACTTGCTTGGCGACGTTACCCGAGCCCGGGTCGGACTCCGAGTACCGCAGTACCGACGCGCACATGTGTCGCTCCGGCCGCAACCGCGTCCTCAAGGTCCGCACTCATCCCTGCAGAGACCATGTTCGCAGCCGGATGGTTCCCGCGCAGCCGGGATGAGAATTCCATCAGCCGGTCGAACGCCGCACGTTGCCTTCCGGCGAACGGCCCGGCGAGCGGCGCGACGGTCATCAGACCGTCCAGCCGCAGCCCTTGCGCCGATGCGACCGCGTCGGCCAACTCCTCGATCCCGTCGGGTGCGACGCCGCCGCGCTCACCGCGCTCGCCGCTCTCCGCGTCGAGCGCGACCTGGATGAGACACCCGAGTTCGCGGCCACCGCGGCCGGCCGCGGTGGAGAGCGCGGTCACCAGCTTCGTCCGGTCCACCGACTGCACGACATCGGCATAACTCGCCACGGATCGGACCTTGTTCGTCTGCAATTGACCGACAAAGTGCCACGTGAGGGACAGATCCGCGCATTCGGTGGATTTCGGAGCCGCATCCTGGTCACGATTCTCCGCGACATGACGCACACCGAGTTCATGCAGGATCCGCACATCGCTCGCGGGGTAGGTCTTGGTGACCACGATGAGGGTCACCTCTTCCCTTTTGCGACCGGCGGCGGCGCAGGCGGAAGCAATGCGTTCCTCCACCTGTGCCAGATTCGCGGTGAGTTGTCTCTTACGGTCCGTCATGCCCTATCAGTCCAACCAGACATATCCGGCGAGCCGCCCGGTGGTGCGGTCGCCTCGGTACGAGAAGTGGTCGCCCGATTCGAGAGTGCAGAAGGGCGACATGTGCCGGTCGGTGACCCCGAGGTCGGCCAGCTGCGCGTGGACTCCGGCGGTGACATCCACCGCCGGGGTGCCCCAGCTGGTCTCGGACCACGAGGCGGGAACGACCGCCGCCACCTCGTCCCGCATTCCGGCCGGCACCTCGTAGCACCGGCCGCAGACGGCCGGCCCGGTGCGGGCGGTGATCCGGGAGGGATCCGCGCCGAGTTCGACCATGACCCCGACGGCGGCGGGTACGACTCCGGCGACCAGCCCGGGACGGCCCGCGTGTGCTGCTGCGACGACTCCGGCGACCGGGTCGGCGAGCAGTACGGGGGTGCAGTCGGCGGTGAGTACGGCGAGGGCGAGTCCGCGCCGCGCGGTCACCACCGCGTCCACGGCGGGAATCCCGCGGGCCTCGCCCCAGGGTCCGTCGACCACGGCGACCTCCCGGCCGTGCACCTGGTTCATCCAGACGACCTGCCCCGGATCGAGTCCGCGGGCCCGCGCCGCGCGCTCCCGGTTGGCGAGAACGGCGGCGGGGTCGTCACCGACCGCGCCGCCGAGGTTGAGCTCCGCGTACGGAGCGGCGCTCACCCCGCCCCACCTGTCGGTGAAGGAGAAGTGAGCGCCGCCGTCCGAAGAAACAGAATCCTTGTGGTTCACCGAGTGATGCGGACCTATCACTTCAAGAAGTCCGGAACGTCCAGCTCTTCGGCCTGGGAGTCCTGGTAGGGACGGGCCGGCGGGACGTGCGGCGGGGCGACCGGCGGCAGGTGGCTCTCATGGGCCACCGGAACCGGCTCGGCCTGGACCGGGGACTCCTCGCGCGGGGGCACGGAACCCAGTCCGCTCGTCTGGCGCACGGGCTCGGCGGCCCGGACCGGCGCAGCCTGCTCCTCACGCTTGGTGGAGCTCGCACCCAGGACGTTCTCCCGCCGGGCCGGCGGCTGTCCGCCGTCGAAGCCCGCCGCGATCACGGTGACCCGGACCTCGTCGCCCAGTGCGTCGTCGATGACCGCACCGAAGATGATGTTCGCCTCGGGGTGCGCCGCCTCGCTCACCAGCTGGGCGGCCTCGTTGATCTCGAAGAGACCGAGGTCGCTGCCGCCGGAGATGGAGAGCAGGACACCGCGGGCGCCGTCGATGGACGCCTCCAGGAGCGGCGAGGAGATCGCCATCTCCGCGGCGGCCACCGCGCGGTCGTCGCCGCGGGCCGATCCGATGCCCATGAGCGCCGATCCGGCCTCGGACATGACCGACTTGACGTCGGCGAAGTCGAGGTTGATCAGACCCGGGGTGGTGATGAGGTCGGTGATGCCCTGGACGCCCGAGAGCAGCACCTGGTCGGCCGACTTGAACGCGTCGAGCACGCTGACCTGGCGGTCCGAGATGGACAGCAGTCGGTCGTTGGGAATGACGATGAGGGTGTCGACCTCTTCGCGGAGTTCGGCGATGCCGTCCTCCGCCTGGTTCGCGCGACGCCGGCCCTCGAAGGTGAACGGGCGGGTGACCACGCCGATCGTCAGGGCGCCGAGCGAGCGCGCGATATTGGCGACGACGGGTGCGCCACCGGTGCCGGTGCCGCCGCCTTCTCCTGCGGTGACGAAGACCATGTCGGCCCCCTTGAGGACCTCCTCGATCTCCTCACGGTGGTCCTCTGCCGCCTTGCGACCGACGGCCGGGTTCGCCCCGGCGCCGAGGCCACGGGTGAGTTCACGGCCGACGTCGAGCTTGACGTCGGCGTCGCTCATCAACAGGGCTTGCGCATCCGTGTTGATCGCGATGAACTCGACGCCCTTGAGACCGACCTCGATCATTCGGTTGATGGCATTGACACCACCGCCGCCGACACCGATGACCTTGATGACTGCGAGGTAGTTCTGCGGTGCTGCCACGTCGAAGGCCTCTCGCCTCGAGTTACGTGTCGTCGCGTGGCGGTAGTCCCGCCGCGACGACGGATGCCGATTGGGACGGTCCGAACGCCGACCCAAACCCTAACGTTGAAGTTTAGGGTTACCAGTGTGTCTGCTTCATGGACTCTTCCGAACAGGACACTAAGTCGACAAGTGGCGCACGTTCAACGAACACGCCGAACCTCCCGTTTTTCTTTTCACCCTATGTGATCACCCGTAGCGCTGACCAACCAGGGTGCTGGCCAGGCTAAATGTGCGTCAACTACCCGACACCGCCGGAGCGGTGGGTGCACTCACGTCGAAGTGTCCCGCTTTGGGGGCAGCTTTCATGAGAGCGGTGAGGACTTTCGCCTTCACCGCACCTTCTTCACTGCTCCCCCAGATCACCGTGCGGTCCCCGGTGAGCCCCAGGGAGACCGAATCGTACGAGATGACCCGCACGACCTTTGTCTCCTTGACGACTTCGTCCGGAAGATCGCCCGCGACCCGGACTGCTTCCCGCACCAGCCGGTCGCTGCCGAATCGGCGCAGGCTCGCGGACTGACCAGGGGTCAGTTCCAGCAGAGGCACGCGCCCGGGAGCCTTGTCCACCGTGGCGAAACGCACGCCTTCGGCGTCCACTTCGATGAACTTCGCACCCTTTTTCACCAACAGGACCGGCTGTCGTTCGGTCACTTTAAGTCCGATGCCGTGCGGCCATGACCGTACGACATCCACTGTGTCGATACGAGGCAACTTCTGGCGCAACCTCTCGGCCACGGCGTCCGTGTCGACGGAGATCAGCGGGGCACCCATGGGCACCGCCGCCGCGGTCTCCACCTCGGCCGGTGTCAGCACGTCGACACCGGTGATCCGGACCTGTTCGGCGCGGAGCCAGGAGGAACCGTAGAGCGCCCAGACCGCGCCGGAGCCGAGCAGCAGCACGGCTGCGGCGATCACGATCACCAGCGTGCGCCGGGACATCCGGCGCCCCTCCACGGGCACGCGCGGCGGGCGGTCCCGAGTGTCCTTCTGCTGCCCTGCACCGCGCTGGGCGGTCGTCGGTCCGGCCACGCTCGCTCCTTATGCCGGGTCCGGGGGCGCCGCCCCCGGACCCGTCCGCCTCACGCGCCTCGGCGTGCGGCGATCGCCTCGTACACCATGCCGACCAGCAGATCGTCGGCGTCCCGGCGGCCGAACTCGGCGGCGGCGCGGGACATTTCGTACAGCCGGTGCGGATCCGACAGCACCGGCAGGACGTTGCCCTGCACCCACTCGGGGGTCAGCGCCGCGTCGTCCACCAGCAGGCCGCCGCCGGCGTTGACCACCGGCTGGGCGTTCAGCCGCTGTTCGCCGTTGCCGATCGGCAACGGGACGTAGGCGGCGGGGAGCCCGACGGCGGAGAGTTCGGCGACGGTCATCGCGCCCGCGCGGCAGAGCATCATGTCCGCCGCGGCGTACGCGAGATCCATCCGGTCCACGTACGGTACCGGGATGTAGGGCGGCATCCCGGGCATGTTGTCGACGCGCGGCATTTCGTTCTTCGGGCCGACCACGTGCAGGATCTGGATCCCGGAGCGCTGAAGCAGCGGCGCCACCCGCTGGACCACCTCGTTGAGGTGGCGGGCTCCCTGCGAGCCGCCGGAGACCAGCAGCGTCGGCAGGTTGGGGTCGAGACCGAAGGCGGCACGCGCCTCCGGGCGGACCCGGGCCCGGTCCAGAGTGGCGATGGTGCGGCGCAGCGGGATGCCGATGTAGCGGGCACCGCGCAGCTTGCTGTCGGGGGTGGAGACGGCGACCCCGTGCGCGTACCGCGAACCGATCTTGTTGGCCAGGCCCGGCCGGGCGTTGGCCTCGTGCACCACGATCGGCACCCCGGCACGCTTGGCGGCGAGGTAGCCGGGCAGCGCCACATAGCCGCCGAAGCCGACCACGCAGTCCGCCTTGGTGCGCTCCAGGATCTGCTCGGCGGCCTTGATGGTGCCGCGCAGCCGGCCCGGGACAGTGATGAGTTCAGGGGTGGGCTTGCGCGGCAGCGGTACGGCCGGGATCAGGGCGAGTTCGTACCCCCGCTCGGGTACGAGCCTGGTCTCGAGTCCGCGCTCCGTGCCGAGAGCGGTGATTCCCACGCTCGGGTCCTGCCTCCGCAGTGCGTCGGCGAGGGCAAGCGCGGGCTCGATGTGGCCGGCGGTCCCCCCACCGGCGAGTACGACATGCACCGAAATTCACCGCTCTCCGGACGGACGCTTCTTGACGCGCCGTCTCATCGTCTTCCATCTGACCCCGGGCCTCCGCATGGCCAGGGCAGCCTTCGCTGCGGGATCCGCTCGCGCGAACGCGATCAGCAACCCGACAGCGAACATGGTCGGCAGCAGGGCCGACCCCCCGTAGGAGAACAGCGGGAGCGGGACACCGGCGATCGGCAGCAGGCCGAGCACCGCACCGATGTTGATCACGGCCTGAGCCGTGATCCAGGTGGTCACACCTCCCGCTGCGTACCTCACGAAGGGGTCCTCCGTGCGTCCGGCCACGCGGATACCCGCATAGCCTAGAGCCGCGAAGAGGGCGAGTACCGACAGCGTCCCCGCCAACCCCAGTTCCTCCCCGGTGATGGCGAAGATGAAGTCGGTGTGCGGTTCGGGTAGTTGGCCCCATTTTTCCACACTTGCACCCAGCCCGGATCCGAACCATCCGCCGGACGCCAGAGCGTAGATGCCGTGCACCGCCTGCCAGCACGAGCCGCCGGGGCCGGGTTCGCTGGCCCCCATGCAGTCGAGCCGGGACATCCGGTTCGGACTGGTCTTGATCAGCAGGAAGGCGATCAGGCCGGCGGAGGCGAGCACTCCGGCGAACAGCCGGGTGGGCGCCCCGGCCAGCCAGAGCAGGCCGAACAGGATGGCCGTGAGAATGATCGCAGTGCCCATGTCACCGCCGAGCATGATCAGCCCGAGGAGCATGAAGGCGACCGGGACCAGCGGCACGAGCATGTGCTTCCACTGGTTCAGCAGCCGTTTGTCCTGCTTGCGGGCGAGCAGATCGGCACCCCACAGGACGAGGGCCAGCTTGCCGAACTCGCTGGGCTGGAGCTGGAAGGGGCCGCCCAGGTAGAGCCAGTTCCGGTTGCCGTTGACCGACATCCCTATCCCGGGCACCTGGACCAGCACCATCAGGAAGACGGCGCCCATCAGCAGCGGGTAGGACAGGGCCCGGTGGAGCTTCACGGGCATCCGGGCGGCGGCCGCCATCAGCCCGGCCCCGATGACGGCGGCGAGGAACTGCTTGCGGAAGAAGTACGTGCCCGGCTTGCCGAGCTCCAGCGCCTTGATCATCGAGGCGGAGTAGACCATCACCAGACCGAGCACGGTGATGAGCAGTCCCGCACCCAGGATCAGGTAGTAGGCGGTCAGTGGGCGGTCCCAGGCCCGGCGCGCCTGCTCGTACAGCCGCCGCGCTCCCCCGCCCCGGGGGGAACGGGGGCTGCCGGAGGTCCTGGAGCGGGCCGCCGGGGGCCGCCGGGTGCCGGCGGCGGGCCGGACACGCAGGGCGAAGCCGGCGGGGAGCGGTGCGCCCCCGGCCGCGAGGAGGGGCGGATGGAGCGCCCGGCTGATCGCCGGGATCGCCCGTGAGCGGTCCCCGCCGCGTGCGGCAGAGCTCTCTTCGGCCGGCATGGTCCCTGTCCCCTCCACTGCTCGTGCCCGGGGCTTCGGCGCCGAGGGCCCCGGCCCCGGCACAGCTGTACGTACCCGGGTGCTCCGGGACCGTACGGCGCGGAGGCCGGGCCCGTCAGGCGTTCTCGGCGGCGAGTGCGCGGACGGCGTCCGCGAAGGCCTCGCCCCGCTTGTTGTAATTGACGAACATGTCCATCGAGGCGCAGGCCGGGGCCATCAGTACGGTGTCTCCCGGCCGGGCGAGCCGTGCCGCCTCGCGGACCGCCTCGGACATCGCCCCAGTGTCGGTCCGGTCGAGGTCGGTCACCGGGACCTCGGGCGCGTGTCGCGCGAGGGCTTCGCGGATCACGGCCCGGTCCTTGCCCATCAGCACGACGCCCCGCAGACGCTTCGCACACCCCGTCACGAGCTCGTCGAAGGTGGCGCCCTTGGCCAGGCCTCCGGCGATCCAGACGATCGGGTCGTAGGCCGCCAGGGAGGCCTCGGCGGCGTGGGTGTTGGTGGCCTTGGAGTCGTCGATGTACGTGACCCCGGCGACGTCCGCGACGTGCTCGATCCGGTGCGGGTCGGGGCGGAAGGCCCGCAGCCCGTCGCGCACGGCGGCGGGCTCCACGCCGAAGGCCCGGGCCAGCGCCGCGGCGGCCAGCGCGTTGGCGATGTTGTGCGGGGCGGGCGGGTTGACGTCCGCGACCTCGGCCAGCTCCTGGGCCTGCTTCTGCCGGTTCGTCACGAAGGCACGGTCGACGAGGATGCCGTCGACGACCCCGAGCTGGGAGGGCCCGGGAGTGCCGAGGGTGAAGCCGATCGCCCGGCAGCCCTCCTCGACGTCCGCCTCACGCACCAGGTCCTCGGTGGCGGGGTCCGCCACGTTGTAGACGCAGGCGACGGTGTTGCCCTCGTAGATCCGGCCCTTGTCGGCGACGTACGCCGCCATGGAGCCGTGCCAGTCGAGGTGGTCGGGGGCCAGGTTGAGTACGGCGGCGGAGTGGGCGCGCAGCGAGGGGGACCAGTGCAGCTGGTAGCTGGAGAGCTCGACGGCGAGTACGTCGTACGTCTCCTCGCCGAGGACCGCGTCCAGGAGCGAGACCCCGATGTTGCCGACGGCGGCGGTGCGCAGCCCGGCGGCCTCCAGGATCGAGGCGAGCATCCGTACGGTCGTGGTCTTGCCGTTGGTACCGGTGACCGCGAGCCAGGGTGCGGCACCGGGGCCGCGCAGCCGCCAGGCGAGTTCGACGTCGCCCCAGACGGGGACGCCCGCCTCGGCGGCCGCGGCGAAGAGCGGCTTGTCGGGCTGCCAGCCCGGGGTGGTGACGATGAGCTCGGTGGACTTCGGCAGGGTGGCCCCGTCGCCGAGGCGCACGGTGATGCCCTGCGCCTCCAGCTCCGCGGCCTGGCCGCGGGAGCGCTCGTCGTCACCGTCGTTGACCACGGTGACGACGGCGCCGAGGCCGTGCAGCACCCGGGCCGCCGGGATCCCGGAGACCCCGAGTCCGGCGACCGTGACGTGCTTGCCCTGCCAGTCCACGTTGCTCACTTCTTGGCTGCCCATCCTGCGTAGAAGAGGCCGAGGCCGACGATCACGCACATGCCCTGGATGATCCAGAAGCGGACCACGACAAGGACTTCGGACCACCCCTTCAATTCGAAGTGGTGCTGGAGCGGTGCCATCCGGAAGACGCGCTTGCCGGTCATCTTGAACGAGCCGACCTGGATGACGACGGACATCGTGATCATCACGAAGAGGCCGCCGAGCACCGCCATCAGGAACTCGGTGCGGGAGCAGATCGCCAGACCGGCGAGCGCCCCGCCGAGGGCGAGGGAGCCGGTGTCACCCATGAAGATCTTGGCGGGTGAGGTGTTCCACCACAGGAAGCCGAAGCAGGAGCCCATCAGCGCCGAGGCCACGACTGCGAGGTCGAGTGGATCGCGCACCTCGAAGCATGCGCTCGGGTTGGTGAGCGTTGCCGCGTTGGCGCAGGACTCCTGGAACTGCCAGAGCCCGATGAAGGTGTACGCGCCGAAGACCATCACCGACGCGCCGGTGGCCAGGCCGTCCAGACCGTCCGTCAGGTTCACGCCGTTGGACATGGCGAGAATCATGAAGAGCGCCCAGAGCACGAAGAGCACCGGGCCGATCGACCAGCCGAAGTCCTCGACGAACGAGAGCTTGTCGGAGGCGGGGGTGTTGCCGCGGGCGTCGGCGAACTGGAGCGAGAGCACCGCGAAGGCGATGCCGACGATCAGCTGGCCGGCCATCTTGGCCTTGGCCCGCAGTCCCAGCGAACGCTGCTTGACGATCTTGATGTAGTCGTCGAGGAAACCGACGACTCCCATACCGGCCATCAGGAAGAGGACCAGTACGCCGGAGAAGCGCATGTCCTCGCCGGTGATCACCTTGGCCAGGACGTACGCGATGATCGTCGCCAGGATGAAGGCGATGCCGCCCATGGTGGGCGTGCCCTTCTTCGATCCGTGGCTGCGCGGCCCGTCGTCCCGGATGAACTGCCCGTATCCCTTGCGGGCCAGCAGCTTGATCAGGAGCGGGGTACCGACCAGGGTCAGGAAGAGCCCTATGGCCCCCGCGAAGAGGATCTGCCTCATCGGCCGGCGACCTCGCCCTCGGTCGCGTTGTCCAGCAGTGCCATGGCGACCTGCTCCAGGCCGACCGACCGGGACGCCTTCACCAGCACGACGTCTCCCGGGCGCAGTTCACTGCGCAACAGGTCGACGGCAGCCTGCGCGTCGGACACATGCACCGACTCCTCACCCCACGAACCCTCGTTGTATGCGCCCAGTTGCAGCCAGGAGGCTTCTCTGCCCCCGACCGCGACGAGCTTGCTGACGTTGAGCCGGACGGCAAGCCGTCCGACCGCGTCGTGCTCGGTGAGCGAGGCGTCGCCGAGCTCGGCCATCTGGCCGAGCACCGCCCACGTACGACGCCCCCTCCCCATGGCGGCCAGCGCGCGCAGCGCGGCCTTCATGGATTCGGGGTTGGCGTTGTAGGCGTCATTGACGAACGTCACGCCGTCCGGACGCTCGGTGACCTCCATGCGCCAGCGGGAGAGGGTGCCCGCCTCGGAGAGCGCCACGGCGATCTCGTCTGCGGACAGGCCCAGCTCATGGGCGACGGCGGCCGCGGCGAGCGCGTTCGACACGTGATGCTCACCGTACAGGCGCATGGTCACATCGCTGCACCCGGTGGGTGTGTGGAGCCTGAACGCGGGGCGGCCGTCCTCGGTGAGCCGGACGTTCTCGCCCCGTACGTCCGCATCCGCGGCTTCGCCGAAGAGCAGCACCCGGGCCTTGGTCCGGGAGGACATGGCACGGACGAGCGGGTCGTCGGCGTTGAGTACGGCTACACCGTCCTCGGGGAGCGACTCGACCATCTCACCCTTGGCCTTGGCGATCTGTTCCCGGCCGCCGAACTCGCCGATGTGCGCGGTGCCGACGTTGAGGACGAGGCCGATCCGCGGCGGGACGAGCCCGGTGAGATAGCAGATGTCGCCGATGTAGCGGGCACCCATTTCGAGGACCAGGTGCTGGGTCTCCTCGGTGGCACGCAGGGCGGTGAGCGGCAGACCGATCTCGTTGTTGAGGTTGCCCGCCGGGTAGACGGTGGGGCCCTTGCGCTCCAGGAGCTGGGCGATCAGGTCCTTGGTGGAGGTCTTGCCGGCGGATCCGGTGAGGGCGACGACGGTGGTGCCGAGGCGTCCGACGACGGTGCGGGCGAGCGCGCCGAGCGCCGCCACCACGTCGTCGACGACGATCGCGGGAACGCCGACGGGACGGGCGGCCAGGACGACGGCCGCACCCGCCTCGACGGCGCGCTGCGCGTAGTCGTGGCCGTCGACGCGTTCGCCGTTGAACGCGACGAAGAGGCTGCCTTGCTTCACCTCCCGGGAGTCGATGACGACGGGCCCGCTGACGGTTACTGCCGGATCCGGCATGTCGTACGACTGCCCGCCGACGATTTCGGTGATCTCGGCGAGGGAAAGGGCGATCACTTGGTCATCCCTGACTGTTGTTCTCGTGGGTGGGGGCACGGTGGGTGGTGCTCTCGTGTCCCAGGGACCGCTCGATGGCCGCACGCAGGACCACCCGGTCGTCGAAGGGGCGCACCACGCCGTGGACGTCCTGGCCCTGCTCGTGGCCCTTGCCAGCGATCAGCACGGTGTCGCCGGGTGCGGCGCGGCCGACGACGGCCGCGATGGCGGCGGCCCGGTCGGCATCGACCAGGACGTCGCCGCGTTCGTGGACGGGTACCTCGGCTGCGCCCGCGAGCATGGCGGCGAGGATGCCGAGGGGGTCCTCGGAGCGGGGGTTGTCGGAGGTCAGCACGGCGGTGTCGGCGAGCCGGGCCGCTGCCGCGCCCATCGGGCCGCGTTTGGTGGTGTCGCGGTCGCCGCCGCAGCCGAGGACGATGTGCAGTTTGCCCTCGGTGACCTTCTGCAGGGAGCGCAGTACCGACTCGACGGCGTCGGTCTTGTGCGCGTAGTCGACGAGTGCGAGGTACGGCTGTCCGGCATCGACCCGCTCCAGCCGGCCGGGCACTCCGGGCACCACGGCGACGCCGTCGGCCGCGGCCTGCGGGTCGATGCCCGCGACGGCGAGGGTGACGATCGCGGCCAGGGTGTTGGCCACGTTGAACGGGCCGGGCAGCGGAGCCTTGGCTGCGGCCCGTTCGCCCTTGGGCCCGACGACGGTGAAGGTGGAGCCGAGCTGGCCCACCTCGACGTCCTCGGCGCGCCAGTCGGCGTCCGGGTGGCCCTCGGCGGAGAACGTGGTGATGGGGACGGACGCCTCGGTGATCAGCCGGCGGCCGTACTCGTCGTCGTAGTTGACGACGCCCTGCCTGCTGCGCTGCGGGGTGAACAGCCGCGCCTTCGCCTGGAAGTAGTCCTCCATGCCGGAGTGGAACTCCATGTGCTCCGGGCTGAGGTTGTTGAAGACCGCGACGTCGAAGACGCAGCCGTCGACCCGGCCGAGCACCAGGGCGTGGCTGGAGACCTCCATCGTCACCGCGTCCACGCCGCGTTCGCGCATGACGGCGAACAGGGCCTGCAGATCGGTGGCTTCGGGGGTGGTGCGCTCGGACTTGATGCGTTCGTCGCCGATCCGCATCTCCACGGTGCCGATCAGACCGGTGTCGCGTCCGGCGCCGCGGAAGCCGCCCTCGATGAGGTAGGCGGTCGTGGTCTTGCCGGATGTTCCGGTGATGCCGATCTGGAGCAGGTCGGCGCCGGGGTGTCCGTAGATCTCGGCGGCGAGTTCGCCCATCCGGCCGCGCGGGTCCTCGGTGACCAGGACCGGGAGTCCGGTGGCCGCGGCGCGTTCGGCGCCCGCCGGATCGGTGAGGATCGCTGCGGCGCCGAGACCGGCGGCCTGGGCGGTGAAGTCGGCACCGTGCAGACGGGCACCCGGCAGCGCCGCGTACACGTCCCCGGGGCGTACGGCCCGGGAGTCATGGGTGATGCCGGTGACTTCTCCGTTGCCCGGCGGTTGGACTCCCAGCCGGGCTGCCAGCGTCACCAGGGAGGTCGGCCGCAGCCGATCCGGGCGGGGCGCTCCCGGGTAGTTCACAGGGGCGTCCTTCTGGGTGGTTCGGGACTGTTCAGCGTGGGGCACGGCGGTGAGCGTACCGGGCGTACCGGGCCTCTCGCGAAGTGAGGGGGCGGGGGTGCGGTGGTTCCCGTTCCGGTTCCCTGGATCGGGGGTGATGGTTGTCACTGAGGGTCTCCCCGAGTTCACTCGCCGGGTTTGAAGGACACCGGCAGCCGGGCCGGCTCGCTGCCGGAGGGTGCGGTCTGCAGCGTCTTCAGCGCGAATTCCATGACCTGCTTGTAGATGGGGCCGCAGATCTGGCCGCCGAAGTAGCTGCCCTTGGTGGGGTTCTGGATGGCGCAGTAGACGGTGATCTGAGGGTTGTCGGCGGGGGCGAATCCGGCGAACGAGGCGGTGTAGCCGTGGTAGCCGCCGCGTACCGGATCGACTCGGTTGGCCGTACCGGTCTTGCCCGCGACGCGGTAGCCGGGGATCTTGGCCTTCGTTCCGGTGCCCTCCTCGTCGCCGACGACCGACTCCAGCATGCTCGCGAGGGTCTTGGCGGTCTTCTTGCTGACCACCCGGGTCTGCTCGGGAGCCTCCGCGGCGGTGAAGCGGCCGTCGGCGCCCTTGGTGCCGCGGACGAGGGTCGGTTCGATCCGGACCCCGTCGTTGGCGATCGTCGAGTAGATCGAGGCGGCCTGCATGGCGTTGAGCGAGAGGCCCTGGCCGAACGGGATCGTGTACTGCTGCGAGGTCGACCAGTCCTGGGGCTTGGCGAGGATGCCCGCGGTCTCACCCGGGTAGCCGAGTCCGGTCGGTGAGCCGATGCCGAACTTGCGCAGGTAGGAGTAGAGGACCTTGTTGGACTCGGCCTGGGTCTTCCCCAGCTGTCCGGTGGCCAGGATGGTGCCGATGTTGCTGGACTTGGCGAGTACGCCGTTGAGCGTGAGGTACCAGGTGGGGTGGTCGATGTCGTCCTTGAAGAGCCGGTCGCCACGGTGCAGACGGTTGGGAACGGTGACGTGGGTTCCGGGAGTGGCGACACCCTCCTCCAGTACGGCGGCCATGGACATGACCTTGCTGGTCGAGCCGGGCTCGTACACGTCCTGGAGCGCCGCGTTGCCCAGTGAGGCGGCGTCGGCCTGCGAGAGGTCGTTCGGGTCGAAGCCCGGGGAGTTCGCCATGGCGAGGACCTCGCCGGTGCGGGTGTTCTGCACGACGACGTAGCCGCGGTCGGCCTTGGACTTCGCCACCTGGTCGGAGATGGCCTTCTGGGCCGCCCACTGGATGTCGCGGTCGATGGTCAGCTCGATGTCGGAGCCGGCGACGGCAGGCACCTCCTTGGTGCCCGCTGTGGGCACCCGGCGACCGCCGGACTGGGCGTACTTGATCGTGCCGTCCTCGCCCGCGAGCTCCTTGTCCAGCTGCGATTCGAGGCCGCCCGCGCCCTTGCCCTCGGCATTGACGTAACCCAGTATCCCGGCGGCGAGACCGCCGTTGGGGTAGACGCGTTTGGTGGTCGACTCCTGGAAGACACCTGCCAGCACATTGGCCCCGCTGCCGCCGGCCGCCTTGTCCTTCGCGGCCTTCTCGGCGAATACGGACTTGAGGTCCTTGATCTGCGTCCAGACCTGCGGGGTCTGCCTACGGGCCAGGACGGTGTAGCGGCTCTTGGGTTTCGACAGCTTCTTCGTCAGTTCGGCCGCCTCGACGCCGAGGATGGGCGCGAGGAGCGCGGCGGCCTGCTGGGGGGCGTCGGGCGCCTTGCTGTCGGCAGGCGTGAACATCTTGGGGTCGGCGGTGATGTCGTACGCGTCGACACTGGTGGCCAGCGCGATGCCGCCGCGGTCGGTGATCTCGCCGCGCTCGGCGGCGACGGTGTAGCTGAGGTAGCGGTTCTTCTCGGCCTTGGCCGCGTACGCGTTGGCGTCGACGGCCTGGACCTGGAGGAGCCGTACGACGAACGCGATCATGACGAGGGCCAGGGCCAGGCTGACCAGCCGCAGCCGCGGCCGTGGGCTGCCGAGGCGCAGCGGACGGCCGGAGCGGCTGCGCGGGGTCCGTCCGCGCGGCGGTGCGGACGAGGGCCGTCGCCTCGGCTCGGGGCGGGCGGCGGGCCGGGGGCGGCCGGAGCGGCCCGCAGCGTTACGCGGGCGCGCGGGACCGGGTACCCGGCGGCGCGGTGGTTCCTGGGAGGGCACTACGTCACCTGCCGGGGCTCGTGGAGGTCTGTGCTGCCGGGGTTCGCGCGTTCGCGGAGGCGCTCGCCTTCGCCGGGGCGGTGCCGGTCGCGGACGCGCCGGGCTTGGCCGCGCCGGGCTTCTCTGCGCCGGGCTTCGCTGCGCCGGGCTTCGCTGCGGGCGTTCCCGACGCGGTGGGCGAGGGGGTGGAGCGGGGCGAGGACGAGGCCGACGAGGTGGCCGCGGGGGGCGACTCGGGAATGTCGGGCTTCGGCGCCGCGGTGGTCGGCGCGGCGCGGGCGGCGGAAGGTACGCCGCGGACCTTGCCGTTCGGGTCGAGGAAGGCGGGGCTGCCGCCGGGGACCATGCCCAGCTCCCGTGCACGCCGCGCCAGGGCGTCGGGTTCGGAGGCGTTGTCGACGTCGCGCTGGAGCGCCTGCTGATCGTCGGTGAGGCCGGTGGTGCGCTTCTTCAGCTCGCTCAGCCGGAACGATCCTTCGTTGAGCGCGGAGTTCAGCAGCAGCAGGGTGATCAGACCGCCGCCCAGGAGCAGGACGACCAGCAGGACGAAGGGGGTCCGGGCGGCGTTGCTCGGCCCGGACGGCATCAGCCGGCTGAGCCGTGCGGCGCGCCCTTTCAGCTGGCCGGCCGGTTTGCTCACCGCGCCGCTCCGTCCCCGGGCCGGGGCCGCGAAGTCTCCGGGCGCCCCCTGCTCATCGCTCCTCCTCGCGGATCCGCTGGGCTCCGCGCAGCCGGGCGGGGGCGGCGCGCCGGTTCTCGGCGACCTCCTCCTCGGTGGGCAGTTCGGCGCCGCGGGTCAGCAGCTTGAGCCGGGGCTGGTAGCGCTCGGGGACGACCGGCAGACCGGGCGGTGCGGTGTTGGCGGCGCCCGCCGCGAACACCTGCTTGACCAGGCGGTCCTCCAGCGAGTGGTACGACAGGACGGCGATGCGCCCGCCGACGGCGAGGCTCCCGACCGCGGCCGGGATCGCCCGCTCCAGCACGGTGAGCTCGCCGTTGACCTCGATGCGCAGCGCCTGGAAGGTTCGCTTGGCCGGGTTGCCGCCGGTGCGCTTGGCGGCCTGCGGCAGCGAGTCACGGATCAGCTCGACGAGCCGGGCGCTGTTGGTGAAGGGTTCCTTCTCGCGTTCGCGCACGACGGCGGAGACGATCCGCTTGGCCTGCTTCTCCTCGCCGTACGCGCGCAGGATCCGGACCAGCTCACCCGGCGCGTAGGTGTTGAGCACCTCGGCCGCGCCGATGCCTGTCGTCTGGTCCATGCGCATGTCGAGCGGGGCGTCCTGGGCGTACGCGAATCCGCGGTCGGCCTCGTCCAGTTGCATGGAGGAGACGCCCAGGTCGAACAGAACGCCCTGGACCTTGGGAATGCCGAGCCGGGCGAGCACCTCGGGCAGTTCGTCGTAGACGGCGTGCACCAGCGTGGCGCGGTCGCCGTAGGGGGCGAGCCGCTCGCCGGATAGCCGCAGCGCCTCCTTGTCCCGGTCGAGCGCGATCAGCCTCGCGGTGGGGAAGGCGGCGAGCAGCGCCTCGCTGTGTCCGCCGAGGCCCAGGGTGCAGTCGACGACCACGGGCGGCTGGGGGCTCGGTGCCTCCAGAGCCGGGGCCAACAGGTCCAGGCACCGCTGGAGCATCACCGGGACGTGTCGGGTCTGGCTCATGCGCCCTCTCAGGCTCAGGTCCCGGGGCGCGGACGTACGGCCTGGTCCCCGCCCGCTCGCGAAGGGGAGGTCCGCCGGCGCCGGGGAAGGGGCGTCAGCCGACCGGCGAGCGGGAGAGGGCCGGGCCGTACGTACGCCGCGCACACGGGGAATACATCGGAATGTGCAGGGTGTCGGTAACTTCCCGTCACTTTAGTCCACCCTGCCATTCGATCGATTCCCGATCAATCAACCCGACAGCGCGTCGGCCCTCGCTTTGTTCACCCGAGCGGGTGACCGAGTGTGAGGCTTGTGGGTTACCTCACAACAAGCGTCGTTGACGTTCTTTGTCCGCTTCCACACCACGCCGGTACGGCCGGTGCGGGCTAACGTCTTCTTCATGTCGACTTCCGCGCACTCCTCCACCGAGCCCTCCGCTCCCGCCGCAGGCCAGGACCGCACCGGTGGCACCGTGACCGACCGCCTGGTCGAGGCGAACGGTCAGTACGCGTCCGAGTTCAGCGATCCCGGAATGGACGCGAAGCCGGTGCTCCGCGTCGCCGTCGTCGCCTGTATGGACGCCCGCCTCGACCTCCACAAGGCGCTCGGCCTGGCGCTCGGCGACTGCCACACCATCCGCAACGCGGGCGGCGTGGTCACCGACGACGTGATCCGCTCGCTGTCGATCAGCCAGCGGGCCCTCGGCACCCGCAGCGTGATACTGATCCACCACACGAACTGCGGCATGGAGTCGATCACCGAGGAGTTCCGTCAGGAACTGGAGATGGAGGTCGGCCAGCGGCCGGCCTGGGCGGTGGAGGCCTACAGCGACGCGGACCAGGACGTGCGCCAGTCGATGCAGCGGGTCCGCACCTCGCCGTTCCTCCTGCACACCGACGACGTACGCGGTTTCGTCTTCGACGTGACCACCGGTCTGCTGCGCGAGATCCTTCCGGCTTCCTGACACCCGGGGCCGAGATCCTTCCGACCTCCTCGCACGCGCTTCCGGTTTCCTCGCACGAGGGTGCCGGACGAGCACATTCCGGCAGCGAAAATCCCAACGAACCCGACATATCAACCCCCGTTATCCACAGGCGAGTGACACGAAGCGGTAACGGCAACAAGAATGCGGGTGTGACACCCCGTCGGACCCTGTCCGACGCGGTGTCCGTGTTTCGGGGTGGGCCGGGCCGCACAAGGGCGCCGGTCCGTGACTGGGGAATCCCGCTGCTCCTGGTGAGCGTGGGGCAGGGCCGAGGAGGGCCGGGTGACGACCTATGACGATCGAGCGAGCCTCACAGATCTGACCACCACAGTGGAGCGGGTGCGCAGGTCGGTGGAGAGTGTGATCGAGGGCAAGCCCGAGGTCGTACGACTCTCGCTGACCGTGCTGCTCGCGGAGGGCCATCTGCTGATCGAGGACGTGCCCGGGGTGGGCAAGACCATGCTGGCCAAGGCGCTGGCCCGGTCCATCGACTGCTCGGTGCGGCGCATCCAGTTCACACCGGATCTGCTGCCGTCGGACATCACCGGTGTGTCCATCTTCGATCAGCAGCGCCGCGACTTCGAGTTCAAACCGGGCGCGATCTTCGCCCAGATCGTGATCGGCGACGAGATCAACCGCGCCTCGCCCAAGACCCAGTCCGCGCTCCTGGAGTCGATGGAGGAGCGTCAGGTCACCATCGACGGCCACACCTACGAGCTGCCCGACCCGTTCATGGTCGTGGCCACGCAGAACCCGGTGGAGATGGAGGGCACGTATCCGCTGCCCGAGGCCCAGCGCGACCGGTTCATGGCCAGGGTGTCGATCGGCTATCCCAGCGCCGAGGCCGAACTGCAGATGCTCGACGTGCACGGCGGCGTCTCACCGCTCGACGACCTCCAGCCGGTGGCGCACGCCCACGACATCGTCAAGCTGATCGAGGCGGTGCGCACGGTCCACGTCGCCGAGGCTGTCCGGCGGTACGCGGTGCAGCTCGTCGGGGCCACCCGCAGCCACCCCGATCTCAGGCTCGGCGCCTCGCCGCGTGCCACCCTGCACCTGTTGCGTGCCGCCAAGGCCTCCGCCGCGCTGAGCGGCCGCGACTACTGCCTGCCGGACGATGTACAGGCCCTGGCAGCCGCCGTGCTCGCCCACCGGCTGCTGCCCACGGCACAGGCCCAGCTGAACCGCCGCACCGCCGAACAGGTGGTGCTGGAGATCCTTCAGCAGACCCCCGTGCCGACGGCATCGGGCGGCGCGGCCGCCCCGGCGCCCCAGCAGCAGCCGGGCTCGGTGTACGGCGGCCGGCAGCAGCCCGGCGCGCGGCGGCTCTGATGGCCGGCGGGGGGCCGGCCGCGATGGACGACAGCGACGACAAGGGCGGTCTGCGGGCCGCCCTGGGTGGTCTGACCACGCGCGGACGGTCCTTCCTGGCGGCCGGTGTCGCCGCCGCGGTCTGCGCCTACGTGCTGGGCCAGGGGGACCTGCTGCGGGTCGGCCTGCTGCTCGCCGTGCTGCCGCTGGTCTGTGTGACGGTGCTCTTCCGGACCCGCTACCGGGTCGCCGGTACCCGGCGGCTCTCGCCGTCCCGGGTACCCGCGGGCGCCGAGGCGCGGGTCCATCTGCGGATGGACAACGTCTCGCGGCTGCCCACCGGTCTGCTCATGCTCCAGGACCGGGTGCCGTACGTGCTCGGGCCCCGGCCCCGGTTCGTCCTGGACCGGGTGGAGGCGGGCGGCCGGCGCGAGGTTTCCTACCGCGTGCGGTCGGATCTGCGGGGGTGCTACCCGCTCGGCCCCCTGCAGTTGAGGCTGAGTGATCCGTTCGGGATGTGCGAGCTGACCCGTTCGTTCGACGCGTACGACACGCTCGTCGTCATCCCCCGGACCGAGCCACTGCCTCCCGTGCGACTGGCGGGCGAGGCAACCGGTTACGGCGAGGGGCGGCAGCGTTCGCTCGCGTTGGCGGGCGAGGACGACGTCATTCCGCGCGGATACCGCCACGGCGACGATCTGCGCCGTGTCCACTGGCGCTCCACCGCACGCTACGGCGAACTGATGGTGCGCCGCGAGGAGCAGCCGCAGCGCGCCAGGTGCACGGTGCTGCTGGATACGCGCGGGACCGCCTACCAGGGGACGGGGCCCGACTCGGCGTTCGAGTGGGCCGTCTCCGGAGCCGCGTCCGCCCTGGTGCACATGCTGGAGCGGGGCTTCGCGGTCCGGCTGCTGACGGATGACGGCACGGCGGTGCCGGGCGAGGGCGAGAGCGGCTTCGCCCAGGACTCGGCGGAATCGGCCGGACTGATGATGGACGCCCTCGCCGTGGTCGACCACTCCGACGGGGGCGGCCTCTCGCGCGCGTACGACGTACTGCGCGGTGGCAACGAGGGCCTGCTGATCGCCTTTCTCGGCGAGCTGGACGAGGAGCAGGCCGCCGTGGCGGCACGGATGCGGCAGCGCAGCGGCGGGGCCGTCGCGTTCGTCCTGGACAGCGCCGCCTGGGTGCACGGCGAATCATCCGCCTCCGACGCGGCCTGTGAACAACGGCTCCGGCTGCTGCGCGAGTCGGGGTGGACGGCGGTGCCGGTCCGGCCCGGCATGGATCTCGCCCGGCTGTGGCTGCAGGCGAGCCATCACGGTTCGCTGAGCCAGTCCGCCGCGGTGGGCGGCACAACGGGCGGTACGACAGGTTTCTCCGGTGGTTGGTCATGAGGGGACGGTCATGAGCGGTCGTGGTCGGCTGGCGCTGTGCGCCTTTGCGGCGACGCTGATGGCGGCTTGTTCGATGCTGCCGCTGGTCGACCCGGTCACCTGGTTCCTGCAGGCCGCGTTCCTGCTGGCCATCCAGTGCGGCGTGGGAGCGCTCGGCCGGCGAGTGCCGCTGCCGCGGCTGCTGACCGTCGGCGTGCAGGCGATCGTCCTGGTGGTGCTGCTGACCGTGGCGTTCGCCCGGGAGGAGGCGCTGGCGGGATTCCTGCCCGGCCCGCAGTCCGTGCAGCGGCTCGTGGATCTGCTGACGGTGGGCGCGGACGACGTCGGGCGGTACGCGATCCCGGCACCGGATACGCCGGGCATCCGGCTGATGCTGGTGGGCGGGGTGCTGCTGATCGGGCTCACGGTGGACGCGCTGGCGGTCACGTTCCGCGGCGCCGCTCCGGCCGGGCTGCCCCTGCTGGCTCTCTACTCCGTCGCCGCAGGTCTCTCCAACGGCGACGCGGACTGGCTCTGGTTCCTGTTGGCCGCCTGCGGCTATCTGCTCCTCCTGCTGGCCGAGGGGCGTGACCGGCTCTCCCAGTGGGGGCGGGTCTTCGCCGGAGCGGCCAGGCCCCGGGGCGGCTCCGGCATCGGTGCCTCGGGCCGCGGGGCCCTGGCCCCGGTGCGCACCGGGCGGCGCATCGGCGCGCTCGCACTGGGAATCGCGCTGGTCGTGCCCGCTGCCCTGCCCGCGCTCGACGGCGGGCTGCTGGCCGGCACGGCGGGCGGCAACGGCAAGGGAAGTGGCGGCGGCACCATCTCCGCGGTGAACCCGCTGGTCTCACTGCAGAACAACCTCAACCAGCCGGAGAACCGGGAGGTGATGTCGTACCGCACCAACGCGACCGGTGTGCAGGACTTCTACCTCCGCATCCTGGCCCTGGACCAGTTCAACGGAAACGAGTGGCGGGCCTCCACCCGCGGCCTGAAGGACGTGCCGAAGCGGCTCCCGGACCCGGCGGGTCTCTCGCCGGAAGTCGCGGTGACGGAGATCAGCACGAACATCTCCGCGTCCGGTTCGTACCAGCAGACCTACCTGCCGCTCCCCTACCCGGCGACCGAGGTGAGGGTGGGCGGACGCTGGCGGTTCGAGCCCGAGGGACGCACGCTCGTCGGCGACGACGGGGAGACCACCGGCGGTGCGCAGTACTCGGTCTCCAGCCTGGTCGTGCAGCCGACCGCCGGACAGCTCGCGGGCGCGGGCACCGTCCCGGCAGCCCTGCGCCGCGAGTACACCCAGGTGCCCGACTCCCTGCCCGAGGTGGTCAGGAAGACGGCCGACGAGGTGACGAAGGGCTCCGCCAACGCCTACGAGCAGGCGGTGAAGCTGCAGAACTACTTCGCCTCGGAGGGCGGCTTCACGTACGACACCTCGGTGAACTCGGGTACCGGCAGCGCAGCGATCGGCCGCTTCCTGAGAGACAGGAGGGGCTTCTGCGTCCACTTCTCGTTCACCATGGCCGCGATGGCACGGACGCTGGGGATCCCGGCCCGGGTCGCCGTGGGCTTCACGCCCGGCACCGCGCAGTCGGACGGTTCGATGTCGGTCGGTCTGCGCGATGCGCACGCCTGGCCGGAGCTGTATTTCGAGGGCGTCGGATGGACCCGTTTCGAGCCCACGCCGACGCGCGGCTCCACGCCGTCGTACACCCTGCCGGACGCGCCCTCCGATGACTCCGCCGATCCGGCCCGGCCCGAGACGGACGCCTCGGCAGCGGCGCCGGTCACGCCGTCCGCCTCCGACAGCTGCCCGGCGCAGATGCGCCGGCAGGGTGAGTGCGGCAGCTCGGCGCTCCCGGGGGCAGTGACGCCCACGGACACGGGGACGCCCGCGGGCACCGTGCTCGGAATCGTCCTGGCGGCCGTGCTCGTCCTGCTGCTCCCGTTGCTGCCCATGTTCTGGCGGACCCGGGTACGGGCCCGGCGGCTCGGCTCCTCCACCGGGCGCACCCCGGCGGACGCGACCGCGCGAACGCTGGCGGCCTGGCAGGAGATCACCGACACCGCGTGGGACCACGGAATCGAACCGGACGAGTCCCTGACCCCGCGCAAGGCCGCGGACCGGGTGGTACGGATGGGCCGGCTGGACACGGAGGCGGCCGAGGCGGTGCACCGGGTGGCGGGCGCGGTGGAGCAGGTGCTCTATGCGCCGAAGCCGCAGCCGGTGTCGGGGCTCGCGGAGGATGCGGAGGCGGTACGGGCGGGTCTCCGGGGCTCCGCCGACCGGTTCGCCCGGCTCCGTGCGGTCGTGGCACCGCGATCGACCGTACGGGTGATGTGGGCGGTGTCGGAGCGCCGGGCAGCGCTGACCGGCCGGTGGCGGGCACCGCAGCGGCCGGCGTGGCTGCGGCGCCCGTCCCGCCAGCAGGGCTGACGGATCGCCCCGGGGCCGGCCCGTCCTCGGGTCTGCCCGGGGCGCCGCACGTCGCCCTCGGCAACGCCCGAGCGCCCGGGCCATGCTCTACCCCCGGCCAACGGCCGACCCGCCGGTCACATGCCCCCACCCGGCCGACGGGCACGGGCGGCCGGGCGGCACCTGCCCAAGCGGCCCGAGCCGGCCGGCGGCACAGCCCACGGGCCCGGCAGCCGGGGGCGCGCCTCACCGGCACGACGGGCCGGGCAGGCGCCCGGCGTTCCAGGCGCACGCGTGAGGGGCGGTCGCAGAAATGCGACCGCCCCTCACCCATCAGTGTTTCTGAGCGCTTACTGGCCCTGCTCATCGCGGCGGCGCTGCCACCGTTGTTCGATCCGGTTCATCACGGACCGGCGCTGTTTGGGCTGTCGCTGTTCGCCCGCACCACCCGCGCGGACTGCCTGTTGCTCGCCCGGCTTCGGCGCCTTGCGCCAACCGGTGACCGCGAGCACCGCGCAGCCCAGCATGACGAGGAATCCCACCACGCTGATCCAGATCTGCTGGGCGACCATTCCGGCCATGAGGAGCGCGATTCCCACCAGGAAGCCAGCAACTGCCTGGTAGACCCGTCGCCGGGTATATGTACGCAGCCCACTTCCCTCGAGCGCTGTCGCGAACTTGGGATCTTCGGCGTACAGCGCTCGCTCCATTTGCTCGAGCATTCGCTGCTCGTGCTCCGAGAGCGGCACGGAGTCCTCCTCGTCGTCGGCCGCGGGGGGCGGCCGGTATGCGGCCCTTCCAGGATAGGCAGGGAATCGTCCCCGTGAAACCCGCCCTCATTGCCAATCAGCCAGTCCGGGCCGCCACGGCGGCTCAGCTGCTGAGGCGTTGATTCCCCAACCTCCGATCCGTCATGCCGGATGGTGTCCCCCGATCATACGGGGCCAAGGCCCTGATCGGGGCTGCTGGGGCGTACTCCGTCTGCAGCTGCGTCGCTGATCAGCCGCGCTGCAGTCGCGATCCGGCAGCCTCTCAGGCCCGCCTGGTGCCCAGGACGTGCAGCTGGGTCGCCACCGAGTGGAACGCCGGCAGCTCGGCGGCCGCCGTCTCCAGCTTGAGCAGGGCCTCCATCGCGCCGGGCTCGGTGTCCACCAGGACACCCGGCACCAGGTCGGCGAAGACGCGTACACCGTGGACGGCGCCGACCTCGGCGTCCGCGCCCTCGACGAGCTCGGTGAGCTGCTCCGCCGTGTACCGCCGCGGCACCGGGTCGCCCTCGCCCCAGCGGCCGGCCGGGTCGCTGAGCGCGTGCCGGGCCTCCGTGAAGTGACCGGCAAGGGCCCGGGCCAGGACCGCGCCGCCCAGCCCGGCGGCGAGCAGGCTGAGCGCGCCGGACGGACGGAGCGCCTCGACCGCGTGACGCACCCCCTCGGCGGGGTCGTCCACGTACTCCAGGACTCCATGGCAGAGCACCGCGTCGTAGTCACCGCGCCCCACCACGTCGAACAGGCCGAGGATGTCGCCCTGGACCCCGCGGACCCGGTCGGCGACCCCGGCCTCGGCGGCGCGGCGCTCCAGCGCGAACAACGCGTTGGGACTGGGGTCGACGACGGTGACCCGGTGGCCCAGACGGGCGACGGGCACGGCGAAGTTGCCCGTACCGCCACCGGTGTCCAGTACGTCCAGGGCGTCCCTGCCGGTCGCCTTGACCTGCCGGTCGAGAGCGTCCTTGAGGACCTCCCAGACCACGGCGGTACGAAGGGAGGCACGGGGGCGCAGCTGGTCCGACACGGCAGTTGTCTCCTCGGCACGGTGCCGCCGCTGACGGCGGAGCGTGAACGGCGGGCGGGCGATAGGTCGCGTCCAGCCTATGGCCTCGCACCGCCGTCGCCGTCATCCCGTATCGGACCGCTCCCCCCGGGGTTGCGGAAGGACCGGCTGGAGCACCAGCAGCCGCTCCACCAGGCGAAGGAACATCGCGGCATCACGCAGCAGATCGTCCGCGTCCCGCCGGCCGGCGGCGCCGGGTATGCCCGCTTCCGCCCGCGCCCGGCGACGGGCGCCGGAGGCGAACAGGGCGCTCCACTCGGTGAGCTCGGGGGCGATTTCCGGCAGGACCTCCCAGGCACTGCGGATCCTCTCCCGGCGCCGCCGGGAGGTCTCGGGGCGCCCCCGGACGGCGAGCACCGCGGCGGCGGTGCGCAGCGCGGCGAGGTGGGCGGTGGCATAGCGCTCGTTCGGTACGTCGAGAACAGCTGCCTCTTCGAGGCCGGCGCGGGCCTGGGCGAGGAGATCGAGAGCGGCGGGCGGCGCCGTGGCGCGCCGGAGTACGGGGTGGACGTCGTGCGCCGGACCGGTCGGTGAGGGGGCAGGGCCGTCTGCGCGGCGTCGCGGAGCGGCTGCTGCGGACGAGTGGGCCATGACAGAACCTCCTGTCTCGTAACGGCTTCGTGGCCGTCTGTATCCATCGTGACGGCCCCCACTGACAATCGACCCGAATCCGTCTCTGACCTGGGCTTTTGCCTCGATCGCAAGTTCGGGCTACCTTTTTGCACTGACTGGTCAGTGCAAAAGATTCGATACAGAAGACGACGGAAGACGACGGGGAGGGTCAGTGGACAGCCTGGACAGCCCGCACGGGGCAGCTGTCACAGCCGAGGGTCTCGGCCTCAAGGGGCCGCGCGGATGGGCATTCCGGGACGTGACGTTCAGCGCCGCCCCCGGGTCCCTGATCGCGGTCGAGGGCCCGTCCGGTTCGGGCCGCACCTGCCTGCTGCTCGCCCTCACCGGCCGGATGCGTCCCACCGAGGGCGAGGCCACGACCGGGGGCCTGCGCCTGCCGCGCCGGGCCGCCGCCGTACGCCGTGTCGCGGCGCTGGGCCCGGTGCCCGGCGTCAGCGAACTCGACCCGTCGTTCACCGTCGCCGAGCACCTGCGTGAACGCGCACTGTTGCAGCGTCGCTTCGACGGCTCGCCGCGCGCCCTGCTGCGGCCGCGCCGCGAGCGTGTCGCCACGGCACGGGCCCGGATCGACGCCGCCCTGAAGGCGGCCGGGCTCGATCCCGCCGCCCTGCCCAAGGCCGAGCGGACCTCCGTACGGGATCTGGAGCGGCTGGAGGCGCTGCGGCTCTCCGTCGCACTCGCGCTGATCGGCCGGCCGCGGCTCCTCGCGGTGGACGACACCGACCTCAAGCTCTCCGACTCGGAGCGCGCCGAGGCCTGGGAGCTGCTGCGCTCGCTCGCCGCCGACGGCACGACCGTGTTGGCCGTGTGCAGCCAGGCTCCCGAGGACGCCGTCATCGTGCGTACCGGCGCCGCCGGAGCGGCGGATCCCACAGACATCACCGGGGAGCCCGCGTCGCCGGCCGCCCCCGCACCCGACGAAGGGACGGCCGATGCGTTCGCCGAGACTGGCCACGCTTGAGCTCCGGCGCTTCGGCCGGGGGAAGCTGCCGCGCGCCGCGCTGGCCGCCCTCCTGCTGCTGCCGCTGCTCTACGGCGCCCTGTACCTGTGGTCCTTCTGGGACCCGTACGGGCGCCTCGACCGCATCCCCGTAGCGCTGGTCAACGACGACAAGGGCGCCACCGCCGAGGGCAAGCACCTCGCGGCCGGGGACGAGATCACCGGCAAGCTGCTCGACTCCAAGGTCTTCGAGTGGCACGAGGTGAGCGCCGCCGAGGCACACAAGGGCGTCGAGGACGGTACGTACTACCTCTCGCTGACCATGCCCTCGGACTTCAGCAAACGCATCGCCTCCAGCGCCGGCGACTCCCCCGAGACGGGCGCGCTCCAGGTGCGCACCAACGACGCGAACAACTACATCGTCGGCCAGATCTCCCGGACGGTGTTCTCCGAGGTCCGCACCGCCGCTTCGGCCAACGCCTCACGGAGCTTCCTCGACCGGATCTTCATCAACTTCTCCGATCTCCACGACGCGACGGCGAAGGCCGCCAAGGGCGCCGCCGACCTCAAGGGCGGCATCGGCAAGGCCAAGAAGGGCTCGAAGGACCTCGCGGACGGGCTGAAGGACGCGAAGGCCGGCAGCAGCCGGCTGGCCACCGGCATCGTGCAGCTGAACAAGGGCGCGGGCGATCTGGAGACCGGCTCGCGCCAGGTCGCGGACGGCACCCAGCTGCTCGCCGACAAGGTCAACGGGGTTGCCGCGGACGTCCGCCCGTTCCTCAAGGACAACGGCAAGGCGATCGGCGACACGGCCCGGCTCGTCGCCGACTCCTCGCAGACCGTACGGGACAACCTCGACCTGCTCGTGAAGGCGGCGCCCACCGCCGCCACCGCCGCCCACACGGCCTCCGACGACCTCGCCGACGTCCACCGCACCCGGTGCGTGGAGCAGCCGCTCCCCGACCCCACCGTCTGCGCGCCGCTGAAGCGGGCCGTGACGGCGGCGGCCGACGTGGCGACCGTGGCCGACGACGTGAACGTCCTGGTCAAGAACCAGAACGGGGACCTCAAGAAGCTGCGTACCCAACTGGCCACCCTGCAGAAGCAGGCGAACGACCTCGCCGAGCGCTCACCGCACCTGGACGAGGACCTGGAGAGCGCCGTCAAGAAGGTCAACGCGCTCAACACCGGCGCCCACAAGGTCGCCAAGGGTGCGGACCAGTTGCACACCGGCCTGGCCACGGCCAAGTCGGGCTCCGCCGAGCTGAACACCGGGGTCGGCGACCTCAAGAAGGGCGCGACGAGCCTGGACAGCGGCATGATCCGGCTCGGCGACGGTTCGGCGACGCTCGCCCAGGGACTCACCGACGGCGTGGACAAGATCCCCGACTACGACAAGAAGGACCGCGACGCCCGCACGGGGGTCATGGCCGACCCCGTACAGCTGGCCTCCCAGTCGCTGCACGCGGCCCCGAACTACGGCACCGGCTTCGCCCCCTACTTCATCCCGCTCTCCCTCTGGGTCGGCGCGATGGTGGCGTACATGCTGATCCAGCCGCTCAACCGGCGCGCCCTGGCCGCCGGGGCACCGGCCTGGCGGATCGCCCTCGCGGGCTGGCTCCCGGTGGCCGCGATCGGTCTGGCCCAGGTGGCCGCGTTGATGTCCGTACTGCACTGGGGGCTCGGTCTGCAGATGGCCCACGCCGCCGGCACCATCGGCTTCCTGGCCCTGGTCACCTGCTGCTTCGGCGCGATCGTGCAATGGCTGAACGCCCGCTTCGGGGCGGCGGGCCGCATCCTCGTCCTCGCGGTGCTGATGCTCCAGCTGACCTCGGCCGGCGGCACGTACCCCGTACAGACGAGTCCGGGCTTCTTCAACGCGATCCATCCGTACCTGCCGATGAGCTACATCGTCGAGGGCCTGCGCAGGCTGATCACCGGCGGTGGGCTCGGGCCGGTCTGGCAGGGCTGTGCGGTACTGCTCGCCTTCACCGCCGGGGCGCTCGCGCTGACCGCCGTCTCCGCGCGCCGCAAGCAGGTGTGGACGCTGGACCGGCTGCATCCGGAGCTGAGTCTGTGAGCGCTCCGGGACCTGTGAGAATCAGGAGCATGGAAAGCAGTAGCGCCACACGCCGCCAGGCCACCCGGCAGAAGCTCTACGAAGCGGCCGTGACCCTCATCGCCGAGAAGGGCTTCTCGGCCACCACGGTGGACGAGATCGCCGAGCGCGCCGGGGTCGCCAAGGGCACGGTGTACTACAACTTCAAGAGCAAGACCGAGCTCTTCGAGGAGCTGTTGCGCCACGGTGTCGGGCTGCTCACCGCCTCGCTGCGTACGGCGGCGGAGGAGACCGACGAGCGCGGTGGCAGCCGGGTCGAGGCGCTGGACGCCATGATCCGGGCCGGTCTGGTCTTCATCGACCGCTACCCGGCCTTCACCCAGCTGTACGTGGCCGAGCTGTGGCGCACCAACCGTGCCTGGCAGGGAACCCTGCTGGTGGTCCGTCAGGAGGCCGTCGCCGTGGTCGAGGGTGTGCTCAGGGAGGGCGTCGCGGGCGGCGAGCTCAGCGAGGAGATCGACATCCCGCTGACGGCTGCCGCGCTGGTCGGCATGGTGCTGGTGGCGGCGCTGGACTGGCAGGCCTTCCAGCCGGAGCGGTCGATCGACGACGTGCACTCGGCGCTGTCCCTGCTGCTGCGCGGACGGGTCAGCGGGCGCTGATTCCCGCTCCCCCGGCACCCCGGAACACATGAGAGCGCCGGCCCGACGGGCTCGATCCCCCCGAGCCTCGCCCGACCGGCGCTTGTGTGCTGCCGGAGGACCTTCCCCCGTGACCCCCGTGTTCCCCCGTGGTCCCGAGTCCTCCGCCGTGCACCCCCGTTGGGAAGAGAGTGCTGCGCCCGCTCCGCCGCCCCGTGCCGGCGGTACCGGCGCAGCGCCCCTTCCGTGGTCCCCACTCTGCCGTTCCCGCAGGTCGCAGCCCATCCGCGTCCCTACTCATCTCACCCCCTAGGTACGGGTACTCAGACCTGCGCACCCGCCCCCTCCCGCTCCGGTACGCCACCTGGTTACGATCGCCCCCGTGTCCGTACTCCCTCTGGTGTTCACAAGTGGCTGGGCGAGCGGGATCAACGCCTATGCGGTGGTCCTCCTGCTCGGCATCTTCGGCGCGACCGGAGTGACCGACGAGGTGCCCGCCTCACTGCAGCGCACCGATGTCCTGATCGTGGCCGGTGTGCTCTTCCTGTGTGAGGTGGTGGCGGACAAGATCCCGTACGTGGACTCGGTCTGGGACACGGCGCACACCGTCATCAGGCCGGTCGCCGGGGCGGTCGTGGCAGCGCTGCTGGCGGGCGACAGCGGCTCGCTGCCGGAGGTCGCCGCGGGGGTCATCGGTGGATCCACCGCACTGATGAGCCATCTGGTGAAGGCGGGCACCAGGATGGCGGTGAACACCTCCCCCGAGCCGTTCAGCAACAACGCCGTGAGCACGGCCGAGGACCTGGGCGTCGCCGGGGTCGTCACCTTCGCCATATTCCATCCGTGGATCGCGGCCTCCGTCGCCGCGACGCTGCTGGTGCTCGGCCTGGTGATACTGATCTTCCTGGCCTCCCGGATCCGCCGGTTCCTGCGCCGCAGAGCGCAGCGACGCGAGGAGAAGGGGCTGGCCGGCTCCGCTGCACACTGGCCTGACGGCTGAGCTGTCACCAGCGGCCGTTTACCACCGGCCTGACGGCTGGGCTGTCAGCAGCGGCCGTTAAAGTCGCTGGCATGGCACGTATTGCGGTGATCGGCGCCGGGTTGGGCGCGATGTCGGCGGCGGCCCGGCTGGCCGTGGCAGGCCACCGGGTGACGGTGTACGAGCGTTCCGAGACGTTCGGCGGCTCGCTCGGCCGCCATGCCCTGGACGGCTTCACGTTCGACACGGGTCCCGGCCTGCTCCATCTGCCCGCCGTCTACCGCGACCTGTTCGTGAAGACCGGCAAGGAGCCGCTGGAGCGGTGCGTCACCCTGACCCAGGTCGATCCGGCGAGCCGCCATGTCTTCGCGGACGGCACCGACGTGTCCCTGCCGAACGCCTCGCGGGCCGGCGTCGTCGCGGCCCTGGACGCCGCGCTCGGCGGCGGCGCGGGCGGGAGCTGGGGTGCGTTCCTCGACCGGGCCGGAGACGCGTGGGACCGGTCCCGGCGGCCCCTGCTGGAGGAGCCCCTGCGCCCCGACTGGCAGGTGCTGACCCGCGATCCGTATCCGGCGACCGTCCGGCGGCGGCTGCTGCGCCCCGCCCGTCAGGCCGGCACGGTGACGGAGATCGGCGCCTGGGAGCTTGCGGATCCCCGGCTGGCCGCCCTGCTGGACGGGTACGCGCTGTCGTACGGCCTCGATCCGCTGCACGCCCCGGCGAGCGCGGCCCTGTTGCCGTACATGGAGGAGACGTTCGGCAGTTGGTACGTCTCGGGCGGCATGCGGGCGCTGGCTCAGGCGGTGTACGAGCGGTGCCTGGCCCGGAAGGTGGAGTTCGTCTTCGGCGCCGAGGTGGCCCGGGTCCTGGAGAAGGACGGCCGGGCGGCGGGCGTGGAGCTGGCGGACGGCACGGTCGCGGAGGCGGCCCACGTGGTGCTGGGGGCCCGGCCGCACCCGGGCCTGATGCCCGCTCAGGAACTCTGGCAGGACGGCGACGTGACGGTACAGCCCCGGCCGGAGGGCTCCGGTCCGACGGGCCGGTTCCTCGTACTGCTGTCGTTGCGCGGCGCCCGGCCCGCGGATACCGCGCACCGGACCCTGGTGCATCCGGCGGACGGGGCGGCCGAGCGCGAGGCGGTGTTCGGCGGCCGGCTCGCCGCGCACCCCACGGTGACGGTGCTGCGCCCCGACGATCCCGCCACCCGCCCCGACGAGGCCCACGAGGCCGTGACGCTGACGGCGACGGTCGCCCCGCACGGCCCGGTGGACTGGACGGACGAGTCGCTGCGGGCGCGGTACGCGGACACCCTGATCGGCACCGCGAGCGCGGCCGTGCCGGGCCTGCGGGACCGGGTGCTCCGCATGGAGGTGCGGACGCCCGCGGACACCGAGGCCGAGACCGGTGCGGAGGGCGGGGCGGTTCCCGCACCCGCGCTGGCGGGCGCCGCGGGCGGCTGTCTCCACGCGGCCAATCGCACCCGGCTGCCGGGACTGTTCCTGGCGGGCGGCTGGTCGCACCCGGGCGGCGGTCCGGCGCACGCGGGCATGTCAGGGGCCCTGGTCGCGGGGATCATCGTCGAGGGGGACGGGTTCCGCGGCTCGCAGTGAGGTCGCGGGCGGGACCGGGGCGTCGCTTCGGCCCCGGTCGCCCGACAGCTCCGCCTGCCCTTCGTACGGGCGGCTCGCCATGCCCTGGAATCAGTAGCGGTACTGCTCGTTGTAGCCCGTGTCGTAGCCGTTCGGATACGGCGCCGGCTGGGCGGGCTGCTCCGGGGGCATCGGCGGGTACTGCTCGCCCTCGCGCTGCTGCGGCACCCAGACACCACCCGGCGGGGTCTCGGGGGCGTACTGCTGGGACGAGGCGTACGGGTCGGCGTACTGCTGGCCGCCGCCGTAGCTGTCGTAGCTCCCGTCGTTCCCGTAAGCGCCGTACTGCGGGGTGCTCGCGGTGGTGCCGATGTACGGGTCGGAGTACGCGGCGTACTGCTGCTGGTCCGTGCCGTAGTCGTACTGCCCGGCTCCCGCATAGGTGTCCTGGCCGGCTCCCGCGTAGGGAGGTTCCTGGCCCTGCGCCGGGTACGCGGAGTAGTCCGTGTAGTCGGCGTACGCGGCGTACTGCGGCTGCTGATCCTGCTGGTGCTCCTGCTGCGGGCGGTGATCGGTGTAGATGCCGTACTGACCGGTGTCGTCGGGCAGCGGCTCCGGCGCGTAGACCTCGGCGGCCCCAACTTGCGGTGCGGCCTCCGGCCGGGCAGGCGTCTCGGGGTCGTACTCCATCTCCAGGTCCGAGACCTGGAGTGTGGGCTCGCGGTCGGCACCGCCGCGGCGGCGGCGGCTCTCCCCGGGGCTGCCCCCTATGGCCCAGCCGGTCGAGAAGCCGCGGCGGAAGGAGAGCGTGACGTACGTCTGGCCCGTCGCGAAGGCGACAGCGCCGATGGCGATGACGAACACGGACGGCATCAGGACACCGATGACGACACCGACGAAGCCGGTGAAGGCGAGCAGCCGCCAGCGCAGACGTGCCTTGTACTGCAGCAGCACCTCGCCGAGCAGCCACAGCGCAACGATGCCGAACGCGATGTAGAGGACCGTCCAGCCCATGCCCGCCCCTTCTACGGCCACCGCCCCGGATCGTGGCGGGTACGGCCGGTCACGACTGCTTGTGCAGTCCGAGATTTTCGTAGATTTCGAGCGTCGCCGTCGAGTTGTTCAACGTGATGAAGTGCAGTCCGGGCACACCTTCGGATAGCAGCTTCGCGCAGAACCGCGTTGCGAAGTCGATGCCAATGGAGCGTACAGCGGCGGGATCGTCCTTGGCGGCGAGGATGCGTTCTTTCAGGTCCGCGGGCAGCTTCGCGTTGCTGAGCTGCGCGAATCTCTCCAATTGCCGGACGCTCGTGAGGGGCATCACCTCAGGAATGATCGGGGTATCACAACCCGCAGCGACCACCCGGTCACGCATACGCAGATAATCCTCGGGATCGAAGAACATCTGCGTGATCGCATAGTCCGCACCGGCGCGGCACTTGTCCACGAAATGCTGAATGTCGGTGTCCCAGTCGGCAGAGCGCGGATGCATCTCCGGGAATGCCGCGACGCCGACACAGAAATCGCCGGATTCCTTGATCAGCCGGACGAGGTCCGCGGCATACCGCACACCCTGCGGGTGCTCGACCCACGGGCCCATCGGGTCGCCCGGCGGGTCTCCGCGCACGGCGAGGATGTTCCGGATCCCGGCGTCCGCGTACTGGCCGACCATGTTGCGCAGTTCGGCGATGGAGTGGTTGACCGCCGTGAGGTGCGCGACCGGGGTGAGCGTGGACTCGGCGGCGATGTCCTGAGTCGCCTTCACCGTCCCGGCCCGGGTGGATCCCCCGGCTCCGTACGTCACGGAGACGAAGCTCGGTCCCACCGCCTCGACCCGGCGCAGCGCGTTCCAGAGGTTCCGCTCGCCCTTCTCGGTCTTGGGCGCCCAGAACTCGAACGAGTACGAGGTCTTGCCGGTCTCGAGCATCTCACGCACCGTGCGCGCGTGATCTGTCCTGGTGGAGGGTGTGCCAAGGGCCATACCGGCAGGTTAACCAGGGCGGGGCGGACACCCAACCGAACTGGGGGTATTTGCCTTGATTGCCCGATTCTTTGTCCACGCTTCGGACACTCCTGTCCCAAGCGGGCCTCTCGGCGTCGGGGTCACACCGCGGCGCGGTCCCGGATCCTTCGCGCCAGCCCGGCGGCAGCGGCAGCCGGATCGGACGCCTCGGTGACGGCCCGCACGACGACGACCCGGCGCGCTCCGGCGTCCAGCACCTCGTCGAGGTTGCCGGCGTCGATGCCTCCGATGGCGAACCACGGACGGGCGGGGGCGAGCGAGGCGGCGTAGCGGACGAGGTCCAGGCCGGGGGCGTGCCGGCCCGGCTTGGTCGGGGTGGGCCAGCAGGGGCCGGTGCAGAAGTAGTCCACGCCGGGCTCGGCGACGGCGGCGTCGACCTCGGACTCGGCATGCGTGGAGCGGCCGATGACCACGTCACGGCCGATGATCGCGCGGGCCGCCGGGACCGGCAGGTCGCCCTGGCCCAGGTGCAGCACGTCGGAACCGATGGCGTGGGCGACATCGGCCCGGTCGTTGACCGCGAGGAGCTTGCCGTGGCGTTTGCAGGCGTCGGCGAAGAGCGCGAGGTGTTCGAGCTCCTCGGCCGCCTCCATGCCCTTGTCGCGCAGCTGAATGATGTCCACGCCGCTGGAGAGGACCGCGTCGAGGAACGCGGGAAGGTCACCCTGGCGCCGACGGGCGTCCGTGCACAGGTAGAGCCGGGCGTCGGACAGCAGCGCGCGAGGCGTGGACATGGTGCGGTTCCCCCCGGGGAAGACGATGGCGGTGGTTCGGTGATGCCGCGCGGAATGCGGGCCGCGACATGCGGCCCGCATCCCCTGTGCGGCTGTCGGTTAGACGGCGAGCGCCTGGGCTCGGCGCTTCACCTCCGTGCCGCGATTCTCACTCAGCGCCTGCGCGGGCGTGCCCGGCAGGCTCGGGTCGGGCGTGAAGAGCCATTCCAGCATCTCCGTGTCGGAGTAGCCGTCGTCCCTCAGGAGCGTCAGGGTCCCCGAAAGGCCCTTGACCACCTTGTCGCCGTCGATGAAGGCGGCAGGCACCTGGAGCGCCCGGTTCTCACCACGTCGTACGGCAATGAGCTGGCCGTCCTTGACCAGCTGGCGCACGCGCGTCACCTCGACATCGAACATTTCGGCGATGTCGGGAAGGTGGAGCCAGGCGGGGACGAGAGCATCGATCTTTGCGTCAATCTCGGTCACGGGGACAAGCGTGCCATCCCGGACCGACAGCCGGTACCCGGGCCGACCGTACGGGGGCCGGATACGCCATCAGAGCGTGGCTGATTTCAGGGGCACGGAGGGGTCGGCGACCCGCTCGGGGGCGAGCTCCGCGCCCGATTCGACGAGTTTGCGCCCCTGCGCGAGATCGCGCGGACGGCCGACCGCCAGTACGGCGACGAGCGCTCCGGCGCGCAGCCAGCACACCGTCCACGCCGGTCCGGCCGGATCGCCGCGCCACACCAGGGTGTCGGCCCCCGTGTGATGGCCCGCGTACTGGACGAAGCGGCCGAACTGCTCGGACCAGAAGTAGGGCACGGGGTCGTAGACCGGCGGCTGCCCGTCGCCCTCCGGAGCGGCGGCGGTGACGGCGGCGGCGACGGTCCGGGGCCCCTGGAGGGCGTTGTCCCAGTGGTGGACGAGCAGCCGCTCGCCGTACCGGGCCGAGGGGAACGAGGCGCAGTCCCCGACCGCGTACACATCGGGGAGCGAGGTGCGCAGCGAGGCGTCGGCGGTCACCGATCCGTCCGGGCCGAGCTCGATCCCCGATCCGGCCAGCCAGCCGGTCGCGGGCCGGGCACCGATGCCGACGACGACCGCGTCCGCCGGGATCGCACGCCCGTCCGCCAGGACCACCCGGCCGGCTTCGATGCGGTCGACCCGGGCCCCGGTGAGGAGTCCGGCGCCGCTCTCGGCGTACCAGGCGGCCATGGGGGCCGCGACCTCGGCGGGCAGGGCGCCGGCGAGCGGGCGTTCGGCCGCCTCGACGACGGTGACCGCACAGCCGGCCGCGCGGGCCGCGGTGGCGAACTCGGCGCCGATCCAGCCCGCGCCGACGACCACGACGGCGTGCTGCCGTTCGAGGACCGGCCGCAGCCGGGCGGCGTCGTCCAGCGTGCGCAGGAGGTGGACGCCCGGGATGCCCTCGGTGCCGGGCAGCACCAGGGGTTCGGCGCCGGTGGCGACGACCAGGACGTCGTAGGGGACGGGCCCGGCCGGGGTGTCCAGTTCGTGGTCGGCGGCGCGCAGCGCGGTCACGTCGAGGCCGAGCCGCAGGGTGATGTCCAGCGCCTCGAAGTCGATGTCGAAGGCCGAGTCCTCGGCCTTGCCGAGCAGGACCGCCTTCGACAGCGGGGGCCGGTCGTACGGCTGGTGCGGTTCGGCGCCGATCAGCGTGACAGGGCCGGTGAAGCCCTGTTCGCGCAGGGCCACGGCGGTCTGCACACCCGCCATGCCCGCTCCGGCGATCACGACGCGGCGGCGCTGCCGCGGCTCTGTCTGCTGCTGTCCGGTCTGCTCGTCCACCCGTCCACCTTAAACACCTGACGGTCCGTCAGGTAGTCGGTTCCCGGGAAGCGCCCGCCGGATCGCCTTTCCCGTGCCCCCGTCCGCTCCCTTGCAGGCAGCGCGGGCCAGGGGTTTAGGGTGGCCGTGCACATCACTCGCGGGAGCCCGGGCGCACCGGGCTGAGAGGGAGGCTGGGCGGCCTCCGACCGTACGAACCTGATCCGGGTCATGCCGGCGAAGGGAGGGGCTGGACGCCCATGCGCACGCACCGTACGAACGGGTCCGACGTCCTCGTCATCGGGGGCGGCATCATCGGCCTGGTGATCGCCTGGCGGGCCGCGCAGCGCGGCCTGGCCACCGCGGTGGTCGATCCCGAACCGGGCGGCGGCGCAGCCCAGGTCGCGGCCGGGATGCTGGCCGCCGTCACCGAACTCCACTACGGCGAGGAGATGCTGCTCGGTCTCAACGTCGCCTCCGCCGCACGCTATCCGGCGTTCGCGGCCGAGCTGGAGGCGGCGAGCGGCCAGGACATCGGCTTTCGCGCCTGCGGCACCCTGGCCGTCGCACTCGATGCCGACGACCGCGCCCATCTGCGGGAACTCCACGCCCTGCAACGCCGCTCGGGCCTGGAGTCGGAGTGGCTCACGGGCCGGGAGTGCCGTCGCCTGGAGCCGATGCTCGCACCGGGTGTACGCGGCGGGCTGCGGGTCGACGGCGACCACCAGGTCGACCCGCGACGGCTGGCCGCCGCGCTGCTGACGGCGTGCGAACGGGCCGGGGTCGTCCTCCACCGCCAAAGGGCCGAGCGGCTCTCGGTCACGGGGGACCGGGCCACCGGAGCCATACTGGCCGACGGTACGGAGGCGACGGCCGATCAGGTCGTGCTCGCCGCGGGCAGCCTCAGCGGCCGGCTCCCGGGGGTGCCGGAGCACGTCCTGCCCCCGGTCCGCCCGGTGAAGGGCCAGGTGCTGCGGCTGACCGTGCCCACCGCGTACGCCCCCTTCCTCTCCCGCACCGTGCGGGCGGTGGTCCGGGGCAGCCACGTCTATCTCGTACCGCGTGAGAACGGCGAGCTGGTCATCGGCGCCACCAGCGAGGAGATGGGCTGGGACACCACCGTCACGGCGGGCGGGGTGTACGAGCTGCTGCGCGACGCGCACGAACTGGTGCCGGGCATCACCGAGCTGCCGCTCACCGAGACGCGCGCCGGTCTGCGTCCCGCCTCCCCCGACAACGCCCCGCTGCTCGGCCGCACCGCGCTGCGCGGCCTCCACCTCGCCACCGGCCACCACCGCAACGGGGTGCTGCTCACCCCCGTCACCGGAGACGCCATGGCGCAGCTGCTGGCAGAAGGCGAACTGCCCGAGGTGGCCCGCCCCTTCTCCCCCGGCCGCTTCTCGCCCGCCGCCGCCCCCGTACCCCAGGAGCAGCCCGCATGACCGAGCCCGTCCCCCTTTCCGTCCCTGCCGTCTCCGTCTCCGTGAACGGTGAGGTCCTCGCCGTCGCGCCGGGCACCACCCTGGACGTCCTGGTCGCCTCGCTGACCAGTGCAGCCTCGGGCGTCGCGGCCGCCCTGAACGAGACCGTCGTACCGCGCGGCCAGTGGCCCGCCGCCGCACTCACGGACGGCGACCGGGTCGAGGTCCTCACCGCGGTCCAGGGAGGCTGACCATGTCCGACGATCCCTTCTCGCTCGGCGGCACCGTCCTCGGCTCCCGGTTGATCATGGGGACGGGCGGGGCGCCCAGCCTGGACGTACTGGAACGCTCCCTGACCGCCTCCGGCACCGAGCTGACGACCGTGGCGATGCGCCGCCTCGACCCGACCGTGCAGGGCTCCGTGCTCTCCGTGCTGGAGCGGCTCTCCATCCGCGTGCTGCCGAACACGGCCGGCTGCTTCACTGCGGGCGAGGCCGTGCTCACCGCCCGGCTCGCCCGCGAGGCCCTCGGCACCGACTGGGTCAAGCTGGAGGTGGTGGCGGACGAGCGCACCCTGCTGCCGGACCCCATCGAACTGCTGGACGCCGCGGAGACGCTGGTGGACGACGGTTTCACGGTGTTGCCGTACACGAACGACGACCCGGTGCTGGCCCGCAAGCTGGAGGACGTGGGGTGTGCGGCGATCATGCCGCTCGGCTCCCCCATCGGTTCGGGTCTGGGCATCCGCAATCCGCACAACTTCCAGCTGATCGTCGAGCAGGCGCGGGTACCCGTGATCCTGGACGCGGGCGCGGGCACGGCATCGGACGCGGCGCTCGCCATGGAGCTGGGATGTGCGGCCGTGATGCTGGCGTCGGCCGTGACCCGGGCCCAGGAACCCGAGCTGATGGCCGGCGCGATGCGCCATGCGGTGGCGGGCGGGCGGCTGGCGTACCGCGCGGGGCGGATCCCTCGCCGTCACTTCGCCGAGGCGTCGTCACCGACGGCGGGGCGGGCGGTGCTGGATCCGGAGCGCCCGGCGTTCTGAGCCCGGGGCCCGGAACGGTCCGTGTGGGGGATCTCATGCCCCTGACGCGGTACGTCCCGATCCCTGCGCTCCGCCCGTTCCGTGGCAGAAAATCGCATGTCCCTGTCACGGCTCGGCTGCAGTACGGAGCCGGGATCGCTCCGCCAGTCGGCCGTGTCCGCGGTGACTCGTAGACTCGGCTGCGTGGATACGACCCTCCAGGACCCTCTCGTCGGGCAGCTGCTCGACGGCCGCTACCGCGTCGATGCCCGCATCGCCGTGGGCGGCATGGCCACGGTCTACCGGGCCATGGACACCCGGCTCGACCGGGTGCTCGCCCTCAAGGTGATGCATCCGGCGCTCGCGACCGACGCCTCGTTCGTCGAGCGCTTCATCCGCGAGGCCAAGTCGGTGGCCCGGCTCGCGCACCCCAATGTGGTCGCGGTCTTCGACCAGGGCGCCCAGGGGCAGTACGTCTACCTCGCGATGGAGTACGTCGCGGGGTGCACGCTGCGCGATGTGCTGCGCGAGCGGGGCGCCCTGCAGCCGCGGGCCGCGCTGGACATCCTGGAGCCGGTGCTCGCCGCTCTGGGGGCCGCGCACCGGGCGGGCTTCGTCCACCGGGACATGAAGCCGGAGAACGTGCTGATAGGTGACGACGGCCGGGTCAAGGTCGCCGACTTCGGCCTGGTCCGGGCCGTGGGCTCGGTCACGAACACCACCGGGTCCATCCTGGGCACCGTCTCCTATCTCGCCCCCGAGCAGATCGAGCACGGCACCGCGGACACCCGCGCCGATGTGTACGCGTGCGGCGTCGTGCTGTACGAGATGCTCACGGGCATCAAGCCGCACACCGGCGAGTCCCCCGCCCAGGTCATCTACCAGCACCTCAACGAGGACGTCCCGGCCCCCTCGGCCGTCGTCCCGGGTCTCGCGGCCGAGCTCGACACGCTGGTGGCGAGCGCCACCGCCCGTAATCCCGAGGTCCGGCCGTTCGACGCGGTGGCGCTGCTCGCCGAGTCCCGCCGGGCCCGGTCCGGCCTCACCGACGCACAGCTGGACGCCGTGCCGCCGCAGGCCCTGGCCGAGGTCCACGACGACGCCGAGGACCGCACCAGCGTGATCCCGCGGGTGCTGCCGCCGGGCCAGGGCACCGCCCACCACACCAGCCGACTGGAGATGCCCCCGCAACTGCCCCCGCAGCCGCCGGGCCGTCGCGCGGGGCTCCGCGGGACGCCGCGTCGCGGCATCATCGCGGCGGTCCTCGCCGTGCTGCTGGTCCTGGGGGTCGGGGGTGGCGTCTGGTACATCAACGTCGGACAGTTCACCCGGGTCCCGTCACTGCTGGGCCAGAGCGAGAAGGCGGCCAAGGAACGGCTCTCGAACGCCGGTCTCGAACTCAAGGGCGTACGTCGCGCCTACAGCGACACCGTCGACCGCGGCAAGGTGATCAGCAGCGCCCCGAAGTCGGGTGCCCGCATCCGGGGCAACGACTCGGTGGCACTGGTCGTCTCGCGCGGTCCCGAGATCGTGACGGTGCCCGATGTCCAGGGCATCGCGCTCTCCGAGGCCAGACGTCAGCTGGAGAAGAAGGGCCTCGTGCCCGGCATGACCACCAAGGAGTTCAGCGACGACGTGGCCGCCGGCGAGGTGGTGCGTACGGAACCCGAGGCGGGCACCGAGCGCCACCCCGACTCCGCGGTCGCGATCATCGTCTCCAAGGGCAGCCCGGTCGACGTCCCCGATGTCACCGGCCTCTCCGTCGAGGACGCCACCGCCGCGCTGGACGACGAGGGACTGAAGGCGAAGGTGCTGCCGGACCGGGTGAACTCCCCCGAGGACGCGGGCGACATCGCCGAGCAGTCACCCGGCGAGGGCGAGGAGGCCGCCGAGGGAGACACCATCACGCTGACGGTCTCCAAGGGCCCGCAGATGATCGACGTCCCGGACGTCACCGGCAAGGACGTCGACGACGCCCGCAGCGAGCTGGAGGACGCGGGCTTCGAGGTCAAGGTCGACCGCCCGTTCCTCTCCTTCAGCGACACCATCGAGAGCCAGTCCGTCGACGGCGGCGACCAGGCCCCCGAGGGCAGCACCATCACCATCAAGACCAAGGGACTGTAGATCCGTATGCGCAACCCTGTCGGCGGCCATGTACCGGTGGCCGGCGGCCTCGCCAAGGTCGGCCTCCCCTACGCCCGCGAGATGGGCGCGGAGGCCGTCCAGGTCTTCGTCGCCAATCCGCGCGGCTGGGCGACACCGGCCGGGAATCCGGCGCAGGACGAGCTGTTCCGCACCGAGTGCGCCGCCGAGTCCATACCGGCGTACGTCCATGCCCCGTATCTGATCAACTTCGGCTCGCACACCCCGGCGACCGTCGAGAAGTCCGTGGAGTCCCTGCGCCACTCGCTGCGCCGGGCCCGCCGGATCGGCGCCCTGGGCGTCGTGGTGCACACCGGTTCGGCGACCAACGGCCGGCCGCGCGAGGAGGCGCTGGCGCAGGTGCGTACCCACATGCTGCCGCTGCTGGACGAGCTGACCCACGACGACGACCCGTTCCTGCTGCTGGAGTCGACCGCGGGCCAGGGGTACTCGCTCTGCTCACGGACCTGGGACTTCGGCCCGTACTTCGACGCGCTCGACGCCCATCCGAAGCTCGGTATCTGCCTCGACACCTGCCACATCTTCGCGGCGGGTCACGACCTTGCCGGTCCGGCGGGCATGAAGGAGACGCTGGACCTGCTGGTGGAGACGGTCGGCGAGGGCCGGCTGAAGCTGATCCACGCCAATGACTCCAAGGACGTGGCCGGAGCGCACAAGGACCGGCACGAGAACATCGGAGCGGGCCACATCGGCGAGGAGCCGTTCCGGGAGCTGTTCTCGCATCCGGCGACCGAGGGTGTGCCGCTGGTCATCGAGACCCCGGGCGGGACGGCAGGGCATGCGGCGGACGTGGCCCGGCTGAAGGAGCTGCGCGGACGGGGCTGACCGGGCGGACACCCCTTGAGGAATACCCCTGGGGGGTATACGGTTCTTACTGTCGGCAGGAACCGCTCCTCAGCATTGGGGGAACACGATGCAGGACCACGCGCAGCACACACAGCACGCAGGTCACCCCGACCACAGCGCCCACGCCGACCACCACTCCGGCCACGGTTCCGGCGGCGTCAGCTGGGCGATGGCAGCACGGGCGACCCTCCACTGCCTCACCGGATGCGCCATCGGCGAGATCCTCGGCATGGTGATCGGCACCGCGTTCGGCTGGGGCAACGTGCCGACGATGGTCCTCGCGATCGTCCTGGCGTTCTTCTTCGGCTACACGCTGACGCTGCGGTCCGTCCTGAAGGCGGGCGTCGACTTCAGGACGGCGTTCCGGGTCGCCCTCGCGGCCGACACGCTCTCGATCGCGGTGATGGAACTGATCGACAACGGAGTGATCGCCCTGTGGCCGGGCGCCATGGACGCGATGCTCTCGGACGCCCTGTTCTGGGCAGCACTCACGATCTCGCTCGCCGTCGCCTTCGTCGTCACCACACCGGTGAACAAGTGGATGATCGGGCGCGGCAAGGGGCACGCGGTGGTGCACCAGTACCACCACTGAGGCGGCGCAGGAGGCGCGGCCGGGTCAGAGCTCGGGGCCTTCCCCGGGCTCTTCCTGGTAGGAGTAGCGCTGCTCCTTCCAGGGATCGCCGACGTTGTGGTAGCCGCGCTCCTCCCAGAAGCCGCGACGGTCGGCGCTCATGTACTCGATGCCCCGGACCCACTTGGGGCCCTTCCAGGCGTACAGATGCGGTACGACGAGCCGGAGCGGGAAGCCGTGTTCGGCGGTGAGCAGTTCGCCGCCCTTGTGGGTGGCGAACAGCGCGCGCTCGGAGGTGAAGTCGTCGAGCCGGAGGTTCGAACTGAAGCCGTACTCGGCCCAGACCATCACATGGGTGACCTGCGGCGCGGGCGGCGCGAGCGCCACGACGTCACGGGCGAGCACTCCACCCCACTCGGCGCCCAGCATGCTGAACTTGGTCACGCAGTGCAGATCGGCGACGACCGAGGAGAACGGCAGCGCGGAGAACTCCTGATGGTTCCAGCAGTGCTTCTCGCCGTCGGCCGTGGCTCCGAAGACCCGGAACTCCCAGCGGTCGGGCTTGAACTTGGGCACCGGCCCGTAGTGGGTAACCGGCCAGCCACGCTGCAGACGCTGTCCCGGCGGAAGCTCGGACTGCTCTGATGCGCGGTGTTCCCGGCTTTCCGGCTGACCCATGCCTCCATGGTGACAGACAGGCAGGGGTGGTCATGACCAGGGCAGAGCCGTTTCGGGCAACTCGTACTAAGCATGCACTTACTGGACGCCCACCGGGTGCGATGCGAGGATGCGGCCAACTTGCCCAGTTCACCGGTTGGAAGGAGCCTCTGCGATGCAGGGCGACCCCGAGGTCCTCGAGTTCCTGAACGAACAGCTGACCGCCGAATTGACTGCTATCAACCAGTACTTCCTGCATGCAAAGATGCAGGACAATTTCGGCTGGACGAAGCTCGCGAAATACACGCGCTCCGAGTCCTTCGACGAGATGAAGCACGCCGAGATCCTGACCGACCGCATCCTCTTCCTCGATGGGCTGCCGAACTACCAGCGGCTTTTCCATGTACGGGTGGGCCAGACGGTCACCGAGATGTTCCAGGCCGACCGCCAGGTCGAGGTGGAGGCGATCGACCGCCTCAAGCGCGGTATCGAGCTGATGCGCACCAAGGGCGACATCACGTCCGCAAATATCTTTGAGTCGATCCTGGCCGACGAGGAGCACCACATCGACTATCTCGACACCCAGCTGGAACTGGTCGAGAAGCTCGGCGAGCCGCTCTACATCGCGCAGCTGATCGAGCAGCCGGAGAGCTGACCGGCCCACGGCCCGGAGTACGGCCGGGGGTACGGACGGCCGGGCCGCCAGGCGTCAGGCGGCGTCGGGAAGCGGCACCGGCGCAGGAAGGGGGCCGGTGCCGGAGCCGATGCCCTGATCGGCATCGGGAGCGGCGCCGGCCGTGAGACGGTCCGCGGTGCCCGGCGTCCGCTTCTGGTCCAGCAGCTCACGACGCGGACAGGCGCCGCGGCCGAGCATCGCCTGGATGGTACGGACACAGCCGCCGCAGTCGGTCCCCGCCTTGCAGGCCGAGGCTATCTGGCGGGGCGTGCAGGCGCCTGCTTCCGCATGTTTCTTGACCTGCTGCTCCGTAACGCCGAAGCACGAGCAGACGTACATGCGGTTCACCTCCCGGCGGGATGGATCGTGGCTGCCGCCCCGATAATCGGTGAGGCTAACCTAACCTTACCCGCCGCTCAAGGCCCGTAAAAGCCCCGGAACGCCCTGTGGGGCACGGATCACATCGATCCGTGCCCCACAGTCACGCGTGCGCTGCGCGCGGTGATGCCTTACTGGTCCCGGTACATCTCGGCGACCAGGAACGCGAGGTCCAGCGACTGGCTGCGGTTGAGCCGCGGGTCGCAGGCGGTCTCGTAACGCTGGTGGAGGTCGTCCACGAAGATCTCGTGGCCACCGCCGACGCACTCGGTGACATCGTCACCGGTGAGCTCGACGTGGATGCCGCCCGGGTGCGTGCCGAGGCCCTTGTGCACCTCGAAGAAGCCCTTGACCTCGTCCAGGACGTCGTCGAAGCGGCGGGTCTTGTGGCCGGACGCGGCCTCGAAGGTGTTGCCGTGCATCGGGTCGGTCACCCAGGCCACGGTCGCGCCGGAGGCGGTGACCTTCTCGACCAGCTCGGGGAGCTTGTCGCGGACCTTGTCGGCGCCCATCCGGACGACGAAGGTCAGTCGGCCGGGCTCGCGCTCGGGGTCGAGGCGCTCGATGTAGCCGAGAGCCTCGTCGACGGTGGACGTCGGGCCGAGCTTGATTCCGATGGGGTTGCGGATCTTTGAGGCGAACTCGATGTGCGCGCCGTCCATCTGGCGGGTGCGCTCACCGATCCACACCATGTGCGCCGAGGTGTCGTACAGCTGGCCGGTCCGCGAGTCGACGCGGGTCAGCGACGACTCGTAGTCCAGCAGCAGGGCCTCGTGCGAGGCGTAGAACTCGACGGCCTTGAACTCCGCCGGGTCCGTGCCGCACGCCTTCATGAAGTTCAGCGCGTTGTCGATCTCGCGGGCCAGGGCCTCGTAGCGCTGGCCGGACGGGGACGACTTCACGAAGTCCTGGTTCCAGGCGTGCACCTGGCGCAGGTCGGCGTAACCGCCGGTGGTGAAGGCGCGGACGAGGTTCAGCGTGGAGGCGGATGCGTGGTACATCTGCTTCAACCGGTCCGGGTCCGGGATGCGCTCGGCCTCGGTGAAGGCGAAGCCGTTGACGGAGTCGCCGCGGTAGGTCGGCAGGGTCACGCCGTCGCGGGTCTCGGTCGGCTTGGAGCGCGGCTTGGAGTACTGACCGGCGATCCGGCCCACCTTGACGACGGGCACGGAGGCCGCGTAGGTGAGGACGGCGCTCATCTGGAGCAGCGTCTTCAGCTTGGCGCGGATGTGCTCGGCGGACACGGCGTCGAAGGCCTCGGCACAGTCGCCGCCCTGCAGCAGGAACGCCTCGCCCTTGGCGACGGCTCCCATACGGGCGCGCAGCTGGTCGCACTCGCCGGCGAAGACGAGCGGCGGATACGACGCGAGGTCCGCGAGTACATCGCGCAGGGCCTCGGAGTCGGGGTACTCGGGCTGCTGCGCCGCGGGAAGGTCTCGCCAGGTGTTGCCACCGGCGACGGAGGTATTGGCGTTCACGGTCACGGCCCCCACATTACGGGGTCGCGTCCACTGGTTATCCGGGTGCTCAACGAATGAGACGACATACATTCCCCCAGCCGCGCGGAAGAGACCACGGAAGGGACCCCTGCATGTCCTGGTCATGGGTTAGGGTTCTGGCATGTTCGCGCACTCAACCCGTAACTGGTGGTGGACCGCTCATCCAGCGGCCCACTGATCGCGCGTACACACCGACGCAGAGGCCGCCCGAGGGGCGGCCTTTCCCATGTCCAGGGGCCGTTCCTCCCAGCTGATCCCAGTGGAAGGAACACCCCAGATGGCACCGCACACCGCACCGCACACGATCGTCCGCAGACTTCTTGGCGACGACTGCCCGCCCTTCGCCCTGCTGCGCAGGCGCACCCCGGGCCACGATCACGACACCGTCGAGGTGCTGATCGGCCGGGTGCGGGAGGCCGACAGGCTCGCCGACATCCCCATCGGCGAACAGCCCACCCTTGCTCTGGTGCCGTTCCGGCAGATCGCCGAGCGTGGCTTCGACGTCCGTGACGACGGCACGCCGCTGACCGTGCTGGTCGCGGACGAGACGTACGAACTTCCCCTGGCCGAGACGCTGGACGTGCTTCCCGCCCACGCGGTGCGGGTCGAGGACGGTGCGTTCGACGTGTCCGACGAGGAGTACGCGGGGACGGTGCGGCGGGTCATCGAGGACGAGATCGGCCGGGGCGAGGGCGCGAACTTCGTCATCCGGCGGACCTTCCGGGGCGAGATCCCGGGCTTCGGCCGGGCGGACGCGCTGGCCCTGTTCCGGCGGCTGCTGGCCGGTGAGCGGGGTGCGTACTGGACGTTCGTCGTCCACACCGGGGACAGGACGCTCGTCGGTGCCAGCCCCGAGGTGCATGTGCGGATGTCCGGCGGGACCGTCGTGATGAATCCCATCAGCGGCACCTACCGCTACCCCGCCGAGGGCCCGACCGCCGAGAGCCTGCTGGCCTTCCTCGGCGACCGCAAGGAGACCGAGGAGCTCTCCATGGTGGTCGACGAGGAACTCAAGATGATGTGCACGGTCGGCGACATGGGCGGGGTGGTGATCGGTCCTCGGCTCAAGGAGATGGCCCATCTCGCGCACACGGAGTACGAGTTGCGCGGCCGCTCCTCGCTGGATGTGCGCGAGGTCCTGAAGGAGACCATGTTCGCGGCGACGGTCACCGGCTCCCCCGTACAGAACGCCTGCCGCGTGATCGAGCGGTACGAGTCCGGCGGGCGCGGCTACTACGCGGGCGCGCTGGCCCTGTTGCGGCAGGGGCCCGACGGGGCGCAGACGCTGGACTCGCCGATCCTGATCCGGACCGCCGACATCTCGGCCCGGGGCGAGCTGCGGGTGCCGGTCGGGGCGACGCTGGTACGCCACTCCGACCCGGAGAGCGAAGTCGCCGAGACCCATGCGAAGGCGGCCGGCGTACTGACCGCGCTGGGGGTGCGGCCTGGGCGGCCGCAGGCCGAGGACGCGAGGCCGCGACTGGCCGACGATCCCCGGGTGCGGGCGGCACTGGATGCCCGGCGGGACGGGCTGGCGCCGTTCTGGCTGCGGATGCAGGAGCGCACCGACGCGCTGTCCGGCCATGCGCTGGTGGTCGACGGCGAGGACACGTTCACCTCGATGCTGGGGCATCTGCTGCGCGCATCGGGCCTCGATGTGTCGGTGCACCGCTACGACGAGCCGGGGCTGCGCGAGCTCGTACGGGCGCATGAGGGTCCCGTCGTGCTGGGCCCCGGTCCGGGGGATCCGGGTGACGCGGCCGACCCGAAGATGCGGCTGCTGCGGTCCCTCGCCGCGGAGCTCGTACGGGATCACCGGCACGGGCTGCTCGGGGTGTGCCTGGGTCATGAGCTGATCGCGGCCGAGCTGGGTCTCGACATCGTCCGCAAGAACGTCCCGTACCAGGGTGCGCAGACCCGGATCGATCTGTTCGGCCGCCCGGAGATCGTCGGCTTCTACAACAGCTTCACCGCGCGCTGCGACGACGCGGCGGCCACCGAGCTGGCGGCGCACGGCATCGAGGCGAGCCTGGACCCGGCGACCGGGGAGCTGCACGCACTGCGCGGGGACGGCTTCGCCTCGGTGCAGTTCCATCCGGAGTCGGTGCTGACGCTGCGCGGGGCGACGATCGTGGGCGAGCTCCTGGCCGGGCTTCCGGTACGCGGCTGAGATCCGGCCGCCCGGGCCCTGCTGTCAGGGCCTGGGCGGCGGGACCAGCACGTTGTCGCTGCGGCGGCCGGCCAGGTAGTCGTCGACGTTCTGGACGGTGGCGCCGATGATCTGGCCCAGGGCGTCCTCGGTGTAGTACGCCTGGTGCGAGGTGACGAGGACGTTCGGGAAGGTGACGAGGCGGGCCAGGGTGTCGTCGTCGACGCCCTCCAGGGACTTGTCGAGGAAGAAGAGCCCGGCCTCCGCCTCGTACACGTCGAGTCCGACCCCCAGGAACCGGCCCGCCCGCAACTCCCCGACCAGGGCGGAGGTGTCGACGAGCCCGCCACGGCTGGAGTTGATCAGGATCGCGTCGTCCTTCATCCGGGCCAGGGCGTCCTTGCCGATGATGTGGTGGGTCGAGGGCAGCAGCGGGACGTGCAGACTGATCAGGTCGGACTCGGCAAGGAGCTCCTCCTTGTCGACGTACCGCATGCCCAGCTCGACGCAGGCGGGGTTCTCGGCGACGTCCCAGCCGAGCAGATTCATGCCGAAGCCATGGGCGATCCGGGTGAAGGCCTCGCCGATCTTGCCCGTGCCGATGATGCCGGCCGTGCGGCCGTGCATGTCCCGGCCGAGAAGGCCGTCGAGGCGGAAGTCGAAGTCCCGGGTGCGGGTCGTGGCGCGGACGATGCGGCGGTTGACCGCCATGGCAAGGGCCCAGGCGAATTCGGCGACCGAGTAGGGCGAGTACCAGGAGACCCGTGCGACCCGCAGGGCGAGGCGCTCGGCCACGTCCAGATCGATGTTGTTGAAGCCGGTGGAACGCTGGGCGATCATCTGGGTGCCGCCGGCCGCGAGGGTCTGCAGGACGCGGCTGCCCAGATCGGCGTTGACGCTGGTGGAGACGATCTCGTAGCCCGCCGCGATGGGTGCGGTGTCCGGGGTCAGAAAGACGTCCAGGCACCGGACCTCGTGCTTCCCGGCGAACGCCTTCTCGATCAGGGGCTTCTCGTCGGACTGCACTCCGAATGCCAGGATTTCCAAGACGTCTCCCGTGACTGATGCGGGCCAGGTGCGGGAACCGCTCCGGGAGCGGGCCCCGCACGGCCGGTCATCGCAAATATATGTCCGTGGGGTCGGGCGCGCGTTCGGCACGCCGCTCCGCCCCACAGCCGCTCAGCCGAAGAAGACCCCCACCTCCGCGTAGAGCGCCGGATCGACCGTCTTGAGCCGGGCGGTCGCCTCCGCGATCGGCACCCGCACGATGTCCGTACCCTGTAGCGCCACCATCTTCCCGAAGTCGCCGTCGCGTACGGCCTCGATGGCGTGCAGCCCGAAGCGGGTGGCCAGCCAGCGGTCGAAGGCGCTGGGGGTGCCGCCGCGCTGGACATGACCGAGCACGGTGGTCCTGGCCTCCTTGCCGGTGCGGCTCTCGATCTCCTTGGCCAGCCATTCGCCGACGCCGGAGAGGCGGACGTGACCGAAGGAGTCGTGCGACCCGTCCTTGAGGACCATTTCGCCCTGCGCGGGCATGGCCCCTTCGGCGACCACCACGATCGGTGCGTAACTTGCCCGGAACCGGGAGGTCACCCAGGCACAGACCTGGTCGATGTCGAAGCGCTGTTCCGGGATGAGGATGACGTTGGCGCCGCCGGCCAGCCCCGAGTGGAGCGCGATCCAGCCGGCGTGGCGGCCCATCACCTCGACGACGAGGACCCGCATATGGGATTCGGCCGTGGTGTGCAGCCGGTCGATGGCCTCGGTCGCGATGTTGACGGCGGTGTCGAAGCCGAAGGTGTAGTCGGTGGCGGACAGGTCGTTGTCGATGGTCTTCGGGACGCCGACGCAGGGGATGCCGTACGAGTCGGACAGGGTGGCCGCCACCCCGAGGGTGTCCTCGCCGCCGATCGTGACGAGGGCGTCGACCTCGTGCTTGGCGAGGTTGTCCCTGATCCGGCGGACGCCGTGCTCGGCATTGAGCGGATTGGTGCGCGATGACCCGAGGATGGTGCCACCGCGCGGCAGGATGCCGCGCACGGCCGGAATGGAGAGCGGAACCGTCACGCCCTCCAGCGCTCCGCGCCAGCCGTCCCGGAATCCGATGAAGTCGTAGTCGTACTCCTGCACGCCCTTGCGGACGACGGCGCGGATGACCGCGTTGAGCCCGGGGCAGTCGCCGCCCCCGGTCAGTACTCCGACCCGCATGAAAGCATCCCTTCGCCGAAGTGAGCTCACTCAGCTCCACGCTAAGGGTGATCCAGGTCACTTCGGGATGGGCGGGACGGTCAATTCCCCTGCAATGTGCGGGTGTTGATCTCAGGCGTCGTCGAGGCCGCGCTCGATGGCGTACCTCACCAGCTCCACCCTGTTGTGCAACTGGAGCTTGCCCAGGGTGTTCTGGACGTGGTTCTGGACGGTGCGGTGCGAGATGACCAGCCGTTCGGCGATCTGCTTGTACGAGAGTCCCTTGGCCACCAGCCGCAGGACTTCGGTCTCCCGGTCGGTGAGCTCCGGGGCCTTCGGCTCGTTCGACGCGACGGGTGCGGGTTCGGAGGCCAGCCTGCGGTACTCGCCGAGGACGAGTCCGGCGAGGCCGGGGGTGAAGACCGGGTCGCCGACCGCGGTGCTGCGGACCGCATCGGTCAGCTCCTGGGTGCTCGCCGACTTCAGCAGATAGCCGGTGGCACCGGACTTGACCGCCTCCAGTACGTCGGCGTGCTCGCCGCTCGCGGAGAGCACCAGGACCCGCAGTCCGGGCTGCGAGCCGACCAGCTCCTTGCAGACCTGGACGCCCGGCATCCCGGGCAGGTTGAGGTCGAGGACCAGGACGTCGGGGGTGACGGCCCCGGCCCGGCGGACCGCCTGCGGGCCGTCGCCCGCGGTCGCCACCACGTCGAAGCCGGCCTCGGCGAGGTCGCGGGCGACGGCGTCGCGCCACATCGGGTGGTCGTCGACCACCATCACCCTGATGGGCCGCTGCTGCCCCTCGCCCGTTTCGGTTGCTGCGCTCATCGGACTGAACCCGCCTTCCCCCGTGCCATCTTCGGAACCTTCAACTCGACCTCGGTGCCCTGACCGGGCACCGAGATCAACTCTGCCGTACCGCCCAGGTCGCGCAGCCGCCCGCGGATGGAGAGGGCTACGCCGAGGCGGCCCTCACCCTCGGCCTGGGCGAGCCGCCCCTCCGGGATGCCGGGTCCGTCGTCCCGGACCGTGACGATCACCTCGTCCGGCCAGTCCTCGACCAGGATCCACGCCCGGGCGCTCTCCCCCGCGTGCACCCGGACATTGTCCAGGGCCGCACCGACGGCCGCCGCCAGTTCCCCGGCCGCCGCGGGCGGGAGCAGCACCGGCGCTCCGGGCTCCGCGAAGGTCACCCGGGATCCGGCGTGCGGGGTGAGCAGGGCCCGCAGATCGGTGTCGCCGGGCGCGTCCGGCTCGTCGTCGTCCACCTCGACCGTGCGCACCACGGCGCCCTCTGCCGCGTCCTCGGACACCCGGGTGGGAGGCACCAGTCCGCTGGAGACCAGGGAGCGCAGGGCGACCTCCTGTTCGCCGGCCATCCGGCCCAGTTCGGCGGCCTCGCCGCCGAGCGCCGTGCCCCGGCGCTGCACCATGGCGAGGACCTGGAGCACGCTGTCGTGGATGTCGCGGGCCAGGCGTTCCCGCTCCCGGGTGGCGGCCTCGATCTCCAGGGCGCGGGCGAGGGTGCGCTCACTGGCGCGGGCGACCTCGACGACGTACCCGATGGCGATGGAGGCGACCCAGACCAGCAGGACGTTGTGCAGGGTGTCGCGGCTGGGTTCGCCGCGCTCGATCAGGTTGGCGACGGCGACGAAGGTGGAGGCGAAGGCCGCCCACCGCCAGCCGCCCTTGATCGCGAAGGCCAGGACGGAACCGGCGGTCCAGATGGACGGCAGGGTCGGGCCGTCGACGTGCTGGGCCTGGAAGTCGGCGAGCGGGGTGACGAGGATGCCGATGAGCGCGAGCGTGAGGTCCGCGCCCAGGAAGCGCTTGGTGCAGGCCGCGGCGCCGGCGACCTTCGGCAGGGTGGCGAGCGTCCAGACGGTCATGGCCGCCAGGAAGGCGACGGCCACCCACGGCCGGTCGTACTTCTCGCGTCCGTAGACGGCGAGCAGGATCGCGTAGAGCATCGTCAGGAGCCGGTACGCGGTCAGGGCACGCCACAGCGGCTGCTCGACCGACATCCTCACGACCCGCACACGTTTGACCATCTTGTTCTCCCCCACCCCCGGACGGACCCCGTCGCGCACTCGCTCTCAGGCGCTGCCGCGGTCCGTTTCCCGCTCGTCCCGGCCGCCGGACGCGGCCTTCCTGACGGCCTCCGCCCGGTGCTTCGCCTCGTCGGCGATCTGCCGCTTGGCGGCGGTCGCGTAGATGTCGACGTACTCCTGGCCGGAGAGCTTCATGATCTCGTACATGACCTCGTCGGTGACCGAGCGCAGGATGAAACGGTCACCCTCCATGCCGTGGTAGCGGCTGAAGTCGAGCGGCTTGCCGATCCTGATCCCCGGGCGCATCAGCTTGGGCATCACCTGGCCGGGCGGCTGGATCTTCTCCGTGTCGATCATCGCGACCGGGATGACGGGCGCACCGGTGGCGAGCGCCACCCTGGCGAGGCCGCCGGGCTTGCCGCGGTAGAGGCGGCCGTCCGGCGACCGGGTGCCCTCCGGGTAGATGCCGAACAGGCCGCCGCTCTCGATGACCTCGATGCCGGCCTTGATCGCCGCCTCACCGGCCCCGCGGGCGCCCGAGCGGTCGACCGGGAGCTGTCCGACGCCCTTGAAGAAGGCGGCGGTGAGCTTGCCCTTGACGCCGGGCGCGGTGAAGTACTCGGACTTGGCGATGAAGGTGACCTTGCGGTCCAGGACGGCGGGCAGGAAGAAGGAGTCGGAGAACGACAGATGGTTGCTGGCGAGGATCGCGGGTCCGTGCGCGGGGATGTTCTCCAGGCCCTCCACCCACGGCCTGAAGGCGAGCTTCAGAGACCCGCCGATGGAGAACTTCATAGCGCCGTAGATCAACTCGGGTGCCTCCTGTGTGCTGTCCGACAGACCTTAACCCGTGCCGCGCCCCGTGCTTCCGCCCGGCGCGGGCAGGGTGTCCGCAGCCCCGGCCCGTGACGGCCCTGGTCGGTGTCGGTCCGGTCGCGTACGGTGAAGTAATCCTTCTGCACTCCCCCCCTTTCGCTCCCCATTCGAGCCTCACGAACAGGAGACCCCGGTGCCGGTCCTTCCTGGAGCCGAGCCGTTCCGCCACGAGGGCGGAGAGGTCGGCGTCCTCCTCTGTCACGGATTCACCGGATCCCCGCAGTCACTGCGCCCCTGGGCCGACTATCTGGCGGAGCGCGGGCTCACGGTCTCGCTGCCGCTGCTGCCCGGACACGGCACCCGCTGGGAAGACATGCAGGTGACCGGCTGGCAGGACTGGTACGCGGAGGTGGACCGGGCACTGCGTGAGCTGCTGGAGCGGTGCGAGCAGGTCTTCGTGTTCGGTCTCTCCATGGGCGGCGCACTCTCCCTGCGGCTCGCGGCGAAGCACGGCGACGCCGTCCGGGGTCTGGTGCTGGTCAACCCGGCCAACAAGGTGCACGGCCTGGCGGCGCACGCGCTGCCGGTCGCCCGTCATCTGGTGCGGACGACGAAGGGGCTGGCGAGCGACATCGCGCTGGAGGGCTCCCACGAGGTGGGCTACGACCGGGTGCCGCTGCACGCGGCGCACTCGGTGCGGAAGTTCTTCCGGCTGGTCGACGCCGAGCTTCCCCAGGTGACCCAGCCGATCCTGCTGCTGCACAGCCCGCAGGACCATGTGGTGCCGCCCGCCGACACCGCCCGGATCCTGAGCCGGGTGTCCTCGACGGACGTCGAGGAGATCCTGCTGGAACAGAGCTACCACGTCGCGACGTTGGACCACGATGCGGAGCGGATCTTCGACGAGAGCTACTCGTTCATCGGCCGCCTCGCTCCGAGCGTCGGGAAGAAGGGGAGCAGGTCCGGTGGCTGAGCAGGACGCGGAGCGCACAGGCAGCGAGGAGGAGCGCGAGCCGCTTCCCGCCGGGGGGACGGCCGTGCCCGACGAGGACGGCGGTGCCCCGGCGCCGGAGGTCCCGCCCGCGCCCACGGGGGCGGACGGCGAACGCCCGGTCGACGAGGACGCCGTCTGGAAGGCCATCGTCGAGGGGTACGGGGAGGAGCCGCCGGACCCGCCGGGTGCCAGGCCCTTCCGGTCCGTCGAGGACCTCGCGCTTCCGGAGGAGGACTCCGTCGCTCCGGACCCGGACAAGGGCCTCGGGAAGAGCCGGCCCAAGCCGCCGGAGAAGCCGCTCGGCAGCTCGGTGGTCTTCGCCCCGGGTGTCGGCGGCCCGCGTGACTACGAGCCGGCGGAGCCCGTCGAGGGCGACACCGACGACGACAGTGCCGAGGGGCACTTCGTGCCGCCGGAGCCGCCGCCGCTGCCGGAGGCCGACGTCACGGCGAAGTTCGCCTGGCTCGCGGTGGTCGGCGGCCCCGTCCTTCTGCTGCTGGCGGTGCTGCTCCAGTGGGAGATGACCTGGTGGCTGACGACGGTGGGTATCGGCGGTTTCCTGGGCGGTTTCGCGACACTGGTGGCGCGTATGGAGCACGACGACGAGGACGGTGACGACCCCGGCCGCGGCGCGGTGGTCTGACCCCGCTCACTGAGGGCGTGCTGCGGGCACCCGCAGCGCGGCCAGCACCGGCAGGTGGTCGGTCGCCGCCAGCAGGTCGGCCTCGAAGATCCCGGGCAGTCCGGTCGGGACCCCGCAGCCGAGCACCTCGATGCCACCGGTCGCGAAGACGGCGTCGAGCCGCTTGTGCGGGTCGTGCGGCGGGAAGGTGTGCTCGCCGCCCCGGGGCCGTACCGCCCAGCAGTCCTGGAGCCGCCCGGCGAGCAGCCGGAAGGCCCGCCCGCTCGGTACGTCGTTGAGGTCGCCGGCCACGACCACGTGGTCCACGCCCATCGCGTCCACTGTCTCCAGCAGCCGCTCCGCCTGGGCTCGGCGTTCCCGCCGCTCCAGGCTCAGATGGCAGCTCAGCACGCCGATCCGGGTGCCCGCGATCCGGACCACGGCGGTGGCGAAGCCTCTGCGGTGCAGCCCCGGGGTGAGCGGCAGCAGGATGTCCTCGGTGCGTTCCACCGTGGCGCGCAGCGAGCAGAGCAGCAGGGGGCCGGCCGCGGTGGCTCCGCCGCCCAGGATCACCAGATCGGTGGCGGCGGCGAGCCGGGCGGCCCGCTTGCGCCACCGGAAGAAGCGCGGCGCCTCCTGGAGGAGGACCAGGTCGGGTGCGCAGGCGCGGATGACGCGGGCCAGCGCGGCGAAGTCGTCGTGCATCGAGCGGATGTTGTAGCTGAGCACTCTGACGACGGCCGAGCCGTCCTGCTCGGTACGGGATTCTGGCAGCGACATCATGGCCATGCCGGTCACGATACGACGGACGCCCGCCGCTCCCCGAGAGGGAAGCGACGGGCGTCCGTCATGTCCGTGGTGCCGGGCCGGATCAGCCCTGCCGGGCCAGGTCCGCCGCGCCCACAAGACCGGCCTTGCCGCCCAGTTGGGCCGCGAGCACCTGGGCGTGCGGACGCCACTCCCCGCCGATCAGCCAGCGCCGGAACGACTTGCGGATCGGGTCGAGGACCAGTTCGCCCTCGTCCGAGACGCCGCCGCCGACGATGAAGGCGGACGGGTCGAAGAGCGAGGCGAGGTCGGCCAGTCCGGCGCCGGCCCAGCGGGCCAGCTCGCGGAACGAGTCGACGGCCACCGGGCAGCCCTGCCGGGCGGCCTCGCTGATGTGCTTGCCCTCGATGCCCTCGACCGTGCCGTCACCGAGCGCCAGCAGGATCGTGGCGTTCTCGGGTGTGGCGTTGGCACGCTGCTTCGCGTACCGCACGAGCGCGCGGCCCGAGGCGTACTGCTCCCAGCAGCCCTGGCTGCCGCAGCCGCAGAGCAGCCCGTCCGGGACGACCCGGATGTGGCCGAACTCGGCGGCCACGCCGAAGCGTCCGCGGCGCAGCTTGTTGCCGATGATGATGCCGCCGCCCAGCCCGGTGCCGAGCGTGATGCAGATGACGTCCTCGTGGCCCTGGCCGGCACCGAAGCGGTATTCGCCCCAGGCCGCCGCGTTGGCGTCGTTCTCGACGACCACCGGAAGGCCGACGCGCTGCTCGACCTTGTCCTTCAGCGGCTCGTGCCGCCAGTTGATGTTCGGCGCGAACAGCACCGTGGCCCGCTTGTCGTCGACGTATCCGGCCGCGCCGATGCCGACGGCCTCGACCGGGTGCCCCTCGCTCGCGCCGGACACCGCCGCCGCGATGGCGTCCACGATGGCTTCGGCCGTCGGCGGGGTCGGCACCTTGAAGGTCGAGAGGATGTGGCCCTCTTCGTCGACCACTCCAGCTGCGATCTTCGTGCCGCCGATATCGACGCCGATGGTGAGTCCCATGAATCCCTCAGTTTCGGTCGAGCCCCGCTGAGGCAACCGTACCCGAGGCAGAACCCCGTCCTGTCGGTGCCGGTCAGTCCAGGTCGATGTGTTCGCCGGCTCCGGGCCCCTCATCACGGGGGTCGGTGGGGTCTTCCGCCTTCTTTTCCGTGCCTGTGGGGTCCCCCGCGCCCTGGGTCCAGCGGCGTTCCTGGCCCTCGACCGCAGAGCGGTACGCGGCGAGCAGTTCGCTGCCGGCTGCCGCGATGTGATCGAAAACGTCCGGATTACGCTCGATGACGGGCTCGACGGCGGACTTCGCCTGCTTGATGACCTGCTGCACGGCACCCTGCGCCGCCACGCCGAACAGCGGCGACTGGAGGGATCCGAGCTTGTCGGCCACGGCGTCGACCAGCTTGCGCAGCTCCTCGGCGGCCGAGCCGGGCGGCGGGCCGTACTCGGCGCGGCGGCGGGCCTTCTCGGCGGCGAGGTCCTCGGCGCAGGCCCGCGCCCACGCGTCGTCGTCGGCGGGACGATCGGTGGCTTCGCTCATGGCGGACTCCTGCGACGTGGTTGGCGGGCGGCCCGGCATCCGGGACCCCTACCAACGACGGTACCCGAACGGTGGTACGCCGTTCAGCTCGTCCTCGGCCACAGTGCGGGGTCCGGCGTGAAGCGGACCCGCAGCACCCCGTCGGTGAGGGCCGCACCGGAGACCGTGCAGCGGCGCAGCGCGGACTCCAGGGGCACGATGCGGTGGAAGGGGCCGACGGTCAGAAGGAGTTCGCTGCCGCGCCGGACCAGGTGGAGGTCCCTCTTGACGGCGCCGGGAAGGCGCAGGCACCAGACGAGTATGCCGTCGGCGCCGTCCTGTCCTTCGGGGGCTCCGGCCTCCTCGATCCACCAGGGGTCCTCGGCGCGGCCGCCGTCCCGGCTGTCCGGGGTCAGGGCCGGTGCGTCGTCCGCGAGGCCGGTGAGGTCGTGGGGGCCCTGCGGGTCGCGGCCGAGGTGGGGCACCTGAAGCGGCGGGGCCTCGGCGGACCGTTCCTCGCGCCAGTGGTCGAGGCACTTCTCCTGCTGCGCGGCGAGCCCGGCGAACCAGGGGTCGGACGAGTGCGGGGGCAGCACCTTGTTGGCCACCAGCGCGTCGACCCGCAGCCCGTACAGGGCGAGCCCGGTGCGGGCCGTGCGCAGGGCGTCCTCGGCGGCCGGGCCCGGTTCGGCGACCAGCCGGAGCGTGGTCGCGCGGTCCTCGACCAGCGCCTGGACTTCGGCCAGTTCGGCGTCGCGCCGGGCGGCGGCCTCGTACAGCCACTGGGCGGGCATGGGCACACCGGCGAGCTGCGCGAGCATCGGGCGCAGGGCGCGGGCGGCCTGGCGTTCCTGGGGCAGCAGCCGGCGCAGGTAGCGGCGCAGCTGTCCGGGCAGGGCCAGCACGGCGAGGGCTTCGCGCAGTGGCGGCAGGTCGACGACGAGGAGGTCGAAGCCGGCGCGGGACCAGTCACCGTGTGCGGCGCGGCGCAGGGAGTGCAGCAGGGCGAGTTCGGCGCTGCCGGGCAGTTCGGTGAGTTCCTCGCCGTCCATGCGGTTGCCGCCGAGCAGGTCGAGCACACCGGACAACTGATCCTGAAGGGTGAGGAGTTCGCTGCGGAAGTGCGCTCCGGAGTCGATCCGGACGGACCACAGCGCATCGGTCACCTGCGTGGGTTCGGTGTCCGTCGGGAAGCCGGGTATGGCGTCGGCGGAGATCAGCAGCGTGCGTCGGCCGCCGCGGGCGCCGGCCAGTGCGGTGGCCGCCGCGACGGTGGTACGGCCCGCGCCGCCGAGGCCGGTGACCAGGACCGTACGCACCGGATCAGGCCTTCGGAACGGACTCGACGCGCTTCTTGAGACCGGCCAGGGCGCGGTCGATGATGACCTTCTCGGCCTTGCGCTTGATCATGCCGAGCATCGGGATCTTGACGTCGACGGTCAGCCGGTAGGTGACCTCGGTGCGGTCGCCGTCACCGAGCGGTGCGAGGGCGTACGAGCCGTCGATGGCGCGCAGCATCTGGGACTTGACCAGGGTCCAGCTGACCTCGTAGTCGCCGATCCAGGTGTACGCGAGGGTGTGGTCGTCCTTGATCGCGCCGGCGTCCAGGACGAGGCGGACCTTCTCGGCGCGGCCGCGGTCGTCGGTGCCGAGCACCTCGGCCTCCTTGACCTCGCCGGTCCATTCCGGATAGCGGTCGAAGTCGGCGATCACACCCATGACGTCGGCCGGTGCCGCCTCGATCGTGATGCTCGAGCTGGTGTGTTCAGCCATCGCTGTGGCCCTCCAGTGCGGTGTACCGGTCGGTCGGCAGAGGCCTGCCGCCAGAAGGCTATCGCGTGAGCGCGGCGCCTCGGCCCAGGGCCCGGTCGAGCGGGGGCGTGGTCACCACTCCAGTGCCCAGGGCCGGCCGGTCGAGGCGAAGTGGCCGACGTTCACGCACTCGGTGGTGCCGATCCGCATCCGGCGGGCCAGCGGCTGGTGGACGTGGCCGAACAGGGAGTAGCGGGGGCGGGTGCGGCGGATGGCGTCGAGCAGGGCCCGGCTGCCGCGCTCGAAGCGGCGGGCCACGGTGTCGTACGTCAGCTCCGGGACCTCGGGCGGGATGTGCGTGCAGAGCACGTCGACCTCGCCGATCGCCTCGATCTTGGCCGCGTACTCCTCGTCGCCGATCTCGTACGGGGTGCGCATCGGGGTCCGCAGGCCGCCGCCGACGAAGCCGAAGACGCGGCCGCCGATCTCGACGCGGTCGCCGTCCAGGACGGTGGTGCCGGGGCCCGCGTACTCGGGCCACAGTCCGGGGATGTCGACGTTGCCGTAGGTGGCGTACGTCGGGGTGGGCAGCGCGGCGAACATCTCGGCGTACTGCTTGCGGACGGCGGACAGGATCGCGGCGTTGCGGTCCACCCCCGCCCACAGCTCCCGGCCGAAGTCCCGGGCCTCGTCGAACCGGCGCTCGGTGCGCAGGGCGACGATCCGGTCGGCGTTCTCGACGCCGAAGAGGTCGGGGAAGATACCGCGCGAGTGATCCGCGTAGTCGAGGAAGAGCACCAGGTCACCCAGGCAGATGAGGGCGTCGGCGTCGTCCCCGGCGCGGGCCAGCGCCTCGGTGTTCCCGTGCACGTCACTGACCACGTGGACACGGGTGCGCCGTCCGGCGGAGGCGTCCCGGGTGTTCGGTACTGCTCGCATGACGATCACCCTAGGACTCCGGCGCCCACGTGGGTAGAGGCGGCCGGACCTGCGGTTACCTCCGGGTGTTGAACGAGGTGCACTACTGTGCGGATGAGGACCACCGATATGTGTGACGCATAAGACATCTGGCCTGAACCCCCTATCCGGAACCGAGTACCGGTGGGTAACGTCCGGGCAGTCCAGTCGTGCTCACCCCACTGAGCACCCCCGATCTTGGACCGCAGCCGGTGCGTCACACAGAGCCGTGGCACCGGAGCCCGATGAGGAGCAGCAGTCTTGCGCGAGTTCAGCCTTCCGGCCCTGTACGAGGTCCCCTCGGACGGCAACCTGACGGATCTCATCCGCCGCAATGCCGCTCAGCATGCCGATGTCGCGGTGATGAGCCGCAAAGTCGCGGGCGTCTGGACGGACGTCACCGCCGCCCGGTTCCTGGCCGAGGTCAGAGCCGTCGCCAAGGGACTGATCGCCGCCGGTGTCGAGCCCGGCGCCCGGGTCGCCCTGATGTCCCGCACCCGTTACGAGTGGGTGCTGCTCGACTTCGCGATCTGGAGCGCGGGCGCCGTCACCGTGCCGGTGTACGAGACCAGCTCCCCCGAGCAGGTCCAGTGGATCCTCGGCGACTCGGGCGCGGTCGCGGTCCTGGTCGAGAGCGACGCGCACGCGGAGGCCGTGGCCTCGGTGCGCGACCGGCTGCCGGAACTGCGCCATGTGTGGCAGATCGACGAGGGCGCGGTCGACGCGCTGACGGCGTCGGGTGCGGAGGTCTCCGAGGAGACCGTGGACCTGCGCAGCGCGAGCGCCAAGGCCGACGATCCGGCCACCATCGTCTACACCTCGGGCACCACCGGCCGCCCCAAGGGCTGTGTGCTGACGCACCGCAGCTTCTTCGCGGAGTGCGGCAACGTGGTGGAGCGGCTCAACCCTCTCTTCCGTACCGGTGAGTGCTCCGTACTGCTCTTCCTGCCCGCCGCGCACGTCTTCGGCCGGCTGGTCGAGGTCGCCTCCGTGATGGCGCCGATCAAGCTCGGCTGCGTACCGGACATCAAGAACCTCACCGATGAGCTGGCCGCTTTCCGGCCGACCCTGATCCTCGGGGTGCCGCGGGTCTTCGAGAAGGTCTACAACTCGGCCCGTGCCAAGGCGCAGGCCGACGGCAAGGGCAAGATCTTCGACAAGGCCGCGAGCACGGCGATCGCCTACAGCCGCGCGCTGGGCACGCCGCAGGGTCCGTCCGTGGGCCTGAAGTTCAAGCACAAGGTCTTCGACCGGCTGGTCTACAGCAAGCTGCGGGCCGTGCTCGGCGGACGCGGCGAGTACGCGATCTCCGGCGGCGCGCCGCTGGGCGAGCGGCTCGGCCACTTCTACCGCGGCATCGGCTTCACCGTCCTGGAGGGCTACGGACTGACGGAGTCGTGCGCGGCCACCGCCTTCAACCCGTGGGACCGGCAGAAGATCGGTACGGTCGGCCAGCCGCTGCCCGGCTCCGTCGTGCGGATCGCCGACGACGGCGAGGTGCTGCTGCACGGCGAGCACCTGTTCTCCGGCTACTGGAACAACGAGACGGCCACGGTCGAGGCGCTGGCCGACGGCTGGTTCCACACCGGTGACATCGGCACCCTCGACGAGGACGGCTACCTCGCGATCACCGGCCGCAAGAAGGAGATCATCGTCACGGCGGGCGGCAAGAACGTCGCTCCCGCCGTCATCGAGGACCGCATCCGCGGGCATGCCCTGGTCGCGGAGTGCATGGTCGTCGGCGACGGCCGCCCGTTCGTGGGCGCGCTGGTGACGCTGGACGAGGAGTTCCTGGGCCGCTGGGCCGAGGAGCACGGCAAGCCCGTCGGCTCGACCGCCCTGTCACTGCGCGACGACCCGGAGCTGCTGGCCGAGGTGCAGCGCGCGATCGACGACGGCAACGCCGCGGTGTCCAAGGCCGAGTCCGTACGCAAGTTCCGCATCCTGGCCGCCCAGTTCACCGAGGAGGCGGGCCACATCACGCCGTCGCTGAAGCTGAAGCGGAACGTGGTGGCGAAGGACTTCGCCGACGAGGTGGAGTCGATCTACCGCGCCTGAGCCCGTGTCGCGTACGAAGGGGCCCGTTCCGCGGGCCCCTTCCGCGTACCCGGTCGCTCAGAGCAGTTCTCTGAGCCGCTCCGCCAGCAGGTCCCAGCGCCACTTCTCCTCGACCCAGGCCCTGCCCCGCTCCCCCATCCGCCGGCGCAGCTCCGCGTCGCCGAGCAGCGCGACGATCCGCTCCGCCGACTCCTCGGCCGAGCCTCCGCGCACCACCCACCCGGTCTCGCCGTCGAGCACCGCGTCCGGGGCGCCGCCCGAGTCGCCCGCCACGACCGGCAGCCCGGTCGCGGACGCCTCCAGGTAGACGATGCCGAGGCCCTCCACGTCGAGGCCGCCGCGCCGGGTGCGGCACGGCATCGCGAAGACGTCGCCGGCCCCGTAGTGCGCGGGCAGCTCCTCCCACGGCACCGGGCCGGTGAACCGCACCGAGTCCTGCACCCCGGTCTGCGCGGCCAGCTTCTTCAGTTCCGCGGCGTACGGCCCGCCGCCGACGATCAGCAGGACCGCGTCGGGCACCTCGGCCAGGATCGCGGGCATCGCGAGGATCAGGGTGTCCTGGCCCTTGCGGGGCACCAGCCGGGACACACAGACGACGACCGGCCGGTCGGTGAGCCCGAGCCGGGCCCTGACCCGGTCGCCGCCGGAGTCCGGGTGGAAGGTCTTCTCGTCGACGCCGGGCGGGAGCTGGACCATGCGGTCAGCGGCCGCCGGGGTGAGCGCGGCGGCGATCCGGGAGCGGGTGTACTCGCCGAGGTAGGTGATCGTGTCCGTGCCCTCGCCGATCCGCCGCAGCAATTGCCGGGAGGCGGGCAGCTGGGCCCAGCCGGCCTCGTGCCCGTGGGTGGTGGCGACCAGCCGGCGGGCGCCGGCCCGGCGCAGCGCCGGTGCCATCAGCCCGAGGGGGGCGGCGGCGCCGAACCAGACGGACGAACAGCCGTGGCTGCGCAGCAGCTGCGCGGCGCGCCGGGTCACCCGCGGGGTCGGCAGCAGCATCGTCGTACGGTCGCGGACCACGGTGAAGGGCTGCTCGGCGTCGAAGGCGGCGGTGGCCGCCGCACCCTCCGCGCCGCGCTTCCAGGTGGAGGCGTAGACGACGACCTGTTCGGGGTCCAGGCGGAGCGCCATGTTGTGCAGGAACGCCTGGATGCCACCGGGGCGGGGCGGGAAGTCATTGGTCACGATCAAGGTCTTGTCCATCGCCGCCGACAGTACCGGGCGGCCCCGTTCCCCCGCCGTCGGCGGTACCGGGCGGCCCGGCCTGATGGCTCCCGCACAGCGCGGGCGGGCATCATGGCTCCTCGTACGACGGACGGAACGGGTGAGGGCGGGTCATGACGGGTTCGAGCGACACACGGCCGGCCGCCTTCGCGGTGTGGGCGCTGACCAGGGCCCTGCTCCTGCTCTGCGTCGTGAAGGTGATCACGCTGCCGGGCCCGGACGTGACGAGCGATGTGTCGGTGATCTACCACGGCTGGTACGACGTACTGAGGTCGGGCACCTATCCGCAGTCCGACGTCACCTGGCAGTACCCGCCGGTCGCGGCCCTCGCCATCCTCTCCCCCGCGCTGCTGCCGTTCCTGGACTACGCCTCGGCCTTCTTCGTCCTGGCGTTCCTGTGCGACGCGCTGGTGCTGGGCCTGCTGCTGTACGCGGGCCGGGGCGCCGCCCGGCGAACGGCCGGGGCGTGGGTGTGGGTGGCGGGGGTGCCGCTGCTCGGTACGACCGCGTACGCCCGGTACGACGTGATGGTGACGGCCGTCGCGGTGGCGGCTCTGCTGGCGGGTATCCGGCATCCGCGGGTGCTGGGGGCGCTGGCGGCGTTCGGGGCGCTGCTGAAGGTGTGGCCGGCGCTGGTGCTCGCCGGTACCGCCCGTGGCCGAAGGACGCGCCTGGCGTGGACGACGGCGGCCGCCGTGGCGGTCGGGCTGCTGGTGCTGTGCACCGCGGCGGCGCCCGGGGCGCTGGCGTTCCTGGGGTTCCAGCGGGACCGGGGCACCGAGGTCGAGTCGCTGGGGGCGCTGGTCTTCCATGTGGCGCGGCAGTTCGGCTGGCAGGGCCGGGTGGAGCTGCACTACGGCTCGCTGGAGTTCCTGGGCCCGCACGTGCCGCTGGTGAGCACCCTCTCCCTGGGGCTGAGCGTCGTCGCGTTCGGCTGGCTGCTGATGTGGCGGCTGCGGGCGCGCACGTTCGGGGTGAGTACGACGGCGGACGCGGCGTTCACCGCGGTGCTGCTGTTCACCACCACGAGCCGGGTGATCAGCCCCCAGTACATGCTGTGGCTGGTCGGTCTGGCCGCGGTGTGCCTGGTGTTCCGGGAGAGCCGGATGGCCTGGCCGGCCGGTCTGGTGCTGGTGGCGACCGGCGTCACCCAGCTGGAGTTCCCGCTCGGCTTCATCCACGTGGTGACCAGCGACGCGACCGGCGTGACGCTGATGTTCGTACGCAACGGGCTACTGGTCGCCGCTTCCCTGCTCGCGTGCGCGCGGCTGTGGCAGGACACGGTGCGCGGCCCGGCCGGCGCTGTTCCGGCCGCGGGCACGGCACCCGCCGCGCCCCCGCTCAGCCGAGCCGGCTCCCCAGATACTCCCGCCAGCGCGCCGTGAAGTCCTGCGGAGTCGTGCCGAGCACCTCGTGCAGGGCCTGCTCCACCGCTCCGTCCCGCCCGGAGTGGCCCCCGACGGCCCGGTAGAAGGCGAACAGCTTCGCCTCGCCCCAGTGGTCGGCGATGAGCTCGCAGGCCAGCCAGCCGCCCTCGTACGCCCTCGCCAGCCGGTCCGCGTCGCCCGCGAAGCCGAAGTCCTCGTCCGTGGGCAGCGCGGCGGGCCCGTCACCGCCACGGACGGCGTCGGCGAGCTCGGGGGCGATCTCGGCGGCGGTGCGCTCCTGCGCCCGGTAGGCCGCCCAGTCCGCGAAGCCCTCGGAGAGCCAGGTGGGGGTGGCGGCGGAGGTGTCGGCGCGGGTGGCCACATGGGTGGTCTCGTGGGTGAGGACGACGCGCTGTCCGAAGGCCCCGAGCATGGCGTACGCCTCCGGGTTGACGATCACCCGGTCGGCGGGGGCCTTCCCCGAGCCGCCGGTCTCGCCGGTCGTCACGGCCGCTATGCCCCGGTAGTTCGCGGCGGGCGATCCGAGCAGCTCCGCCATGTCCGTCACGGCGGCGGGCACCAGCACCACCACACGCCCCGCCCAGTGCTCCGGCCAGGCGGCGGAGACGTCGGGCACCGCCCGGTCCTCGGTGGCGGCGATCTCCTTCAGCTCGTCCCGGGTCCGGCCGACCCCCAGCACCAGGCTGTAGGTGCCGCGCACCACCTCGACCCGGCCCTGCTCCCAGAGCTGTCCGCCCCCGCCGTCGGCGGCCCGGTCGGCGGTGAGGTACCAGCGGCCGTCGGCCGGGTCCCGCTCCAGGTCGAGCACCCGGTCGACGGAGACCGGCGCGCTGTCGTAGCCCTCGATCCGGTATCCGAGCCGCACATCGGCGGTGGCCCGGTCGGCCCCGTGCGCGGCGAGGTCCGTCACCCGGTAGGTCCAGGTGGCGAGCGGTACGTCGGCGAGGTGGCCGAACTCCTTGCGCTGTGCGCCGCGCAGCGCGGTGGCGTCCGGGTCCACGACGGCGACGTAGGCATCCTCGTCGTGGTGCAGCACTGCGGCGGCGCGGCGGTCCAGCGTGGCGCGGATGTCGCGGGCGGTGGTGTCGGGGGCCTTGTCGGCCGGGGCCGCGCAGCCGGCCGCACACAGCAGCGCGGCAAGCACGGCGCCCGCCGCGCGCCGTCGTCCGCCGCGTGCCCGCGTCGCGGTACGCCCTTGATCAGCCACATGACCGAGGGTAAGGGCTGTCGGGGAGGTCAGACCCGGGTGACCGAGGAGACGGGCATCATGCCGACGGGGTCGTAGCGGACCGGGGCTCCCGGATACGGGGCGTGGATCACCTGGCCATTGCCCACGTACATCCCGATGTGGCTGGCGTCCGCGCGGTAGGTGACCAGGTCTCCGGGGCGGGCCTCGGACAGCGGCACCATGCGGCCGGCATACCGCTGGGCCTGGGAGGTCCGCGGCAGGCTCACCCCGGCCTGGGCGTACGCCCACTGCATCAGCCCGGAACAGTCGAACCCGGAGGGTCCGTTCGCGCCCCAGACGTACGGGAGACCCAGCGCCCGCTGAACGGCCATGACGGCGGCTGCCGCCCGCGCCGAACCCGCGGGCAGACCGGCCACCGGCCCGGCGGCCCCGGCGTCGCGGCCGGTGCGCGAGGCCCGTTCGAAGGCGGCCCGCTCGGTACCGGGCAGCTCCTTCAGCAGCTCCCTGGCCTGGTGGAGCTTGCGCTCGACGGTGCGTTTGTGGCGGCTGACGGCCGCGCGGTTGCGCTCCAGGCCGGCGAGCGAACGAGCGGCCTCCGCACGGGTCTGGGCGAGCGCCTGCTGGGCCTTGCGGAGGCCGGCCAGGGCGGTGGCTCGGCGGTCGTTCACCCGGTCCAGGGTGGCGGCCCGGTCGAGATAGCTGTCGGGGTCGGAGGAGAGCAGCAGCGCGAGCGAGGGATCGATACCGCCGGCCCGGTACTGCTCGCGGGCGGCCGAACCGATCTCCGTACGCATCCGGTTGATGCGCTCCTGGCCCCGGGCCGCCCGGTCCTGGGCCCGGCTCACCTCGCCCCGCAGCCTTCCGACGTTCTCGCCGGCCCTGTTGTAGTGCTCCGTCGCCTGCTCGGCCTCGGTGAAGAGGCGGTCGACGCGGGCCCCTGCGGTCTGCGGTGTGTCCTGCGGCTCGGCGTTCGCGGTGGCCGCGCCGAGCGTCGCCGCGGCGGTCGCCGCCGCAGCCGACATCACGGTCACCCGGACGCTCCGGCTCATGCCGGGCTGTGTGGAACGGCGATGGGACACCACAGGACGCCGCACTCCCTTCCGCTGTACGCAGACGTGCGCAGCCCCTGCCACCCGGGGCGGGCGGACCGACGCACGGGAGCTGCACAGCAGGCAGACAGTAGTCGCGTGATCACGGAGCGGACAAAGGCCGCGCCGGTCGGACGGGAGGCACACACAGTGACGCCCCGCAGGTGACCTGTGGTCTCCGGCGGGGCGGCTGTCAGTACGGGGCTCGGTAATTCGCCCGTTCGGGCGTGGTCAGATGCGCACCGCGCCGTAGAAACTGCCGATCGTGTTCATCGACTCGTAGCGGACGAACGTGCCCGAGCGCGGGGCGTGCAGCACGGTTCCGTTGCCCGCGTAGAGACCCACGTGCTGGTTGCCGTTGAAGAAGACCAGGTCGCCCGGCTTCAGTTGACTCATCCCGATCCGCGTGCCCTGGTTGATCTGGGTGTACGTGGTGCGGGTGATGTTGGCACCGGCCTGGGCGTAGGCCCACATGGTCAGGCCCGAGCAGTCGTATGAGCTGGGGCCGGCCTGGCCGGGCGAATACGGTTTGTTGATCTGTGTGGCGGCGGCCTGGAGTGCGAGGCCGCCCAGGCCCGATGCGGGGGCCTCGTTACCGAGGTCGATCCGGTCACTGGCGGCGCGGCTGGCGCGCTGGTCGTCCGCGCGCATCTTGTCGCGCTCGGCCTGAGTGAGCGTGTTGAGCAGCTGACGCGCCTCGGCGAGCTTGGCCTGCTGCTTCTTCTTCTTCTCACCGAGCGTCTTGCGGACGTCCGCGAGGTCGCTCAGCTTGTCCTGGGCCTCCTTGCGCTCCTGCGCGAGGGACCGCTGCTTCTCCTGGATCTTCGCCAGCGACTCGGCCTGCTTGGCCGTCAACTGGTCGAGCGCGGAGGCCTGGTCCAGGAAGCTGTCCGGGTCCGAGGCGAGGAAGAGCTGGACGGAGGGGTCGATGCCTCCGGAGCGGTACTGCGCGGCGGCGAGGGAACCGAGGCCGGAGCGGAGGTTGTTGAGCTCCTGCTGACCGCGGGCGACCTTGTCCTGGATCGCGTCGATCTGCTTCTGGAGCTTGTCCTGCTTCTCCTTGGCCAGGCTGTGCTGCTCGGTGGCCTTCTCCGCCTCTTCGTAGAGCTTGTCGACCTTCTCCTTGACCTCGCTCTTGGTCGGCTTCGGGTCGGCGTGAGCCGCCTGGGAGGTCAGAGCAACGGCCGCGGCGGCAGTCACGCCGAGCACGGTCACGCGGGTGCGGCTCGGTTGCTTGGGACGACGGTGGGACCCCACGAAGGCGATCTCCTTCTTCCTCGAGCCGCCTACCGGGTTCCGGGGGAGATGAGATCCCCCAGCTCCGTGCACGTCACGGCCTCGGCGGTTCCTTCACTGCCACCCCGGATGGGTGATCAACCGTGCGAAGGTTCGAGGCCCGACCTTAGTGACCATCTTGTGATCAGTTCAAATCCTCACAGCAAAAATCTCGTCACAGGAGGTACTTCTTTACTCACATCACACAGGGTGTAGCGGCGACTTGACGGTCCGTTCCCTGATTTCCGGCAAGTCGCAACAAGACACGCTAGACGCGCGAAAGCCGCTTCAGGAGCAAGAGGGACGCAACGGGCCTCGCCCCCGCCTTTGCCACCCCGTCGGCGACTTCGCGGTCGGTGGAGACCACCACGACGGGCCGCCCGGGAGGTTCGGCACGCGCCAGTTGACGGATGACCTCGTCCGCCGTGACACCCGGCTTGCTGAACAGCACCCGCACCCCGCGCGGCGGCGCGAGCAGCACCGGAGCGGCCAGCTCGGCGCCGTCGAAGACACAGGTCATCTCGGCGCCCGTCTGGGCCGCGAGCACCGACAGGCCGCCCAGCAGCCGCAGCCGCTGCTTCTCCAGCGGCATCTGCGGATAGCCGGTCTTGGTGACGTTGTAGCCGTCCACGATCAGATGGGCCTGCGGCAGCGCGAGCAGTTGGTCGAGCAGCGCCGGATCGGTCTCCGAAAGCGCCCTGGCGGCAATGTCCTTGGGCGACATCCGTCCCGGCTCGACCGCGTCCACGCTGTCCGCGGGGCGCATCGAGGAGGGTGGCAGCGCCAGTTCGCGCCGCAGCCCGCCGGCCGCTTCGAGCACGGTGTCGAGCAGCAGCCGCAGCCGCATGTCCTCGACCGAGCGTCCCTCCCTGGAGGCCCTGCGGCCCGCCTCGACGGACGCCTCCGCCTCGCTGAGCCGCGTCCGCAGCCGCCGGGTCTCGCTCTCGGCCGCGGACACCTGGGCGGCCGCCTCGGCCCGCAGAGCATCGCTCTCGGCCTTGCCGCGGCGCAGCGCCGCCTCGCCGCGCTTCACCTCGTTGACCGCACTGCGCAGCTTGCGCTGGAGCGCGTCGGCCTCCTTGCGGGCGGCGTCCAGTTCGACACGGAGCCGTTCGGTCTCGCTCTTCGTCTGGGCGCGGGCCCGGGTGAGTTCCTCACGCATCCGGTCCAGTTCGAGCCGGACCTCCTCGTCGGCCCGCTCGGCGTCGGCCCGTTCGGCCTCCTCGCCGGCGGCGGCGACCAGCTTGACCCAGCCGGCCGGCCGCAGCACATAGGCCGCGGCGGCCACGTCGACGGGATCCGCGGCGGCGGGCGGAGACCCCGCCACCAGCGCGGCCGCCAGCTCCGGCTGGGACTCCTTCAGCCGTTCACCGATGCGCCGGCGGAAGGGCGCGTCGCTCTCCAGCGCGGCCGCCATCGCGTTCCCCGCGAACTTGGCACGCCGCGTCGGCGTGAAGCGTGCGTACTGTCGGAGCTGGGCCGGGAGTTCGGTGACCGTGAGACCGCCGAACGCGTCCGCGACCAGCGCGACGACCCGACGCCGCACACCTTCGGGCAGCGGGCGGTCGAGCGCCTCCACGGCGTCGCCGGCCGCGTCGGCCGGCGTGGCGCCGCCAGCGGGCTGCTCCACCTTCCGTCACCTCATTTTTTATGTCCGCACGGCCCCGTCAGGAGTCGGCACCCGGCCTGTCGACTAGTTCGATCTGGTCCACCGCGTTGCACCAACGACAGCGCACCGACTCGATGGTCTCACTGACCACCTCGCGTTCTTCGACGCTGGACTCACCGGCCAGGTCGAGGTGGACGTATTCGACGACCTTGGACGAACGCGTCACGTCGAACCTCGTCAGGTTTCCGCAGAGCGTGCAGCGCCAGCGGGTCCCGTCGGTCGGCTGGGGAACCGTCGTCATCGTTGCGTCCTCTTTCGTCGAGCCGTGAGCTGCCGGACAAGGATCTCGCGGTGCGCCGTCGAACTGCGGATGTCCTCCCGCAACCCTACGGCCTCGGCGCTTCCCCTCGACACGGCGAGGCGGTCTGTCCCGTTCCCTCCACTTGCGTCATGCTCTGTTCATGATCGATCGGCGGGCTGCGGCCGGCAGACTCCTGCGGGCGGCCACCTCGGGCGGGCCGCCGGTGACGTACGCCCTGATCGCCCTGTGCTGCGTGGTGTTCGTGATCAGTCCGCTCTCGGGATTCAACCCGGTCTACGGCACCGCGGACACCCTGCTCGCCGCCCAGGCCGGGTACTTCGAGCGCTGGGGCGTGATCCCGAGCGAACTGTGGGACGGCTCGGCGCACGCCGCCCTCACCCCGCTCACCGCACTGTTCGTCCACGGCAGCTGGCTGCATCTGCTCGGCAACATGCTGTTCCTGTACGTGTTCGGGGCGATGACCGAGGAGCGCATGGGCCACACCGAGTTCGCGTTCTTCTACCTCGGCTGCGGCTACCTCGCCCTGCTCGCCTACGCGGTCGCGCACTCCACTTCCGACCAGACGCTCGTCGGCGCGTCGGGGGCGATCTCCGCGGTCCTGGGAGCCTTCCTCTACCTCTTCCCCAGGGCCCGGGTCACCAGCCTGTTCCCGTTCCTGCTGTTCCTGCCGCTGCGCTTCCCCGCCTGGATCGTGCTGGTCTTCTGGTTCGTCCTGCAGTGGCTGGCGGCCGAGGGCGCGGGCAGCGGGCCCGGGGTGGCCTATCTCGCCCATGTGGTCGGCTTCGCCACCGGGTTCCTCTATGCCTGGGGGCGGTATCACCGTGAGGCCAGGGCCTTGCGGCCGGATCAGGCCGGATAAGGGAGCGGGGTCCGGTGCGTGCAGCTGCAAGGCGGAGGAGGGAGTCACTGCGGAGCATGGGCGACCGACGACAACGCCGGAGGGGGTCCCCCCTGGTCGAACGAAGCCGAGACCTCGGGGGAGCGCGTGCCGGACCCCCCGAGCCCGGCATGATCCGACCGCAAGGCCCTAGAGTGAAGTCTCCAGCAGGGGCCACCGAGGGAGAAAGCCAGCCGTGATCACCGCGATCGTGCTCATCAAAACCAGCGTGGACCGGATTCCCGAGATCGCCGAGGCCATCGCCGCGCTCGACAGCGTCAGCGAGGTCTTCTCGGTCACCGGTACCTACGATCTGATCGCCATGGTCCGGGTGTCCAAGCACGACGACCTCGCCGATGTCATCCCCGGCCGGATCAGCAAGATCCCCGGCGTCGAGGGAACCGACACGCACGTCGCGTTCCGTACGTACTCCCAGCACGACCTGGAGGCGGCCTTCGCCATCGGGCTGGACGCGTAACCACACCTCAGCAGTGAGGCCGGGTACGGACAGCTGTCCGTACCCGGCCTCACTGCTGAGGGGCCTCAGACCTGAGTGGCCGTACCCCGGTCCGGGACACAACGGCCGTCCTCGGTGCGGTACTTCCACTGGGCGCCTTCGCTCACGAGCTCCTTGACCGCCTTCAGGAAGCGCTCGATGTGCTCGTCCGGCGTACCCGCGCCGAAGCTGACCCGGATGGCGTTGAGGGACTTCTGGCCCGGCTCCGCCTCAGGCGCGCCGCACTCCCCGATGTCCTGCGGGTCGCTGCCGAGCAGGGTGCGCACGAGGGGGTGGGCGCAGAACAGTCCGTCACGCACCCCGATGCCGTACTCGGCGGAGAGCGCCGCGGCGAAGTGCGAGCTGTTCCAGCCCTCCACCACGAAGGAGATGACGCCGACCCGCGGGGCGTCGTCACCGAACAGCGAGAGCACCTTGACCTCGGGGACCTCGGCGAGTCCGGCCCGGACCGCGCTGACGAGCTGCTGCTCCCGGGCGACCAGGCTGTCGAACCCGGCCTCGGTGAGCGCCTTGCAGGCCGAGGCGATGGAGTAGACGCCGATGACATTGGGCGAGCCGGCCTCGTGGCGGGCGGCGGTGGTGTGCCATGCGACATCCACTCCGCCGTCGGTGCGCCGGGCGACCGTACGGGAGGCGCCGCCGCCCGCCAGGTAGGGCTCGGCGTCGCGCAGCCAGTCGGAACGGCCGGCGAGGACGCCCGAGCCGAACGGCGCGTACAGCTTGTGGCCGGAGAAGGCGACCCAGTCGACGTCCAGCTCCGCGATGTCGACGGGGTGGTGCGGGGCGAGCTGGGCGGCGTCCAGCACGATCCTGGCGCCGTGGGCATGCGCGGCGGCGGCGAGCTCCTTGACCGGCCACAGCTCGCCGGTGACGTTGGAGGCGCCGGTGACGCAGACCAGCGCGGGGCCGTAGGGGTCACGGCCCGCGAGGGCCCGCTCCAGCGTCTCGACGGCCTCGTCCGGAGTGCGCGGGGCGTTCAGGTACGTCACCCGGGCATCGCGCCAGGGCAGCAGCGAGGCGTGGTGCTCGGTCTCGAAGACGAACACCTGGCAGTCGGCGGGCAGTGCGGCGGCGAGCAGGTTGAGCGAGTCGGTGGTGGACCGGGTGAAGATCACCTGGTCGTCGGCGCGGCAGCCGAGGAACTCCGCGACCGTGACGCGGCTGGACTCGAAGAGGTCCGTGGAGAGCTGCGAGAGGTAGCCGGCGCCACGGTGGACGCTGCCGTAGTACGGCGCGTACGCGGCCACGTCGTCCCACACCCGCTGCAGGGCCGGAGCGCTGGCGGCGTAGTCCAGCGCGGCGTAGGTGACCTCACCGCCGGTGACCAGCGGAACCGTCACATCCTTGCCCAGAACGGGCAGCGGCGCACAAATGGACCGGTCGGTGGCAGCGGTGAAGACAGACATGACGAACTCCCGTAACAGGCAGGCGAATTCCGTGTGCCTGCGGATACGCGGCAGCACGGAAGGAAGAAAGAGGGTGTGCGGAGTAGGGCCGAAAAGCCCTATCGCATTCGCGTGCTCACAAGAGGCTCCCTGAGGACCAGGACCCCACGGGTGGACATCTCACGATGTCGAGGGGTCCGCGCTTGCCGCAGACCTCGCTGCCTGCGGCCTGGTCTTCACCCGGGGCACCCCGCCACGGACGGAGGGTTGCCGGACAGCGGGCCGGGGCCGTAGTCGCTGTCACTCATGACCTGCGCAGCATCTTGCCATACCTACGAGAACGCGCAAGGCGCAGTCCATGATCTGGACTGCGCCCTGCCTCACATTCCGTACGCCGCACTCTCAGGCGTTGCTGGCCACGACCCATCTCTCCAGCGCCCCGGCTGCCGCGCCCGAGTCGATGGACTCGGCGGCCTTCGCCATCCCCGCGGTGAGCTGCTCGGTGAGCGTGCCCTCCCCCGGGTCCAGCGCGACGAGCGCCGCCGCCGAGTTGAGCAGGACGGCGTCCCGTACCGGGCCCGTCTCCCCGGCGAGCAGCCGGCGGGCCACATCGGCGTTGTACGAGGCGTCGGCGCCCCGCAGCGCCTCCACCGGCACCAGGTCGATGCCGACGTCGCGAGGGTCGAATGCCTCCTCGCGCACCACGCCGTTCCTGGCGACCCAGACGCGGGAGGTCGCGGTGGTGGTCAGCTCGTCGAGGCCGTCGTCGCCGCGGAAGACGAGTGCGGAGTTGCCGCGCTCGGCGAGGACGCCCGCGACGATGGGCGCCATCCGCAGGTCGGCGACGCCGATCGCCTGCGAGCGCACCTTGGCCGGGTTGGTGAGCGGCCCGAGGATGTTGAAGGTGGTCGGCGCGCCGAGCTCCGCGCGGGCCTTCGCCGCGTACCGCAGGGCGGGGTGGAACTTCACGGCGAAGCAGAACGTGATGCCCGCTTCCTCGGCCACCTCCACCACACGCTGCGGGGGCAGTTCCAGATTGACGCCGAGCTTGCCCAGGACGTCGGAGGAACCGCTGGCCGACGACGAGGCGCGGTTGCCGTGCTTGACGACCTTGGCGCCGGTCCCGGCGACGACGATCGCCGACATGGTGGAGATGTTGACCGTCTTGGCCATGTCGCCGCCGGTGCCCACGATGTCGACCGTACGGCCGGGCACATGGATGGTCGTCGCGTGCTCGTACATCGCACGGACCAGGCCGGAGACCTCCGTGACGGTCTCGCCCTTGGCGCGCAGCGCCACCGCGAAACCGGCGATCTGCACATCGGTCGCCTCGCCGCTCATGATGCGGTCCATCGCCCAGGCGGTGTCGTCGGCGGTCAGATCCTGGCCGCGCAGCAGGGGGGTCAGCACGCCGGGCCAGGAACGGGCCGCCACGCTGTCGCCGCCGACCGGGGTCACAACGTTCATGGTCCACTCCTGGGTCCACAGCCGATAAAAGGGATGAGACCACCCTATCGAGCCCCGGGGACAGCGAAGAGCCCCGTCCACGCGATGGACGGGGCTCCTGCTGTGGCGATCAGTTCAGGTGATCAGTGGTGGCCGTGGCCGCTGGTGATCTCCTTGTACTCCTCGGCGGTGGGCTTGGCGATCTGGTTGTTCTCGCCATAGAAGCCCTTGCTGAGCTTGGCCCGCAGCTTCGTCACCAAGGACACCTTACGCTCGACACCGTTCTCGTCGACCGTCGGGCCGATCTCGACCGGCTTGTACTGCTCGTGCGCGGTGAGCGTGTGCAACTGGGCGGGTGCGAGCGGCTCGTGCACCTCGACGAACTCACCGTGCGGCAGGCGCTTGATGAGACCGGACTCGCGCCCGTGCAGCACCTTCTCCTTGTCCCGGCGCTGAAGGCCGAGGCAGATCCGCTTCGTCGCGATGAACGCGAGAACCGGTCCGACGAAGAAGAAGATCCGTACGAACCACGAGATCGCGTTCAGCGACAGGTGGAAGTGCGTGGCCCAGAGGTCGTTTCCACCACCCACGAGCCCGATGAAGTACACCGTGATCCAGGCGACACCGAAGGCCGTCCGGGTCGGGGCGTTGCGCGGGCGGTCCAGGATGTGGTGCTCGCGCTTGTCGCCGGTGACCCAGGACTCGATGAACGGGTAGACCGCGATGGCACCCAGGATCACACCGAAGAGCGTCAGCGGGATGAGCACACCCAGGACCAGCGTGTGGCCCCAGAGGTTGATCTCCCAGCCCGGCATCACTCGGATCAGCCCCTCGGCGAAGCCCATGTACCAGTCGGGCTGGGCGCCGGTGGACACCTGGTCCGGGCGGTACGGGCCGATGGCCCAGATCGGGTTGATCGAGGCGATGCCCGCGATGACGGCGATGACACCGAAGACCAGGAAGAAGAACCCTCCGGCCTTCGCCATGTACACCGGCAGCAGCGGCATGCCCACGACGTTCTTGTTGGTCCGGCCGGGACCCGCGAACTGCGTGTGCTTGTGGTAGAAGACCAGGATCAGGTGGCCCACCAGCAGCCCGAGCATGATGCCCGGCAGCAGCAGGATGTGGATCGAGTAGAACCGCGCGACGAAGTCGCCGCCGGGGAACTCCCCGCCGAACAGGAACATCGAGATGTACGTACCGATGACCGGCATCGCCAGGATGGCGCCCTGGGTGAAGCGGACACCCGTACCGGAGAGCAGGTCGTCCGGGAGCGAGTAGCCGGTGAAGCCGGTGAACATACCCAGCACGAACAGCAGGAAGCCGAACAGCCAGTTGATCTCACGCGGCTTGCGGAACGCACCCGTGAAGAACACGCGCATCATGTGCACGAACATGCCGGCCAGGAAGATCAGCGCGGCCCAGTGGTGGATCTGCCGGACGAGCAGACCACCGCGGACGTCGAAGCTGATGTCCAGCGTCGAGGCGTAGGCCTCGGACATCCGGATGCCCTGCATGGGCTCGTACGGGCCGTGGTACACGACCTCGTTCATGCTCGGGTGGAAGAACAGCGTCAGATACACACCCGTGAGGATGATGATGATGAAGCTGTAGAGGCAGATCTCACCGAGCATGAAGGACCAGTGGTCCGGGAAGATCTTGCGCATGTTGGCCTTGGCCAGGGAGTAGATCCCGAGCCGGCCGTCCGCCCAGTCGGCAACCTTCTCGCCGGCGGGCGCCTTGCGCTTCGTATCGGTCGAAGTGCTCATCCGCGCTCCCAGAATGCAGGACCGACGGGCTCTTCGAAGTCACCGAGCGCCTGGAGGTTGCCCTCCTTGTTCACGCCGATCCGCAGCTGCGGAAGGGCGTGACCGGCCGGACCGAAGATGACGCGGGCGCCGTCGGAGAGGTCGAAGGTGGACTGGTGGCACGGGCAGAGCACGTGGTGCGTCTGCTGCTCGTACAGGCTGATCGGGCAGCCGACGTGGGTGCAGATCTTCGAGAAGGCCACGATTCCCTCGTGGGCCCACTCGCGCTCGCGCTTGTCCTTGATGTTGTCCGGCTCGATGCGGATGATCATCAGCGCGGCCTTGGCGATCTGCACCTGGAAGTCGTGCGCGTCCTCCTCCAGGCCCTCGGGCATGGCGAAGGTCAGCGAACCGACGACGACGTCCTCGGGACGCAGCGGCTCCATCGTGTTCATGTTGATGAGCTGCTTGCCCTCGGCCCACAGCGTCGAGCGGAGCTTCTTCTCCGGCAGCGGACCGAGGTCGCGCAGCAGCACCACACCGGCGAGCGGCACCAGGGCCAGCGCACCGAACATGGTGTTACGGATCAGCTTGCGCCGGCCGAACGCGGACTCCTCGGCACCTGCCGCGAAGTCGGCGAGAACCTTCGCCTTGACCTCGGGCTCGGCCGCGATCGCGTGACGGTCGTCCGCGACCTCCACGTCCGACATCAGGGTGCGCGCCCAGTGGACGGCGCCCGCGCCGATCGCGAAGAGCGCCACGCCCAGGGTCAGACCCAGGGAGAAGTTGAGCGCACTCACATGACCGAACGGGAAGATGTAGACGATCTTGTCGACCGGGAAGATGACGTAGGAGGCGATGAAGCCGACCGTCGCCAGCATGGACAGCGTGAACATGAACGCGACCGCGCGCTCGGACCGGTTGGCGGCCCGTTCGTCGATGTCCTGGATGCGCGGCTTGTGGGCCGGCAGCCCCGGGTCGGCGAACGGATCGCCCGCACCCTCTACCGCGCCGTGCGCGGCGTCCTGCTCTTCGGGCAGGTTCTCTTCTGGAATCTCTTGGCTACTCATGACTTCTTGGCCTTAGCGGTGTGGGCCGCGACCCAGACGGCAACTGCGATCAGTGCGCCCAGACCGAAGATCCAGCCGAACAGACCCTCGCTGACCGGACCGAGTCCGCCCAGGCTGAGGCCGCCGGGGCTCTCCGACTCGGAGCCGTTCACGGTCTGGACGTACGCGATGATGTCCTTCTTCTGCTGCTCGGGCATCGTCGAGTCGGGGAACGAAGGCATGCTCTGCGGGCCGGTCTGCATGGCCTCGTAGATGTGCTTCGGGTCCACGCCTTCGAGGCTGGGGGCGTACTTGCCCTTCGTCAGGGCACCGCCCTCGCCGGTGAAGTTGTGGCACTGGGCGCAGTTGGTACGGAACAGGTCGCCACCCTTGGCGACGTCCGCACCCTCAGGGCTGACCTGGCTCTTGGTCGGGACGATCGGGCCGGCGCCGAGCGACGCGACGTATGCCGCGAGCTGGTCGATCTCGGCCTGGGTGTAGATGACCTTCTTCTTCGGTACCTGGGCGCCCGGCTGCTGTGCCGGCATACGGCCCGTACCGACCTGGAAGTCAACGGCGGCGGAGCCCACGCCGACAAGCTGGGGCCCGTCGGTGGTGCCCTGACCGCCGGTTCCGTGGCAGCTGGCGCAACCGACGGAGTACAGCTTCTTGCCCTCGTCGATGGCGAGGGACTGGGCGGTGTCGTCGGCCTGCGCCTTACTCGCGGGCGCAAACGCGGCGTACAGCCCCCCAGTAGCCGCAAGCGCGAGGAGTAGTACGACGACCGCCGCCAACGGATGGCGTCGTCGTGCGGAGAGCTTTTTCACGGATTACCCCGGTGTCAGGATCTTCTGCGTCGATGATGGTTCGGGTACGAGCCCGGTTACTTGATCATGTAGATCGTGGCGAACAGGCCGATCCACACGACATCGACGAAGTGCCAGTAATAGGACACGACGATGGCTGCGGTCGCCTGCTCATGGGTGAACCTCTTGGCTGCGTATGTCCTGCCCAGAACGAGCAGGAAGGCGATGAGGCCGCCTGTCACGTGCAGACCGTGGAAGCCGGTGGTCAGGTAGAACACCGAGCCGTACGGATCCGAGGACAGCGAGAGGCCGTCCTTCTTCACCAGCTCCGTGTACTCGAAGACCTGGCCTCCGATGAAGATCGAACCCATCACGAAAGTGATCACGAACCAGGCACGGAGCTTCTTCACATCGCCCCGCTCCGCGGCGAAGACGCCGAGCTGGCAGGTGAGTGAGGAGAGCACCAGGATCGTGGTGTTCGTCGCCGAGAACGGGAAGTTCAGGGCTGACGCCATTTCCTTCCAGTGATCCGGTCCGGTCACCGATCGCAGGGTGAAGTACATCGCGAAGAGGGCCGCGAAGAACATCAGCTCGGAACTCAACCAGATGATGGTTCCGACGCTGGTGAGGTTCGGTCGATTGACCGACGGGTGCGCGTGCCCGGTTTCTACTGTCGTTGCTGTCGCCACGACCGACATTATGTCGGTCGCTTATCCCGCCCTCACTCCGGGGGGTGCCGTTCGGTGTGTCAGAGGGGTGTGTCCTCCCCGAACGGCCTATGGAACCCCTGTCCGAAGCGATGCTGACAGGCAGTCGGGCGGAGTACGATCCGCGCATCGGACAGCCCTCACGCACCGGGGGCCCCGACAGCCCCGAAGACACGGATGTCACGGAGGAACCATGCAGCCGACCGCCACGGTCCTGGTCTACAGCGACAACGCACACACCCGTGAGCAGGTGAGGCTGGCAGCCGGGCGCAGGCCTGCTGCGGACGTACCGCAGGTCGAGTTCCTGGAGTGCGCCACCCTGCCCGCCGTCCTGGACGCACTGGACCACGGAGGCGTCGACGTCTGCGTGTTGGACGGCGAGACGGCCCCGGCGGGCGGCATGGGCGTCTGCCGGCAGATCAAGGACGAGATCTTCCGCTGCCCGCCGGTGCTGCTGCTGATCGGGCGCCCCCAGGACGCCTGGCTGGCCACCTGGAGCCGCGCGGACGCCGCGGTGACCCTTCCGGTCGAGCCGGTCGAGTTCGCGGACGCCCTGGCCGCCCTGCTGCGCAGCAGGCTCTCCGTAGGGGCCTGAGGCCCCGTCCCTGCGTCCTTCCGAGGCGCGGTGCACCCCCGGCCGTCAGACCTGGGGGCGCAGCCGCGCCGCCCGGACCGTGTCGACACGGTCCGGCGTGGCGTCGTTGTTCAGCGCGCTGCCCTTCTGCCACTTGGCCCAGGACAGGTTCCAGTCGCCGTAGCCGTTGTCGAAGGGCGTCATGGTCTCGCCCTCACTGCCGACGACCGTGACGATGTCACCCTCACGGACGGTGTTGAAGAACCACTCGGCCTCGCTGGTGCTCATGCCGGTGCAGCCGTGACTGACGTTCGCGGACCCCTGTGACCCGGTGGACCACGGGGCCGCGTGCACGTACTCGCCGCTCCAGGTGACCCGCGTCGCGTAGTACACCGGCAGGTCGTAGGAGTCCTCCGAGCCCTCGGCGATGCCGATGGACTCCCCGCGCATACGTACGTAGTACTCCTTGCCCAGCACGACCTTGACGCCGTTGCGGGTGGAGAAGCCCGGCTTGCCGGTGGTCACCGGAATGGTGTTGATCACTTCTCCGTTGCGCTTGACCGTCATGGAGTGCTCCGAGGCGTCGGTGATGGCCTCGATGCGGTCTCCGGTAGTGATCTTCAACGCTTTCGCCGGGGCGCCGTAGAGCGCGTTGGTCACCTTGATGCCCGTCAGGTTGCTGCTGACCTCGATGGTGGCCTTCGCCGGCCAGTAGTCCTGCGGCCGGTAGTGCAGCGTCTTGTCGTCGACCCAGTACCAGGAACCGGTCACGGCGGGCGTGGAGCGCACCCTCAGGGCGCGTTCCACGGTGGCGCGGGCGGCTTTGTCGGCGACCGGGGCGCTGAGTACCGCTGTGACGGGCTGTCCGACGCCGTAGGTGCCCGCCTGCGGGCCGAAGGTGACCTTCAGGAACTTCTTTGCCGCTGCGGTCTCGAAGGAGAGCGTACGGCTGCCTGGGGCGCCGTCGTCGTCCTCCATGCCGACCTTGACGGTGTAGCGGGTCCCTGCGGCGAGCGGGGCCGTGGAGTGCCAGCGGTGGCCGTCGGCTTCGAGTTCGCCCGCCAGATGGCGTCCTTCGGTGTCCACGGCCGTCACATCGGTGATGCGGCCGTCGTCACCGTCGACGCTGACTTCGAGGGGCTTGTCCGGATCGACCTTCTCGGCGCCGTCGGGGGTGTTGGACGAGATCTCGTCCGCCGCGTCGAACGGCTGCGCCGAGAGCGGATGGTCGTCGGACTCCCCACAGGCTGCCGCCCCTGCGACCAGGGTCGCGGCCAGCAGAGCGCAGCTGATGACGGGACGGATACGCGGCGTGTGGTTCATGAACCCACGCTAAGAAGATTCATCCGTTTCAGCGCGCCGGGTGACTGCAAACGGGGGGCCCGCACTTCTCGTGGAAGTGCGGGCCCCCCGTCGGGTGGAGCGGTGTCACGGGTGGTGCGGTGTCACTGGGTGCGGTTCTCACCGCGGTAGTACTCGAAGACCCAGCCGAACAGACCGATCAGGATGACCGGGGCCGAGAAGTAGAGCAGCCACCAGCCGAAGACGACTCCCATGAAGGCGAGAATGCCGCCGACCGCCAGTGAGAGCGGCTGCCAGCTGTGCGGGGAGAAGAACCCCACCTCGCCGGCCTCGTCCGCCACATCGGCTTCCTTGTTGTCCTGCGCCAGTGCGTCGACCCGCCGGGCCGTGAAGGCCAGGTAGAAGCCGATCATGACGCTCAGCCCGAAGGCCAGGACGAGTGCGGTGGTGCCGACCGGCTCCTTGGACCACACGCCGTACGTGATGGCCATGACGAGGATGAACAGCGCCAGACCGAGGAACATCTTGCCCTGGACCTTCACTTGCCCGCCTCCTTGCCACCGGCGAGGGCCTTGTCACCCTCGGAGAGGTGATCCAGCTGCTCGAGAGCAGTGATCTCGGGGTGGTGCAGGTCGAACGCCGGGGATTCGGAACGGATCCGCGGCAGCGTGAGGAAGTTGTGCCGCGGCGGCGGGCAGGAGGTCGCCCACTCCAGCGAACGGCCGTAGCCCCACGGGTCGTCGACCTCGACCTTCTTGCCGTACTTGGCGGTCTTCCACACGTTGTAGAAGAACGGCAGGATCGACAGGCCGAGCAGGAACGAGGAGATCGTCGAGATCGTGTTCAGCGCGGTGAAACCGTCCGCGGCCAGGTAGTCCGCGTAACGACGCGGCATACCCTCGGCGCCCAGCCAGTGCTGCACCAGGAACGTGCCGTGGAAACCGATGAACAGCGTCCAGAAGGTGATCTTGCCGAGCCGCTCGTCCAGCATCTTGCCGGTGAACTTCGGCCACCAGAAGTGGAATCCGGAGAACATCGCGAACACCACGGTGCCGAAGACGACGTAGTGGAAGTGCGCGACCACGAAGTACGAGTCCGAGACGTGGAAGTCCATCGGCGGCGAAGCCAGGATGACACCGGTCAGACCACCGAAGGTGAAGGTGATCAGGAAGCCGATCGCCCAGAGCATCGGTGTCTCGAAGGACAGCGAGCCCTTCCACATCGTGCCGATCCAGTTGAAGAACTTCACCCCGGTGGGCACCGCGATGAGGAACGTCATGAAGGAGAAGAACGGCAGGAGCACGCCGCCGGTGACGTACATGTGGTGCGCCCACACGGTCACGGAGAGACCGGCGATGGAAATCGTCGCGGCCACCAGGCCGATGTATCCGAACATCGGCTTGCGGCTGAACACCGGGATCACTTCCGAAATGATCCCGAAGAAGGGCAAGGCGATGATGTACACCTCTGGATGGCCGAAGAACCAGAAGAGGTGTTGCCAGAGCAATGCGCCGCCGTTGGACGCGTCGAAGATATGCGCACCGAATTTTCGGTCCGCCTCCAGCGCGAAGAGCGCCGCCGCCAGCACCGGGAAGGCCAGCAGGACCAGCACACCGGTCAGCAGGACGTTCCAGACGAAGATCGGCATACGGAACATCGTCATGCCGGGTGCGCGCATGCAGATGATCGTGGTGATGAAGTTGACCGAACCGAGGATCGTGCCGAAGCCGGAGAAGGCCAGACCCATGATCCACATGTCGGCGCCGACGCCCGGCGAGCGGACCGCGTCCGACAGCGGGGAGTAGGCGAACCAGCCGAAGTCGGCCGCGCCCTGCGGGGTGAGGAAGCCGGCCACCGCGAGGATCGAGCCGAAGAGGTACAGCCAGTACGCGAACATGTTCAGCCGCGGGAACGCCACATCGGGCGCGCCGATCTGCAGCGGCATGATCCAGTTCGCGAATCCGGCGAACAGCGGCGTCGCGAACATCAGCAGCATGATCGTGCCGTGCATCGTGAACGCCTGGTTGAACTGCTCGTTCGACATGATCTGCGTGCCCGGACGGGCCAGCTCGGCGCGCATGAAGAGCGCCATCAGTCCGCCGATGCAGAAGAACGCGAACGACGTGACCAGGTACATCGTGCCGATCGTCTTGTGGTCAGTGGTGGTCAGCCACTTGATGACGACGTTTCCCGGCTGCTTGCGCCGGACCGGCAGCTCGTCCTCGTACGAGTCGTCTGCTGCCGCGGCACCCTGAGGTTCATTGAGGATGCTCACAGTTTGTTCGTCTCCGCATTCCTGGCCGGGTCGGTCTGCTCGATGCCGGCCGGCACATAGCCCGTCTGGCCCTTCTTCGCCAGCTCCTTGAGGTGCGCCTGGTAGCGCTCCGGGGAGACGACCTTGACGTTGAAGAGCATCCGGGAGTGGTCGGCGCCGCAGAGCTCGGCGCACTTGCCCATGAAGGTGCCCTCCTGGTTGGGAGTCACCTCGAAGGCGTTGGTGTGGCCCGGAATGACGTCCTGCTTCATGAGGAACGGCACCACCCAGAAGGAGTGGATGACGTCACGCGAAGTCAGGATGAAGCGGACCTTCTCGCCCTTGGGCAGCCACAGCGTCGGGCCGGGGTTGCCGGTCTGCGGGTTCCTGGTCCCCGGGACGCCGACGTCGTAGACGCCGTCCGCACCCTTGGGGAAGTCCTTGCGGAACCTGTCCGGGATGGCGTCGAGCTCCTTGGGGACCTCGTTGCCCGTGGCGGCTGAGCCGTCCACGTTCTCGATGTAGTTGAAGCCCCAGCTCCACTGGAAGCCGACCACGTTGACGGTGTGGGCGGGCTTCGGGGAGAGCGAAAGGAGCTTCGTCTCGTCGCGCGCGGTGAAGTAGAACAACACCGAGACGATGATCAGAGGGACCACGGTGTACAGCGCCTCGATGGGCATGTTGTACCGGGTCTGCGGAGGTACCTCCACCTTGGTGCGGCTGCGCCGGTGGAAGATGACGCTCCAGATGATCAGTCCCCAGACAAGGACACCCGTGGCGAGCGCTGCCGCCCACGAGCCCTGCCAGAGGGAAAGGATCCGAGGAGCCTCTTCCGTTACCGGGGTGGGCATACCGAGGCGGGGGAAATCCTGCCAGTTGTATGAACAACCGGAGGCCGTCGCCAGGACCAGGCCCGCAGTCAGCACCTGCGGCAGCTTCCGCCGCATCGGGCGCCGCGACAAGCGGTCGGAGCCGTTGGGACTCACGTAGCGCCTTCCCGAGAGTCTCGCCCGCACGGTCGGCGCGCCCGTCTCGCTGGTCGGTCGCCGGCCCTGACGCGGGCAGGGGTTTGGATGTTTATGCGGACCAAACCCTACTGGACGCTATTTGGGGTCGCGCGGGGAGGGTGCCCAACGCGCCGCCCGACTCCCCGAAGGGGTGGAATCCGGGGCTCCGGCCGCCATCTGACGCCCCCTTTCCCTCCGGTCCGGGCAGCCGGGTCGCGGGCCGTGGCCGGGGCCGGGCTAGCGTGGCCGGGTGCCCTACTTCGACGCCGCGTCCGCCGCCCCCCTCCATCCCGTCGCCCGTCAGGCGCTGCTTGCCGCGCTGGACGAGGGATGGGCCGACCCGGCCCGTCTCCACCGGGAGGGACGGCGTGCCCGGCTGCTGCTGGACGCGGCCCGGGAGGCCGCCGCGGAGGCCGTCGGCTGCCGTCCCGACGAGCTGACTTTCACCTCGTCGGGCACGCGGGCGGTCCATTCCGGAATTTCCGGAGCTCTTGCGGGGCGTCGGCGTGTCGGCCGCCATCTGGTGGTGTCGGCGGTCGAACACTCGTCGGTGCTCCATTCGGCCGCCACCCACGAGAGCGGGGGCGGAACCTTCACCGAGGTCCCGGTGGACGGTACGGGCGCGGTCGGCGCGCAGGCCTACGCGAACGCGCTGCGCGAAGACACCGCGCTGGCCTGTCTGCAGTCCGCCAACCACGAGGTGGGCACCGAACAGCCGGTGGCCGAGGTGGCCGAGCTCTGCCGGGCCGCGGGGGTGCCGCTGCTGGTGGACGCCGCCCAGTCACTGGGGTGGGGTCCGGTGCCGGCCGGCTGGTCGCTGCTGACGGCGAGCGCCCACAAGTGGGGCGGCCCGGCCGGGGTCGGGCTCCTCGCGGTGCGCAAGGGCGTGCGGTTCGCGGCCCAAGGCCCCACGGACGAACGGGAGTCGGGGCGGGCGGCCGGATTCGAGGACATCCCGGCGATCGTGGCCGCGGCGGCGTCCCTGCGGGCGGTGCGGGCCGAGGCGGCCGCCGAGGCGCCGCGGCTGCGGGCCATGGTCGACCGGATCCGGGCCCGGGTGCCGGAGCTGGTGCCCGATGTGGAGGTCGTCGGCGATCCGGTGCGGCGGCTGCCGCATCTGGTCACCTTCTCCTGTCTCTATGTCGACGGAGAGACCCTGCTCCATGAGCTGGACCGGTCCGGATTCTCCGTATCGTCCGGTTCGTCCTGCACGAGCAGCACCCTGACGCCCAGCCATGTGCTCAGGGCGATGGGGGTGCTCTCGGAGGGCAATGTCCGGGTGTCGCTGCCGGCGGGCACGTCCGAGGAGGACGTCGACCGCTTCCTGGAGGTGCTGCCCCCGGCGGTGGCAGGGGTACGGGAGAAGCTGGGCGCCCCCGCCGCGATCGCCCCCTCCCCCGCCGCTGTGCCCTCGCTGGTCGTCGACGCGCTCGGGAGGCGCTGCCCGGTTCCGGTGATCGAGCTCGCAAAGGTGATCGGAGAGGTACCGGTGGGCGGGACGGTGACGGTCCTGTCCGACGACGAGGCGGCGCGCCTCGACATTCCGGCCTGGTGTGCGATGCGTGAGCAGGAGTACGTGGGTGAGGAGCCGGCGGACCGGGGCTCGGCCTATGTGGTCCGCCGGCTGTCCTGAAGACCTCTTACACGAGGTGCGTGCGCACCTCGGCCGCGGCGTCATGTCCGTACGCCTTGGTGAAGCGGTCCATGAAGTGGGTGCGGTGCAGGGTGTACTCCTGGGTGCCGACCGTCTCGATGACCAGGGTGGCGAGCATGCAGCCGACCTGGGCGGCGCGCTCCAGGCTGACACCCCAGGCGAGACCGGAGAGGAATCCGGCACGGAAGGCGTCGCCGACGCCGGTCGGGTCGGCCTTGACGTTCTCCTCCGGGCAGCCGACCTCGATCGGCTCCTCGCCGACGCGCTCGATCCGCACGCCCCGGGCGCCGAGGGTGGTGACCCGGTGGCCGACCTTGGCGAGGATCTCGGCGTCGGTCCAGCCGGTCTTGGACTCGATGAGCCCCTTCTCGTACTCGTTGGAGAAGAGGTACGTGGCGCCGTCGAGCAGGATGCGGATCTCGTCGCCGTCCATCCGCGCGATCTGCTGCGAGAAGTCCGCGGCGAACGGAATCCCGCGGGAGCGGCACTCCTCGGTGTGGCGGAGCATCCCCTCGGGGTCGTCGGCGCCGATGGAGACGAGGTCGAGGCCGCCCACGCGGTCGGCGACGGCCTTCAGCTCGATCAGCCGGGCCTCGCTCATGGCACCCGTATAGAAGGAGCCGATCTGGTTGTGGTCGGCGTCGGTCGTGCAGACGAAGCGGGCGGTGTGCAGGACCTCGGAGATCCGCACCGACCCGGTGTCGACGCCGTGGCGGTCGAGCCAGGCCCGGTACTCGTCGAAGTCGGAGCCCGCGGCGCCTACCAGGAGCGGACGTGTGCCGAGCAGGCCCATGCCGAAGCAGATGTTGGCGGCGACACCTCCCCGGCGCACGTCCAGGTTGTCGACCAGGAAGGAGAGCGAGACCGTGTGCAGCTGATCGGCGACCAGCTGGTCGGCGAATCGGCCGGGGAAGGTCATGAGGTGGTCAGTGGCGATGGAGCCGGTGACTGCGATACGCACGGGGAGACTGCTCCTGCGGAGGTCGAGGGAAACGATGTCTGCGTTCCCGGGTCGGCGTGACAGTTAACGCTACCGGGTTCCGGCAACCAGGCGAAGAGGGGAAAACTACCCGATAGTAGGGCTTTCCCCCTGGGCTCAAGCGTGCCTACGGTGCCGATATGCCGAACAACATCGCCCCGCGTGAGTCCGAGACCACTCTGGCCGAGCTGCGCGGAGACTGCGCACTGATGGCTCCGCACTGGGTGGTACCCACCAAGGTCGCCCCCACCCCTGTGGGGCCGTCCCTCATTCACGGCGTGACCGTGCCGCCCGCCTCGGCCCGGCTGATCGACGCGATGGCGGAGTACGGCGACTGAGACAGCCGGGCTCCTCGTCGCAACGGCCACCCCGGGAGGGAACCGTGCGCGCCCGCGCCCCGTCCCAACGGTGTCCGCACCAGCGGGACGGGCCCCTGACCGGGCCCTGACGCACGAGGCGAAGGAGCGAACCGGTGAGCACCGATCGACCCGACAACGACGTGACCGGCCCCCGGCGGCGCTCGCCGCTCGCCGTGGCCTCGGTGGCGGCGGCCGTACTCCTGGCCGGTGGCGGCGGCGCGTACTGGGCCGCGACGGCGGCGGACGGCGGTGGCGGCAACGGCGGCGCCGCGGACAGTTCCGGCGCCGCTCCCCCGCTCCTCTCCCTGGACGAGCGGGCCGGCGGACCGGCCACGCCCTCCCCCCGCCCCTCGGCTCCGCCCCAGGGCATCGCGCCGGGTGAGCCCGATCCCCACGGCGGCCGGGTGGCCTACCGCGCGTCCGGCGCTCTGCCGGAAGGTCCGGACAAGGCCGCCGTCCAGCGCGCCACCGGGACCGTGTCGGCGTCCGAGGTGGCCCGGCTGGCCGAGGCGCTGGGCGTGCAGGGCACCCCGCGGGCCGAGGGCACGTCCTGGAAGGTGGGCTCCGACGGGGACGGCTCGGGGCCGGTGCTGCGGGTGACCAAGCAGGCCCCCGGGACCTGGACGTTCGCCCGGTACGGTTCCGGCGGCACGGACAACTGCGAGAGCGAGACGGTCTGTTCGAGCAAGCGTGTGGCGCCGGGCGGCTCGGGGACACCGGTGAGCGAGAAGGCCGCGAAGGCGGCAGCGGTCCCGGTGCTGAAGGCGGTCGGCCAGGACGACGCCGCCCTCGACGCCCGCCAGTTGATGGGCTCGGTCCGGGTGGTGAACGCCGACCCGGTGGTGGGCGGACTTCCGACGTACGGCTGGGCTACCGGGATCCAGGTCGGCCCCGACGGCGAAGTGACGGGCGGCAGCGGGCAGTTGAAGGGCCTGGAGAAGGGCGCCGACTATCCGGTGCTCGGCGCGGACGATGCGCTGAAGCAGCTGAACGCAGCGCAGCCGCCGAGCGGGCCGAAGACCGGCGACTGCGCCACCCCCGCACCGCTGGAGAACGGCGAGAAGCCGTCAGCCATGGGTTGCGGCAAGCGGACCGGGGCGGAGCCGTCCACGACGACGGTCACGGTCGACAAGGCGACCTTCGGCCTGGCGGCCCGGTACGTGGACGGCAAGCAGCTGCTCGTGCCGTCCTGGATCTTCACGGTGCGGCCGGGCGCGGGCGGCACCGGCGACACCGTCACCCAGGTCGCGGTGGATCCGGCGTACCTGACGAAGGACGGTCCGGCGGAGAAGTCCCCGGGCGGCGACGGAACGAAGGAGTCCGGCGGCAAGCTCCTGTCGTACAGCGCCGACGGGCGGACGCTCTCGGTGACGTTCTGGGGCGGCGTCTGCAGCACGTACGCGGCGAGCGCGAGCGAGGACGGCTCCACGGTGCGGGTGTCCGTGACGGAGACGAAGCCGGAGGCGGGCAAGGTCTGCATCATGGTCGCCGAGGAGCTGACCCGCACGGTCACGCTGGACCAGCCGCTGGGTGAGCGGAACGTGGTCGACGCGGCGTCGGGCACGGTGGTGCCGCGCGGCTGACGCACGCACGCGTACGGCGGCGGCCCCGGGATCGGAATCCCGGGGCCGCCGCCGTACTGTCACCGCCGTCGCCTCTCGGCCGGCCGCTTCGTGCCTTGGCCGAAGCTGACCGCTTCGCGCTTAGCTGAAGGAGTCACCGCAGGCGCAGGAACCCGTGGCGTTCGGGTTGTCGATGGTGAAGCCCTGCTTCTCGATGGTGTCGACGAAGTCGACGGAGGCGCCGCCCAGGTACGGAGCGCTCATCCGGTCGGTGACGACCTTGACGCCATCGAAGTCCTTCACGACATCGCCGTCCAGCGAACGCTCATCGAAGAAGAGCTGGTAACGCAGGCCCGAGCAGCCGCCGGGCTGGACGGCGACGCGCAGCGCCAGGTCATCGCGGCCTTCCTGCTCCAGCAGGCCCTTGACCTTGGCTGCGGCGGCGTCGGACAGGAGGATGCCGTCGCTCACGGTGGTGGTCTCGTCCGATACGGACATCTGCTTCTCTCCCGGGTTGTACGGAGACTGCTTGCCGACGTTGCAACCGTCGAGGCCGCGGATTCATTCCGGGCCGAGCGCTTGCCTGTTCCATTCATGCTCGCACACCGGCCCCGCAGGCGGATGCGTCACATCGACGCTATCGGCATCGTCAAAGTGACGTGAAGCGGATATGATAGATAGCGTCAATTAGACGAAAAGGCTTCCCTCGCAGAGAAGAAAGGGTGCGTGACGTGACCACGGCCCACCCCGTCCAGGAACTCGACGTCCAGCCGACGCCCCTCGCCCTGCTCCTGCTCGGCCGCGACGCCGACCCCAAGAGCGAGCGCGGCGTCGAATGCCCCGGCGACCTGCCCTCCCCGTCCGACCCGGACCTGGTGGAGCGCGCCCGCGCGGCCAAGGAGAAGCTGGGCGAGAAGGTCTTCGTCCTCGGGCACCACTACCAGCGCGACGAGGTCATCCAGTTCGCGGATGTGACCGGCGACTCGTTCAAGCTCGCCCGTGACGCGGCGGCGCGTCCGGAGGCCGAGTACATCGTCTTCTGCGGCGTGCACTTCATGGCGGAGTCCGCGGACATCCTGACCACCGACGACCAGAAGGTCGTGCTGCCCGACCTGGCGGCGGGCTGTTCGATGGCCGACATGGCCACCGCCGAGCAGGTCGCCGAGTGCTGGGACGTGCTGACCGAGGCGGGCGTCGCCGAGCAGGTCGTGCCGGTCTCGTACATGAACTCCTCCGCCGACATCAAGGCCTTCACCGGCCGCCACGGCGGCACGATCTGCACCTCGTCGAACGCGAAGCGGGCCCTGGAGTGGGCCTTCGAGCAGGGCGAGAAGGTCCTCTTCCTCCCGGACCAGCACCTGGGCCGCAACACGGCCGTACGGGACATGGGGATGACCCTGGAGGACTGCGTCCTCTACAACCCGCACAAGCCCAACGGCGGCCTGACCGCCGAGGAGCTGCGCAACGCGAAGATGATCCTGTGGCGCGGGCACTGCTCGGTGCACGGGCGCTTCTCGGTGGAGTCCGTCAACGACGTGCGGGCCCGCATACCCGGCGTCAACGTGCTGGTGCACCCGGAGTGCAAGCACGAGGTCGTGGCAGCCGCGGACTACGTCGGCTCGACGGAGTACATCATCAAGGCGCTGGAGGCGGCCCCGGCCGGCTCGAAGTGGGCGATCGGCACCGAGCTCAACCTGGTGCGCCGCCTGGCCAACCGTTTCGCCGCGGAGGACAAGGAGATCGTCTTCCTCGACAAGACGGTCTGCTTCTGCTCGACGATGAACCGGATCGACCTGCCGCACCTGGTGTGGACGCTGGAGTCGCTGGCCGAGGGGAACCTGGTCAACCGGATCGAGGTCGACCCGGAGACGGAGAAGTACGCCAAGCTGGCGCTGGAGCGGATGCTGGCGCTGCCGTAGGCACAGGGGAAGGCCCCGGCACCGGATTCCGGTGCCGGGGCCTTCCGTCTGCCCGGTCAGGCCTTCGCAGGCTCCGGCTCCTCGGAGGACGAGGTCTCCTCCGAGGCGGCCGGGGCCGGAATGCCGGCCTTACCGGCCCGCTTCGCGGCCTTCTTCTTCGCGCGGCGCTCCTTGAAGAGCTCCACCATCGCGTACAGCGTCGGCACCAGGAGCAGCGTCAGCAGCGTCGAGGTGACCAGACCGCCGATGACCACGACGGCCAGCGGCTGCGAGATGAAGCCGCCCTCGCCGGTGACGCCGAGCGCCATCGGGAGGAGGGCGAAGATCGTCGCCAGGGCCGTCATCAGGATCGGGCGGAGCCGGTGACGGCCGCCCTCGACGATGGCCTCGACGACGCCCATGCCCTGGGCGCGGTACTGGTTGATCAGGTCGATCAGCACGATCGCGTTGGTCACCACGATGCCGATCAGCATCAGCATGCCGATCATCGCCGGGACACCCATCGGGGTGCCGGTGATGAGCAGCAGGCCGATGGCGCCCGTCGCCGCGAACGGGATGGAGACCAGCAGGATCAGCGGCTGGATGAGCGACCGGAAGGTGGCGACCAGCAGCATGAAGACGATCGCGATGGCCGCCAGCATGGCCAGGCCCAGCTTCATGAACGCGTCGTCCTGGTCCTGGGAGACACCGCCGATGGTGGCGGTGGCGCCGTCCGGGAGGTCCAGGTCGTTGATCTTCGTCTGGAGCGAGGCGCTGACCGCACCGGTGTTGTCACCGGTGGGCTTGGCCGTGATCGTGGCGGCCCGCTGGCCGTCGATCCGCGTCATGGAGACCGGTCCGGGGACCAGCTTCACTTCGGCGATCGATCCGAGCTTGACGGCTCCCAGCGGAAGGTTCTTCAGCTCTTCCATCGTGGTGGCCGGGTGGGCCGACTTGATGACGACGTCGCGCTCGGTGTCGTCCATGATCGCCTTGCCGGACGGAGTGCCCTGCACCGCACCGGCGACGGCCGCGCCCAGCGTGGCCTGGCTGTAACCGGCATCAGCGGCCTTGGCGTTGGCCTTGACCGAGATGCGCGGGATGCTCTGCGCCAGGTCGCTCTGGACGTCGGTGACGTCCTTGAGCTTGGCCACCTCGGCCCGTACCTCTTCGGAGGCCTTCTTCAGGGTGTCCGCGTCGGCGGCCTTGACCACGACGCTCAGGTCCTGGCTGCCGAAGCCGTCGCCCGCGGCGATGGTGGTGTCGCCGATGCCGTCGAGCTTGCCCAGGGCCTCGTCGATGCGGTCCTGGGTGGCGTCGTAGTCGGCGGAGTCCTTCAGGGTGACCTGGTAGGAGGCCTGGTTGGCTCCCGTGCCGCCGCCGAAGGCCGCCATGAAGCCTGACGATCCGACGGTGACCTGGTAGTCCTTGACGCCCTCGTCACCGGTGAGGACCTTCTCGACCTTCTGGGCCGCCGCGTCGGCGGCCGCCAGGCTGGTGCCCGGGGTGAGCTCCTGCTTGATGGACAGGACTTCCTGCTCGCCCTGGTCGAAGAAGTTGGTCTTCAGCAGCGGGACCATGCCGAAGGTGCCGAACAGCACGGCGACGGCGATGACGACGCTGGTGATGCGGCGACGGGTGGCGAAGCGCAGCACCGGCACGTAGATCCGCTGGAGCCGACTGCGGGCTTCCTTCTCCTCGGCCTCGCGACGGGCCTTGTCCGGGTCCTCGGCGCTGCCCTTGGGTGCGCGCAGGAACCAGTACGACAGGACGGGGACGACGGTCAGCGAGACCAGCAGGGAGGCCAGCAGGGCCGCGGTGACGGTCAGCGAGAACGAACCGAAGAGCTGGCCGACCATGCCGCCGACGAGACCGATCGGCAGGAAGACGGCGACCGTCGTGAGGGTCGAGGCGGTGACCGCGCCGGCCACTTCCTTCACCGCGGTGGTGATCGCCGACTGGCGCTCCTCGCCGTAGCCGAGGTGGCGCTTGATGTTCTCCAGGACGACGATCGAGTCGTCGACGACCCGGCCGATCGCAATGGTCAGCGCGCCCAGGGTGAGCATGTTGAGCGACAGGTCACGGGTCCAGAGCACGATCAGCGCGAGGACCACGGAGAGCGGGATCGAGACCGCGGTGACCAGGGTCGAGCGCAGCGAGGCCAGGAAGACCAGGATCACGATGACCGCGAAGAGCAGGCCGAGCGCGCCCTCGGTCGTCAGACCCGAGATCGCCTTGGAGACGGCCGGGCCCTGATCGGAGACGACGGTCAGCTCGGCGCCGGAGCCGAGGTCCTTGCGCAGGTCCGGGAGCTTGTCCTTCACAGCGTCCGAGATGGCGACGGCGCTGCCGTCCTTGTCCATCGTCGCCATGACGGCGAGGCTCGGCTTACCGTCCGTACGGGTGATGGAGACCGCCGTGGACGGCTCCTGCTTCACCGTCGCGATGTCACCGAGCCGGACCGGCTTGCCGGGCTTGCCCGTCGCCGGGTTCTGCCCGGTGACCCGCAGGTCCTCGAACTGCTGCAGGGTGGTGAACGTGCCGCCGACCTGGACGGTGCGGCTCTTGCCCGCCTCGGAGAAGGATCCCGCGGGGACGGTCGCGCCACCGGCCTGGAGCGCCTGGGCGAGCGAGGTCGCGTTCAGTCCGGCCGCCGCGAGCTTCTTGTCGTCGGGGGTGATGGAGACCTGAAGGTCCTGCACACCGTCGACGGTGACCTGGCCGACGCCGTCGATGTCCTCCAGTGCGGGGACGACGGTACGGTCCAGCTGGTCGGCGAGCGCTTGCTGGTCCTTGTCGGAGGTCACGGCGAGGACGACGGTCGGGATGTCGTCGGTCGATCCGGCGATGACCTGCGGGTCCACATCGTCGGGCAGCTGGATGCGGGCGCGGTTCACCGCCTGCTGGATGTCCGCGACGAGCTGCTTGGTTCCCTCGTCGCCGAAGTCGAACGTCGCCATGATGACGGCGTTGCCCTCGCTGGCGGTCGAAGTCATTCCGGTGACGCCGTCGACGGCCTTGATCGAATTCTCGAGCGGTTCGACGACCTGCTTCTCGACCACATCGGGGGACGCACCCTGGTAAGGGGCGAGCACCGACACCATCGGCAGTTCGATGGTGGGCAGCAACTGCTGCTTGAGCTGCGGGATCGCGATCGCTCCGAATACGAGCGCGACGATCGAGATCAGCCCGATCAGGGCCCTTTGCGCGAGGCTGAATCTGGACAGCCAGGACATGGGTGGGTCTCTCTTCTGTGGCTTACGCGGCAGGTGGGCGGGTAACTCGGGGACAGACCCGGCCCACCTATAACGATCGCCCATGCCTGGGGCCGAAAGCGTCGGTCCCAGGTCGCTTTCTTATGCCGCGCATACCGCAGGTGGAGTACGCCGCGGCTGCACCCTCACTCCACCCGTGGACGCACCAGGCCCGATTCGTACGCAATGACGACCAGTTGGGCCCGGTCCCGGGCCCCCAGCTTCGCCATCGCCCGGTTCACATGGGTCTTCACGGTGAGCGGGCTGACCACGAGGCGCTCGGCGATCTCGTCGTTGGACAGCCCGCCCGCGACCAGGACCAGCACCTCGCGCTCCCGAGTGGTCAGGGCCTCCAGGCGCGCGGAGTACTCGGCGGCTCCCGGCCCTCCGTCGGCCGAACTGCCGCCCTGTGCGAGGAACGTGGCGATCAGGCCCTTGGTCGCGACCGGTGAGAGCAACGCCTCGCCGGCCGCGGCGATCCGGATGGCGTTGAGGAGTTCCTCCGGTTCGGCCCCCTTTCCGAGGAAGCCCGAGGCGCCGGCCCGCAGTGACTGCACCACGTACTCATCCACCTCGAAGGTGGTGAGCATGACCACGCGTACGTCCGCGAGTTCCGGATCGGCGCTGATCATCCGGGTCGCGGTGAGCCCGTCCGTACCGGGCATCCGGATGTCCATCAGCACCACGTCGGCGCGGGTCGAGCGGGCCAGTTCCACGGCCTGCGCCCCGTCCGCGGCCTCGCCGACCACCTGCATGTCGGGCTCCGAGTCGACCAGGACGCGGAACGCGCTGCGCAACAGCGCCTGGTCGTCGACGAGCAGGACCTTGATGGCCGCTGTCATACGTTCTCCCCCGTCCGGCCCGCCGCACCCGGATGGTCCGGCTCCTGCGCACGGGCGTTGACGGGCAGGATCGCATGAACCCTGAATCCGCCGCCGTAACGGGGTCCGGCGGTGAGGGTGCCGCCCAGGGCGGTGACCCGTTCCCGCATGCCCAGGAGGCCGTGGCCGCCGCCCACGACGTCGTCGCCGCCGCCGCGGTCGGCCGTTCCGCGCCCGTTGTCCAGCACCATGACCTCGGCCGTGGCCCCGACCCGTACGACGCTGACCTCGGCCTTCGCCCCGGGACCCGCGTGCTTGCGGACATTGGTCAGCGCCTCCTGGATCACCCGGTACGCGGCCAGGTCGACGGCGGCGGGCAGCGGCGGGTCCTCCTTCGCCGCGCAGGCCACCTCGACGGGCAGCCCGGCCTGTCGCACGGTCGCGACGAGCTGGTCGAGTACGGCGAGGCCCGGGGCCGGTTCGGTCGGCGCCGTCGGGTCGCCGGACTGGCGCAGCAGTCCGACGGTGGCCCGCAGTTCGTTGAGCGCGGAGCGGCTCGCCTCCCGGACGTGGGCGAGTGCCTCCTTGGCCTGGTCGGGGCGCTTGTCCATCACGTGGGCCGCGACCCCGGCCTGGACGTTGACCAGGGCGATGTGGTGGGCGACGACATCGTGCAGGTCGCGGGCGATCCGCAGCCGCTCCTCGGCCACCCGGCGCCGGGCCTCCTCCTCGCGGGTGCGTTCGGCCCGTTCGGCGCGTTCCCTGATCGCGTCGACGAACGCCCGCCGGGAGCGGACCGCGTCCCCCGCCGCGCCCGCCATCCCGGTCCAGGCGAAGATCCCGAGATTCTCCTGGCTGTACCAGGGGGCCGAGCCGAAGAACATCGCGGCCGCGGTGAGCACGGCCATGGTGAGCAGCCCGACCCGCCATGTCGTCGGCCGGTCGGTACGGGCGGCGACGGTGTAGAGCGCGATGACGGTGCTCATCACCACGGGGGCCGGCGGGTCCGCGGTCAACAGCTCGATCACGGCCAGCGCACCGGTGGCGGCGAGCACGGCCATCGGCCTGCGGCGCCGCCAGACCAGGGTGAGGGCGCCCAGCGCCATCAGGAACACGCTGCCGGCGGCGGGCGTGCGGGTGCCGAAGGTGGGCCCGTTGTGCGCGTTCGGATCGGCGAACGATCCGATGAACATGGCCACGAACACGGCCAGGGCGAGCGCGCCGTCCAGCGCGAGGGGATGGTCGCGCAGCCAGTTCCGGATGCGCAGAACCCCGGTTCCGAGGGTGGTCACGTCAAGCTACGTTACGGCGTGTCGCGAGGAATTCGGGCCGCGCGGCCCGAGAGCCGGTGCGGCCCGCACGCCACTGTGCCCCGTGACCGGCGGGGGCCGGTCACGGGGCACAGTGGCGTGGCTGCTGGAGCTGCCGGTTGTCAGCCGGGGATCAGACCGTCGTCGCTGAGCATGGCGCGGACCTCTTCGAGGGTCGCGTCGGGCGACGGCAGGATCAGCTCGGACGGCTCCAGGGAGTCGTCCGGCAAGGGTGTGCCGAGTTCGCGCACCCTTGCGAGGAGCGCGTGGAGAGTGGCGCGGAAACCCGGGCCGTCGCCTCTCTCCATTTCGGCGAGCAGTTCGTCGTCGAGCTTGTTGAGCTCGGCGAGATGGCTGTCGGCCAGGACTGCCTGGCCCTCCCCCATGATCCGTACGATCATGACGCTGCCTTAATTCTTGTCGAACTTGTGCGGGGACTGGGACTGCTGCTGCTGCGCGGCATCCTGCGGGCCGCCCTCGATGGCCTGCTTCGAGGTGGAGCCGCCGGCCAGCTCGGCCTTCATGCGCTGCAGCTCCAGCTCCACATCACTACCACCGGAGATCCGGTCCAGCTCGGCGGTGAGGTCGTCCTTCGCCGTGCCGGTCGGATCGTCCAGGGCGCCGGAAGCCAGCAGCTCGTCGATCGCGCCGGCGCGTGCCTGCATCTGCTGGGTCTTGTCCTCGGCCCGCTGGATGGCCAGGCCGACGTCGCCCATCTCCTCGGAAATGCCCGAGAAGGCCTCACCGATCCGGGTCTGGGCCTGGGCCGCCGTGTAGGTGGCCTTGATCGTCTCCTTCTTCGTGCGGAAGGCGTCGACCTTGGCCTGCAGCCGCTGGGCCGCCAGAGTGAGCTTCTCCTCCTCACCCTGCAGCGTGGTGTGCTGCGTCTCCAGGTCGGTGACCTGCTGCTGGAGGGCCGCGCGGCGCGACAGCGCCTCGCGGGCCAGATCCTCGCGACCGAGCGCGAGTGCCTTGCGGCCCTGGTCCTCCAGCTTGGACGTCTGGCCCTGCAGCTGGTTCAGCTGCAGCTCCAGGCGCTTGCGCGAGGTCGCCACATCGGCGACACCGCGGCGCACCTTCTGAAGCAGCTCCAGCTGCTTCTGGTACGAGTAATCGAGGGTCTCGCGCGGATCCTCGGCCCGGTCAAGGGCCTTGTTTGCCTTCGCGCGGAAGATCATCCCCATACGCTTCATGACACCGCTCATGGGCTTCGCGCGCCCCCTTCTGACTTAGCCGGTCACCAGCACTCCAACAGAACCCACAGTACGGGCCCTGCCTCTATTACCGCACTGTTCGAGCAGTGATGGGGTCCTCCCCAAGGACGACTGCACCCGGTGACCGCTCCCGCCCAGGGAGTAGGTGAGGGTCGGGGAAACCGGAGGTGACGCCCGTATCGTCCCGCTCGGACACCAGCAAGGACGCAGGCCGTTGCCGGATCGTTCCCGGCCGGCCTGGGGTCGCGGCGATCGACCCCGTACCCTTGGGCCTTGTGTTCCGTAGCCGCTCCAAGGAAGAGAAGGCCCCCACCGACAAGGTGACGGCGGACCTCTCCAAGACGTCCCGCGACCCGCAGGCTCCCAAGGGTCGCCCCACCCCCAAGCGCAGCGACGCCCAGTCGCAGCGCCGTCGCGCCTCCAGCGGTGCGCCGACCGACCGCAAGGAGGCCATGAAGCGCCAGCGCGAAGCGCGCCGGGTCGACATGGCCAAGCAGCGTGAGGCGCTCGCCAGTGGTGACGAGCGCTATCTGCCTGCCCGCGACAAGGGTCCGGTGCGGCGCTTCGTCCGCGACTTCGTGGACTCGCGCTTCTGCATCGCGGAGTACTTCCTGCCGCTCGCCGTGGTCATCCTGATTCTCAGCGTGATCCAGGTGCAGGGCATCCAGAACATCTCGCTGCTGCTCTGGCTCGGCGTGATCGTACTGATCGTCGTCGACTCGATCGGGCTCACGTTCCGTCTGCGCAAGCAGCTGAACGAGCGCTTCCCCGATACGCCCAAGCGCGGCGCGGTGGCCTACGGGCTGATGCGTACGCTCCAGATGCGTCGGCTCAGGCTGCCGAAGCCGCAGGTCAAGCGCGGAGAGCGGCCCTGAGTACGGATCTTCCCGGTTCGGCCGGCGGTGTGTCCGCAGGCCGGCCGGGTGATGCGGTCTCCGGTTTCGCGGGGGCCTCGTCGGTATGGCTGAAGGGGCTCGGCGGACTGCGCAACACCGTGCGTCAGGAGCTGGTCGCCCGACAGCTGGACGAACAGATCGCGGGCCGTTTCCCCGTCGGGCAGCGGCTGCGGATCCTCGATGTCGGCATGGGCCAGGGGACGCAGGCTCTGCGTCTCGCCCGGGCCGGTCACACCGTCACCGGTCTCGAATCCGACGCCGAGATGCTGCGGGTCGCCCGCGAGGCGCTCGGCGGCGAGCCTGCGGGCATCCGGGAGCGGGTCCGCCTCATCGAGGGCAACGGCCAGGACACCGGCGTCCACTTCCTGCCGGGCAGCTTCGACGTGGTGCTCTGCCACGGCGTGCTGATGTATGTCCAGGAACCCGACGCCATGGTGGCCGGTCTGGCCAGGATGCTGGCGCCGGGCGGCCTGCTGTCGCTGCTCGTACGGAACGCGGACGCGCTGGCGATGCGGCCCGGGATCGCCGGGGACTGGGACGCGGCGCTGGCCGCGTTCGACACGGACCGGTACACCAACCGCCTCGGGCTCTCCGTGCGCGCGGACCGGCTCGACGCCCTCACCGCCACACTCGCGGGGATCGCGGCGCCGCTGCACGCCTGGTACGGGGTGCGGATCTTCACGGACAACGTGGGCAACGACGTGGAGCTGCCGTCCGCGGCGGAGCTGGAGCGGGTGCTGGCGGCGGAGGACCGGGCGGGACGGACGGATCCGTACCGCGGGGTGGCCGCATTGCTGCACCTGTGCGGCGTGCGGGGCTAGGGCCTTTCCGGCGGCGGGACCCGGGCGGGCGCGCTCGACAGGCCGCCAATGGGGTTAAAGGCAATAATCCGGACATGGATGCCTTTCACCCCCGCAGCCGTGTGCGCCGGCTGCTGATGCCTCTGTCCGCAGGGGTCTGTGCGATCGCGTTGGTGAGCGGTTGCTCCGACTCTGATTCCAACACCTCGAACGCCGCCGCGACGAAGTCCGGATCGGCGCAGCAGGGATCGGCCTCGAAGGCCACCGGCGATCTGCAGGACGACTACCAGACCGTCATCAACAACGTGCTTCCGTCGGTGGTGCAGATCGACGCGTCCGAAAGCCTGGGCTCCGGCATCGTCTACGACGCCAAGGGCCACATCGTCACCAACGCCCACGTCGTCGGTGAGGAGAAGACCTTCAAGGTCACCGTGGCCAACGGCGAGAAGGTGATGAGCGCCTCGCTGGTCGCCGCCTATCCCGATCAGGACCTGGCGGTCATCAAGCTCGACGACGTCCCGGACGGGCTGAAGCCCGCGAAGTTCGGCGACTCGGAGAAGGTCGCGGTGGGCCAGATCGTGCTGGCGATGGGTTCGCCGCTCGGCCTGTCCAGCAGCGTCACCCAGGGCATCGTCTCGGCGCTCGGCCGGACCGTGAGCGAGAGCCGCGCGGGCGGCGGCACGGGCGCGACCATCGCGAACATGGTGCAGACCTCGGCGGCGATCAACCCGGGCAACAGCGGCGGCGCGCTGGTGAACCTGAACAGCGAGGTCATCGGCATCCCGACGCTCGCGGCGACGGACCCCCAGATGGGTGACAGCGCGGCGCCGGGGATCGGATTCGCGATCCCGGTCTCGATGGTGAAGACGGTCGCCGACCAGATCATCAAGAACGGCAAGGTCACCGACTCCGGCCGGGCCGCCCTGAACATCACCGGCCGCACGGTCGTCAACGACAGCTACAAGCCTGCCGGGGTGGCGATCGTCAGCGTGACGAAGGGCGGCGCGGCCCAGAAGGCGGGGCTGCAGGCCGGCGACATCATCACCAAGGTGGGCGACGCGTCCGTCACCACGATCACGTCCCTGTCGGAGGCGCTGGCCTCCGACAAGCCGGGCGAGAAGGTCACCGTCACCTATCTGCGCAGCGGTGCGGAGAAGACGGCGGAGGTCACGCTCGGCGAGATCTGAGCCGACGGGCCGCAGGGCGGTTCCGTCCACCACAGCACAGTCCGCCGGGCGGGCCCTCACGGGTCCGCCCGGCGGTCTTTGCGGCTCGGGCCATTTCGCTCCGCCCGGCGGCCGTTGCGGCTCAGGCCTCGCCGGCAGCCGCTTCGCTCTGCTCGGCGGCCGTTTCGCTCTGCTCGGCCCGGAGGCTCATCGGGCCGTAGATCTTCGTCGTGTCGTCGAAGAGCGTCACCTGGTCCGCCCCGCCGTCGAGGAGTTCCTTCCAGTACTCACCGATCCAGGACTCCGCGTCGCCCTGGGTCGTGAATTCCTCCGGCTGCAGGGCCGGCTCCGTCTCCGTACCGTCGGACTTCTCGAACCGCCACGTCCACGCCATGTCCGCCTCCTGGGTCACTTTGTTCCGTCCGCAGCCTAGTGCTTACGACCAGTGACGGAAGAGGTCCGCCTGCGCCCGTCCACCCCCACGTCGCGCACCCGGTGCGGGGACGCGGGAGGATCGGAGGGTGGAACTGACTCTGCTCGGCACCGGAGCCCCCGACGGGCTGCCGCGGCCCGACTGCCCCTGCGCCGCCTGCGCCACCGCCCGCGGGGAGCGGGCGCGGGCCGCGACCGCTCTGCTGATCGACGACGCGCTGCTGCTCGATCTCACCCCGGGGGCGGTGTTCGCCGCCGCCCGCGCGGGGCATTCGCTCACCGGCGTACGGCAGGTGCTGCTCACCCATCCGCACGACGGCCCCGCCGTCGAACTGCCCGCCGGGCTGCCTCCGGCGGGCCGGGTGCCGGACGGGCGGGTGCTGACGCTGATCAGCGGGCACCGGGTGCGCGCCGTGCCGATGGACGCGCCCGGCACCGGGTACGAGGTCACGTCGCCGGACGGCGAGCGGCTGCTCTATCTGCCGCCGGGCGCCGCACCGGCCGGTCTCGCCGACCGCATGGCGGAGCCGTACGACATGGTCGTCGGCGATGTCGTGGGACGGCCCGACGCGGTGGCCCGGCTGCGGGCCGTCGAGGCGATCGGGCCGGCCACCGAGGTGATCGCCGTCCATCTGGACCACGACGCACCGCCCGGCCCCGAGCTCGACCGCCGGCTCGCCGCGGCCGGGGCCCGGTCCGTGCCGGACGGGACGACGCTGACGGTCGGGGCGTACCACGCCGAACCGGACGTCCCCCGGCGCACCCTGGTCACCGGAGGCGCGCGGTCCGGGAAGTCGGTCGAGGCCGAACGGCGTCTTGAGACGTATCCCGAGGTCGTGTACGTGGCGACCGGGGGCAGCCGGGAGGGGGACGGGGAGTGGGCGGCCCGGATCGGGCTGCACCGGGAGCGCAGACCGGCGGCCTGGCGCACCGAGGAGACCTGCGAGCTGGTGGAGCTGCTGGCCTCGGACGGGCCGCCGCTGCTGATCGACTGCCTGTCGCTCTGGCTGACGGACGCGATGGACCGGGTGGACGCCTGGGACGACGCGGCGTGGGCAGGAGGTGGGGAGAGCGCACTGCGGGAGCGGACCGCCGCGCTCGTGGCCGCGGTCCGCGGGACGCGGCGCACCGTCGTCGCGGTGACCAATGAGACCGGGTCGGGCGTGGTGCCCGCGACCGCCGCCGGGCGGCGGTTCCGGGACGAGCTGGGCCGGCTGAACGCCGCGGTCGCCGATGAGTGTGAGCAGGTGCTGCTGGTGGTGGCCGGGCAGGCGCTGACGTTGCGTGGCTGACGGGCCGGCCGGGAACAGGACGGAGGAGCGGACATGGCGCGTGTGCGGCCGATGCTGGACGGGGTGCCGGAGACCCTGTTGTGGACGTTGTACAACCGGGGCTACGAGGCGGGCCGGCCCTATCCGGTGCTGGACGACCCGATGGCGCTCCAGCTGCTGGCGGATCTGGACTATCCGTTCGAGGAGCGGTTCGGTATTCCCGACCCGTTCCACTCGCAGGCGCAGGGTCTGCGCTCGCGCTGCTTCGACCTGGCGGTGCAGGAGTATCTCGACGGCCGCCCGGACGCCACCGTGGTGGCGCTCGGCGACGGTCTGGAGACCGGCTTCTGGCGGGTCGACAACGGACGGCTGAACTGGCTCAGTGTGGAGCTGCCCGAGGTCGCCACGCTGCGCCGCACCCTGCTGCCGCCCTCGGACCGGCTGCGGACGCTGTCCGGATCGGCGACCGATCTGTCCTGGCTGGACGAGATCGAGGACCCGGAGGGCCGGGGTGTGGTCATCACGACGCAGGGGCTGCTCATGTATCTGCGGCCCGCCGAGGTACGCGCGATCCTGGCGGCCTGCGCCGAACGGCTGCCGGGCGGAATCCTCGTCCTGGACTCGATGGCCCGCTGGCTCGCGAAGGGCACGGTGGCGGGTACCTCGAAGGTCGGTGAGATGACGATCCCGCCGATGCGCTGGGCGATGGACCCGGGCGAGCGCGGGAAGCTGCGCAGCGCGCATCCGGGGATCACGGAGGTGCGGGCGCTGCACCTGCCGCGCGGGCGCGGTGCGATGGGTGAGCTGATCCGTATCCAGAATCTGCTCCCCGGGCTGCGGACCCTCACCCCCGCGATCACCCAACTGCGGTTCGGGGACCGGACGCCGCACTGAGGGAGTCCGGAAATCGCGGCAGGTACTGTTCCGCAGGGGGCCCGCCGCCGGGCTCCCCGGCCCACACCACGTATCGACCCGCGAGGCAGACCCCCGTGAATCTGGACGACTTCTCCGACCTGATCGAACGCCCCGACGGGGGTGTACGGCGAGATGCCGAGGAACGCCGGGAGCGGTTCATCGTGCCGCCTGGCGCCCTCGGACGCCTCGACGAGCTGGGTGAATGGCTCTCGGCCGCCCAGCAGGCCGTGCCGGTCCGGCCGATCGAGCAGGCCCGTGTGGTGCTGTTCGCCGGTGATCACGGGGTGGCGGAGCTGGGTGTGTCCGGCCGTGCGGCCGGCAGCGCGCACGAGCTGGTGCGCGCCACGCTGGAAGGCTCGACGCCGCTCGCCGTGCTGGCCCGTACGTTCTCCGTACCGGTACGGATCGTGGACGCCGGTCTGGACTGCGAGCCGGAGCTGTTGCCGGAAGCCGTCGTCCGGACCCGGGTGCGGCGCGGCAGCGGCCGGATCGACGTCGAGAACGCCATGACGGTCGAGGAGGCCGAGCAGGCGGTGCGTCTCGGCATGGCGATCGCCGACGAGGAGGCCGACTCGGGCACCGATCTGGTGGTGCTCGGCGATCTGAGCGTCGGCGGTACGACGGCTGCGGCCACCCTGATCGCGGCGCTCTGCGGCACCGATGCCTCGGTGGTCACCGGGCGCGGCGGTGCGGGGATCGACGACCTGGCCTGGATGCTCAAGTGCGCGGCGGTCCGTGACGCGCTGCGCCGCGCCCGGCCGGTGCTGGGTGACCAGCTGGAGCTGCTGGCCACGGTGGGCGGTGCGGACCTGGCGGCGATGACCGGCTTCCTGCTGCAGTGCGCGGTGCGCCGGCTGCCGGTGATCCTGGACGGCGTGGTCTGCTCGGCCGCGGCTCTGGTCGGACAGCGGGCCGCGTTCCGGGCACCGGACTGGTGGCTGGCGGGCCAGCTGAGCGGTGAGCCGGCACAGGCGAAGGCGCTGGACCGGATGGCGCTCAACCCGCTGCTGGACCACGGCGTCATCGTCGGTGAGGGAACCGGGGCGCTGCTCGCGTTTCCGTTCGTTCAGGCCGCGGCCGCGCTGGCGGCGGAGCTGCCCGAACGCGCACCGGAGCCCGAGGAGGACGACGCGAAGGACGACGGCGAGGAGGCCTCCGCGGACGGAGGGACCGGCCCGGGAGACCCGGCCGGGGAGTGACGAGCGGCAGCTGAGCCATCGGACTGCGGCCGCCCGGAAACCGGCCGCAGAGCAGCCCCTTATGAAGTGCGATGCCCCATATGATCGCCTTTCATGGGAGAGGTCCAATTGGCCAGCAAGGAATCCGGGCGGGCTGCCGTCCGGCCACAGAACACCGAACGACAGCAGAACTCCGAACGACCGCACAGCGCCGACCGGCCGCAGAGCACCGACCGGTCGCGACGCGGCGCGGCCTTCGCCATCTGGTACCTGCGGGTCGTGTCGTTCATCAATTTCCTGAGCGCCGTCTGGGTCACCTTCGGCCAGGATCTGCGACGCCACAACACCGAGAACTACTTCACGCCCTACTTGCTCACCGCGGGCTTCTCCTCAGGGGTCGTCGCACTGTTCCTCGCGGTCACGATGCGGCGGCGCAAGCGGGCCGCGTGGATCGTCAACATGGTGCTGAGCGGGCTCACACTGCTGCTCTTCGCCGCGGTGATCGGCTTCCCGGAGATCCGCCGGTACCCGCAGAACTGGATCTCGCTGGCGCTGACCGCCGCCTTCGTCGTCGCGCTCGCCCTCGGCCGGCGCGAGTTCTACGCGAAGGGCGACCGGTCCAACCCGAAGCTGGCCGCGCTGGTGGCCGTCGTCGGTCTGCTGGTCACCTCGCTGATCGCCGCCGGTCTGGTCACGCTCACCAACACCGCGCACGACGACTACCGTTCGACGTTCCTTGACCGCTGGCGCTACGGCGCGCTGCGGCTGGTCTCCGTCGCCGCCGACGACTCCCGGTTCCCCGGCATCTCCACTCCGGGCTGGGTGAACGTCGCCATCAACATCCTGTCCACGCTGCTGCTCATCGCCGTCGTGTACGCGGCCTTCCGCGCCCGCCGCGCGGTCGACCCGATCACCCCCGAGGACGAGGCGGCGCTGCGCGCGCTGCTCGACAAGCACGGGGAGCGGGATTCGCTCGGCTACTTCGCGCTGCGCCGCGAGAAGAGCGTCACCTGGTCGCCCACCGGGAAGGCCGCCGTCGCCTACCGAGTGGTCGGCGGGGTCTCCCTGGCCTCCGGCGACCCGATCGGCGACCCCGAGGCCTGGCCCGGGGCGATCGACCCGTGGCTGGCCGAGGCCCGTGAGCACGGCTGGATCCCGGCGGCGATGGGGGTGAGCGAGGAGGGCGGCACGATCTACGCCCGGCACGGCCTCGACGCCCTGGAGCTGGGCGACGAGGCGATCGTGGAGACCGCCGAATTCACCCTGGAGGGGCGGGCGATGCGCACCGTCCGCCAGGCGTACAACCGGGTCAAGCGGGCCGGTTACGAGGTGACCGTGCGCCGGCACGCGGACATCCCCGAGGCCGAGATGGCCGCACTGGTGCGCCGGGCCGACGACTGGCGCGACGGCGCGACCGAACGCGGCTTCTCGATGGCGCTGGGCCGGCTCGGCGACCCGGCCGACGGGCAGTGCGTGATGCTCGAATGCCGGGACACCGCCGAGGACGGCGGAAGCGGCGAGCTGCGCGCCCTACTCAGCTTCGTCCCCTGGGGTCCGAACGGTCTCTCGCTGGATCTGATGCGCCGTGACCGGAGCTCCGAGAACGGCCTGATGGAGTTCATGGTCATCGAACTCCTGCAACGGGCCGGGAAGATCGGCGTCACCCAGGTGTCGCTGAACTTCGCGATGTTCCGCTCCGTCTTCGAGCGCGGCTCACGGCTCGGCGCCGGACCGGTGCTCCGGCTGTGGCGTTCGCTGCTGAGCTTCTTCTCGCGGTGGTGGCAGATCGAGTCGCTCTACCGCGCCAACGCCAAGTACCGGCCGATCTGGGAACCGCGCTATCTGCTCTTCGAGAAGAGCGCGGACCTGCCGCGCATCGCCATCGCCGCGGGCCGTGCCGAGGGGTTCCTGGAAGCGCCCGGACTGCCCAAGTGGCTGCACCGCGCCAAGCTCGGACCGCGTGGATGACCCCGATGGCCCCGCTGCGCGCGCTCGGCCGGGCGGCCCGCCGGGAGTGGAGCCCGCTGTGGAGGACCGTACGCACGGCACTTGTCACCGAGCGGCTGCGGGCCGTCCCGATGACCCTGGCCGCGGTCTGCCTGACGGCGCTGCTCCAGGTGGCGCAGAACCGGTCCTGGGGCTACGGGCCGGTGCAGGCGCTCGGGGCGGTGCGGGCCGAGGATCCGCTGTGGGCGGCTCTGCTGCGTACCCCGCTGTCGCTGTTCGTCCCCGCGCTCGACCTGCCGGTCTGGGGTGCGCTGGCTCAGGTGCTGCTGGTGTTCGGGATCGCCGAGATCTGCCTGGGACGGCGGCGGACGCTGCTGATCGCGTACGTCGCGACGCTGGCCGGGACGCTGTACGCGCGCATCGGTGTCGCCGTCGGCCCCGACGGGTACGGGTTCCTGGGGCTGCCGGGTTCCGACGCCCAGGTCGTCGACACCGGCCCCTCGGCGGCGGTGGTCGCCCTGGCCGTCTGCGTCTGCTGGGCGCACCGGGCCCGGTTCACCGGGGCGCTGGTGATCGTGGCGATGGTGGTGGAGATCGCGGTGAAGGACAACCTGGCGGGCAAGGAGCACCTTGCGGCCGTCGCGGTGGCGCTCGTGCTGTGCGCGGTCCCGGCCCTGCGCGGGCGGCGCCGTCAGGGTTTGGGTGAGGGCGCCGGGGCCCGGTCGGGTGCGCCGCCGATCAGGTCCTGGAACTTCCGCCGCGGCCCGGCCCAGCGGACGTCGTGGTGGTACGCGCGCAGCACCGAACGGGAGCGGGCCCGGTGCCGGTTGCGGTAGAACCGCTTGGCCCACATCGAGGTCGGTCTGGCCAGCCGGACCGCCCCGACCAGGGCGACGAACGGAATCAGGGTGCCGAGCACCGCCATCCGCGCCTTGCCCTTGAACAGCGCGATGAGCACGAAGCAGAAGTTGACGACGAGGGTGAGGACGACACCGAGCCTGTCCTGCTGCTGATCGTCGCTCAGGTCGTCCACGCCGAGCGGGGAGAACCCGCCCAGCACCAGCAGCACCAGGGCCGCGGTGAGGACCACGACCTCCACGCTCTGACGGCCCTGCTCGGTCCAGTACACGTCGTCCATGTGCAGGATCAGGGCGAACTCGTCCAGCACCAGCCCCGCGCCGATGCCGAAGACGACCGCGCAGGCACCGGCCGCGAAGCCGTGCTTCCCGCTGGCCACCGCGCCGAACCCGCCGACCACGCTGAGCACCACGCCCGGCACCACGTGGTGGACATGGACCCCGCCCGGCGTGATGTTGCCGAAGGGCCCCTTGCCGGCCCGGATCATCCGGGTGATGACCCGGGTGATCGCGAACGTCAACACGAAGGCGGTCAGCGCCAGGAGCAGGGGCAGCTTCCCCGGCTCGACGATGTTCCGGTCGAACCAGTGACCCATCCCACCCACTCCCGATAAGTCGACGACGCACCGTTCTGTGCCGTTTTGGACAATCTAGCGGCCGCGCCCACCGATTAGCCTGCGCGCCGTGACCTCCCTGAACAGCCACGGCCTGCGTTTCGCCTTCGGCACCCTCACCGTGCTCCCCGTCCGCGTCAGCCGCTGGGACCGCGAGACCGCGCGGGCCGGAATGCTGTGCGCCCCGCTGGCCGGCCTCGTCGTCGGCGTGCTCGCGGCGGTGCCCGGCAGCCTGTTCCTGCTGTTCGGCTCGGGGCCGCTGCTCGCCGCGGTCGCCTCCGCCGCGGTGCCGGCTGCCCTCACCCGGGGGCTGCACCTCGACGGCCTCGCGGACACCGCCGACGGCCTGGGCAGCGGCAAGCCGGCCGACGAGGCGCTGCGCATCATGAAGCAGTCGGACATTGGGCCGTTCGGTGTGATCACCCTGCTGTTCGTGCTGCTCGCCCAGGTGGCGGTCCTTCAGCAGCTGTACGCGCAGGGCTGGGTGCAGGGTGCGGTGGCGGCCGTCGCTTCCGCCGCCGTCGCCCGGCTCGCGCTCACGCTGGCCTCCCGCCGCGGCGTCCCGGCGGCCCGCCCGGAGGGGCTGGGCGCCGCGGTCGCGGGCACGGTCCCGGGGGCCGGCGCGGTGGTGGTCGCGGCCCTGGCCGTGGCGCTCTGCGCGGGCGCGGGCGCGCTGCTCGGCGGATACGGGGCGCTGCGGTACGCCCTCGCCGCCCTGGCCGCGCTCGCGGTGGCCCAGCTGCTGCTGCGGCACTGCGTGCGGCGCTTCGGCGGCGTGACCGGCGATGTGTTCGGGGCGTTGGCGGAGACGGCGGCGACGGTGACGCTCGTGGGGCTGGCCCTCGGCTGAGCCCCTCGGGTGTTCCGTCAGGCCGCCGCCGCCGGACACTGCTCACGCCAGACACCGAGCTCGTACTTCTTCAGCAGCGAGCTCAGCCCCAGCCGCCGGGACTGTGCGCAGAACCGGGCCACGGGCAGCTCGTACTCCACGTGGAAGACCGCCTTGCCCGCCTTCACGAACGGGGAGAGCTCCTCGCACTCCTCGTACTGCGCGCACTGTTCGTTGACCGCGAAGTCGAAGTCGCCCACCAGCTCCGGGATCTGGGGCAGGTCGTTCTTCAGGCCGACGGCGAGGTGGTGACGGTGGGCGATCCGGGCGATGAGCCGGTTGTAGCGCAGCTGATCGGCGGCGGTCAGCGGGAAGCCGCTCGGGTTGCGGTAGCCGTCCATGTTGTCGGGCTCGACCGCGTCGAAGCCCTTCTTCGCGCACATGGAGATCCTGCTCTCCATCAGCGGCTCCAGGACGTCGGTGCGCCGGATGTCGAGCCAGCGCTCCCCCTTCCAGCCGTTGCCCTTGCCGAGGACCGCCGTGGGGAACCTCGCCGCGTCCGGGCGGAACTCCTCCCAGGCGCCCGTGGACAGGTAGCAGATGACCTTGCGCCCTTTGCGGTGCAGCTCGGCCACCTGTGCCGCTTCGTGGTCGAAGCCGTCGATGTCGTACACCGGGGCGTCCACGGACGTGTCCAGCCGGCCGGAGAGCTGCCACTGCCAGTCGGTGCCCGGCTCCGGCTGCCAGCGGGCCGCGACGGACCGCCCGGAGGGAGCCGGCGAGGGGGCGGACCCGGGTGCCGAGGTGCAGCCGGCCAGCATCGCCAACAGAATCAGTACGGTGGCGGGCAGCGCCTTCGGCCGGCCGCTCACCCGGGCGGCCATCCGGTCGTCCATCGTTCTCTCCTGGATCCATCCGCAGGACGTCCGCCAACGCCGTTGCGGTCGCGGTCCGTTCCACCGGGAAGATCATCCCGGTGTGACAACCGTACGGCCGTCCCGGCGCACTGACGGCCCGCCGCCGTAATCGGGCAGCAAAGGCGCGCGTAGGCTCATTCCCGGCACATCGCGGCGGCGTCTACGATGCGCCGGGCCCGGTCGGCCACCCCCTCGACCGGCACAGACCGACAAAGAACTCAACGGAAGCGAGAATTCACCACCGTGACTGCTCTCACTCTCAGCACTGCCGGTGCGGCGACGCTGCGCGCCGACGCGCTCGTCGTCGGCGTCGCCAAGGCCGCCGGCTCCAAGTCCGGCGACCTGGTCCTCGCACCGGGCGCCGAGGCCGTCGACAAGGCGTTCGGCGGGAAGCTCGCCGCCGTCCTGGCGACCCTGGGCGCCTCCGGTGCCGAGGGCGAACTGACCAAGCTCCCCGCGCCCGACGGCCTGAAGGTGCCGGTCGTCATCGCGGCCGGCCTCGGCCCGGTCCCGGAGAAGGACGGCTCGTACGACGCCGAGGCGCTGCGCCGGGCCGCGGGCTCCGCCGCCCGTTCGCTCACCGGCTCGAAGAAGGCCGGCTTCGCGCTGCCCATCGGCTCCGTCGAGGACGCCGAGGCCATCGCGGAGGGCGCGCTGCTGGGCGCGTACGCCTTCACCGCCTACCAGGGCGGCGAGAACAAGCTCGCGCCCAAGGACGCCAAGGCCAACGGCCCGAAGCTGCCGCTCGCCGAGGTCGCCCTGCTGGGCGCCAAGCCGCGTGACAAGGCATTCAAGGCCGCCGCCGAGCGCGCCGTCGCGGTCGCCGAGGAGATCAACCGCGCCCGCGACCTGATCAACACCCCGCCGAACGACCTGTACCCCGAGTCCTTCGCCGCCGTGGCCACCGCCGCCGGCAAGGAGCACGGCATCAAGGTGCAGGTCCTCGACGAGAAGGCGCTCGTCAAGGGCGGCTACGGCGGCCTGCTCGGCGTCGGCCAGGGCGCGGCCCGCGGCCCGCGCCTGGTGAAGCTCGCCTACACGCACCCGAAGGCGGAGAAGACCCTGGCCCTTGTGGGCAAGGGCATCACCTACGACTCGGGCGGCATCTCGCTGAAGCCGGCCGGTCACAACGAGACGATGAAGTGCGACATGGCCGGCGCGGCCGCCGTGTTCGCGGCTGTCGTCTCGGCCGCCCGTCTGGGCCTGCGGGTCAACGTCACCGGCTGGCTGGCGCTCGCCGAGAACATGCCGTCGGGCAACGCCACCCGCCCCGGTGACGTGCTTCACATGTACAGCGGCAAGACCGTCGAGGTCCTCAACACGGACGCCGAGGGCCGGCTCGTCCTCGCCGACGCGCTGACCCGCGCCTCCGAGGAGAACCCGGACGCGATCGTCGACGTGGCCACCCTGACCGGCGCGATGGTGCTGGCCCTGGGCAACCGCACCTTCGGCATCATGGCGAACGACGACGCCTTCCGTACCTCGATCCACGAGATCGCCGAAGAGGTCGGTGAGGCCTCCTGGCCGATGCCGCTCCCGGCCGACCTGCGCAAGGGCATGGACTCCCCGACCGCCGACATCGCCAACATGGGCGAGCGGATGGGCGGCGGCCTGGTGGCCGGTCTGTTCCTGCAGGAGTTCGTGGGCGAGGGCATCGCCTGGGCGCACCTGGACATCGCGGGCCCGGCCTTCCACGAGGGCGCCCCGTACGGCTACACGCCGAAGGGCGGCACCGGATCCGCGGTCCGCACCCTGGTGAAGCTGGCGGAGCGCACCGCGGCCGGAGACCTCGGCTGAGCGGCTGCCTCTGGACCTGCCAATGATGTACGGCCCCGGGCATACGTCCGGGGCCGTACGCGTTGCAACCACGCCACTGCGGCAGGGGCCGGACGGGTTTCGCTCTCGACGAAATCCGGACGCCCGTACGCAGCGGTAACCCGCTGAGACGGACGATCATCCGTCTCAGACACGGGCCCCGCGTCCCGCCCACCGTCAACAAGTGCGAAGATGGGTTCTCGGCAGGACAGGGCCCCCACCACAGGGCCGAATGACAAAAGCGGCCGAACACCAGCCGACCGGCCGGTCACACCCCGATGACGGGGCCCGGCATCCGGCGCACATGCATGGAGGACGTGACGTGGCGAACGACGCCAGCACCGTTTTCGACCTAGTGATCCTCGGCGGTGGTAGCGGCGGTTATGCCGCGGCCCTGCGCGGAGCGCAGCTGGGCCTGGACGTCGCTCTGATCGAGAAGGGCAAGGTCGGCGGCACCTGCCTGCACAACGGCTGTATCCCCACGAAGGCCCTGCTGCACGCCGGCGAGATCGCGGACCAGGCGCGCGAGGCCGACCAGTTCGGTGTCAAGGCCACCTTCGAGGGCATCGACATGGCGGCCGTCCACAAGTACAAGGACGACGTGATCTCGGGCCTGTACAAGGGCCTGCAGGGTCTCATCGCCTCCCGCAAGGTGCACTACATCGAGGGTGAGGGGCGGCTCTCCTCCCCCACCTCGGTGGATGTGAACGGCCAGCGCATCCAGGGCCGCCACGTGCTCCTGGCGACCGGCTCCGTGCCGAAGTCGCTCCCGGGCCTGGAGATCGACGGCAACCGCGTCATCTCCTCGGACCACGCACTGAAGCTGGACCGGGTCCCGAAGTCCGCGATCGTGCTGGGCGGCGGCGTCATCGGCGTCGAGTTCGCCTCGGCGTGGAAGTCCTTCGGCACCGACGTCACCATCGTCGAGGGCCTGAAGCACCTGGTCCCGGTCGAGGACGAGAACAGCTCGAAGCTTCTTGAGCGCGCGTTCCGCAAGCGCGGCATCAAGTTCAACCTCGGTACGTTCTTCCAGGGTGTCGAGTACACCCAGGACGGCGTCCGGGTGACCCTCGCCGACGGCAAGACCTTCGAGGCGGAGCTGCTGCTCGTCGCGATCGGCCGCGGCCCGGTCTCGCAGGGCCTCGGTTACGAGGAGGCGGGCGTCGCGATGGACCGCGGCTACGTCCTCGTCGACGAGTACATGCAGACGAACGTTCCGACGATCTCGGCCGTGGGCGACCTGGCCCCGACGCTTCAGCTGGCGCACGTCGGCTTCGCCGAGGGCATCCTCGTGGCGGAGCGTCTGGCCGGCATGAAGACCGTCCCGATCGACTACGACGGTGTCCCGAAGGTGACGTACTGCCACCCCGAGGTCGCCTCCGTGGGCATCACCGAGGCCAAGGCCAAGGAGCTCTACGGCGCGGACAAGGTCGTCGCGCTGAAGTACAACCTCGCGGGCAACGGCAAGAGCAAGATCCTCAAGACCGCGGGCGAGATCAAGCTCGTCCAGGTCAAGGACGGTGCCGTGGTCGGCGTCCACATGGTGGGTGACCGTATGGGCGAGCAGGTCGGCGAAGCCCAGCTGATCTACAACTGGGAGGCGCTGCCGGCCGAGGTCGCGCAGCTCATCCACGCCCACCCGACGCAGAACGAGGCGATGGGCGAGGCCCACCTGGCCCTCGCCGGCAAGCCCCTGCACTCCCACGACTGATCAGTCGACCGGGCGCGACGACCGACCACTTCCGCATTTTCGTTAGGAGCAACTGAAACCATGTCGGTTTCCGTAACCCTTCCGGCGCTCGGCGAGAGCGTCACCGAGGGCACTGTCACCCGCTGGCTGAAGGCCGAGGGCGAGCGCGTCGAGGCCGACGAGCCGCTGCTCGAGGTGTCGACCGACAAGGTCGACACCGAGATCCCGGCCCCCGCCTCCGGCATCCTGGCCTCCATCAAGGTCGCCGAGGACGAGACCGTCGAGGTCGGCGCCGAGCTGGCCATCATCGACGACGGCACGGGTGCCCCGGCACCCGCCGCGGCTCCGGCCGCCGAGCCCGAGGCCGCCCCGGCCCCGGCGCCTGCCGCCGAGGCCCCCGCAGCTCCGGCCCCCGCGGCCGAGGCTCCTGCCGCCGCCCCGGCCGGCGGTGCCTCCGGCACCGACGTCACCCTCCCGGCGCTCGGCGAGAGCGTCACCGAGGGCACCGTCACCCGCTGGCTGAAGGAGGTCGGCGAGGAGGTCACGGAGGACGAGCCCCTCCTCGAGGTCTCCACGGACAAGGTCGACACCGAGATCCCGGCCCCGGTCTCCGGCGTGCTGCTGGAGATCGTCGTCGCCGAGGACGAGACCGCCGAGGTCGGCGCCAAGCTCGCCGTCATCGGTGCTCCCGGTGCCGCCCCGGCCGCTGCTCCGGCCGCTGCTCCGGCCCCCGTCGCGGCTCCGGCCCCGGCCGCCCCCGCACCGGCGGCTCCCGCCCCGGCTCCGGTGGCTCCCGCCGCGCCCGTCGCCGCTCCGGCCCCGGCCGCTCCGGCGCCCGTCGCCGCTGCTCCGGCTCCGGTCACCCCGGTGGCCCCGGCCGCTCCGGCTGCGACCTCCGGTGACGACGGCGCGTACGTCACGCCGCTGGTCCGCAAGCTCGCCGCCGAGAACGGCGTCGACCTGGGCGCGGTCAAGGGCACCGGCGTCGGTGGCCGTATCCGCAAGCAGGATGTCGTCGCCGCCGCGGAGGCCGCCAAGGCCGCCGCTGCCGCCCCGGCCCCCGCTGCCGCCGCTGCTCCGACCGCTTCCAAGGCGCCGAAGCTGGAGGTGTCCCCGCTGCGCGGTCAGACGGTCAAGATGACCCGCATGCGCAAGGTCATCGGCGACAACATGATGAAGGCGCTGCACTCGCAGGCCCAGCTGACCTCGGTCGTCGAGGTCGACGTCACCAAGCTGATGAAGCTGCGCAACAAGGCGAAGGACGGCTTCGCGGCCCGTGAGGGCGTCAAGCTCTCCCCGATGCCGTTCTACGTCAAGGCCGCCGCCCAGGCGCTGAAGGCCCACCCGGTCGTCAACGCCCGGATCAACGAGGACGAAGGCACGATCACGTACTTCGACTCGGAGAACATCGGCATCGCCGTGGACGCCGAGAAGGGCCTGATGACCCCGGTCATCAAGGGCGCGGGCGACCTCAACATCGCCGGTATCTCGAAGAAGACCGCCGAGCTGGCCGGCAAGGCCCGCGGTGGCGGCCTGACGCCGGACGACATGTCCGGTGCCACCTTCACCATCAGCAACACCGGCTCGCGCGGTGCGCTGTTCGACACCGTCATCGTGCCGCCGAACCAGGCAGCCATCCTGGGCATCGGCGCCACCGTCAAGCGTCCCGCGGTCATCGAGACCGAGGAGGGCACCGTCATCGGTGTCCGCGACATGACGTACCTCTCGCTCTCCTACGACCACCGTCTGGTGGACGGCGCGGACGCCGCCCGCTACCTGACCGCGGTCAAGGCGATCCTGGAGGCCGGTGAGTTCGAGGTCGAGCTCGGCCTCTGAGCACCGCAGTTGTAACCAGCCTCACCAGCGGCGCCCCCGTCCGGAACACTCCCGGGCGGGGGCGCCGCCGTATTGTCTAGGCACGACCGGTCGCTCCGGCCGCCGAGTTGGTGCAGGCAGCACCGGTTTGCCCCGAAGGAGCCCCTCATGACCCCGCCCGTCGTCCACTCGCTGCGCGAACAGATCCGCGAGCACATCGTGGACGGGATCGTCAGCGGGCGCTGGAAGCCGGGTGAGCGGATCGTCGAGCGGCGCATCGCCACCGAGCTGGAGGTCAGCCAGACGCCCGTACGCGAGGCGCTGCGGGAGCTGGAGACGCTCCGGCTGATCGAGTCGGCGCCCAACAAGGGCGTCCGGGTCCGCAACCTCACCGCGGCCGATCTGGAGGAGAGCTACCCGGTCCGGGCCGGCCTGGAGCAGATCGCCGCCGAGCTGGCGGCCCCCGGGCTCGGCGAGGACTGCTCGCTGCTCGCCCCGCACGTGACGGCCCTGTACGAGGCGGACCGGCTGGCCGACGGCGAGGCACAGGTGCGCCACACCGTCGGGTTCCACCGGGAGATGGTCCGGGCGGCCGGCAACGCGGTCCTGCTGCACACCTGGGAGGGGCTGGGCATCGAGGTGTTCACGGCGCTCTCGATCCGCTGGCTGGGCACGGTGCAGAAGTCGTACGCCGAGGAGCACGAGGCGCTGATCGAGGCGTTCCTGCGCAAGGACCCGGACATCGGGGTGCTGGTCAAGGCCCATGTGCTCGGCTGCGCGCCGCGCGCCTGAGGCCGGAGCGCACCGTGGTGCGCATTTGTCGCGAGGGGCGCTCGCCTGTGCAGGCGAGCGCCCCTTTTGCCTGTTAAATCCCGTCACTCCGTGCCCCGTTTCGCGGCACCCCATGCCACTTTCTTCATATCAAGAAGTTTTGCCTTTCATCCTTTGATCGATCATCGATCGGAGCCTTACAGTTCACTCCGCGGGCCCACCGGCCCCATCGCCCTGTCCTGCCAGTCAGGGACTTCTCCACCCCCCTCCTCACCGGAAGGCGGCGATCATGACCGACCCCGTAGGAAAGCTTCCGAGCGAGCTCGACCAGCTCCCGGACCGCGACCCGGAGGAGACCGCTGAATGGGCGGCCTCCCTGGATGCCGTCACCAAGGCCGCGGGCCCGCACCGTGCCGCGTATCTGATGCGCCGCTCGCTCCAGCACGCCGAGGGCGCCGGTCTCGCGCTGCCCAAGCTGCTGGAGACCGATTACGTCAACTCCATCCCCACCGCCGCGGAGCCCGCCTTCGACGGTGACCTGGAGATGGAATCGAAGATCACCGCGTGGAACCGCTGGAACGCGGCCGCGATGGTGACCCGTGGCTCCCGCTTCGGCGTCGGCGGCCACATCGCCACGTTCGCCTCGGCGGCCTGGCTGTACGAGACCGGCTTCAACCACTTCTTCCGCGGCAAGGAGGGGGACGGCTCCGGCGACCAGCTCTACATCCAGGGCCACGCCTCCCCCGGCATCTACGCCCGCGCCTTCCTCGACGGCCGGCTGAGCGAGCAGCAGCTCGACAACTTCCGCCAGGAGGCGGGCGGCGACGGTCTGCCGTCCTACCCGCACCCGCGGCGACTGCCCTGGCTGTGGGAGTTCCCCACCGTGTCGATGGGCCTCGGCCCGCTCTCGGCGATCTACCAGGCGCGCTTCAACCGCTACCTGGCCAACCGCAACATCAAGGACACGTCGAACTCGCACGTCTGGGCCTTCCTGGGCGACGGCGAGATGGACGAGCCCGAGTCGACCGCCGCCCTCGCCCTCGCGGCGCGTGAGCAGCTCGACAACCTGACCTTCGTCATCAACTGCAACCTGCAGCGCCTCGACGGTCCGGTCCGCGCCAACTTCCGTGTCGTCCAGGAGCTGGAGGGCGCCTTCCGCGGCGCCGGCTGGAACGTCGTCAAGACGCTCTGGGGCACCGCCTGGGACGAGCTCTTCCAGCTCGACACCACGGGTGCACTGGTGCGCCGGCTCCGTGAGGTCCCGGACGCGCAGTTCCAGACGTACGCCACCCGCGACGTCGCCTACATCCGCCAGCACTTCTTCGGCACCGAGCCCGCGCTCGCCGAGCTGGCGAAGCTGCTGACCGACGCGAAGATCGCCGAGTGTTTCCACACCTCGCGCGGCGGCCACGAGGCCCGCAAGGTGTACGCGGCCTACCGGGCGGCGCTGGCGCACAAGGGTGCGCCGACGGTGATCCTGGCGCAGACGGTGAAGGGCTACACGCTCGGCCCGGGCTTCGAGTCGCGCAACGCCAACCACCAGATGAAGAAGCTGGACGGCAAGCAGTTCCGCGCCATGCGCGACCTGCTGGAGCTGCCGATCCCGGACTCGAAACTGGACGAGGGCCTGGTGCCGTACGGCCACCCGGGTGCCGACTCCCCCGAGGTCCGCTACCTCCAGGAGCGCCGTGCCGCCCTCGGCGGCCCCGCCCCGGCCCGCCGGGTGCACGCGGTGGCGCTGCCCGCCCCCGAGGAGCGCGCGTTCGCCGCGCTGAAGAAGGGCTCCGGCAAGCAGGAGCTGGCCACCACGATGGCCTTCGTCCGCCTGGCCAAGGACCTGATGCGGGACAAGGAGACCGGCAAGCGCTGGGTTCCGATCGTCCCCGACGAGGCCCGCACCTTCGGCATGGAGGCGCTGTTCCCGTCGGCCGGCATCTACTCGCCGCTGGGTCAGACGTACGACCCGGTCGACCGCGACCAGCTGATGTACTACAAGGAAGCCAAGGACGGCCAGGTCCTCAACGAGGGCATCACCGAGGCCGGCGCCATGGCCGACTTCATCGCCGCCTCCACGTCGTACGCGACGCACGGCGAGCCGATGATCCCGTTCTACATCTTCTACTCGATGTTCGGCTGGCAGCGCACGGGTGACCAGTTCTGGCAGCTCGGCGACCAGCTCGGCCGCGGCTTCGTGGTCGGCGCCACGGCGGGCCGTACGACGCTGACCGGCGAGGGCCTCCAGCACGCGGACGGCCACTCGCACCTGATCGCGTCCACGAACCCGGCGTCGCTCAACTACGACCCGGCGTTCGCGTACGAGATCGCGGTGATCGTCCAGGACGGTCTGCGCCGGATGTACGGCCCCGAGGCCGAGAACGTCTTCTACTACCTGACGGTCTACAACGAGCCGAAGCCGCAGCCCGCGATGCCGGAAGGCGTCGAGGAGGGCATCCTCAAGGGCCTCTACCGGTTCAAGGAGGGCACGCCCGCGAAGGCGGACGCGCCGCACGTACAGCTGATGGCCTCCGGTACGGCGATCCACTGGGCCCTGGAGGCCCAGGAGCTGCTGGCCGCGGACTGGGGTGTCACGGCCGACGTCTGGTCCGCCACCTCGTGGGGCGAGCTGCGCCGCGACGCGCTGGAGTGCGACGAGGCGCTGCTCCGCGGTGAGCTGCGGGTGCCGTACGTGACCCAGGCGCTGGAAGGCGCACCGGGCCCGGTCCTCGCGGTCAGCGACTGGATGCGCCAGGTGCCGGACCAGATCAGCCAGTGGGTGGAGCAGGACTGGACCTCGCTCGGCACGGACGGCTTCGGCCTCTCCGACACCCGTGACGCGGCCCGCCGCCACTTCGGCGTCGACCCCCAGTCGATCGCGGTCGCGGCCCTGGCCCAGCTGGCCCGCCGCGGCGAAGTGCCCGCGTCGGCGGTCAAGGAAGCCCGCGAGCGTTACGGGCTCTGACGGCCCGGAAGGCGGCGGCAGGACAACCTGTCGCCGCCTTCCGCATGCGCGCCCCCTGCCCCGGCGCAGGATTCGTCATCCTTTCGAGCCCGGCCGGTGTGTGAGGCCGTAAGGCTTCATTTCGGCGTCTGGGCGTGCATCGGCCGTCTCCGGGGCAGATGCTGGACCCGTGATGGACGAGACGGAATTCTGGGAGATTGTCGACAGCACCCGCGAGGCCGCCGACGGCGACCCCGAGGACCACGCCGACCTGCTCGTCGAACGGCTGGTGCAGCTCGATCCCGATTCCGTGCTGGACTTCGCCCGGCACTTCGAGGCCCGCTACAACCGCGCGTACCGCTGGGACCTGTGGGCCGCCGCCAGTGTGCTGCTCGGCGGGGCGAGCGACGACGCCTTCGACTACTTCCGCTGCTGGCTGATCGGCCAGGGCCGGGAGGTCTTCGAGGGCGCGGTGCACGATCCGGACAGCCTGGCCGAGCTCCTCGACGACTTCGACGAGGAGCTGGACGGGGATGCCGAGGAGCTGGGTTACGCCCCGGACGAGGCGTACGAGCAGCTCACCGGGGTGGTCGCACCGGATCTCGGGCTGCCGCCCCAGGCCCCCGAGCCGGAGGGCACCCCGTTCGGCTTCGAGGACGACGCGGCCCTGGCGGCGCGGCTGCCCGCGTTGTGGCAGCGGTTCGGCGCCGGGTGAGACGCGAAGGCTCCGGCCCGGTCACGGGCTGAGCGGGCGGCCCATCAGCACGTCGTCGACGTAACGGCCGGTCAGGAAGAACTCGCCGCGCAGCACGCCCTCGACAGCGAAGCCCTCGGACGCGTACAGCGCGCGGGCAGGGCTGTTGTGCCCCAGCACCCGCAGGGTGATCCGGTTCGCCCCCTCGGCTCGTGCGTGGCCGCACGCGGCCCGTATCAGCGCGCGGCCGATGCCGCGGCCCCGCGCCCAGCCGGCCACGGCGAGGCCCTGTATCTGCCGGACGTGTGCGTTGCAGGCCAGCGGGGTGGGCGGCACCACGCGGACGTAGCCGGCGATGACCGTCTCGCCCTCCGGGTTCACCGCCTCGGCCACCAGGACGTCCTGCGGCCGGTGCCGGTCGTCGAAGAACGGCTGGTACGGCGGCTGCGGACGGGGCATCACTTCGTGCAGCGTCGACCAGGTGCCCCGGTCGAGCTCCCCGAGAGCGGGGCCGTCGTCGGGGACGGCGGGGCGGACGGGCAGTGTGGTGAAGGTGGAGGGCTCAGCCATGGGCGCCACTGTGCCACGCCCCGTATCTCGTGAACCATGGGGCAGGATGGGCTCCATGCCGCACTCCCGTATCGCTGTCACCGGATCGACCGGACTCATCGGAGCGGCGCTGGTGCGCTCGCTGCGGGCCGACGGGCACGAGGTGGTCCGGCTGGTCCGGCGCCCGGCGCGGTCGGGCGACGAGGTGGAGTGGGACCCCGAGCGGGGTTACGTGGACGTGGCCGGGCTGGTGGGCTGCGACGCCGTCGTCCATCTCGCCGGGGCCGGGGTCGGCGACCACCGCTGGACCGAGGCGTACAAGCGCGAGATCCGGGACAGCCGGGTGCTGGGCACGGGCGCGATCGCCGAGGCCGTCGCCTCGCTGGACGTACCGCCGAAGGTGCTGCTGTCCGGGTCCGCGATCGGTTTCTACGGCGACACCGGGGACCGTGCGGTCGACGAGGGCGCACCGCCCGGCGACGGTTTCCTGCCGTCGGTGTGCGTGGAGTGGGAGGAGGCCACGGCCGCCGCGGAGGAGGCCGGGGTGCGGACCGTGCACGCCCGCACCGGACTGGTCGTCGCCCGGGAGGGCGGCGCCTGGGGGCGGCTCTTCCCGCTGTTCCGCGCGGGGCTCGGCGGCCGGCTCGGCAACGGGCGGCAGTACTGGAGCTTCATCGCGCTGCACGACCACATCGCGGCGCTGCGGCACGTCCTGGACACCCCGGAGCTGTCCGGACCGGTGAATCTGACCGGGCCCGACCCGGTCACCAACGGCGAGGTGACGGCGGCGATGGGCCGGGTGCTGCGCCGGCCCACCCTGTTCACCGCTCCCGCGCCCGCGCTGCGGATCGCTCTGGGCGACTTCGCCGAGGACGTGCTGGGCAGTCAGCGGGTGCTGCCGGGGCGGCTGCTGGACTCGGGGTTCGCCTTCGCCTTCCCCGGGATCGACGCCGCCATCCGGTCGGCTCTGCGCTGACCCCGGACCCCAGGAGCCCTCCTCCGTCGCTCCGTTCGGACGGACGTGCGACCCCGTGCACCGGTGCCCCGGCCCGCGCGCGACTGCGCGTAATCCCGCCACCCTCCTAGCCTCATGCCGAACTCGCGCATTCCGGTGGCCTGTTGAGGGCAAGAGCCTCCCACCAGTTGCGCCGACTCGGGGAGGGGCATGTGCTCAGCACGGCACACCACGCGGACGTCGTCATCATCGGGGCCGGGATCGCCGGCCTGTCAGCGGCCCACCGACTGACCAGTGCGGGAGTGAGCGTCAGCGTCCTGGAGGCCGGCCCCCGGGTCGGCGGCCGGATGATGACCGACGAGGTGGACGGGTTCCGGCTCGACCACATCGGCCCGCTTCTCACCACCTCGTATCCGGAGCTGTACGCGACGCCCGGACTCGACCGACTCGTCCTGCGGAACTTCGATCCCGGCGTACTCGTCCACAGCGAGGGCCGCCGGTACCGGACCGGGGAGATACGCGGCCCCCGGGGCGCACGCAGCGCGCGGGGCGCATTCAAGGCGGCTCGCGCCCTCGCAAGCGCCCCCCGGGCGCCCCTGGGCGGGAGCCTCACCGGGGCCATGGGCGGGGCGATCGACCAGGCCCGGCTCGGCGCGGCGCTGGCCCGGCTCGCGGCCACACCCAGGTCCCGCATCCTGGCCCGGCCCGAACGGGCCGCGCTCGACGCCCTGTCCGGCCGGGGCCTGTCCTCCCGGACGCTCAACGGCTTCGTGCGCCCCCTGCTCACGGCGCTGCTCAGCGACCCCGCGCTCATCACGTCGAGCCGGTGCGCCGATCTCGCGCTCCGCGGCTATGCGAGCGGCAGGCTCTGCGTACCGTCGGGAGGTTCGGCCACGCTGCCCGAACTGCTCGCGGCCACGCTGCCGCCCGGCACCGTACGGACCGGTGTGCACGTCACGGCGGCGGACATCACCTCGGTGCGCACCAAGGAACACGGCGAACTGGGCTGCCGCTCCCTGCTGCTGGCGACCGGTGCGAGCGCCGCGGCCGAGCTGCTCCCCGGCCTGCACGTGCCCCCCTTCCATCCGGTGACGGTGCTCCACCACACCGCCCCCGCTCCCCCGCCGACCGGCGCCTCGCTGCTCCTGGACGCCGACCGCTCGGGACCGGTCACGCACACCGCGGTGATGAGCGCGGTCGATCCGGCGCGCGCCCCGCACGGCCGGGTCCTGATCAGCTCGACGGTGCTCGGCACCCCGCCGGCCGATCTGGACCGCGAGGTCCGCGCGCACCTCGCGGCGCTCTACGGGACACCCACCGACGACTGGGAGCTGCTGGCCACCCACCACGATCCGGAGGCGGTGCCCGCGATGGTGGCCCCGCACGACCCGCAGCGCCCGGTCCGGCTGCTCGCGGGCCTGTACGTGTGCGGCGACCACCGCGACACCGGCACGGTCCAGGGGGCCCTGTCCTCCGGCCGTCGCGCCGCCGGGGCGATCCTCGGCGACCTGGGGGTGAGCCCGGCCTCCGGGGACACCGCGGCGCTCCCCGAGGCGGCCTGAGGGCCGGCCCCGGGCGCGGCCTCAACCCAGCGCGGCCACCCGCTCGCGATAGCCGCGGACCGCGGCGGCGTCACGGAAGGGTTCGAGGCGCCGCTCGAAGTCCCGTACGTACTCCGTGGCGCGCACCGACCGCATCTCCGCGGCCTGCTGCGCGGCTTCCGCGCCCAGCCGGCAGGCCTGGTCGAGCTCGCCGAGCCCGAGCCGGGCGGAGGCCAGTACCACCCGGCAGAACAGCCGGCTGCGGGCGTACGCGGGAGCGCGCAGCTGGAGCGAGCGCTCCGCGTGCTGGGCGGCGGCCCGGTACTGCTGGAGGTCGCGGTGGCAGTGCCCGAACTCGTCGGCGAGCTGGGCCTCGTCGAAGTAGCGCGCCCAGTGCGGCACCTCGTCGCCGGGGCGGGATGCCTCCAGCGCGCGTTCCGCCCGCGCGAGCGAGGCCACGCACGCCTTGGCCTCGCCGAGAACGCCGTGACCGCGCGCCTCGACCGCGTGCAGCAGGGCCAGCACGGCGTGCGGTGCGGCGGAGCCGACGCCCTGCTGGGCCACCCGCGCCAACTGCACCGCCTCGCGGCCGTGCCCGAGGTAGACGGCCTGCCGGCTCATGGTGATCAGGACGAAGCTGCCGTAGGCCCGGTCGCCGGCGGCCTGCGCCAGCCGTAACGCCTGGACGAAGTAGCGCTGGGCGAGCCCGTGGGCCGCGATGTCGTACGAGGTCCAGCCGGCCAGCCGGGTCAGGTCGGCGGCGGCGGCGAAGAGCCGCCGCCCGGTGGCCTCCCCGTACGTGCCGCGCAGCATCGGCTCCGTCTCGTGCTCCAGGTACCGGACGAGGGCCTGCCGGGCGTGGCCGCCGCCGTAGGCGTTGTCCAGGGTGCGGAAGAGCTCGGCGACCGAGCGCAGGGCGGCGACGTCACCGCTGCCGACCTTCTGCCCGGAACCCCGCTCGGTCTGCCGCTGCCGGGGCACGCCGGAGCCGCCGGCCAGGGGTGCCGGGGCGCCGCCGGGCGCGTGCGGTCCGGCGGGCCGGGACGGGGTGGGCCCGCGGAGGCCGTGCCGGACGCCGGGCGCGGGCGCTGCGCCCTGTCCGGGCACCCCGGGCAGGAACCCGCCGCCGGGTCCGGTGAGGCCGCTCCCGCCGCCGTGCTGCCCGTTCGCCGCGCTGCCGTACATCGCCTGGGGTCCGGGCGCCTTGCGCGGCCCGGCGTGCGCCTGGGCGCCCCCGTGCGCCCTGCCTGCCCCGCCCGTCACCGCGGCGGCCTCGCCCGCCCGTCCCACCCACTCGTCCGCCCGCCCGATCAGCCAGTCCCGGCTGGGGACGACAAGTCCCGCCGGGGTGAAGGCGATCTTCCGCAGCTCCACATGGCTGCCGGAGTCCTTGCGCCACAGTCCGCTGACGATGTCGACCGCCTCGGCGGGCGTGGCCGCGAACTCCAGACCGGCGTAGACGGGCGCGCAGGCGTCCAGGCCCAGGTCCTGCGCGGAGAGCCGGCGGCCGAGCCGCCGGGTGAACACCTCGGCGATCAGCGCGGGTGTGGTGCCCCGTGGCTGCTGCCCGCGCAGCCAACGGGTCACGGAGGTCTTGTCGTACCGCAGGTCGAGGCCGTGTTCGAGACCGAGCTGGTCCACCCGGCGGGCGAGGCCGGCGTTGGAGAACCCGGCCTCGGTGATGAGCGAGGCGAGTCGGCGGTTGGGAGTGCGCTGCGGGGGTCGTTCCGACATCAGCTGTACGGTCTCCTGCCTTCGGGGCCGGGCGGGCAGCAGTCCCTGAGGCCTGCTCTGGCGTTTCCCCGCGGCGTCACGGCGCTAGGGGGTGTCTGACAAATGCCTGCGGCGTCGCGGCGTCTGGCACGCACGCTCGCGGCGTTGCCGAAACGCCCACGTGGCTCCGCCACGAGGACGCTCCGGCGCCTTGCGGTCGCACGCACCGGACACCGCTCCTTCTCCCGCACTCATTTGTCAGACACCCCCGGGGCAGGCCCCGGGGAACGGCGCGAATTTAGCGGCCCCCGGGGCAACCCCGGCCACCTTCGCTTCACATTCATCCGATCGTGTGAGGATTGAGGGCGGCGCTGACGGGAACCACCTGCCGGGCCCCCGCTCCGACGCCGGTCGTACAGTGGCCGGAGGCGCGATTCGGTGCATGGTGACGTGACGACGGGGACATCCTCCGGGCCCGGCACCGCAAGTAGAGAGGCTGCTTTCGTGACTGGACTTCGGTTCGTCCGTCTGGGATTCGGCGAGGATGCCGTCGACTACCAGGAGGCCTGGCAGAAGCAGCGCGAGGTGCACGCGGCACGGTTCGAGGACACCGTCCCCGACACCTGCCTGCTGCTGGAGCACCCGCCCGTCTACACGGCGGGCCGGCGCACCGCCGACAGCGAGCGTCCCCTGGACGGCACCCCGGTCATCGACGTGGACCGCGGCGGCAAGATCACCTGGCACGGTCCGGGCCAGCTGGTCGGCTATCCGATCCAGAAGCTGCCGCGTCCGGTGGACGTCGTCGCGCATGTCCGCCGCCTGGAGGACGCGCTGATCCGTACGGCGGCCGAGTTCGGCGTGGAGACCAGCCGGGTCGAGGGCCGCAGCGGCGTCTGGGTGCTCGGCGACCCGGTCGAACAGCGCCCGGCGATCGGCGGCCTTTCGCTCGACTTCGACCCCCGTCTGCAGGACGAGGAGTTCGACGCCCGGCTGAACGGCCCCGAGTACGCCCCGTCCAACGCCGGCCAGCGCCGCGAGGACCGCAAGCTGGCCGCGATCGGCATCCGGGTCGCCAAGGGCGTCACCATGCACGGCTTCTCCTTCAACGTGAACCCGGACACCACCTGGTTCGACCGGATCGTGCCGTGCGGCATCCGGGACGCCGGCGTCACCTCGCTCAGTTACGAACTCGGCCGCGAGATCACGATCGCCGATGTGCTCCCGGTCGCCGAGAAGCACCTCCGGGACATCCTGGAGAACGCCGAGCTCGCGCCGCGTACCGTCGAGCGCAAAGACGATGCCGTGGCCACGGCCTGACCCTCGGAGCACCCCTCCGGGAATAGGCCCTGCCGGCCACAGGTTGGGCAGACGTAAAGCCGTATGAACCACGGGCGTACCCTGGTGTTCGCCGAAGAATCCAATGCAGCGAAAGCAAAGGGGAGTGCCGGAGTGTCCGCTGTCGCACCCGACGGGCGCAAGATGCTGCGCCTTGAGGTCCGGAACAGCCAGACCCCCATCGAGCGCAAGCCCGAGTGGATCAAAACCCGGGCGAAGATGGGCCCCGAGTACAACCAGCTGCAGAAGCTCGTGAAGAGCGAGGGTCTGCACACGGTGTGCCAGGAGGCCGGCTGCCCCAACATCTTCGAGTGCTGGGAGGACCGCGAGGCCACGTTCCTCATCGGCGGTGACCAGTGCACCCGCCGCTGTGACTTCTGTCAGATCGACACGGGCAAGCCGCAGGAGCTGGACCGCGACGAGCCCCGCCGCGTCGGCGAGTCGGTCGTCACGATGGACCTGAACTACGCCACCATCACGGGCGTCGCGCGCGACGACCTGGAGGACGGCGGCGCCTGGCTCTACGCCGAGACCGTGCGCCAGATCCACGCGCAGACGGCGGAGCGGGAGGGCGGCTACACCAAGGTCGAGCTGCTGATCCCCGACTTCAACGCGGAGCCCGCGCAGCTCGCCGAGGTCTTCTCCTCGCGCCCCGAGGTGCTGGGCCACAACGTGGAGACGGTGCCGCGGATCTTCAAGCGGATCCGCCCCGGCTTCCGTTACGAGCGTTCCCTGGAGGTCATCACCCGCGCCCGCGAGGCCGGTCTGGTGACCAAGTCCAACCTGATCCTCGGCATGGGCGAGACCCGCGAGGAAGTCAGCCAGGCCCTCCGGGACCTGCACGACGCGGGTTGCGAGCTCATCACGATCACGCAGTACCTGCGGCCGACCCCGCGCCACCACCCGGTCGAGCGCTGGGTGAAGCCGCACGAGTTCGTGGAGCTCAAGGAGGAGGCCGACGCGATCGGCTACTCCGGTGTGATGTCCGGGCCGCTGGTCCGCTCCTCGTACCGTGCGGGCCGGCTGTTCCAGCAGGCGATGGAGCGGCGTGGCGCGGTGGCTCCGGCGCCGACCGCGTAACAGAGCCCGTGTGAATCCGAGCACAAGAAGCTACTGAGCAGTAACGGCTGATTCGACGCGGCCCATGCGCTCCTCGCAGGTCGGAGGCGCGTATGGGCCGCGTCGGCGTGCGCGGCGCCGATATCAAGGTTTCATTGGTGTTTGACCGACCGGTCATGCGCTGGTAACACCAAGCAGTGACCCTGGATAACACGCAGCGCAGTGGTTCCGGCGCCGTGACCGGCAGTATTCGCCCCGACGGGGGCTGAGCCTTCCGGGAGAGGCACCGGCAGCCGCTGCCGCCCCTGCGTCCCGTATCCAGTCCGCGCAGCACACTCCGCCCGCCGGGCACCGCCCGGTGAGCGCATCCGTTCCGAGGGGACTTCCACGATGCAGGCCGTGCCGGTACGCGCCACCGCCCTTCCGTCCGTCACCGATGCCCTCCGCGCCGTCGAGTCGCTGCTGCTGAGCAGCGGCCAGCGCACCGCCCGCCGAAACGCCTGGACAGCGGTCCTCGAAGACCGCCGCCGGGCCAAGGACCGGGTCGAGTCCGAGTACGTACTGGAGGCCGTGGCCGACCACCGTTCCTAGGCCACGTAAACTTCATTGCATGGCGAGGAAGGCAGAATCCACTGAAGGCGCGGACAGCGCCGAGAACGCGGGGCGGCTCAAGCAGATCGCCCTGACCTACAAGATGACCAGGCGGACCGACTCCAAGATCGGTCTTGTCGTCGCGGGTGTGGGAATCGTCACCTTCGGTGTCCTCCTCGCGATCGGTTTCTTGATCGACCACCCGATCTACGTGGGCATCCTGGGCTTCGTGCTCGCCCTCCTCGCGATGGCGATCGTCTTCGGGCGGCGTGCCGAGCGTGCTGCCTTCGGGCAGATGGAGGGACAGCCCGGCGCAGCGGCGGCCGTGCTGGACCGCGTGGGCCGTGGCTGGACCACGACGCCGGCGGTCGCGATGAACCGCAGCCAGGACGTCGTCCACCGTGCCGTGGGCAAGGCGGGCATCGTGCTGGTGGCCGAGGGCAACCCGAACCGGGTGAAGAGCCTGCTCGCGGCCGAGAAGAAGAAGATGGCCCGCATCGTGATCGACGTACCCGTTCACGACATCATCGTCGGCAACGACGAGGGTCAGGTGCCGCTCAAGAAGGTGCGCACCAAGATGCTGAAGCTGCCGCGCGTACTGACCGGCCCGCAGGTGACGGCCGCCAACGACCGACTGCGCGCGATGGGTGACCTGATGAGCAACATGCCGCTGCCGAAGGGCCCCATGCCCAAGGGCATGCGGATGCCGCGCGGCGGAAAGATGCGCTGAGCGGACTGAGAGAACGCACGAAGAGGGCGGGGCGCGAACCACCGGGTTCGCGCCCCGCCCTCTTTCGTCGGTGCGCTGTTCCTGAGAAGAGGGACTTGCGCTGCCCTCAGAGCCTGAACTGTCCCTCGGAGCGGGACCTGAGCCGTTCCTCAGATACGGATCTGAACGGCGCGGGCCAGCCGGTCGTGCAGTCCGCGGCCGTCACGGTCCCAGACCAGGGCCGGGATCACCAGGCACAGCAGCACGCTGCGCACCAGCACCCGCCCGAACCCCAGGCGCCCGCCGTCCTCGGCGACGACCTTGATGCCCAGCAGGCGCTTGCCGGGCGTACAGCCGATGGTGCCGACGGTGAGCACACTCAGTACGAGGAAGATGCCGAGCGCCCAGTTCCCGGTCGCCTGCTGGTCACCGCGAGCGAACAGCCCGTATGCGATCAGCATGCACAGGGCCCAGTCGACGAAGACCGCGCCGAAGCGCCGGCCGAGCGGCGCCATGGCGCCCGGCCCCTGCTCGGGAAGCCCGAGCCGCTTGCCCCGGTACCCGAAGTCGGCGCCCATCTCCTCGGCGGCCGCACGCGGCCCGGAGAGCCACGATCCGATTGCTTGCCTATTGTCCACCCGACCACGGTACTGCGCCCGCCCGCGGCCCCTGCCGGGCGGGGGGCCGCCGCGGCCGGGACATCGTGCCGAAACCGGCCCGGAACACACCGGGAACCGGCCGTCGCGCCGGACACGAGGTGCCGCTCACACCCGGCCCGGTTAACTTCGGCGAAACAAATGGGTCATGCTTGAGAAATCCGGTCTGCCTATGGTCGGGTCCAGCGTGTGCCACCGCACTGGCCACACAACGAGCTGCAACCCCGTCCCTCCCGGGCCGGGAGTAGGAGGAGTTGGATGTTCCAGAACGCCGACGACGTGAAGAAGTACATCGCCGACGAAGACGTCAAGTTCATCGACGTCCGGTTCTGCGACCTGCCCGGTGTGATGCAGCACTTCACCATCCCGGCAGCGGTCTTCGACCCGAACGAGGAGCTCGCCTTCGACGGCTCCTCGATCCGCGGCTTCCAGGCCATCCACGAGTCCGACATGGCGCTCCGTGCGGACCTGTCGACCGCCCGTGTCGACCCGTTCCGCCGCGACAAGACCGTCAACATCAACTTCTTCATCCACGACCCGATCACGGGCGAGCAGTACAGCCGTGACCCGCGGAACGTGGCCAAGAAGGCCGAGGCGTACCTCGCCTCCACCGGCATCGCCGACACCGCGTTCTTCGGCCCCGAGGCCGAGTTCTACGTGTTCGACAACGTCCGCTTCCAGACCTCGGCGAACGAGTCCTTCTACCACATCGACTCCGAGGCCGGCGCCTGGAACACCGGGTCGGAGGACAACAACCGCGGCTACAAGGTCCGCTACAAGGGCGGCTACTTCCCGACCCCGCCGGTGGACCACTTCGCCGACCTGCGTGCCGAGATCTCCATGGAGCTGGACAAGAACGGCCTCCAGGTCGAGCGCCAGCACCACGAGGTCGGCACCGCCGGCCAGGCCGAGATCAACTACAAGTTCAACACGCTGCTCGCCGCGGCCGACGACCTGATGCTCTTCAAGTACATCGTGAAGAACGTCGCCTGGCGCAACGGCAAGACCGCGACCTTCATGCCGAAGCCGATCTTCGGTGACAACGGCTCGGGCATGCACGTCCACCAGTCCCTGTGGGCCGGCGGCGACCCGCTGTTCTACGACGAGCAGGGCTACGCGGGCCTCTCGGACATGGCGCGCTACTACATCGGCGGCATCCTGAAGCACGCCCCGTCGCTGCTGGCCTTCACCAACCCGACGGTGAACTCCTACCACCGCCTGGTCCCCGGCTTCGAGGCCCCGGTCAACATGGTGTACTCGCAGCGCAACCGCTCCGCCGCGATGCGCATCCCGATCACGGGCTCCAACCCGAAGGCCAAGCGCGTCGAGTTCCGCGCCCCGGACCCGTCGTCCAACCCGTACCTCGCCTTCTCGGCCCTCCTGATGGCCGGCCTGGACGGCGTCAAGAACAAGATCGAGCCGCCGGAGCCGATCGACAAGGACCTGTACGAGCTGGCTCCCGAGGAGCACGCCAACGTCCAGCAGGTCCCGACCTCCCTCCCGGCCGTGCTCGACGCCCTTGAGGCGGACCACGAGTACCTGCTGGCGGGCGGCGTCTTCACGTCCGACCTGATCGAGACGTGGATCGACTTCAAGCGGACGAACGAGATCGCCCCGATCCAGCTGCGCCCGCACCCGCACGAGTTCGAGCTCTACTTCGACCTCTAGGCAGCAGGGCCGGGCGGTGCTTGCCGTCCGGCCGATGCCCTGATGTGACGCAGGCAGAACGACGAGGGCTCCACCCCGCAGGTGCGGGGTGGAGCCCTCGTCGGCGTATCCGGGCCCTGTCCGGGCCTACTGCTTCCTGCCCGTCCTCACGTGTTCTGCAGGATCTGGATCAGGTTGCCGCAGGTGTCGTCCAGCACCGCGACGGTCACCGGCCCCGCCTTCAGCGGCTCCTGGGTGAAGCGCACCCCCAGTCCGCGCAGCCGGTCGAACTCCGCGGGGACGTCGTCCACGGCGAAGGAGGCGGCCGGGATGCCGTCCCTGACCAGGGCCGTCTTGTACGGCTTCACCGCGGGATGGCCGTCGGGCTCCAGCAGGAGTTCGGTCCCGTCGGGGTCCTCCGGCGACACCACCGTCAGCCAGCGGTCCCGGCCCACCGGGACCTCGGCCTTCTTCACGAAGCCCAGCACCTCCGTGTAGAAGCGCAGGGCCCTGTCCTGGTCGTCGACGAAGACGCTGGTCAGATGGATCCTCATGAGGTGTTCTCCCGTGAGTCGGTGCGGGGTGCCCGGTAGCGCCGCGGCTCAGTGCCGCAGCGCCTTGCCCACCTCGACCTTGACGTCCCCGTCGAGCTTGCGGTTGCTGCGGGCCGTGCCGTCCTTGGTCCCCTTGGAGGCCACATCGTCGACCGTCACCACGACCGTGTCGAGCAGATTGCCGCCTCCGTCCTCGAAGTTGACCTGCACGCCGTAGGACTGCGTGGAGTCGGTGCTGTTCTTCACCGTGATCTTCGAGGTGACACGGCCGTCCTTGTCGGTGGCGGGTGCGCCCGCCTTGACGTCGCCGCTCGCGTTCACACCGTCCTTGAAATCGTTCAGCTTGTCCCCGGCGGCAGCCGTGGCGGAAGCGACCACATCGGCGCCCTTGGAGGCGACCGAGGAAGCCGCCGATGCCGCCTTGGACGCCGTGCTCGACGCGCTGTCCCCGTCGTCCGAGCATGCCGTTGCCGTGGTCGCCACGATCATCGCCACCAGTACCGCGCCCGCGCCCCGTACGCCTCGCCTCGTCATCGTGCCTCCCAGCACTCGTCCGTCGCCCCCAAGTCAAGGGGGCGGCAGGTGGTGGCGCATGCGGTGTAGGCCGGACGGGTGAGCGGCCGGGGGCGGTGGGGTCGCGGTCCTTGCGCGGACCGCCCAGGCTGGGGGGATGAGCGAGCAGACCGGCCCCGGCGCACCGGCCCCGCCGCCTCGGCGGCGGCTGTGGCCGTGGGTGCTGTTGATGATCCTCGTGCTGCTCGCCCTCGGCGGCGGCGCGGTCTCCGCGGTACTGGCCCGTGAGGTCTCGGCGGAGGGTTCGCGCACGGTACACATCCGGTACGACGTCACCGGCGCCGCCGAGGACGTGACGCTCACCTACAGCACCTGGAAGGGCGAGGAGCTGTCGACCGGGCGGCTGACCCTGCGGAGTCTGCCGTGGACCGGTGAGCTGGACACCAAGGGATTCATGAGCGGTGGTTCGTTCGTCGTCAGCCTCGGGAAGTCGGGTGGCGACGTGGCCTGTTCGGTGACGGTGGACGACGGCACCCGTCGCACCGCCAGGGCCTCCGGAGCCTTCGCCACCGCCGCGTGCAACGGGTACTGAGACGCGACCGCGCCCCCGGTCTCCCGGGGGCGCGGTCCTCGGCGGACGGTCAGGCGGTCAGCGGCCGTAGCGGATCAGCGCGCGGACCATGCGGCAGGTGGTGTCGGACGGCGGGTGGATGGCGAGGCGCTCGGCGGCCGTGCGTATCCGGGCGTTGCTCGCGCTCGACGGGTGGTAGACGCCTGCGTCGAGCAGCGCGATCGCCAGGCGCATCGCCTTCAGCCGGCGATTGTGGGAGACGTACCACTCACGGGGACGGCCGGCGGGGAGGCGCTTCTTCTTCAGGGGTGTGTGGAGCGGCTTGGTCGTGACTGCGGCTACGGCCATTGGCAACCTCCTGGCGCGGTGGTGGAACCCTCACGAACTACCTCCATTTTACTGCCCACCACTGACAATCGCCCCTGGCCAGAGGGGTTTTCGGGGGTCCATCGCGTACCTTTGGCCCCATGGAGATCTGGATCAATCCCGCCTGTTCCAAGTGCCGCAGTGCGCTGACGCTGCTCGACGCGGAGGGTGCCGACTACACGGTCCGCCGGTACCTGGAGGACGTGCCGTCGCCGGACGAGATCCGGGCCGTGCTCGACCGGCTGGGGCTGGAGCCGTGGGACATCACGCGGACGCAGGAGGCGGACGCGAAGGAGCTGGGTCTCAAGGAGTGGCCGCGCGAGGCGGACGCGCGGGAGCGCTGGATCACCGCCCTCGCCGAGCACCCGAAACTCATCCAGCGGCCGATCATCACGGCGCAGGACGGCACCGCCGTCGTCGCGCGCACGGACGAGGCGGTCCGGGACGCGATGGGGCGCTGAGCGCGCGACGGGGCGCGGGCGCCGGGACTAACCGGCAGCGGCGTCGAGGAACTCCTCGATTCTGCGGTTGAGTTCGGCCGTCACCGGTCCGTACAAGGGCAGTGCGTGGTGGGAGGCGCCGCGCAGAACGGCGGTCCCGGCCTGCGGCAGCAGCCGGTTCACGGCAGCGGCCACCCGGGTCGCGTCCTGGGCCCGCCCCTGTCCGGCGAGGAGGACCAGGGCCGGTACGCCGAGCCCGCGCACAACTGAGCTCGGACTCAACTCGGCGGGCACCACCTCGCTCATCGACCGGCTGGAGCGCCTCGGCCATCTGACGCGCACCCGCGACGCCCGGGACCGGCGGCGGGTGCTGCTGTCCGTGACCCCGCAGGCGGTGGAGCTGGGCTGGGCGGCGTTCGGACCGATGATCGGGAGCGCCGAGGCGCTGCTGCGGGAGTTCGACGAGGCCGAGGTCGCCGCCGTACGGCGGTTTCTGCTCGGTTTCCACGCCGCGGTGTCGGCGGAGCCGGACCCGGCCGACGGCGCGGATCGCCCATGAGGCGGTGTCGCGGCCGGCCCGGTCCCGGGGGCCCGGGGGGTCCCTTCGGCTCAGCCGCCCGCCTGCGCCTCGGCTTCCGCGAGCAGTTCCGTCAGCCGGAGCCCGAACCGTACGTCGCAGGGGTGCGGCTCCCCCGTTCGCACCGATTCGATCAGCGCGTCCACCGCCGCCGTGAACGCCCCGACGGCGCCGTCCCACCGGGGCAGTCCGACGATGCCGTGCTCGCCCCTGAGCTCGATCCCCACCCCGGCCGCCGCCACCGGCGCGGCCAGGGTGAGCGTCACCGTGCTGGAGGCGCCGGAGGCGTGGCGCAGGACGAGGTGGTGGGTGCCGGCCGGGCCGCGGGCGGCGGTCAGGGCGGTGACGTCGCCGAGCACCGGGATGAGGACCGAGAGCGCGTGCGGGCCGACGTCCCACAGGCCGCCCTTCTCCTTGCGCCAGGGGGACGCGGCGAACTCGCTGTCCGCACCCGGCGCCCACAGGGCGCCGATCCACTCGGCGTGAGCGGTGAACCAGCCGCCCGCCGCGCCCTGTTCGGCGATCCAGGCCGCGGTCTCCGGCGCGAAGCGCAGGGTGCAGAAGACGATCGAGGCGACCCGGGCCTGCTCGACGGCCTCGGCCACCTCACGGGCGCCCTCGACGGTCGTGGCCACCGGCTTGTCCATCAGCAGATGGCAGCCGGCCGCCGCGGCGCGGGCCGCCAGCGGGGCCTGGATGTCGGGCGGCAGGGCGAAGGCGACGGCATCACTCGTGGCGAAGAGCTCGTCGAGTCCCGCGTCGCCGGTGTACGCCGTGGTGCCGTGCGCGGCCGCCAGCTCCCCGGCGGCCTCGGCACGCCGCCCCCACACCCCGCTCAGCACGGCGCCCGGGTGGGCGGCGAGGGCGGGGGCCTGGGTTTTGCGGGCCCAAGGGCCCGTGCCGACCAGGCCGATGCGTACAGGGGTCACGGGTGTCGTCATGCGACCAGTGTGCCGGTGCGCCCGGCCGCCCGGGAGAACGGGCCCTTCCGGGACGGGCAGGAGCCGTCCGGGCCCTGTATACGACGGGGGCGGTTCCGGCCTCCGGCGGCTGTCGCCGGGCACTGCGGCGACCGGAATCCGGGGCGTCTGCTTCCGGTCGCCGCACCGGGACCGCGGCCGGTGGACGGCACCCCACGGCGCCGCCGTCTTACGCAGGAAACCTCGGTAACACGGGGTTCACACGAGGGCAACGGTCGGGAAATCGCGCCTTGCGAAGCTGCGCTGCATAGACCGCAGCACCCCCAAAGGATGGCTTCCGTGACGTTCAAGGCTGAGTACATCTGGATCGACGGCACCGAGCCGACCGCCAAGCTCCGTTCCAAGACCAAGATCATGCCCGGTACCCCCTCGTCGGACGTGGCGGAGCTCCCCATCTGGGGCTTCGACGGGTCGAGCACCAACCAGGCCGAGGGCCACGCCTCCGACCGGGTGCTGAAGCCGGTCTTCACCTGCCCGGACCCGATCCGCGGCGGTGACGACGTCCTGGTCCTGTGCGAGGTCTTCCACATCGACATGACGCCGCACGAGTCCAACACGCGGGCCGAGCTGCGGCCGGTCGCCGAGCAGTTCGCCGGCCAGGAGCCGATCTTCGGCATCGAGCAGGAGTACACGTTCTTCGACGGCCACCGGCCGCTCGGCTTCCCCGAGGGCGGCTTCCCTGCCGCTCAGGGCGGGTACTACTGCGGTGTCGGCGCGGACGAGATCTTCGGCCGTGACATCGTCGAGAAGCACCTCGACAACTGCCTGAAGGCGGGCCTCGCCATCTCCGGCATCAACGCCGAGGTCATGCCCGGCCAGTGGGAGTTCCAGGTCGGACCGGTCTCCCCGCTGGAGGTCTCCGACCACCTGTGGGTCGCGCGCTGGCTGCTGTACCGCACCGCCGAGGACTTCAACGTCTCCGCGACCCTGGACCCGAAGCCGGTCAAGGGCGACTGGAACGGCGCGGGCGCGCACACCAACTTCTCCACGAAGGCGATGCGCGAGGGCTACGAGGCGATCATCACCGCGGCCGAGTCGCTCGGTGAGGGCTCGAAGCCGATGGACCACGTCAAGAACTACGGCGCGGGCATCGACGACCGGCTGACCGGTCTGCACGAGACCGCCCCGTGGAACGAGTACAGCTACGGCGTCTCCAACCGCGGCGCCTCGGTCCGTATCCCGTGGCAGGTCGAGCAGGACCAGAAGGGCTACATCGAGGACCGCCGTCCGAACGCCAACGTCGACCCGTACGTCGTGACGCGGCTGATCGTCGACACCTGCTGCACCGCGCTGGAGAAGGCCGACCAGGTCTGATCCCGCCGCAGTAACCGTCCGTACGAGGGGCGCCCACCGGCAGTCCGGTGGGCGCCCCTCCGCGTGCCCGGGGCGCTGTCAGTGCGGTGTGCCAGGCTGGTCGCATGCTCGAGATCAAGATCGCGACCGAGAACCAGCAGACACACACCCGTGTTTCGGACCAGGAGCTCGGCGACCTGGTGCACCGAATCGGCATGACCGGTGACCGCTTCCTGGTCGTGCAGCGGATACCGGACATCCCGGGCACGTTCATCCAGGTGTGGCACGAGGTCGACGGCGCGTACGACGTGGAGCACCGCACCGGCGGAGCCGCCACCCATGTCCGCGCCCTCGTCGAGACGCCCGAGCAGGTCGCCGCGTTGATGGCGCGCTGGGCCCGCCGGGAACCCGGATGGGACACGGGTATCGGCTGGGAGGGCGCCGGCCTGCCGGAACCGGAGGCCGTACCCGGGATCGCGGCGGACATCCGCGAGCAGTTGGAGGAGCGCGTACGGGAGTTGCTCCGCGGCGGGTACGGCAGCGTGGCGGATCTCGCCGAGTCGGCCGAGGACTACCTGGTGAAGGACGGCGTGCATCCGGTGACCCTCGCGCAGGCGCGGCAGCTGGTGGAGCGGCTCTGGCTGGAGCGTGTCGAGGAGCAGCGGCAGTGGGCGGACGTGACCGATCCGGACCGGCTGGAGCAGGCCTTCGCCGTGCTGGACGGGCGGGGAATCACCGCCCGGGAGCACTTCACGTGCTGCCGGTCGTGCGGAGTCGGTGAGATCCGCACGGAGGGGCGGGACGACGCCCGGGGCTTCGTCTTCTTCCACATGCAGGGCACGGAGGGCGCCGCGGCCGGGCACGGACTGACCCTGTACTACGGCGGGTTCGACGAGTCCGCGGAGACGACCGCGGCGGTGGGCCGGGAGGTGGCGGCCGTGCTGGGGGAAGCCGGACTGACCGTGGAGTGGGACGGTTCGCCGGACCGGGCGATCGAACTGACGGGCCTGGACTGGCGGAAACGGCTGGTGGGCTGAGCCCGAGGTGCGGTCCATAGCAAAGGGTCCGTATCGACGGGTGAGAGAACTCTGCTCCCGCGCCCTGTTCTCTGGTTCAATGGGGTCATGGCCAGCATCCAGCACACCTCGACAGGTCGCAGCGACCTCGAACCGTTCTGGCCTTCCCGTCAGCATCACGACTTCGACCGGGTGTGTTGCCGCGCGTTGAACGCGCAGGCCCTCTAACACCGCTCACCCCGGTCTTCGGTCCGCGCGCACGAAGCAAGTCCGTCCACAGACGACTCCCTCGCGCGAAAGAGCTGACCCTCATGGCGAACACCCGTACCTTCTCCGCCGCAGTCGCTGCCACCGCAGCGCCGTCGGCGACCGCTGCGACCGCTTCCGCCCGTCCCCCCTCCCCCAACCGGCACCGGCTGCGAGCCGTGGCTCCGGACGAGGTCGTCCGGCAGACCGACGTCTCCGCGTTCCTGACTCCGGGCGCGACCTGGCTGCCCGCGCCCCAGCACACCCTGCCGGCGCTGCCGGGCCGGCCGCCCATGGTCGGATATCTGGTGCTCGTCCCCGCCGACCAGCAGCCGGCCATCGCGGCCGCGGCCGCCCAGTACGTGGTACCCGAGGTGCCGGCGCACGAGGGAGCCGGGCCGGTGCGGATCGACTCCGTCCAGCGCACCGCCGCGGTGAACGGGAACACGCTCGACCTCACCTACCTGGAGTTCGAGCTCCTCGCCCATCTGGTGGCGCACCCCCACCGGGTGCACACCCGCGACCAGTTGGTGACCACGGTCTGGGGTTACGGGCACGTGGGCGACGGCCGCACCGTCGACGTCCACATCGCCCGGCTGCGCCGCAAGTTGGGCGCCGAGCACCGCCGGTCGATCCAGACGGTGCGGCGCGTCGGCTACAAGTACGCTCCCTGATCGCACACGAAGTGGGGCCCCGGCTGCGGTACGTACCGCAGCCGGGGCCCACTTCGTATCTCCGGGATCAGCCGTGCATCACCGGGGCCGCCGCGGGCGCGGGCTCCGGCTCCGGCTCGCCGTGGTCCGGTTCCGGCAGGCGGCGCAGGCCGCGCGGGATGCGCCAGTTCCGCTCGCCCAGCAGCGCCATCACGGAGGGCAGCAGGACCATCCGTACGATCGTGGCGTCCAGCAGCACCGCGACGGCCAGGCCGACGCCCATCTGCTGCATGTCCTGCATGGACAGCGTCCCGAAGACCGAGAACACCGCCACCATGATCACGGCCGCGCCGGTCACCGCGCCGGCCGTGCGCCGGATGCCCTCGTCGATCGCGGCCGGGGTGGAGAGACCGCGGCTGTGGGCCTCACGGATCCGGGAGACCACGAAGACGTGGTAGTCCATCGAGAGCCCGAACAGGACGACGAGGACGAACAGCGGCATCCAGGACTCGATCGCGCCGACCCCCTCCGAACCGATCAGCGAGGCACCCCAGCCGTGCTGGAACACGGCGGTCATCACGCCGTAGGCGGCGGCCACCGAGAGCAGGTTGAGCAGGATCGACGTCACGGCGATGACATAGCTGCGGAAGCAGAACAGCATCAGCAGGAAGGTCACCGCGGTGATGAAGAGGAAGACGGGCGCGATACCCCGCTTCAGCTGGTCGTTGAAGTCCACCGACCCGGCCACCTCACCGGTGACGTAGACGTGGGCGCCCGTGCCGTCGAACGCGGCCGGCAGCCGGTCCTCCCGCAGTTCGGACAGGCCGGCCTTGCCGCCGGGCAGCGGTACCTCGATCTCCGCGACGTTCTGCGCCCGGTGGACGGTCACCTTGTCGAAGCCGGCGAGCGCCTTGCGTACGGCAGGTGCCTCGATGTTGTCCGCCTCGACGACCACTTGGGCGGGGGCGGGGCCGCCGGGGAACGTCTCGCTGATGTGGCGGTAGGCGACCGACAGCTGCGAGTCCGATCCGAACTGCTTCTCCAGCCCGAGCGACTCGGTCTTCATGCCGAGGGCGGGCGCGGCAAGCACCAGCAGCACGACGACCGAGGCGGCGGCGAAGAACTTCGGCCTGGCCAGGACGGGCCGCAGCAGTTTGCCGGCGATCCTGCCGCTCTCCTTCTTGCCGCGCTTGTTGCGGCGGTTCAGCAGCGGCACGCGTCCGGCGTCGATCCGGTCGCCCAGCCAGGAGAGCAGTGCGGGCAGGACCGTCACGGAGCCCATCATGGCGATGAAGACCACGATGATCGTGGCGAGGGCGAAGCCCTTGAAGAGCAGGAGTCCGGACAGGAACATGCCGGCCATCGCGACCATGACGGTCAGCCCCGACACGAGCACTGACCGGCCGCTGGTCGCCGCGGCGATGCGCAGCGCCGTCTCGGCGTCGCGCCCCGCGGCCCGCTCGTCGCGTTCGCGCCGCAGGTAGAAGAGGCAGTAGTCGACGCCGACGGCGAAGCCCATCAGGAACATCACGGAGTACGTCGTCTGGAAGAGGTGCAGCTGGTGGCTGGCGAGCGAGAGCAGACCGAAGGCGGCCATGCACGCGGTCAGCGCGAGTCCTACGGGCAGCAGGGCAGCGACGACGGCCCCGAAGGCGACCAGCAGGATGCCGAGGGCCAGGGGTACGGCGGTGAACTCGGCCTTCTTGAAGTCCTCGGAGAGCAGGTCGCCGAGCCACTTCCCGGCGCTGGCCTCGCCGAACTGGTGGACCGTGACGTCCGTCCGTTCCTTCTGGACCCCGGCCACGGCGTCCAGCACGGGCTGCACCCGGTCGGCGGAGGTGGCCGCGTCGCCCTTCATCCCGAACGTGATCAGTGCGTCCTTGCCGTCCTTGGAGGCGACGGGCTCCGCGAGGTCCGTCACCTCGCCGGTCCGGCCGATGGCCGCGGAGAGTTCCTTCGCCGCAGTCCGCCAGCCGTCGGGCTCCTTCGACGACACCATGACGAGTTCGCCCGCCCGGTGGCTGAGGCCGGCGTCGGAGAGGATCTGCTCGGCGCGGGCCGAGTCACCTGCGCCGTTCTCCGCGTTCGTCATCTCGACCATGCCCGACGCACCGCCGATGCCCGCGGCAAGTACGACGAAGAGCAGCCAGCCGAGAATGGCCGTCTTGCGATGGTGTGCGCTCCACACACCGATACGTGCCGCGAGATTACGCCTCATGGCGTGTTCGCCCCCTGTTGTAGACGTCGGACCGGACAGCTCCGAATCTAGAAATTCCGGGCCTGCCGCCCCAGCCGCCGAGGCCCCCTCTTCCCGTGACGTAGGGCGAGGTCACGGGGGTGGTGGTAGGTACACCCCCACCGGGTGGCGGAACGGCTGACACCGCGGCTGCCGGACGGGTCAGACTGGGTGCGGAACCGGGGCTGCCAGGAGTACCCGGTAAGGGAAGAGGGACCGTATGAACAGGCCGACCGGACGGATAGGGGCCGCACTGCTGGCGGCGGGGCGCGGGCTGGTGCTGTCGTTCGCCTCGATCGTGGGGTCGGTCACGCTGTTCGTGCTGACGGTGCTCTCCATCGCCTTCATCCCGCTGGGGATCGGCCTCGTCACCACCCCGTACGTGCTGACGGCGGTGCGCAAGCATGCCAATCAGCGCCGGCTGCTGGCGGTCACCTGGTCGGACGTCCGTATCCCGGTCCCGTACCGGCCGCTGCCGAAGGATGTGCGCAGCGGGTTCACCGGGCAGGTGGAGCGGACCACGCTGATGCTGAAGGACCCGGCGACCTGGCGGGACATCCAGTGGATGCTGGTCGACATGACGGCCGGCTACGTCGTGGCGATCCTGGCGGCGGCGCTGATGATCTACCCGGTGGAGGGGTTCGTCCTGGCGGCGGGTCTGTGGCGGGTCTTCACGGACGACCGGTACTGGTACGCGTTCGTCCCCGTCGACAGCCAGGCGACGGGGCTGGCCGCCGCCGCGGTCGGCGTGGCGTTCTTCGCGGTCGGTGTGGCGTTGAGCGAGCGGCTCCTGCGGGCACACTTCGTGATCGCCCGCTCCGTGCTGGCGCCCACCCATGAGCAGGAACTGGCGCTGCGCATCGACCGGTTGACCGAGACCCGGCACGAGGCGGTCGACACCGCCGCGTCGGAGCTGCGGCGTATCGAGCGGGACCTGCACGACGGGGCGCAGGCGCGGCTGGTCGCCATGGGCATGAACCTCGGCACCATCGAGGCTTTGATCGAGAAGGACCCGGCGCAGGCGAAGAAGCTACTGGCGACGGCCCGCGCGTCGTCGGCCGAGGCCCTCACCGAGCTGCGCGACCTGGTGCGCGGCATCCACCCGCCGGTGCTCGCCGAGCGGGGGCTCGGGGACGCGGTCAGGGCACTGGCGCTGCGGCTGCCGATCCCGTCGGAGGTGGACGTGGAGCTGAACGGCAGGGCCGAGGCCCCGGTCGAGTCCGCGGCCTACTTCGCGATCAGCGAGGCCCTGACGAATGCGGCGAAGCACTCGGGTGCGGACCGGATCTGGGTGGACCTGCACCATGTCGACGGCATGCTGAGGATCTCGGTCACGGACAACGGGAAGGGCGGCGCGGTGGCCGCAGGGGGCTCCGGCCTGAGCGGCATCGAACGCCGACTCGGTACATTCGACGGCATCATGGCCGTCAGCAGCCCCGCGGGCGGTCCCACCATGGTGACCATGGAGATCCCTTGCGAGTTGTCCTAGCCGAAGATCTCTTCCTGTTGCGCGACGGCCTGGTGCGCATGCTGGAGGCGTACGACTTCGAGATCGCGGCCGCCGTCGAGACGGGGCCCGAACTCACCCGGGCCCTTGCAGAGTTGGAGCCGGATGTCGCTGTTGTCGATGTCCGGCTTCCGCCGTCCCACACGGACGAGGGGCTGCAGTGCGCTCTGGCGGCACGGCGGGCCAGGCCGGGGCTGCCGGTGCTCGTACTCTCCCAGCACGTCGAGCAGTTGTACGCGCGCGAGCTGCTGGCTGACGGCAACGGGGCGATCGGATATCTGCTCAAGGACCGGGTGTTCGACGCCGACCAGTTCATCGACGCGGTACGCCGGGTCGCGGCGGGCGGCACGGCCATGGACCCTCAGGTGATCTCGCAGTTGCTGTCGCGGCGCGCGCAGGACAAGCCGATGGGCGGGCTGACGCCGAGGGAGCGGGAGGTCATGGAGCTGATGGCCCAGGGCCGTTCGAACGGGGCGATCGCCTCGCAGATGGTGATCACGGAGCGGGCGGTGGCCAAGCACACCTCGAACATCTTCGGGAAGCTCGGCCTGCCGCCCTCCGACGACGACAACCGCCGCGTTCTCGCGGTGCTCGCGTATCTGGACCAGGGGTAGGCGAGAAGTGCGGGATCGCGCATCCCGGCCGGGTCAGGGCCGGCCGGGATGCGCGGGATCGGGAGCGGTCAGGAGCCGGCCGGTGCGGTGGCCAGGTGCAGGGTCGTGGCGCCCAGGTACGGCTTCGCCCTGGATTCCAGCACCTTGACGCGGACGGCGGTGGCGGTGACGGCTTCCGGCAGGGGCAGGATGCGCTCGTGGCCGATGGTGGTGCCCTCGGCGATCCGCTGCCAGGCCCCGTCGATCCGGGCCTCCACGGCGAACCTCTCGACCCGCTGGCCGTGCCGGACGTCCTCGCGGACGGCCACCCGGTCGAAGGTGTACGGGCCGGGGCCCTGCTTGCGTACGTCGGAACCGTAGATCCGGCGCACGTCGTTGCCGAAGGCGGTCAGTGATGCGACGTCCCCCGCGGCGATCCGGCCGTCGGGTGCGGGCGGCACGTTGAGCAGGAGCGAGGCGTTACGGCCGACGCTCTTCTCGTACAGGTTCATCAACTGTGCGGCGTTCTTGGGCTGTTCGCCCTCGTGGTAGAACCAGCCCGGCCGGTTGGAGACGTCCGCCTCGGCCGGGTACCACTGGAGGTAGTTGACGTCCGGGCCGAGGAGCTTGGCCCGGGAGCCGATGTCGGCGTCGGTCGAGTCGTTGGGGAGGCTGCCGAGCCCCGTCCACGGGTCGGCGGTGTGCGGGGTGACGCTCCACTCGGTCTCCCGGGCGGTGCCGTTCTCGTTTCCGACCCAGCGGACGCCCTGCGGACCCTGGAAGACGACGGTGTTCGGCGAGAGCGCCTTGACCATGTCGAACCACTGCTTGACGTCGTACTTCTGCGTGATGCCGGAGCCCGACCACGGGTTGGCGCCGTCGAGCCAGAGCTCCTCGACCGGACCGTACTGGGTGAAGATCTCGTACAGCTGGTTGAGGTAGTACGCGTCGTAGTCGTCGGCCTTCACCTCGAAGGTGGGCAGCTTGCCGCTCTTCACACGGGCGGCGCGGTCGTCGCCGGGGACGAGGGTGGGAATCGTGCGCGCGGTGACGGCGCTGCCGTTGCCGAAGCGGCCCTGGCCGGCCGGGGCGCGGTCGCCGTCCTCCAGCGCCATCCGCTCGGGCAGGCTCAGCGGTTTGCCCTCGGCCTGCTTGGCACGGATCTTCTCGACCCACTCGGCGTGCCAGGCGTGCGGGAGTTCGGCGCCGTCGGAGGGCGAGAGGTAGAGGCCGACCTTCAGTCCGGCCTTGCGGGCTGCCTTCACATAGGCGGCGACGACATCGGGGCTGCCGGGGCTGAGGGCGACCGAGTGGTCGGTGTAGCGGCTCGGGTACAGGACGAAGCCGTCGTGGTGCTTGACGGTGAGCATGACCTGCTCGACGCCGGCCGCCTTGTAGGCGCGCATCCACTGGTCGGCGTCGATGCTCTTCGGCGCGAAGAGCTTCTCGTCCTCGGTGCCGGAACCCCATTCACGGTCGGTGAAGGTGTTCATCCCGAAGTGCGTGAAGGCGGTGACCTCCCGCTGCTGCCAGGCCAGCTGTCCCGTCGTGGGGACCACGTTCGCCGCCTTCTCGATGATCCGCTCGGGGCTGTCGCACGCCTCGACCGTCATCTGCGACGCGGGTCTCACGGGCGCGCTGCACGGGGCAGCGGGTGTGGCGGACCGCTGGGGTGCGGACTGCTGCGCCGTGGCCTGTACGGGGACGAGCGCGGCGGCGGCCGCCAGTGCGAGCGCGCTGAGCACGTGGGTGCGTCGTGCCATGGTTCCCTCCCATTCGCGACCACGAGTGGTCGGATCTCTCGGGTGCCGACGCGTGCATGCTGCCGCAATAAGTGGCAGTCGGGAAGGGTGCGCGCTACATACGTCCTATCTCTCGTGCGCAAAGTCCAAGCCACCCGCTCGCTCAGCCGTTGAACCAGGCCGCCATGTCGAGCCGGAAGGCATCCGCGGGAGCCATGGCGCGCAGGTCGGACTCGATGGCCCGGACCCGCTCGGCCCCCAGCGCCCGGACCCATGCGGCCCGCACCCGGTCGAAGCCCTGGGCGGACCGCACGAGCACGTCGATCCCGCGCGGGGCCAGCCGGACCAGTTTGCGGCGGCCGTCCCGCGGATCGTCGGCGCGCTCGACGTATCCGAGGCTTTCGAGCTTCTCGACGGTCTTCCCGGCGGCCTGCTTGGAGACTCCCAGCCGCCGGCCGATCTCGCTGGCCGTCGCCCCGTCACGACCCACGGCCTGGAGCGCGTAGCCGTACGCGGCACGCATCTCGGGGTGACCGTGCTCGGCCAGCTCGCGATGCAACTCGTCGATGATCGACCGGAATCCGGCGAACAGGAGCACGGGCAGCTCGAAGCCCGCACCGGCCTCCACGTCACGCTCAGCCATTGCGAAACTCGACAACCTGGTTTACCTTTTCGTCAATCACGTTGTCGAGTTTACCGCGAGAGGTCACCCATGTCCGCGTCCGTGTTCCCCGACCACACCCTCGAATCCGCCCCCGCCGCGGCCCGCCCCACCATGGAGGCCGTGACCAGGAAGCAGGGCTACCTGCCGACCGCCGTCGCCCGGCTCGCCCTGTCCCCGGAGCTGCTCAACGGCTTCCTGAAGATGAGCGCGCTCTTCGAGACGACGACCCTGGACCCGCTGTCGCGGGAGACCGTGATCATGACCATGGCCGACCGCAACGGCTGCCACATCTGCGTGGCCATGCACACCGCGAGGCTCACCGCCCTCGGGGCCGACGCCGGCGTCATTGCCGCGCTGCGGGACGGCAGCCTTCTGCCGGACGAACGACTGGAGGCGGTACGGCAGTTCACCCTGGCCGCCATCGAGACGAGCGGTGCCGTCGACGACGAGACGCTCCAGTCGTTCCTGGCGCACGGATACACCTCCCGCAACGCGCTGGAAGTGGTCCTGGGCATCGGCGCCTACACCATGTCGACCCTGGCCAACCGGATGACCGCGGCGCCGATCGATCCGCAACTTGCCCAGTTCGCCTGACACTTGGGTCACCGGAATCCCTCCGCCCGTTGAACGGGCCGCGCACCGGCGCCGTATGGAACGTCACGCTTCTCCCCCGCGAAGCCTGAGGAGTCCGAGGAGTTCCATGGGACGCACATCGCGCAAGAAACGCTCCACGTTGGCCAACCGGGCGATCATCGCCTCGGCCGCACTGATCCTGGGCGGGGGTGGGCTGGCCGCGGTCAACGTCCACGCCTCGGCGGGCGAGGGCTCGTCCGGCTCGTCCCACGGCCGGAACTGGCAGCCGGTCCGCCAGGCCTCCACCATCGACTGCCCCGAAGTGGTCGACGAGATCCCCGAGGTGCCCGGTCCTGCCCGGTCCGAGGTCGACCGCGAACTCGCCGCCATGGACACCCAGATCACCGATGCCTACCGGGAGTTCGCCGACCGCCGGGACAGCATGGCCCGGGATCCGGACCTCGCCGAGAACGCCGTGCTCGGCCCGCTGAAGGCCCGGCGCACCGCCAGCATCGACCGCATCGCGACCGCCATCGGGCGGCGGGCGCCGCGTCCGGAGGGGCTCGGCTCGCTGGCCCCGTGCAGTCTGCGCGCGGACGACGAAGGGGGCGCCGAGGAGAGCACGCCCACGGACGGGCCCACGGACGACGCCCCCGGCGACGACGGAGCCAACGGAGGCGGCCAGGAACAGAACGGCAACGGCCCCGAGGACTCCGACTTCGTCGACATCCGGTCCGTCCGGCCGGACGTCGAGAAACCGGCCCGGCTCCGCGGCGCCTCGCGCGGCACCTTCACCACCGAGTGCGGGCGCAACCAGAACGGGAAGTTCAACCCGGACAACGTCATCGCCGCCCCCGGTGTCGGCAACGGCGCCCACCACATGCACGACTACGTCGGCAACCAGGCCACGGACGCCTTCTCCGGCGACGAGGACCTGGCGGCAGGCGACACCACCTGCCGCAACCAGGGCGACCGGTCCACGTACTACTGGCCGGTGCTCCGCCTGCAGAACGGCACGGACGAGAACGACGCCGACGCCGACGGCGGGGGCAAGGACCGGAACACCGGGGAGATCCGGACGCCGTCCCAGGTGACGCTGAGGTTCGTCGGGAATCCCACCGGGAAGGTCACGGCCATGCCTCGCTTCCTGCGCATCATCACCGGTGACGCCAAGGCGTTCACCAACGGCGACGCCAACGCCAACGCCTCCTGGAGCTGCACCGGATTCGAGGACCGGCAGCTCGGGGACGCGTACCCGATCTGTCCGCAGGGCAGCCAGGTCGTCCGCTCCTTCGCCTTCCAGAGCTGCTGGGACGGGCAGAACACCGACAGCGCGAACCACCGCACCCATGTGGCCTTCACGCAGGACGACGGGAGGTGTCCGGACGGCTTCCGGGCCATTCCGCAGCTGGTCCAGCGGATCGTGTACGACGTGCCGCCGGGGCCCGGGTTCGCCGTCGACTCCTTCCCGGAGCAGCTGCACAAGCCCGTCACCGATCACGGTGACTTCATCAACGTCTTCGACGACAGGCTGATGCGGAAGGTGGTGAGCTGCATCAACGAGGGGCACAGGTGCCGCTGAGGCCCGCCGCCCCGCGCACCTGCGCGGTCAGCTCCCGCGGTGACCGGAGTCCCCCGCCCCGCTCCCGCCACTTCCCGAGTGGTGCGAAGAGGCGGTCTCCACCGTCCCCCCGAGCCGGCCGCGCAGTGCTGCGATGACCGTGGCGTCCGAGACGGCCACCCATCCGCGGCCGACCAGATACGAGCCGCCGTAGTCGTTGGCCTCGTTGATCCACTCCCGCTGTCCGCGGTCGGTGGCGAAGGTGGCCAGTACATAACGCCCGTCGTCCGTATCGCAGTTGGCCTGCCGCAGTTCCTGCGCGTCGGTCTGGAGCTTCGGCTCGCAGTGCGCCTGGGCGGCGAGTTCCTCCAGTGTGCCGGTGGCGGTCGGCGGGATTCCGGTCCCGTCGCCGCCGCCGCATGCCGCGAGCAGGGCCAGGGCCGCGGAGCCGGCCACGACGACGGCCGGGCGCCGCGCATCCCGCACCCCTGGCGTCCCGCGCCGCTTCGTCATCCGGCCATCGTGCCGCCTCGTGGCGGGTCCTGGCAGGCGAACGGAAGAGACCGGGCGGGGGCCTCCGCTCCTCCCGGAGTGACCATCGCATGATTCGCTCGTTCTGCTGAACGTGCGCCCACCGCCAGAGGTACCGTCAGCCGCCGCCCGGTTCGATGCGGGGCAGTCCGAGGCCGCGCTCGTCGAGCACTATCCGCGGCTGACCCGGCTCGGCTATCTGGTCCTGCCGCACTCGCTCAGCCGCGACCGACGCGTCCTCACGGCACACGCGCTGGCCCAGCGGTCCCTGCAGGCGGCGCGCAGAGCCGGGCCGGCGGGCACCGGTGCCGTTCCGCTGGCGCGCCGTCCCGGCCGCGCGGAGGAGGCCGATCCGGGATACGCGTACGTCCGACGGCAGGTGCTGCGGGGTGCGCTGGCGGCGGGCAGGCCATGGCGTCTGCGGCGCCGGCCGTGTCGTGCCCAGTTTCCGCCCGCTCTGCCGCTGACCTGGGGGCTGCGGCTGTTCCCGCACTCCGGCGGAGCCGATGAACTGGCCCTGGAGCAGCGGCTGTCGGCGGTCAGCGGCGCGGCGCGTGCCGCGTTCGTGCTGCGCGGCCTTGAAGGGCTGGCGGACTGCGAGGTCCGGCGGGTGCTGTCCGATGCGGGGGTGGCCGATCCGCATGCGGCGCTGATGGAGGCGGACGGGGTGTCGGCCGCGTACGCGCTGTTGGCTTCGCCCGAGTTCGACCCTTGTTCGCTCCTGGCGCGGCCACCGGATCTGCCGCGTCGCCGCAGATATGTCCGGGCGGCGCTGGCAGGTGTCGCCGCTCTGCTGGTGTGCGGGGCGCTGCTGGGTCTGCCGGGCGAGGGCTGGGGCCGCGACAGCCTTTCCGCGCCGCTGTACGCGCGCAACCCGGCCGCCGAAGAGGCCCAGGATCCGGGGGCGTTGCTGAGGGTGCCCACGACGTTCTGGCAGCGCTCGACGCGTACCGACTTCACCGCCTGGCCCACCCGCGGCGACCGCACCGAGGACACCCGGCTGTTGCGGCGGGCGCTGCGGGTGTGGGCGCGGCCGGGCGTCGGTGTGCGGACGTCGGCGACGCCACGGACGCCGCAGGGCCCGCCGATGGGGGCGGCGCAGCTGCTGTACGCGGGCGAGGTGGGGGCGTCCGCGGTGGTGCTGTTCTACGACGGGCTGCGTGTCGTGCGGTATGCGGAGCCCCGTGACGCCGATCCGTCCAAGGGTGCGGCGCTCGACTTCGCCCGGGTCGACGGGGCGGACGTGACGTCGGCGGGCGCCCTGGTCGTGGACCGGGCGGCGGAGGGCGCGGTCCGCTATCTGACGGCGCCCTGGGTGCGGCAGGCACGGGTCCGGGACCTGCTCGCGCCGGGCCGGGCGCCGCGCGCGCTGCACCGCTCCGCCGACGGGGTGACCGACCCGGTGGCCGGCCCAGCGCCCGGCACCGCGGCTGCCCCGGCGACCGCACCCCTCGACCGGCCCGGCTGCCGGTCCTGGTACGCCGTGGAGCTGGCCGACGACGCGGCGGTCCGGCTGATGACGGATCTCGGTGAACTCGCCCCGGCCCGGCTGACCTCGGGCCCGCCGGCGCGGCCGCACGATGTCTCGGGGCGCGCGGAGTACGCGAGCTGGGCGCGGACCGCCTGTCTGCTGTCGGCGGTGCGCTCGCACGGGGTGCGCACGGTGAACTCCTGGGGATACGCGGCGCAGTCGCTGCCCGAGGGGAACGGCACGGCCCAGTGGCTGTGCACCCGGGCGGAGACCTGGCGGGGCACCGGGAGCAGGGTCCTCGCCCAGTTCCAGGCCCCGTCCGGCCGGCCGCCGGGGAGCAGGCCGCCGGGGGTGGTCGCGGCGCGCGCCGAGGATTCGCCGGAGTGCGGGGCGCGCTCCCCGCAGGTGCTGGCGGGCGTGCTGTGGAAGTCGCGTGGCGGCCGGTGGTACGTACTCGCGGCGGGCAGCGAGCAGTTCACGTCGCTGACCGCGTCCGGCGGGGTGGCCGGGCGGGCGCGGGGGCGGCTGCTCGCGATGCCGGCCGGAGCGGGCGACCGGGCACGGCTGACCGGGCGGCTGGTGGACGGCAGGCAGGTCGGGGCGCTGCGCTGAGCGCACCGGGGCGGCGGCCGGAGGTGGGCTCGGGAATTCGTGGCATGCCTCTGTTCCCCGGGCTTACCCCTCAGTACATTGACAACATGTCTCACACGCAGCCAGCGGCGGTCGCGTCGGAGCGAACCCCGCTCAAGGCCCGTCGGGTCTCCTTCGCCTGGGACAGGACCCCCCTGCACTGGTTGCCGGGCGATCCGTTCACCACGCACACCATCAACGTGCTCCATCTGCTGCTCCCGGCCGGGGAACGCTGGTTCATCCACGTCTACCGCCAGGTGCTCCCGTACATCCATGACGAGCAGCTTCGCCAGGACGTCATCGGGTTCATCGGCCAGGAGTCGATGCACTCCCAGGCCCATGACGACGTGCTCCCGCATCTGAAGGAGCTCGGCCTCGACCCGACCCCGTACACCGCCCAGGTCGACTGGCTCTTCGAGAAGATGCTCGGCGACCGGACGCTGCCGCCGGGCCGGGCCCGCAAGTGGTGGCTGATGGAGCGGGTGGCGACGATCGCGGCGATCGAGCACTACACCGCGTTCCTCGGCGACTGGATCCTGAACGCCGACGAGCTGGACCGGCGCGGCGCCGATCCCACGATGCTGGACCTGCTGCGCTGGCACGGCGCGGAGGAGGTCGAGCACCGCTCGGTCGCCTTCGATGTGTTCATGCATGTCGACGGCGGATACCGGCGGCGGGTGCGGACCTGGGCGACGGGGTTCTCCGCTCTGCTCTTCCTCTGGCAGCGCGGCACCCGGTTCTTCATGGAGAACGACCCGACCCTGCTGGACGGCAAGGCGTCGTTCGGCCAGTTCTACCGCAGCGGCCGGCACGGCACTCTGCCCAGCACCCCCGCGATGCTGCGGTCCATCCCGCGCTATCTGAGCCGTACGTACCACCCCTCCCAAGAGGGCAGCACGGCACAGGCCGTCGACTATCTCGCCCACTCGCCCGCCGCGGTCGCGGCCGAGGCCCGCACGACGGAAGCCGGCTGACGATGCCCCTCCCTCTCCCCCGTCTGCGTACCGTCGCCGTGGTGGCGGGCGCAGCGCTGCTCGCCAAGCGGGCGATGCGCCGGCGCATCGAGAAGTCCCCGTTGTGGCCGCTGCCCGCGCTGGAGGAGCCGGTATCCGGCCGTGCGCAGCGCCGTTCCACCACCGGCCGGCGGCTGCTGATCACCGAGCGGACCATGCCTGCGGACGGTGTCGTGCAGATCCGTCTGGAGGGCCCGGACCTGCCACCCTGGCACCCCGGCGCACATCTGGACCTGGTGCTGCCGTCCGGCCAGGTCCGTCAGTACTCGCTGTGCGGCGACCCGGCCGAGCGCGGCACGTACACCGTGGCGGTCCGGCTGGCCGAGGACGGCCGCGGCGGTTCCCGTGAGGTGCACGCCCTGCTCCACGAGGGCCAGGAGGTCGAGGTCCGCGGCCCCCGCAACCGCTTCCCGCTGGCAGCAGCCCCCTCGTACCTCTTCGTCGTCGGCGGCATCGGCATCACGCCGGTCCTGCCGATGCTGCGCGAGCTCGCGGCCTCCGGTGCCGACTGGCGGCTGTTGTACGGGGGCCGCAGCCGGGCGACGATGCCGTTCCTGGCGGAGGTCGAGAAGCTGGGCACGGACGGCGACCGCGTCACCGTCGTCCCGCAGGACGAGGCGGGCCACCCGGACGTCGCCGCGGCTCTCGCGGACGCGGCCGAGGGCACCGCCGTGTACTGCTGCGGCCCGGGGCCGCTGATGGACGCGGTCGCGGCGGCGCTCCCGGCCGGCCGCACCCTGCATCTGGAGCGGTTCTCCGCGCCGGGCACGGACGCCACCGGGTCGGCCCCGTTCGAGGTGGAGCTGCGCCGCTCGGGCCGCACCGTGCCGGTCGCGGCCGGCCAGTCGGTGCTCGCCGCCGTGCGGGCCGAGCTGCCGCACGTCTCGTACTCCTGTGAGCAGGGCTTCTGCGGTACGTGCCAACAGCGCGTCCTGGAGGGCGAGGTCGAGCACCGTGACGACCTGCTGACGGACGCTGAGCGGAGCGACTCGATGCTGATCTGTGTGTCGCGGTGCCGCGGCAAACGGCTGGTGCTGGATCTCTAGGTCATGCCGGTCGGTACGCTGTTCCCCATGACGACCGGGGTACGACGCAGGATGGGCGTCGAGGAGCGCAGACAGCAGTTGATCGGTGTCGCGCTGGAGTTGTTCAGTCACCGGTCCCCGGACGAGGTGTCGATCGACGAGATCGCCGCTGCCGCCGGGATCTCCCGGCCGCTGGTCTACCACTACTTCCCGGGCAAGCAGAGCCTGTACGAGGCGGCGCTGCGGCGGGCGGCCGACGAGCTGGCGACCCGGTTCCTGGAACCGCACGAAGGCCCGCTGGGCGCCAGGCTGTTGCGGGTGATGGGGCGGTTCTTCGACTTCGTCGACGACCACGGCCCCGGGTTCGCGGCGCTGATGCGGGGCGGCCCGGCGGTGGGTTCCTCGACGGCGAACGCGATGATCGACGGGGTGCGTCAGGCGGCCTGCGAGCAGATCCTGGCCCATCTGGGCGTCGAGGAACCCCCGGCCCGGCTGGAGTTGGTCGTCCGGTCCTGGGTCTCGCTCGCCGAGTCGACGGCCCTGATCTGGCTGGACGGGCGGCAGATTCCTCGTGCGGAGCTGGAGTTGCAGCTGGTGCACGACTTCGCCGCACTGGCCGCCGTGAGCGCCGCGTACAACGAGGAGATGGCGGGCGTCATGCTGCGCGTCCTCGCGCAGGAGCCGGCCGACGGGCCGTTCGGAGACCTGCTGGTGCGGCTCTCCTCACTGGCGCCCGCCGTACCGGCCCTGCCTTCGCAGCGGCTGAGCCGACCCGGTGGGGATCAGATCCTGCGGTAGGACGCGGCCGAGATGGGCGGGACCGGCCCCGCCGAAGGCCCTGCGGGCCTCAGTGGTTGCCGGGGCGCACGGCCACGAACGGCTGAGGCCACGCGCCTTCGGCGGCCGAGGTTCCGACCACCGTCAGTCCGCCCCGCCCGCCGACGACCCCGCTCGCCGAATTCTCCGTGGGGACCGAGGAATCCGTCGGCGTGGGCTGCACAAGCCCCAGGTCCTTCCAGCGTCCCCGAGCCGTACCGGTGGCGTCCGGCCTCCACGCCCAGGCCAGCGCCTCCCGCTGCGCGCCGAGCGTCTGGCCCACGACGGCGATCCCGCCTCCCGACCGCACGGTCAGGCCGTAGAGCCGCGCGGGCACGTCCGGTACGGCGACCTTGTGCCACCGCGTGCCGTCGCGGCGGGCGACCAGGGCACGGGTGGATCCGTCCTCGGGCGACCAGTCCTCACCCACCAGCCACACCTCGCCCTCCTCGGTCACGGCGAGGCTCTGCGCCTGACCGGGCAGGTCCGTGACTCCGGGAGCGCCGACCTGCTCCCAGGAGGACCCGTCGTAGTGCATCAGCAGCGGGCTGCCACTGGCGCCGTCGTAGCCGGCCGCCCAGACGTCATCGGAGGAGACCGCCTGCACGGTGTTCAGGTACCAGTAGTCGCTGGGCAGTTCGGGGAGCGGTACGTCGCGCCACGCGGTCCCGTCGAAGTGCCGGGCGATTCCGGCATGCCGGGACTCGATGATCCAGCCCCCCTTCTCCTCGTTCCAGGTGCGCGACACCTCGATCTGTGCGAAACCGACGGCCCAGGCACCTCCCCGACGTGTGTCCACGTCCAGCAGGGACGCCGCCTGCGCCTTCTCCGGCAGATCCGCCGGCACGACCTCCCACCGCGTGCCGTCGAAGTGCTGGGTGTAAACCCGGCCGTCGAGGGCGGAGGCGTCGTCGCCCACGAGCCACACATCGCCGGGGCCGTTCGCGTCCACGGCGTTGATTCGGCTGTTGACCGCTCCCGCGGCCGCGGTGGCCGACGCCACGGGTGCCCACGCGCCGCCGGGCCCGGAGCGTTCGGCGACCACCGGCTGGAATCGGGTCACCTTGCCCTCCATGTGCAGGGTGAATCCGGCCGCCCAGGTCTTCCCCCGTCCCATGTTCACGACGTCTACGAGATTGCCGCCGCTGAACGGCACCGCCTCGCTCGCCCAGGTGCGTGCGGGGTCGGCGGTCCCGTCCAGCGCGGACGCGGGCAAGGAGATGGGCAGAGTGACGGACAGAGCAGCCGTGGCCACGGCGGCCCGGAGCAGTGAACGACGACGGCTGGACTTCGGCACAGGGTTTCCTTCCGGAGACGGTCTCACCCGGTGAGTGCCTTGGTCCCAACGGCAGGTTGCAGCACTACGTGATTCTCATGCGTCAGATCCGACGGTAGGACGGGTCGAGGTCGTGCGTCTCGGCCGAGAGGTGCAGGGTCAGCCCTTCGGCCGGCCGGATGTGGCCGGCCAGCAGCTCCAGTACGGACTCCGTGAGCTGGGCCTTGACCTCGGGGGTGCGGCCGCTCAGCAGCGTGATGGCGATGTGCACGACCGCGTCGCCGCTGGGTGCGTCGGCCACCACGGTCTCGTCGACCCGGCGGAAGCGGGTCTTGCAGGCGGCGATCTTCGTGCTGACCGTCTCGGCGATCAGCGGGTGCAGTGCCCCCGCGAAGCCGGCGCGGTCGAAGGTGTCGTCGAGTTCGGCGGAGTAGTCGACGGTGATCTGCGGCATGACGGTCTCCTGGCTGGCGTGGGACGGGGGATGCGGACGACGATCCCCCTGCGGTCTGCCCCCACCCTTCCCCGGCCCGGGGAGAGCGCACAAGCCGGATTCACTATCTGAGCAACTCGCCTTGGAGCGCCTGGGCCAGCCCCGCCTCCGCGCTGTCGGAGCGGCCCCGTTCGTAGGCGCGCAGATAGGCGGCGTCACCCACGGCCGCGCGGGCCTGGCGTTCGCAGGCCTCGCGCAGCGGGCCCAGCTCCGGTGTGCCGCGCTGGGGGTGGCCGACCATCCGCCAGTAGACCTGTCCCGTGCCGTACACCCGGGCGGCGCGGGCGCCCTCGCCCTGGGCGGCCATCGCTGCGGCCAGGAGGTCCAGGCCGAGCGCGATGCCGAAGCTGTCGCGGAGCCGGTGCTTGCCCGCGAGCATGGACCGGGCGTGCCCGGCTGCCGCTTCGGCGCGGCCCTGGAGCAGTGCGATCAGGGCGAGTTGGTAGTCGACATAGCTCAGGGTCCAGCACTCGTCCCTGGCCTCGCAGGCCGCGCGCAGGACGACGGCCGCCTCGGCCGCCTCGTCCAGCCGGCCGAGGCCGGTCAGGGCGAAGACGGTGATCAGGTGGCAGCGCAGCCGGTAGGCGGTTTCCAGCGGAGTGCCGGCCCCGGTGGCGCGCAGGACCCGGTCGGCCTCGCGCAGCCCCTTCTCCGGTTCGCCCGTCATCAGATGGGTGAGGCCGCGCAGATAGGCGGCTGCGAGGATCCCCTCGTCGGTGCCGTCGTCCGCCGCCGCCCGTACGCACTCCTCGCCGATCCGCTCGGCGGCCGCGTAGTCGCCCTGGAGCAGGACGCAGATGCCGAGCACCCACAGGACCCGGGTGCGATGGGGGCCGGTGTCCGGCCCGGCGTCCAGGGCGCGCTGGGCGTAGCCCCGGTTCTGCGGGAGGTGGCCGCAGCAGCACCAGAAGAAGCCGATCCGGCCGGCCATCTCCTGGGCGGCGGCGGGGTCGTGGGCGAGCAGGTGATCCAGGGCGGCGCACAGGTCGGCGTGCGATTCGGCGATGCGGTGGTACCAGAGGATCTGGTCGTCGCCGGTCCAGCCGGCGTGGGCGCCCCGGGCCAGCTGGAGGAAGCGGGCGGCGTGCCGGTCGGCGGCGGCGCGTTCCTCGCCGAGCTCGGCGAGCCACATCCGGCCGTATTCGCGCAGGGTGTCCAGCATGCGGTGGCGTTGGCCGTCGCGGGCGACGACGGACTTGGCGACGAGGGCGCGCAGGACCGCCGGAACAGCGTCCGCGGTGAGCGGTCCCCCGGCGCAGACGGTGACGGCCGTGTCCTCGTCGAAGTCGCCGCGCAGCACGGCGAGGCGGGCCCAGAGCAGCCGTTCCAGCGGGGTGCACAGTTCGTGGGACCAGCCGATGGTGGTGCGCAGGGTGCGGTGGCGCGGCGGTCTGAGCGTGGCGTCGGCGAACACGTCGAGGCGGGAGGCGAGCCGGTCGGCGATCTCCTGGGCGCTCTGGCGTCCGATGCCCGCGGCGGCGAGTTCGATGGCGAGGGGGATGCCGTCGAGGCGCCGGCAGATCTCGGCGGTGGCAGCGACGGTGGCGGGCTCGTCGAGGGGGCTGCCGGGGGCGGCCGCCGCCGCGCGCTCCCGGAACAGGGTGAGGGCGTCGGCCGCACCGTCGACGGGCAGCGGCTCCACGTCGATGGTCTGCTCGCCCTTCATGTTCAGGGGCTGTCTGCTGGTGGCGAGGACGGTGAGTCCGGGCGAGGTGGTGAGGATCTCGCCGAGGAGGTGCGCGCAGGCGGGGCGCAGGTGTTCGCAGGAGTCCAGGACGAGCAGGAGTTGTTTGTCGGCGAGCCACTCGCACAGCACGTCGGTGGGCATCCGCAGGGTGTGGTAGATCAGCCCGACCGCGTCGGAGACGGTGGCCAGGAGCAGTTCGTCGTCGTGGAGCGGGGAGAGGTCGGCCCACCGGACGCCGTCGCGGTAGCCGGATTCCGCGCGCCCGGCAGCACGGACCGCCAAGCGGGTCTTGCCGACTCCGCCGGTGCCGGTGAGGGTGGTCAGCCGGCCGGTGGCGAGAGAGAGTCCGATCCGGTCGAGTTCCGCCTCGCGTCCGACGAAACTCGTGGTCTCCTCGGGAATGTTGCTCGCCATCGTCACCGTCGCTGACCAGGTGGATCGGCCGGTCCCGGCCCCGTGCCCGTACGGCACCGGCAGGCGATCTGCGCCGGTGCGTACGGGAGGGGGCCGGGACCGGCCGGGTGGAGTGGAGGGGCACGCCCGGGAGTGTGGTGCTGCGGCTCTCCCCGGCGGCTGCCCCCACGGTAGTCCCGATGCGGTCAGCGCAGCGAGAACACCGCCACCGTGCGTCCCGGAACGGTGAAGGTGCCCGAACTCCGCTCGTACGTCGACCGCTTGACGGTAAGATCCGCGCCCGCCGCCTGGACGGGGTGCAGGGCGTAGTTCTTTCCGGCCAGGGGGGTGACCTTCTGGGTGGTGGTGCCGGGTGCCGCGTTGAGGACGACGACCAGCTTGCCGAGCCGCATGGTGATCACGCCGGGCGTCTCGTCCTTGCCCGAGAGCGGGAAGGAGAGCGTGGACTGCACCTGTCCGGCGGTGGAGAGGTCGAAGTCCTTCTCCGTGGCACGGATGGTGAGCAGGTCCTGGTACGCGGAGGAGGCGCCGTCGACCTGTGCGCAGCCGGGGCTGATCGCCGCGTTGGCGAGCAGCGGCTTGGCGTAGGACCACTTGGCCCGGTTGTCCGCGGCGGGCGGCAGCCCGCGGCCGAAGCCGTTGCCCGCGCGGCAGTCCCAGTGCAGGGCGTTGAACCAGTCGCCGCTGTCGAAGGAGTTGCGGTCCAGCGACTTGGAGCGCAGCAGGTCGGTGCCGGCCTGGGAGAGCGAGGGGCCCTGGGAGAGGGTGGACGTCGCCATGGCGAGGACCTGCATACGGGCCCGGTCGGCTGCCGAGGTGCCCGCCGGGAGCTTGAAGGCGAGGGTGTCGTACAGCGTCTCGTTGTCGTGGGCGTCGGAGTAGGCGAGGGCGTCGCCGGGGGCGGCGGCGTATCCGGCCGGGGCTCCGTTGTAGTCGACGCCCGAGCCCTTGACCGTGGCGCCGGTGGTGTCGGTGAAGGTGTAGTCGGCGAGGTTGCCGGTGAGTCCGACCTTGATCAGGTCCTGGTAGTGGAGCAGCCGGGCCTTCTGCTCGGCCTCGGTGCCGTTGTGGGTGGAGGTGTTGGGGTCGGTGTAGAGGCCCGTGGCGAAGCCCTGCACGCCGGGGTCCTCGTCGAACGGGGAGCCGCCGCGCACGGCGTCGCGGGCCCGGTCGGAGAAGGTGGCGATGCCGGTGCCGGCCATGTTCTTCTGGGTGGCCTGGACGAAGCGGGCGTCGTCGGCGATCTCTCCGAAGTTCCAGCCCTCCCCGTACAGGATGATCTTCTTCCCGTCGACGCCGTCCCCGGCGACGGTCAGTGCGTCGAGCGCCTTGCGGACGGCCAGGATGTTGGCCTTGGGGTGGTGGCCCATCAGGTCGAAGCGGAAGCCGTCGACCTTGTACTCCTTGGCCCAGGTGACGACCGAGTCGACGACGAGCTTGCCCATCATGGCGTTCTCGGGCGCGGTGTTGGCGCAGCAGGTGGAGGTGGCGACGGTGCCGTCCTCCAGAAGCCGTTGGTAGTAGCCGGGCACGATCCGGTCGAGGACGGACTTGTCGTCCTGGCCGGAGGCGACGGTGTGGTTGTAGACGACGTCCATGACGGTCCGCAGACCGGCGCCGTTGAGGCCCTGCACCATCTGCCGGAACTCGACGGTGCGCTTCGTACCGTCCGGGTCGGAGGCGTAGGAGCCCTCGGGGACGGTGTAGTGCAGCGGGTCGTAGCCCCAGTTGAAGGCGTCCTTCGCGGCGGCCTTCGCCACGCAGGCCTGCTGCTCCTCGGAGTCGGGGGCGTAGACGGACAGGTCACAGGCGGGCTTCTGCTGGTCCTTCTTCTTCTCGGGGATGGTGCCGATGTCGAAGGCGGGCAGCAGGTGGACGTAGTTGGTGCCGGAGTCGGCGAGCTCCTTGAGGTGCTTCATCCCGTCGGAGCGGGTGTCGGTGAAGGCCAGGTACTCACCGGGGTGCTTGGACGTGGGGTCCGCGATCGAGAAGTCGCGGATCTGGAGTTCCTGGATCTGGGCGTCGCGCAGCGGCACGGCGGCGGGCTTGCGCAGCCCGCTCCAGCCCTTGGGCGCGAGCCTGCCGTCGTCGAGGTCGACCACGAGGCTCCGGGCGGAGTCGGTGGTCAGCGCGGTGGAGTAGGGGTCGGTGACCTTGTTGGTGACGAGCTTCTGGACGGTGGGCGCCCAGACGTTCACCACGTACCGGTAGGACTTGCCGTTCCAGCTCCGCTTCCCGGTGACGGACCAGACGCCGGTGCGGTCGTCGCGCCGCATCGGGACGGTCTTCCCGTCGAGTTCGAGGGAGACGGTACGGGCGGTGGGCGCCCAGACGGACAGCGTGGGCGTGCCGTGCCGGAAGACCGGGCCGAGCGAGGCGCTGCTCGCCCTCGTCCCGTAGAGGTCGTCGAGCACACCGGCGCTCTGGACGCCGGTGGCGGCGAGCAGGGCGCCGTTGGCGGCGCGCTGGGTGGCGATCAGCTGGCCGCGCAGGGCCTCGCGGACCCTGTCCCGGTCACGGGCGTCGACGGTGAAGGCCGGGTAGTCCTTGAGGTGCGGGTACTTCGCCTTCTGCGCGTCGGTCAGTGCGGACGGGCTGAGCCGCAGCCACCGGCCCTCGTCGGAGAGTGCGCCGTCGACGACGGAGATGCCGCCGCTCGATGCGTAGACGAGCTGCTGGCTGGTGGCCTCGGTGGCCTTCACCTTCCAGACGACGGTGTCGGAGTCGATCCACTGCGCCTCGGCCTTGGTGAGGTCGGGGGTGGGGACTCCGCCGGTCTGCGGGAGCAGATAGCCGGCCGTGCCGCCGAGCATCCAGACCTCGTGGCCGTAGCTCGCGATGTCGAGTGACTGGTCGCTGGGCAGGTCCTTCTCGTCGCCGCGGTGCAGGATGTAGCTGAGCGAGGTGGCCCCGTCGGCGAGCGGGACCTCGAAGGTGACGCCGGAGGCGTCCTTCTTCACCGGCTGGAGCGGCTTGGACCAGTCGGTCGGCTCCTTGGCGCCGGTCCAGGTGTGCAGGCCCCAGCCGTCGTAGTCGCCGTCGGCGCGGTAGTAGTGCAGGACCGCCTTGGTGGTGTCCGGCGCGGGGTAGGCGCCGTCGGGGGCGGTGTCGGCCTGGCCGTCCTTGCCCTGCTCGATCCAGACCTGTCCGGTCTTCGCGAGGTCGACGGTGCGCTCCGCTCCATCTGCCGTACCGGCCTTCTCGACGGTGTACGGAACCGAGGAAGCGCCCTCCGGCACCTTGATCCAGGCGAAGGCGCCGTAGGCGTCCCGCCCGGTGAAGGCGGCGGTGGTGCCGCCGGACCTGGCCTGCCATCCGTCGTAGTCGCCGTCGGCGCGCTTGTAGTGGACGACGGCGTAGTCGCGTTCGACCGCGACGGGCTTCGCCGGGGCGGGCGCCTGTCCGGCGGCCGACGCGGCGAGCGCGCTCGCGGTGCGTCCGGTGCGGTCGACCACGACCGCCTTGTAGCGCAGCGGTGTTCCGGCGGCGACGGTGTCGCCGATGGTCTGGGTGACCTTGTACGGGGCGTGGTCGGCGGTGCCGAGGGTGGTCCACCTGCCGTTGCCGGTCTGGGCGGCGAAGACGACCCGGGCGAGGGTGCCGCCGTCGACGTCGGCGCTGAGCTCGACGGTGCCGGTGGCGCCGGCGGCGGGTGCCTTCAGCGTGATGGAGGGCTTGGCCGCGGGAGCGCCCAGCTGCTTCGCGGCGCGCAGCACGATGCTGGACAGCGCCGGGACGGTGACGGTGATCTTCTTGTCGGCGCCGCTGCGGACGGTGCCGGAACTGCCGTACAGCGTGCGGAAGTCCATTCCGGCGGACTCGGTGGACAGCTCGACGGTCTTCGCCTCGGTGCCGTTGTTCGTGGCGACGACGTACTCGTTGCTGCGCTCGGGGTCCGTACGGGAGAAGGCGTAGACGGAGCCCTCGGCGTAGCGCTCGGTCTGGACGCCGTCGCGCAGCGCCGGGTTCTTCGCAGTCAGCTCGGAGAGCGCGGCGATGGACCGGTAGAGCGGGTGACTTGTGTCGTACGCGTCGGAGGCGTGCGTGCGTGCGGTGCCCAGCTCGTCGTCGTCGAGGTAGTCCGCGGTCTTCGAGGCGAACATCGTCTGCCGGGCGTCCTTGTCGCCGCCAGCACCCGTGAAGCCCTGCTCGTCGCCGTAGTAGACGACGGGGTTGCCGCGGCTGAGGAACATCAGCTCGTTGGCGAGTTCGGCGCGCTTGACCAGCTCCGCGTCATCCGCCTTCGGGTTGTCCTGCTTGAGGAAGGTCCCGATGCGGCCCATGTCGTGGTTGCCGAGGAACTTCACCTGCTCGTAGGCGTTGGCCTTGTCGGTGGTGTACCGGTAGTCGTCGCCGAAGACGGCGGCGAGCTTCGAGGCCGGGGCGCCCTGCGAGGCGTACTGGCGGGCCGCTTCCTGGAAGGGGAAGTCGAGCGTCGCGTCGAGCCGCCCCTGGGTGACGTAGGGCGAGGTGATCGCGGTGTCGGCGGAGTAGACCTCGCCGAACATGAAGAAGTCCTTGCGGCCGTGCTCGGCCGCGTAGGCGTCGAGCGCGGTCGCCCACTGGGTCCAGAAGTCCATGTCGACGTGTTTGACGGTGTCGATCCGGAAGCCGTCGATGTCGAAGTCGCGGACCCACTTCTCGTAGATCTTCTCCATGCCGGAGACGACCTCGGGACGCTCGGTCCACAGGTCGTCGAGCCCCGAGAAGTCGCCGTACGTGGTGGACTCGCCGGCATAGGTCGAGTCGCCGCGGTTGTGGTACATCGTGGGGTCGTTGAGCCAGGACGGCGTCTTGCCGCCGGTGGTGACCGGCTTGTACGGGAACGAGTCCGCGTCCGTCTTCGCCATACCGGCGGCGTCGTCGAAGGGCCGGCCGTTCCGGTCGAGGTACGGGTAGGCGCCCTTGGGCTTGTAGCCGTAGGTCTTCTCGGCGTAGTCGACGGTGTCGGCGGTGTGGTTGGTGATGACGTCGAAGAAGACCTTCATGCCCTTGCGGTGGGCCTGTTCGATCAGCTTCGTCAGGTCGGCGTTGGTCCCGAAGTGCGGGTCGACCTGGGTGAAGTCGGTGATCCAGTAGCCGTGGTAGCCGGCCGACGCGTCCTTGCCGGTGCCCTGGACGGGGCGGTTCTTGAAGATCGGGGCGAGCCAGATGGCGGTGGTGCCGAGCCCCTTGATGTAGTCGAGGCGGCTGGTCATCCCCTTGAGGTCGCCGCCCTGGTAGAACCCCTTGTCGGTGGGGTCGTACCCGGTCTCCAGCCGCGAGCCGGTCAGCCCGCCCTTGTCGTTGCCGGTGTCGCCGTTGGCGAACCGGTCGGGCATGACGAAGTAGAACTGCTCGCGGGTCAGGTCGTGGCGGTCGGGCGTGGCTGCCAGCTTCGCGTCCGACGGCGCGGCGGGCGGCCTGGCCGCGGCGGCGGCGGGCAGCGCGGGCACGAGGGCCGCGCACAGGGCGGCCGCGACGACGGCGGTGGCCGTTCTTCTCGCGGGCACGCGCGGGGACGGACGTATCACTCGGGTTCTCCTCGACGGGGTACGGGTACGGGGCCGGACGGGCGATGTTCAGCCCGTCCGGCGATTGGGGACACGGCGCGGCCGGAGACCGCGCGGCCCACGGAGAGACCTCAGCCCCGCCAGACATCCGCGGTCAGGGTGACCTTGCCGGAGGACGGCACCGTGGCTGTGCGGTTGGCGCCGCTCTCCCAGGTGACGTTGCCGCTCGCGTCCTTGCGGACGTACTTGTACTCGAACGACGTACCGGCGGGCAGGCTCACATCGAGCTTCCAGACGGGGTACGTGGCCGGGTCCAGCTTCAGCGCGGACGCCGGGTTCCAGCTGCCGAGGGCGGACTGGTTGCCGGTGACGTAGATGTTCTGGCCGAGCTGGGTGGTGGCGTTGACGCCGAAGGAGGCGCCGGAGGTGCCCGTGCCGGGGTGGGTCGGGTCGGTCGGGTCCGTCGGGTCGGTGCCGCCGCCGGCACAGGTGCGGGCGCCGGTCTGGAGGGCGAGGGCGGTGTTGGCGCCGAGCGTGGCGGTGAACTGGCCGGAGCCGTTGACCGTGACGCCGTTGCCGGACTGGATGTCGCAGTAGTCGCCGGCGGGCAGCGCGGTCTGGAACGTCCGGGTCAGCGAGGAGCCCTCGTGGTTGATCGCGACGTACGCCTTGGAGCCGCGGCCGAAGGCGATCTGGTCGCCGCCGTTGTCCCACCAGTTGGTGACGGACTCACCGCGCGCGGTGTTGCGGAAGCCGACCATGGAGGAGATCTCGCGCCAGGCGTGCTGACACTTCCATCCGTCGCTGAAGCAGGCGTTCACGGTGCCGCCGCTCGGCGGGCCGGCGTCCTTGTCGGACCACTCGTAGCCGGAGTGGACGTCGGGCGAGCCGTAGGGCCAGGCCAGCATGAACACGCTGGCGAGCGTGTAGTTGGCGCCGTCCTTGTAGTTCAGCGTCTCGCCGTTGCGCTCGGTGTCGTGGTTGTCGACGAAGACCGCGGCCTTGGACGAGGACATGAAGCCCCAGCCCTCGCCGAAGTTCTTCAGGTTGGCGAGGTTCTCGTTGTTGAAGACCTGCTTGAGGCTGCGGGCGTAGCGGAACTCCTGGACGTCGCCGGTGCCGGCGTACTCGTCGGGCGAGACGGCCTCACCGGCTCCGTAGATCGCCTCCTGCTTCCAGTAGACGCCGGAGTTGCTCAGCCGGGACTTGATGTTCGCGAGGTCACCGGCGGGGATGTGCTTGGCCGCGTCGATGCGGAAGCCGTCGACGCCGAGCGAGAGCAGGTCGTTGAGGTATCCGGCGATCTTGCCGCGGACGTAGTCCTCACCGGTGTCCAGGTCGGCGAGGCCCACGAGTTCGCAGTTCTGGACGTTGCCGCGGTCGCCGTAGTTGTTGATGTTCGACTGGCAGTCGTTCATGTCGTTGACCGAGTAGAGGCCGGGGTAGTCGTACTTGCTGTACGAGGACCCGCCCGTGCCCGTGCCGGAACCGGCCGACATGTGGTTGATGACCGAGTCGGCCACCACCTTGACGCCCGCGCTGTGGCAGGTGCTGACCATGTTGGCGAAGGAGGTGCGGTCGCCGAGCCGTCCGGCGATCTTGTAGCTGACCGGCTGGTACGAGGTCCACCACTGCCCGCCCTGGATGTGCTCCTGGGGCGGGGAGACCTGTACGAAGCCGTAGCCGGCCGGACCGAGGGAGTCCGTGCACGCCTTGGCGACGGAGTCGAACTTCCACTCGAAGAGGACGGCGGTGACGTCCTTGGTGCCGGGGGCGGAAGCCTGTGCGTTCGTGGCGGGGACCACGAGGGCGGCGGCGCCGGCTATCAGCGCGAGCGCGGCAGACAAGGGTCTGCTGGCCATTGTTTCCTCCTGCGGTGGGGGAAATGCGGGTGACGGTGCAGCCTCATACGGCAACGCGCCCTGCCCTCAAGGCTTCTGAATGTTCTTGCTGCAAGAATGCAAACCTTGCCGCGGGGAGACCGTACGAGCCCGTCAGGTTCCGGTCAACCCTTTGGACATGAGCTGCTCACATCCGCGAAATGCTGGAGATTTCTTCCTGCAAGGTCTTACGCAAGACATTGCAGCGCTGTTAAGTTTCTCCCGACTCCGGTCCGGTCGGCCGGGGGTCCCGTCACCCACGGGCCCCACGCGCCCGGCCGGCCGGACCGGTCACACCACCGGAAAGGCCCCGAGGCCGCTTCCCCGCCGGCCCATCCGGGCCGGTCTCGGGGCCTCTCCTGTGCGTGGCGGACCGCCGCACGACAGGAATCGCATCGCCGAACCGGCCTGCCGGGGCCAACTAGACTGATCTTCCATGTGGCATGGAGAGCAGTCGCCCCCCGACCGGGCCAACCCGCGAAACGAACACCCCGGTTCGACTCCCGCGCAGCCCGGCCGGCCGGGCCCGGACCGGCACGCCGCACCCACACTCGGCATGGGCACCCCCGAGCCGCCCCGCCGCCCCGGGAACCGCACCACGATCACCGTCGTGGCCGCTGCCACGGCCGTCGTCGTGGCATGCGGGGTGACCGGCTTCCTCGTACTCCGCGACAACGACGGCGGCAAGGGGAACGACCCGGCCGAAGCGAAGCCCGCGGCAACGGGCCCGGCAAGCTCCGACGGCTCCGACCGGTCCGCGGCCGAGGCCGGCTCGGGCCCGCTCGTCCCCGGCTGGAACACCGTGGTCAACGCCAAGCGCGGCATCACCTTCGACGTGCCCGCCTCCTGGGCGCGGCAGTCCGCGAGCTGGGTGAGCTACGTCGCGGAGGACGACGACCCCGAGGAGAAGCCGCTGGTCGCGATGATGGCCCCGGCGGTCCTCAAGGAGAAGTGGTGCACGTCCGACGACAACAAGGACGGCAACAAGGAGGACACCTCGCTCGCCTCGACGGGCACCACCGGCGAGAAGGGTTCGAAGAGCGCCGCCGAGGCCGCCGAGGACACCGCGAAGACCTGGGTCTACGGCGCCTACACCCAGCCCGACAGGACCCGTCTCAGCATCGGTGAACCCGAGTCGTACCGTACGAAGTCGGGCGTCGAGGGCAGCCTCGTGACCGTCACGTCGTCCGGGACACCGAAGAAGAACAAGTGCGACAGCGACGGCAAGGCGATGACCTTCGCCTTCAAGAACGCGGCGGGCGACTTCGTGTCGTGGACCTACATCGGGGCGCACGGGGTGCCCGACGAGGTGTCCGACACCACGATCCGCCAGATCCTCAGCACGGTGCGGCTCTTCAAGGAGGGCGACGGGCAGGACTGAGGGCCGGGGCACGCGTCGGGGCCGGGTCCCCCCTCCGGACCCGGCCCCGATCACGCGCTTCCTCAGGCGCTGCGGAGCGCCGCAGTCGACCCCCGTACCACCAGCTCCGGCTGGAACACGTACTCCGTGCGCTGTACGGGGCTGCCGCCGATCTCCTCCAGCAGCGCGCCCACCGCGGCCGCCGCCATCGCCTGCACGGGCTGGCGCACCGTGGTCAGCGGCGGGTCGGTGAACGCGATGAGCTGCGAGTCGTCGAAGCCCACCACGGACACGTCACGCGGCACGTCGAGCCCGCGGTCCCGGGCGGCGCGCACCACGCCCAGCGCCATCAGGTCGCTGCCGCAGACGATGCCCGTGCACCCCTGGTCCAGCAGCGCACCGGCCGCCACCTGGCCGCCCTCGACGCTGAACAGCGTGGAACAGACCAGGTTTTCGGCGTCGGAGCGGTCCAGGCCCAGCAAGGAGACCGCGGCGTCCACGAACCCGTCCCGCTTGCGGCGGGAGGGCACATAGCGCTGCGGACCGATGGCCAGGCCGACCCGGCGGTGGCCGAGTTCGGCGAGATGGCCGACGGCCATCCGTACGGCAGCGTTGTCATCGGGTGAGACGAACGGGGCGCTGATCCGCTCGTTGTAGCCGTTGATCAGGACGAACGGCACACCGCGGTCGGTCAGCGCGGCATAGCGCGCCGGGTCGGCCGAGGTGTCGGCGTGCAGTCCGGAGAGGAACACGATGCCGCCGACGCCGCGTTCGACGAGCTGCTCGACGAGCTCGTCCTCGGTGGCGCCGCCGGGCAGCTGGGTGCAGAGCACCGGCGTGTAGCCGTGCCCTGCCAGGACCTGCTCGACGGACTGCGCGAACGCCGGGAAGATCGGGTTGGTGAGCTCGGGCGTCACCAGTCCGATCAGCCCGGCGCTGCGCTGCCGCAGTCGTACCGGCCGTTCGTAGCCCAGGATGTCGAGCGCCGCGAGCACCCGCTGGCGCGTGGTGTCCGCGACGCCCGGCTTGCCGTTGAGCACCCGGCTGACGGTCGCCTCACTGACGGACGCCTGGCCGGCGATGTCCGACAGTCTCAGCGCGCCGCCCGTGCCGGGGCCTCGCGGCAGGGGAACACTCACACCGTCCACCACACCGTGGTGTCCGCCGGCAGCTCGATCTCGGCGCCGTCGGCCTGGACCGGGGTGCTGGACAGCAGGACGCTGCCGCGCACGGGGATGCGGACCGGGGCGCCCGTCGTGTTGACGGTGCAGACGAAGCCTGGGCGGGCGAAGACCAGTACGCCCTCGGGGCCGTCCAGCCACTCCACCTCGGTTCCGGCGCCGAGTCCCGGGTGCACCCGGCGCGCGGCGATCGCGGCCCGGTACAGCTCCAGGGTGGAGCCGGCCACGCCGGCCTGGGCCTCGATGCTCAGCTCGCCCCAGCCGGCGGGCTGCGGCAGCCAGCTGCCGCCGTCTCCGAAGCCGTACGAGCTGCCCTCGCGGGTCCACGGGATCGGCACGCGGCAGCCGTCGCGGAAGCCGTCCTGGCCCTCGGCCCGGAAGAACGACGGGTCCTGGCGGGCCTCGTCGGGCAGGTCGGTGACGTCGGGCAGGCCGAGCTCCTCGCCCTGGTAGACGTACGCGGAGCCGGGCAGCGCCAGCATCAGCAGGCTGGCCGCACGGGCCCGGCGCAGGCCCAGCTCGCGGTCGCCGGCGGTACGGATCTGGGTGCCGAGGCCGGCCGGGTTGGCGAAGCGGGTGGCGTGCCGGGTGACGTCGTGGTTGGAGAGCACCCAGGTGGTGGGGGCGCCGACCGGACGCATGGCGTTGAGCGAGGTGTCGATGACGGCGCGCAGCTCGGCGGCGTCCCAGGCGGTGGCCAGGTACTGGAAGTTGAAGGCCTGGTGCATCTCGTCGGGGCGCACGTAGTTGGCGGTGCGCTCGACGGTCGGGGTCCAGGCCTCGGCCACGGCGATCCGGTCGCCGGGGTACTCGTCGAGGATGGTGCGCCAGCTGCGGTAGATCTCGTGCACACCGTCCTGGTCGAAGAACGGCATGACATCGTTTCCGAGCAGCTTCAGTTGGTCGTGCGCGCCCAGGTCGGGCAGTCCCTCGGCCTTGACGAGCCCGTGCGCGACGTCGACCCGGAAGCCGTCGACGCCCATGTCGAGCCAGAAGCGCAGGATCGAGCGGAACTCGTCGGCGACGGCCGGGTGTTCCCAGTTGAAGTCGGGCTGCTCGGGCGCGAAGAGGTGGAGGTACCACTCGCCGGGCGTGCCGTCCGCGTCGGTGGTCCGGGTCCAGGCCGGGCCGCCGAAGATGGACTCCCAGTCGTTGGGCGGGAGTTCGCCGTTCGCACCCTTGCCGGGGCGGAAGTGGTAGCGCTCGCGCAGGGCGGAGCCGGGGCCCTCGGCGAGCGCGCGCTTGAACCACTCGTGCTGGTCGGAGGAGTGGTTGGGCACCAGGTCGACGATGATCCGCAGGCCCAGGTCATGGGCGTCCCGGATCAGGGCGTCGGCGTCCAGCAGGGTGCCGAACATGGGGTCGATGGCCCGGTAGTCGGCGACGTCGTAGCCCGCGTCGGCCTGCGGGGAGGCGTAGAAGGGGCTGAGCCACACCGCGTCGACGCCGAGGTCCCTGAGGTACGGGAGCCGGGCGGTGACGCCTGCGAGATCGCCCATGCCGTCGCCGTTGCCGTCGGCGAAACTGCGCGGATAGACCTGGTAGATCACCGCGTCCTGCCACCAGCCGGTGCGGTGGCCCGGGGCGTCGTCGGACGTGCCGGTGGAGGGGGCAGCGAGGTGCTGGGTCATGTCGTCCCTGGGGTGTCTGGGTGGGGGGTGGCGCCGGGACCGGGTCGGGATGCCGGCGCCACCGTGACTGGTGCGTGAGGGTCGTACGGCCGTGCTGCAGCGGACAATCAGCCCTTGACGGCTCCGGCGGACATGCCGGTGACCAGGTGCTTCTGCGCGAACAGGAAGACCAGGGCCGCGGGTATCGCGATGAGCACGGACGCGGCGGTCATCGGACCCCACTGGGCCCCGTACCGGTTGACGAACAGCTGCAGTCCGCCCGCGAGCGTGAGGTTGTCCTCGCCGACCATGAACGCGGAGGCGTACGCCACCTCGCCCCAGGCGGTGATGAAGGAGTAGAACGCGGTGACGGCGAGGCCCGGCTTGGCCAGCGGCAGGATGAGCCGCCAGAACGTGCCGAACGGGGTGAGGCCGTCGACCTGGCCCGACTCGTCGATCTCGCGCGGGATGGTGTCGAAGAAGCCCTTCATCATCCAGGCGCAGAACGGCACCGAGATGGTGAGGTAGGTGATGACGAGACCGGCCGGCTTATTGAGCAGCCCCATCCCGGCCATGATGTTGTAGATCGGCACGATGAGAACGGCGACCGGGAACATCTGGGTGATCAGCAGCGTCCACATCAGTCCGCGCTTGCCGGGGAAGCGGAAGCGGCTGACCGCGTAGCCGGTGGAGGCGGAGACGAACACGCCGATGAGCGTGGTGAGCCCCGCGACGACGACCGAGTTGCCGAACCAGGTCAGGAACTTCGTGTTCTGGAGCAGGTTCGTGTAGTTCTCGAACGTCGTCTCTTTGAAGAAGTCCGTGGTGGTCGCGAGCTCGGCGGGCTTCAGCGAGGTGAGCAGGACCCAGAGCACGGGGAAGACCGCGATCACGGACGCGACGATCAGCGTCAGGTGCAGTGCGGTGGAGGCCAGCGGTGAACGCTCGCCGCGCAGCCGGACCTTGGGCGCGGAGTGGCGCGCGGTGGGGGTGGGTGCGGTGGTGGTCACCAGTCGTCTCCCTGGGTGCGGAGGACTCGCCGGTACACGGCGGCGAAGAGCATCAGGAGTACGAGGATCAGCACGCCCCACGTGGAGGACTGCGCGAAGTCGCGCGGGCTGATCTCGAAGGAGAACTTGTACGCCTGGGTCACCAGGATCTGGGTGGCGTCGCCGGGTCCGCCGCCGGTCAGCAGGAAGATCACCGGGAACATGTTGAAGGTCCAGATGGTGGAGAGCAGGATCACCGTCGTGGAGACGGGCCGCAGTCCGGGCAGCGTGATGTGGCGGAAGCGCTGCCAGGCGGTGGCGCCGTCCATCTCCGCGGCCTCGTAGTGCTCGCTGGGGATGGACTGGAGCCCGCCGAGGAGGGCGACCATCATGAACGGCACACCGAGCCACACGTTGACGACGATGACGGAGATCTTCGCCCAGGTGGGATCGCCCAGCCAGTCGATGCCGCCGAAGCCGCCGCCGGAGAGGAACTTGTTGAGCAGCCCGCGGTCCTCGTTGTAGAGGAAGCGCCAGGCGAAGACGGAGACGAAACCGGGGATGGCCCAGGGCAGGATGAGCGCCATCCGGTAGACGGACCGTCCGGCGATCTTACGGTTCAGGATGTTGGCGAACACCAGGCCGAGGGCGAAGGTGATGGCCACGCAGGAGACCGTCCACACCAGGGTCCACCCGAGCGTGCCGAGGAACTGGTCGCCGGTGAGCGCGTCGGTGTAGTTGTCCAGGCCCACGAACTCGTACGTGGCGGGCATGTGGTTGACACCGATGGACCGCGCGACGTTGCGCTCGTTGGCGTCGGTCAGCGACAGGTAGATGCCGCGGACCAGCGGATAGCCGATGATCACGCCGATCACGATCACGACGGGCGCGACCATGGTCCATGCGTACCAGTGCGTCGACAGAGCCCGCCGGAGCCTGCTCGGGGGCGGGGGGTTACCAGTACCGCGGCTCCGGCCGCGGGCGACGTCGTCGCCCGCGGCCTTCGCCACCGACTGGCTGGTGTGGACAGCCATCAGTCGGCCTGCCTTCCTGGGTTACTTCCAGCCCTTGAGGAGCTTGCGGTAGGAGTCGCCGGTCGTCTTGACCGCCTTCTCCGGGGAGGTCTGGCCGGTGAGGACCTTCGTGTACTCGGTGACGAGCGGCGCGAAGAGGCTGCCGGTCTCAGGGATCCAGGGGCGCTCGACGGCGCTCTCGACGACCGGCTTGAAGAAGCCGACGATCTCGTTGTCGACGACGGCCTCCTCGGCGTAGGCCGAGGTGCGGGTCGGCAGGAGGTTGAGCTCCTTGGTGACCTGGGCCTGCGTCTTGACGGAGGTCATGTAGTCGACGAAGGCGTAGGAGGCGTCGAGGTTCTTGGAACCGGCGTAGACGGCCAGGTTGTGACCGCCCTGCGGGGCACCCTGCGCGGCGGAGCCGGCCGGGACCGGGGCGACACCCAGGTTGGCCTTGTCCTTGAACTCCTTGCCGGTGTACGTGTCGGCGACGGCCCACGGGCCGTTGATCATCATCGCGACGTCGCCGTCCTTGAAGGACGACTGCATGTTCTCCCAGCCGTCCGTCGCGTCGGTCTTCGCGGCACCGGAGTCGACGAGGTCCTTGACGACCGTCATGGCCTTGACGCCGGCCGCGTTGTCGATGGTGACGGACTTGTCGGCGGCGTTGACCATGTCGCCGCCCTCGCCGTACAGGAAGGACAGGAACCAGTACGCGTCGTCGCCGCGCAGGTAGAAGCCGGTCTTGCCGGTCTTGGCCTTGATCTTCTTCGAGACGGTCTTCAGCTCGTCGATCGACTTCGGAACCTCGACGCCGGCCTCCTTGAACATCTTCTTGTTGTAGAAGATGCCCATGGAGTCGATGACCTGCGGCACCGCGTACGTCTTGCCGTTGTACTTGGTGGACGCGGCGGCCTGCTTCAGGAAGTCGTCCTGCTTCACCAGGGCGGCGGTGCCGTCCAGCGGGGCGAGGTAGCCCAGGTCCGCGAACTCGGGCGTCCAGGCGACCTCGGAGCGGATCACGTCGGGGGCGCCGGAGCCGGACTGGGCCGCGTTCTTGAACTTGTTCTGGGCGTCACCGAAAGGCACGTTGACGTACTTGACGTCGACCTTCGGGTGCTCCTTCTCGAAGCCCTCGGCGATCTTCTTGAAGACCTTGTCCTCGCTGCCCGCGGTGGAGGTGTCCCACCACGTCACGGTGCCGGAGAGCTCGCCGGAGCTCTTGGAGGTGCCGTTGGAACTGTCGTCATCGCTGCCGCAGGCGGTCGCCGCGAGCGCCAGGGCCGCGACCAGGGCGGTGGCCGTTATGCCACGTCGCATCTGAACTCCTTCAACTGCCGTACCGCTCCGTCGCGGCGCCGGGTCGACGTGAACGTAACAAGGATGAAAGAAGGCCGAAAGAGTTTGCGGAAGATTTCTGCAAGCTCCGGCGATCGTTACATTCGCGTGTCCTCACGGTTGCCGTCAAGCCTCTTGACGGGAGCACCCGATCCCTGGCAGTAGCGGGCGACCACGCCCGATTCCGCAGTGCGACGATCTGACTGCAACCCGCAATCCCGCCCCGCAAGACCTTGCAAGACGTTGCTGTCGGGCGAGGGGGCCGCCGGCTCCTACCCGTGCGCACAAGGGCCCGCGCGGGCGCTGTCGCCCGATTCCCGGCGATGGTGGGCAATCCGACGCACGCCCGGTACAGTCCAGTCCCATGACCGCACGGCTTGCCGATATCGCAACTCAGGCGGGGGTCAGCGAAGCGACGGTCAGCCGTGTACTGAACGGCAAGCCCGGTGTTGCCGCGACCACCCGCGAATCCGTCCTTGCCGCGCTCGACGTCCTCGGCTACGAACGGCCCGTACGTCTGCGCAGGCGCAGCGCGGGACTCGTCGGCCTGATCACGCCCGAGCTGGAGAACCCCATCTTCCCGGCGCTCGCCCAGGTCATCGGCCAGGCGCTGACGCGACAGGGCTACACCCCGGTACTGGCGACCCAGACGCCCGGCGGTTCCACCGAGGACGAGCTCACGGAGATGCTGGTCGACCGGGGCGTCTCCGGCATCATCTTCGTCTCCGGACTGCACGCCGACACCTCGGCCGACATGCAGCGCTACGAACAACTGCGCGCCCAGGGCGTCCCCTTCGTGCTGGTCAACGGCTTCTCCCCCAAGGTGCAGGCGCCGTTCATCTCACCGGACGACCGGGCCGCGATGCGGCTCGCGGTGACGCACCTGGTGTCGCTGGGCCACACCCGGATCGGCCTGGCGGTCGGCCCGAAGCGCTTCGTTCCCGTGCTCCGCAAGATCGAGGGCTTCCACGCCACGATGCAGGAGCAGTTGAACCTCACCGCGGACCAGGTGGAAGAGCTGATCCAGCACTCCCTGTACACGCTGGAGGGCGGCCAGGCCGCCGCCTCCGCGCTGATGGAGCGGGGCTGCACGGCGGTGGTGTGCGCGAGCGACATGATGGCGCTCGGTGCGATCCGCGCCGCCCGCCGGCTCTCCCGGGACGTACCGCGCGACCTTTCGGTGGTCGGCTACGACGACTCCCCGCTCATAGCGTTCACCGACCCGCCGCTGACCACGATCCGTCAGCCGGTGACGGCGATGGGTCAGGCCGCGGTGCGCACGCTCCTGGAGGAGATCGGCGGCACACCCGCCCCGCACAGCGAGTTCGTCTTCATGCCGGAACTGGTCGTACGCGGCTCGACAGCGGCAGGACCCGGCCCCGGCGCGGCCTCCACTGCCCCGGCTGTTCCAGGATCCCACGCGCGTTCGTAACCCGCAGGACGTGCAACCCGCTCCCCACCGGAGGATCATCGGGCGGAGGGGGCAAATCTGGCAGACTCTGTGCCTATGGGTGAATTGAGCGTGAAACCACAGGAAGGCCGTAAGGCGGCCACCCCGTCACCCATCGTGAACGAGGCGGCTCCTGAGGCGAATACGAAGCAGAACGGCGACGCGAACCGGATCGGCAGACTGCTCGACCGGGGCCTGGCAGGACTGCGCGCCCCACGGTCGCCCAGGCGGCCACGCCTCTGGTTCGAAATCCTGCTGATCGCGGTCAGTTACTGGCTGTACTCGCTGGTGCGCAACGCCGTCCCCGAACAGAAGGCGGCGGCCCTGTCCAACGCCGACTGGCTCTGGTCGGTCGAGCGGTTCATGGGCATCGCCGTGGAGCAGTCGGTCAACCACGCGGTCAACTCGGTGACATGGCTGATCGTGTCGATGAACTACTACTACGCGACCCTGCACTTCGTCGTCACCATCGGTGTGCTCGTATGGCTGTTCCGCCGCCACCCCGGCCGCTACGCACCGGCCCGCCTGGCGTTGTTCGCGACCACGGCGGTGGCCCTGCTCGGCTACTACCTGTACCCGTTGGCCCCGCCCCGGCTGATGAACGGCGGCAACTTCATCGACACGGTCATGGTCCACCAGACCTGGGGTTCGATGGCCTCGGGCAACTTCAAGCAGATGTCGAACCAGTACGCGGCGATGCCGTCGATGCACATCGGCTGGTCGCTGTGGTGCGGCCTGACCGTCTTCGCGCTGGCCTCCGCCCCGTGGGCGCGCATCCTGGGCCTGCTCTATCCGACGGTGACCCTGATCGTGATCGTGTCGACCGCGAACCACTTCTGGCTGGACGCGGTGGGCGGCATGGCGTGCCTGGCCTTCGGTTACGCGGTGTCGTACGCCTGGTACGGAGCGCTGCCGCACCACCTGCCGAAGCTGATCCCCCCGAAGCCCGCCCGCCGCCCCCGCCTGGCCGCGGTGACGAGGCGCCCGCGCGCCCGGAAGACAGCCGTATCGAGCCCCTCCGGCGACTGAGGAGCGTGGGCCGAATCAAGCCCCTCCGGCGATTGAGGAGCGGGGCCCGGGGCAGCGCCCCGAAACCCCTGCGCACCCGCACACGCCCACGCAACCGCACCGCCCACAGCCGGCCCCGCTAGGGGCCCCCTCACGCCGCCCCGTAGAACCGCTCCTCCACCACCGCCCGAGCCCTCCGCGTGATCCTCCGGTAGTCGTCCAGCATGTCCCCGACGTGCCCGGGCTCGTACCCCAGGTACCGCCCCACCGCGGTCAGCTCCCGCGGCCCGGACGGAAACGTGTCCGCGGGCCTCCCCCGCACCAGCATCACCGCGTTGCGGACCCGCGTCGCCAGCACCCAGGCCTCGTCCAGCGTCTGCGCGTCCTCCCCGGAGATCAGCTCCGCCGCACACGCCGCCGCCAGCGCCTCCCTCGTACGGGTGGTGCGCAGTCCCGGCTCCGCCCAGCCGTGCTGCATCTGCATCAGCTGGACCGTCCACTCCACGTCGCTCAGCCCGCCCCGGCCCAGCTTGGTGTGGAGGGTCGCGTCCGCGCCGCGAGGCAGCCGCTCGGACTCCATCCGGGCCTTCAGCCGGCGGATCTCCCGGACCGCGTCCTCCCCGAGTCCCTCCATCGGATACCGCAGCGGGTCGATGAGCTCGATGAAGTCGCGGCCCAGGTCCACGTCACCCGCCATCGGCTGGGCCCGCAGCAGGGCCTGGCTCTCCCAGACCAGCGACCAGCGCCGGTAGTACGCCTCGTACGACTTCAGCGTGCGCACCAGCGGTCCGCTCTTGCCCTCGGGGCGCAGATCCGCGTCGATGAGCAGCGGCGGGTCGGCGGTGGGCAGCTGGAGGAGCCGGCGCATCTCGGCGACCACCCGGTTCGCGGCCCGGCTCGCCTCCTGTTCGTCGACGCCCTCGCGGGGCGCGTGCACGAACAGGACGTCCGCGTCGGAGCCGTACGAAAGCTCGTGTCCGCCGAAGCGGCCCATGCCGATCACCGCGAACCGGGTGGGCAGGGTGTCGCCCCACTCCGCGCGGACGGCGGCGCGCAGTGCGCCGGCGATCGTGACGGCATTCAGGTCGGTGACGGCACTGCCGACGCGGTCGACGAGCGCCCCGGGATCGGGCTCGGCCGGGCTGTCCTCGGTGCCGTACGAGCCGATGAGGTCGGCGGACGTCGTACGGAACAGTTCGCGCCGGCGCACCCCGCGCACCACCGCGACCGCCGATTCGGCGTCCTCGGCCCGCCCCACCGCGGCCAGCACCTCCTGTTCCAGAGCCTCCCGGCTGCGTGGCTTCAGCCCCTGCGGGTCGCCGAGGATCGCGACGGCCTCGGGGGCGCGCAGCAGCAGGTCGGGGGCGAGCCGGCCGGCGGACAGGACCCGGGCGAGGTTCTCGGCCGCCGCGCCCTCGTCCCGCAGGAGCCGCAGGTACCACGGGGTCTTGCCGAGCGCGTCGGACACCTTGCGGAAGCCGAGGAGCCCGGCGTCCGGGTCGGCGGAGTCCGCGAACCAGCCGAGCAGCACCGGCAGCAGCGTGCGCTGGATGGCGGCCTTGCGCGACACCCCGGAGGACAGCGCCTCCAGATGCCGCAGGGCGGCCGCCGGGTCCTCGTACCCGAGGGCTTCGAGGCGGTGCGCGGCGGCCTTCGTGCTGAGCCGGGACTCGCCGGGCGCGAGCTGGGCGACGGCGTCGAGCAGCGGCCGGTAGAACAGCTTCTCGTGCAGCCGCCGCACCACGGACGCATGCCGCTTCCAGGCCTGGTTCAGCTCGGCGATGGGGTCGGTGCGCATGCCGAGGGAGCGCCCGAGCCGCCGCAGGTCCGGCTCGTCCACCGGGACCAGGTGGGTGCGGCGCAGCCGGTAGAGCTGGATGCGGTGCTCCATGGTGCGCAGGAAGCGGTAGGCGTCGTCCAGCTGGGCGGCGTCCACCCGTCCCACGTATCCGCCCCGGGCGAGCGCGCCCAGCGCCTCCAGGGTGGATCCGCTGCGCAGGGTGGGGTCGTTGCGGCCGTGGACGAGCTGGAGCAGCTGGACGGCGAACTCGACGTCCCGCAGTCCGCCGGGGCCCAGCTTGATCTCGCGGTCGACGCGGTCGGCGGGGATGGTGTCGACGACGCGGCGGCGCATCTTCTGCACGTCGGGCACGAAGTTCTCGCGGTCGGCGGCCTGCCAGACCAGGGGCGAGACGGCTTCGACGTACTCGGCGCCCAGCTCGGGGTCTCCGGCCACCGGCCGGGCCTTGAGGAGTGCCTGGAACTCCCAGGTCTTGGCCCAGCGCTGGTAGTAGGCGAGGTGCGAGCTGAGCGTGCGCACGAGGGGCCCGTTGCGGCCTTCCGGCCGGAGGTTGGCGTCGACGGGCCAGATGGTGCCCTCGGCGGTCGTGTCGGAGCAGATCCGCATCATGTGCGCGGCCAGCCGGGTGGCGGCCCGCATGGCCTCGCTCTCCCCGGCGCCGTCGGTCTGGTCGGTGGGCTCCGCCACGAAGATGACGTCGACGTCGGAGACGTAGTTCAGTTCGTGGCCGCCGCACTTGCCCATCGCGATGACGGCGAGCCGGCACTGCGCGGCGTCGGCGGGCGTGGCCGTGCGCGCGATGGCGAGGGCGGCCCGGAGCGTCGCGGTGGCCAGGTCGGCCAGCTCGGCGGCGGTCTCGGCGACGTCCGTCGTACCGCATACGTCGCGTGCCGCTATCGACAGCAGGCACCTGCGGTAGCCGACGCGCAACGAGTCCGGATCGTCGGCCCCGGCCAGTTCGTACTCGAACTCGGGCACTCCGGGGTGCAGATCGGCCGCTTCGTACGTGACGAGGGCCTGCCAGTCGCGCGGGTGCCGGGCCAGGTGGTCGCCGAGCGCCTCGGACGCCCCGAGCACGCCGAGGAGCCGGTCCCGCAGGGGCTTGGCGGTGACGAGCGTGTCCAGCAGGATCTGCCGCTCGTCGGCCTCCTCGGCCTCGACGAGCCGGACCAGTCCGCGCAGCGCCAGATCGGGGTCGGCGGTGGCCCCGAGGGCTTCGAGGAGGACGGGGTCGGTGCGTACGGAGGACAGTTCCGGCAGATCCAGCAGCCGCTCGGCTGAGGACGGATCGGTGAAACCGTGCCGCAGCAGTCGGGTGAACGTGCTGCTCCTGCGCCCCGGCAACGTCGTCATTCCGCGCTCCTGCCCGCCGCCCGATCACCTTCCAGTCTTCCGAGCCTAGCCGGGCCCTGATGTTCCCGTGGAGTGCCCGGCCCGTTTCATGACCCGGTCCTTGGTGCGGGGTTCCGTCCTCAATCGCCGGACGGGCTTGGTCGTGCGGGTGCCCCGCGGGGCGCTGTGCCCCGGTGGGTGGGGGTCCGGGGCCCCTCCGGGGCGTCTCCTCAAACGACGAACGTTCCGCGGGTACGCGAACGACCCGGGTACCTGTTCGTCGTCCTGCGGGGACTCCCCTGCACGGCCCCGGACCCGGCCGCCCTGCGTCTGCGGCAGTCATCAGGGCCGGTGTGCAGACGCACACGATGCAGGGTGGGGGCGTGCAGGGGAGTCCCCGCAGAAAATGGCGTACGACCCGGGTCCCTGTTCGTCGTCGGGTGCACACGCCATTTTTGAGGAGTCTCCCCGGAGGGCCCCCACCCCCACCCACCGGGCAAGGGGCGCACCCGGCGGGGGACCCGCACTCAAGCCCGTCCGGCGATTGAGGACGGAACCCCCCGCCCCGGACCGGGGCGCGTCCCGATGACGACGGTGGCGTAGGACTCCTCGGAGGTGACCACCCGCGGGACGAGCCCGCTGCTGCCCACGGCCTCCTCGGCCCGTGCCGCCTGCCGCTCGCTGGTCTCGACCAGCAGGCTGCCGCCGGGGGCCAGCCACTGCGGCGCCTCGGCGGCCACCCGGCGCATCACGTCGAGACCGTCGCCGCCTCCGTCGAGGGCGACGAGCGGTTCGTGGACGCGCGCCTCGGCGGGCAGCAGGGCGACATCGTCCGTCGGTACGTACGGCACATTGGCGAGGAGCACGTCGACGCGTCCGCGCAGCGAGCCGGGCAGAGGGGCGAAGAGATCGCCCTCGTAGACCCGGCCCAGGCCGCCGACATTGCGCCGGGCGCAGCGCACCGCGGCGGGTTCCACGTCGGCGGCGTGGAGCTCGACGCCGTCCAGCAGGGCGGCGAGTGCGGCACCGAGGGCGCCCGAACCGCAGCAGAGGTCGACCACGACGGCCGGGCTCGGCGCCAGTTCCGCGGCGTGGCGGATCAGGAACTCGGTGCGGCGGCGGGGCACGAAGACCCCGGGGTCCACGGCGATGCGCAGACCGCTGAACTCGGCCCAGCCGAGGACGTGTTCCAGCGGATGGCCGGTGACGCGCCGTTCCACCATGGCGGCGAGTTCGACGGGCCCGGCCGCGGTGGCGGCGAGCAGATCCGCCTCGTCCTCGGCGAATACGCAGCCGGCGGAGCGGAGGGTGGTGACGAGGGAGGAGAGAGCAAGCGGTGACAGCGGGACCGGCATGGAGCGGAGCCTTTCGGAAAAACGCCGATGGGTGCTCCGCGGCCGGTTACGTCCGGTCGACCACGCGATCATGTGAGGCGAGCACCCAGCCTGATACAGCGGTAATGGGTCCCACCTCCTTCGGTACGTCCCCGTGCGGGGATGCGAAAGACTACCTCAGCCCGGCTCCGCTCCCGCCCGGCCTCAGCGCTTCCGGGGCAGGTGGTCGTTGCCGCCGTCCAGGAAACGGTTGTGGACGGCGATCGACGTGTTGGCCGCCCGGATGTTGCGGATCTCCGCGCTGTGGTGGCGCTCGATCTGCTGGCCGTCGAAGTTCTCCGTACGGCGTCGCCGCTCCTTGAGCGTCAGCTTCACGATCAGAGAAACGATCGTGAAGAACAGCAGTCCGAGCAGCACAAGGACTTCGGTCATCGCTCATCCCCCGTCCACGGCCGACGGTGACTCGGCAGCCGTACGGCCATTGTCGGTGACCCGCCAGGAGGAGTCCACCGCAATCGCCCGGACCGAGTCGGCCCCGCCCGGACGTTCCGGCCCCGGATAATGGATCTCATGGAGCGCGCTGTGGGACTGCGGGAACGCAAGAAGGAAGCCACCCGGCAGGCCGTGCACGAAGCGGCCTTGCGGCTGACCGTCGAGCACGGCTTCGACCAGCTGACGGTGGAGGCGGTGGCCGATGCGGCCGGGATCTCCCGCAGAACGTTCTCCAACTACTTCGCGGGCAAGGAGGATGCCCTTCTGTACGGCGAGGAGCAGCAGATCGGGGAGCTCGTCCGGGCCGTGCGCGAGCGGCCCGCCGAGGAGGGCGCGTGGACGGCGCTGCGCGCGGCCGTGGCGCAGTTCGCCGAGCGCGTCGCACCCCCGGAACGCGAATGGGCCGTCCGCACCCGTCTCGCCATGCGCCACCCCTCTCTGCTGGCCCGCCAGCTCGCCAACCATGCTGCGATGGAACGGGACTTGGCCGAGGCCGTGGCCGCCCGCCGGACCCCGGTCCGCCCCTTGGTCCTCGCGGCGGCGTTCCTCTCCTCGCTGCGGATCGCGATGCGGATGTGGATCGAGGAGGATCTGGCCCGGGAGCCCATCGACGTGATCGACGAGATCCTGGACGAGATGGGGCGGAGCTTCGGCTGAGGCGGTCGGTCGGACGGGCACGCCCGTCCGCCTCAGCCCTCCGCCTCCGTCGGCACACAGAGCACCGGCACGGTCGACAGGTGGAGGAGCTTGTGCGGGGTGGAGCCGAGCAGCGCCCCGCGGATCGGGCTCTCGCCCCAGCTGCCCACCACGATGACTCGGGCCTCGTGACGTGCGGCGGCCTCGATCAGGGCCTGTGCCGGACTGCGGTCGATCACTTCGACGGTGGCCGGCACGCCCGCCTCGTCGGCCGCCGCGACCGCACGCTCAAGGCCGGAACGGCCTGCCTGCCGGACGGCTTCGTAGTGAGCCCGGTACTCCTCGCCCACGGGGCCCGGCGGCGCCGCCCCGTAGACCAGGACCAGCGGTTCGCCGTACGCGGCGGCCACCTCGATCGCGATACGCAGGGCGCGTGCGGCACCGGGTGACTCGTCGTAGCCGAGGACCACGGACATGTCAGGACTCCTTGCCGTGCACGAGGCCGGGGTCGACCACACCGCGGCGCTCGGCCCAGAAGAGGGGCGACCGGAACCGCCACACCACCATGAGCACCACACCGATCAGGCTGATGCAGATGCCGATGACGAGTGGCGGGCCGAGACCGAACCACGATGTGCCGCTGTAGGAGTTCGCCGGGTCCGACATGTCGATGACGGACCGCACGAGCAGCCAGGTCAGCAGACCGGATCCGATCAGCGGAGCGAGGCCGATGAGCAGGAAGCTCCGTACGCTCTCGGTCAGATGGTGCCGGTAGTAGACCGCGCAGGCCACACCGGTCAGCGCGTAGTAGAAGGCGATCAGCAGGGACAGCGCCGTCAGCGAGTCGAACAGGGCGTTCTCGCTGATCCGGTTGACGACGAGATACCAGGCGATGGCGATGGCGGCCACCCACCAGGTGCTCACGTCAGGGGTCCTGAACCGCGGGTTGATACGGGCGAAGTGCGCCGGGAGCGCGTGCCGGCGGGCCATCGACAGCGCGGTGCGGGAGGCGGGAATGATGGTGGTCTGGGTCGAGGCGAGCGCGGACGTCGCGACCGCCAGCAGTACGACCCAGTCCCAGCCGCCCATGACCTCGCGGGCGAGCAGGGCGAAGATGAACTCCTCCTCGTCGGCGTTCTCGGCCAGGTACGCCGTTCCGGCGAACGCGACGACCGCGAAGCCGACCGACAGGTACGTCACCAGCAGGATGACGGTCGACCACACACCCGCCTTGCCGGGGGCGGTCGCGGAGTCCTCGACCTCCTCGGTGAGGTTGACGGCGGATTCCCAGCCCCAGTAGATGAACACGCCCAGCAGCAGGCCGCTGGTGAGGGCCGCGCCGCCCGCCCCGAAGGGGTTGAGCCACTCGGCCGAGGGGTGGATGGAGTCGAACGATGTCGTGCCCGCGTAGACGCGGTACAGCGCGACGATCACGAAGACGATGAGGAACGCCACCTGCGCCAGGATCAGCACGTTCTGCACCTTGGCCGACAGCTCCGTACCGATGACGCACAGGCCCGTCATCACCAGGATCAGGATCACGGTGAGCAGCTGGCGCACGAAGGTGTTGTCGGCCCAGCTGTCGAGTCCGACGGCCAGCAGGCCGAAGCTGACGGCCACGTCCGCGAGGGACCCCACGACAAGCACACCGGTCATGGTGATGGCCCATCCCCCCAGCCACCCGGTCCACGGTCCCATCGCGCGGGTCACCCAGGAGAACGTCGTCCCGCAGTCCTGGTCGACCTTGTTCAGGTAGTAGAACGCCGAGGCGATGAAGAGCATCGGCACGAAGGAGGCGAAGAGCACTCCGGGTGCGTAGATGCCGACGAGCGCGACGATCGGCCCGATGACGGCCGCCACGGAGTAGGCCGGGGAGGTGGCGTTCAGTCCGATGACGAGCGCGTCGACGAAGCCGATCGCGTTGGCCTTCAGAGTCGCCGGCCGCGCTGGTTCGGCAAGTTCCTTTGCCATGTGCCCTCGCTACGCTCACGGGCCCGGGGAGGAAGCGGAATGGGCCTTTTGTCATGCTAGGGAGGCGGTTCCGGGTGCGCACATCCGCCGCGCACACGGCCCAGCGGATGTACGCACCACGGGTCACTGCTCGCGCATGCCCCACGGTGCGCCGTACTCGGTCAGCAGATCGAGGAACGGCCGCGGCGGCAGGGCCTCGGGCCCCAGCACCCCACTGCCGCCCCACACGCCGTCCGCGAGGAGTTCGAGGGCGGCCACGGGATTGATCGCGGTCTGCCAGACGACGGCCTGGGAACCGTACTCCCGCATCGACCACTGGTTGTCGACGACGTGGTAGAGGTAGACCTCCCGGGGCCGGCCGTCCTTGACGCCCTTCACCCAGGTCCCCGCGCACGTCTTGCCGTGCATCCGCTCGCCGAGTCCGGCGGGGTCGGGCAGACAGGCGGCGACCACGTCACGGGGCGACACCGCGGCCTGCCCCGAGCCGCTCCGCACGGACACGGGTTCGGTCCGGTCGAGTCCGAGCATGTGGAGGGTCTTGAGCACCCCGATGAACTCGTCGCCGAGCCCGTACTTGAAGGTGACCTTCCGGGCCTTCAGCCACCGCGGGACGAGCAGCACCTCCTCGTGCTCCACGTTGACGCACTCCACGGGCCCGATGCCTTCGGGGAAGTCGAAGACCTCCGGCTCGCTGAAGGGGGCCGTGGTGTACCAGCCCCGCTCCTGCTCGTACACGACCGGCGGGTTCAGGCACTCCTCGATGGTCGTCCAGATGCTGAACGACGGCGCGAAGTCATAGCCGTCCACCGTCAGGTTCGCCCCGTCCCGGATCCCGATCTCCTCGATCTCGTCGAAGAGTTCGTCGGAGGCGTACCGCGCGAACACATCGGACAGGCCGGGCTCCACGCCCATGCCCACGAGGGCGAGACGTCCTGCGGCCTCCCACTCCGCGGCCCGTTCGAACTGCGCGTCCCCGAGCTTGACCCCGCACTCCTCGTACGGACGGGTCGGGTGCGGCCGGGACAGGGACATGGCCATGTCGAGGTAGTGCGCGCCATGGGCGAGGGCCGACTCGAACAGCGGCAGCACGAAACGGGGGTCCGTGGCGTTGAGCAGGACGTCGCAGCGGTGGGCACCGAGCGCTTCCAGCACCGCCGCCCGGTCCGAGGCGTCCAGCCGGACGGCACCGAACCGGTCCCCCCGCTCCCCCAGGGCCGCGACGGCGCTCTCGGCCCGTCCGAGGTCGTAGTCGGCGACCGTCATGTGCTCGAAGAACGGCCGGCGGGCCGCGATCCGAGTGATCGCCGTGCCCACACCTCCCGCTCCGACCAGGAGGACACGCATGGGGACACCACTCCTTCTCCGTGACGCCGAGGCGTCACCGGCACAGCCTTCCGATCCGGTGGAGGGCGGACGCTAACAGCCGAAGTGGCCCGGGGACACGCACCCGGCCGGGCGGCGTCCGGAACACCGCACCGCTGGAGCCGCTCAGCGCACCCGTTCCCCGATCAGCGGGCAGTGTGTCCCCGTGTAGATGGTGGGCATGCAGCGGTTGCAGTGGATGCACTCCGAGCGGGTGCCGGCATCGCGCCCGATGCGGTGCAGCAGGTCGGGTTCGCGCAGCAGGGCGCGGGCCATCGCGACGAACTCGAAGCCCTCCGCCATGGCACGGTCCATGCCCTGCCGGTCGGTGACCCCGCCCAGCAGGATCAACGGCAGTTCGAGCGCGTCGCGGAACTGCCGGGCGGCCTCCAGCAGATACAGCGGCCGGTACGGGTACGTACGGAAGAAGGCGCGGCCCGTCGCCCGGATCCCGAGGCGCTGCGGGAGCGGGAAGTTCGCCGCGAACTCCGCGACCGGGGCGTCGCCGCGGAACAGGTACATCGGGTTCAACAGCGAGCTGCCTGCCGTCAGTTCGAGCGCGTCGACACTGCCGTCCTCCTCCAGCCAGCGCGCGACCTGAAGGCTGTCGTCCACGGTGAGTCCGCCGGGCGCACCGTCCTTCATGTTCAGCTTGGCGGTGATGGCGATACGGTCACCCAGCGCATCGCGTACCGCACGCGTGACACCCAGCGCCACGGCGGCACGTGCGCGCAGCGAGCCGCCGAAGGCGTCGGTGCGGCGGTTCAGCCGGGGGCTGAGGAAGGCGCTGGCCAGGTAGTTGTGGCCGAGGTGGATCTCCACGGCGTCGAAGCCCGCCTCGGCCGCCAGCAGGGCCGCCTCGGCGTGGGCCTTGATGACCCGGTCGATGTCCTCGGCCGTGGCCGCCTTGTTGCGGCGCATGCTCAGCGCGTTGAACCCCGCCATCGGGGCGAGGGAGGACAGCCCGTTGGACCGGCCGTCGGCCACCGGGCCCGCGTGGCCCAGCTGTGCGCTGACGGCGGCGCCGGTATCGTGCACCGCCTCCGTCAGCCTGCGCAGCCCCGGCAGCGCCTCGGGCCGCATCCACAGCTGACGCCGCTCGGTGCGCCCCTCCGGCGCCACCGCGCAGTAGGCCACGGTGGTCATGGCGACCCCGCCGGCGGCGGGGCGCAGGTGGTAGTCGATGAGCTCCTGGGTGACCAGCGCGTCGGGGGTGACGCCCTCGAAGGTCGCGGCCTTGATGACCCGGTTACGCAGCCTGAGCGGCCCGAGCCGGGCCGGTGCCAGTACATCCGGGGCGCCCTGGGGCGCCTGTCCCGTCGAGCCCGTTCCCGGTCCGTCCGCCATGGCGCGGAGCATCGCAGAGATCTGACGAATAGTCAGTAGTGGTGCAGCTGCGGATCGCACCCGCCTGCAGCACCTTCCGGCCGTCATCCTCTTCGGCCGGACCGGCCCGCTCGATACGGCTTCGGGCCCGACGGTGCGAAGCCGTCGGGCCCGAAGTAGTTCACGCCGGCGCACAGGCGCCGCCTGCGCCTACAGCACCGGCAGGAGCGCCTTCAGCTCGAAGGCCGTGACCTCGCTGCGGTACTCCTCCCACTCCTGCTTCTTGTTGCGCAGGAAGAAGTCGAAGACGTGCTCGCCGAGCGTCTCGGCGACCAGCTCGCTCTTCTCCATCAGCGCGATCGCCTCGCCCAGGTTCTGCGGCAGCGGCTCGATGCCCATCGCGCGGCGCTCGGCGTCGGACAGGGCCCAGACGTCGTCGTCGGCGCCGGCCGGGAGTTCGTAGCCCTCCTCGATGCCCTTGAGGCCCGCGGCCAGGAGCACCGCGTACGTCAGGTAGGGGTTGGCTCCGGAGTCGATGGAGCGGACCTCGACGCGGGCCGAGCCGGTCTTGCCGGGCTTGTACATCGGGACGCGGATCAGCGCAGAGCGGTTGTTGTGACCCCAGCAGATGTACGAGGGGGCCTCGCCGCCGGCGCCGGCGGCGCGGGAGGAGCCGCCCCAGATGCGCTTGTAGGAGTTGACCCACTGGTTGGTGACGGCGGAGATCTCCGCGGCGTGCTTGAGCAGGCCCGCGATGAAGGAGCGGCCGACCTTGGAGAGCTGGTACTCGGCGCCGGACTCGTAGAACGCGTTGCGGTCGCCCTCGAAGAGGGAGAGGTGGGTGTGCATGCCGGAGCCGGGGTACTCCGAGAACGGCTTCGGCATGAAGGTCGCCTGCACGCCCTGCTCCAGTGCGACCTGCTTCATGACCAGGCGGAAGGTCATGATGTTGTCGGCGGTGGAGAGCGCGTCCGCGTACCGCAGGTCGATCTCCTGCTGGCCGGGGGCGCCCTCGTGGTGGCTGAACTCGACCGAGATGCCCATCGATTCGAGCATGGTGATCGCCTGGCGGCGGAAGTCCATGCCGACGTTCTGCGGGGTGTGGTCGAAGTAGCCGGAGCTGTCCGCCGGGGTGGGGCGGGTGCCGTCGACCGGCTTGTTCTTCAGCAGGAAGAACTCGATCTCCGGGTGGGTGTAGAAGGTGAAACCCAGGTCGGAGGTCTTGGCCAGGATGCGCTTGAGTACGTAGCGCGGGTCGGCGAAGGAGGGCGAGCCGTCCGGCATCAGGATGTCGCAGAACATCCGGGCCGTACCGGGAGCCTCCGCGCGCCAGGGCAGGATCTGGAACGTGCCCGGGTCAGGCTTGGCGATCATGTCCGACTCGTACACCCGGGCGAAGCCCTCGATGGCCGAGCCGTCGAAGCCGATCCCCTCGTCGAACGCCTGCTCCAGCTCAGCAGGGGCCACGGCCACTGACTTGAGGTAACCGAGCACGTCGGTGAACCACAGCCGTACGAACCGGATGTCGCGTTCCTCAAGTGTCCTGAGGACGAATTCCTGCTGCTTGTCCATAGCCACATCCTTGCAGTTCAGACGGTCCGTGCACCACCGCCCGGGGTAAGGGGGAAAGTCCAGTATCACGACCCCGGATTTCACCCAGATTACGCACCCGACGTGAGATGGAGCACGCGGCCACCCACTACGATCGTCGGCCACGGTGTGTATGGGGTGCGGCGGCCTCGCAACTGCCCTGCGCACACCGGTTCCCGACCCGTTCCCGTCATCTCATCGCCCCTTCGCAGAAGGACCTACGACATGAGCTTCGACCGCAGGACCCGCATAGAGCAGATGCGCAAGGCCGACCGCGCGCGAGACCGCCGCACCCGCGTGCTGGTCATAAGCCTCAGCGCCGTCGTTGTCGCAGGTCTCGTCACCTTCGGTACGTACACCCTGCTCGACAAGTCCGAGGCCTCGGCCGACCAGAAGGCCTCGGACGCCAAGAGCGCCGAGCTGTCCGAGGCGGAGAAGAAGAAACTGGCCGAAGGGCCGATCAAGGACGAGAAGACGTGGGACGCGAAGAAGCTGACCCGCAACCACGTCACCGAGACCGTCTCGTACCCGATGAAGCCGCCGGTCGGCGGTGACCACAGCCCCGTCTGGATGAACTGCGACGGCGACGTATACAAGAAGGCGATTCCCGACATGAACGCCGTGCACGCGCTGGAGCACGGTTCGGTGTGGGTGACGTACACGGACAAGGCCTCGGCCGCCGACGTGGACAAGCTCGCCGAGCGGGTCTCCACGACCCCGTACTCGCTGATGAGCCCGTACAAGGACCAGGCCGGCGCCATCATGCTGAGTGCCTGGGGCAAGCAGGTCACGGTGGACAGTGCCGATGACGGCCGGGTGGCGCAGTTCTTCGCCAAGTACGTGCAGGGCCCGCAGACGCCCGAGCCGGGCGCGGCGTGCACCGGCGGACGGGCGGCTCCGTGACGGTGACGGAGCGCACCCGGCGCATCCGGTGGGCGGCGGGTTCCGCCGTCGCGCTCGCGCTGCTGTTCGCGGGGGCGGCGACGGTCGCCTCCGCGCGGGACGACGGGGCGGACCACCACGCGGCCACTCCCGCCGCGCAGACCCCGGCAGCCGATTCCGCGGACGCCGGGTTCGCCCGCGACATGGCCGTCCACCACCAGCAGGCGGTGGAGATGTCCTTCATCGTGCGCGACCGCACCCAGGACGAGGACGTGCGCCGTTTCGCGTACGACATCGCCAACACGCAGGCCAATCAGCGGGGCATGCTGCTCGGCTGGCTGGATCTGTGGGAGCTGCCGAAGGCCGCCGTCGGGCAGGAGCCGATGGCCTGGATGGCCGCCGGACAACACGCGGGCCACGACATGGCCGGGATGTCGGGGATGCCCGGCATGGACGGTGGTTACGAGGCCCACGACGGGTCCCTGATGCCCGGCATGGCGACCCGTACCGAGCTCGGGCAGCTCCGCAGGGCCAGTGGCAGGCAGGCCGAGGTCCTGTACCTCCAGCTGATGACCGACCACCACAAGGGCGGCATCGACATGGCCCGCGGATGTGCGGACCTGTGCACCGTGAAGGCGGAGAAGCGACTGGCGCGGGGCATGGTCGAGGGCCAGCAGTCCGAGCTGGAGGCCATGGCCGGAATGCTGGCGGAACGGGGAGCCGCGCCCCGGCCCGGGAAGGCGTCCTGACGCCGTCCCGCAAGGGCCCCCGCGCCTTACACCCGAATGGGTGATAGCGGTCGCGTGCCCCGGACGTGCCCATGACGATGGGTTCGCTCGGGGTAGAACAAGAAGCTGATCGGCATGATCAGCGAGGCCGATCTGGCCCAGCACCTCTCCGACGACCAGATCGCCGGCTGGGCGGAGAAGGTCTACTCCCGCAACTGAACCCCGTACGGCCGGTCGGCCCGGCGCCGCCCCCGCGCCGCGCGGGCGGCGCCGGGCCGACGCCGTCATATACCCGGTGGGGGTAGGGTGGCCGGCATGGCCGGAACGAGGGGATCGACGTGCGGGCAGCTGCTGCTGTTCGCCACGCTGCTCTTCGGGATCTTCACCATGCACACCGTCGGACACCCGGCGGAGCACGGCGGCCCGGGGCTCGCCACGCACGCCTCCCACCCGCATGTCATGGCCGATGCCGCCGGGCGCCAGGCCCCCGCCACGCAGCCCCTGCCCGCGGCCGCCCGGCACGATCCCCCGGCGCCGATGCCCGGCATGGACCCGATGGCCGTCTGCCTGGCCGTGCTGGGGACCTGGGGCCTCGCCCTGGTCGCCCTGTTGCTGGTGGTGCGACGGTACGCCGGCCTTCGGCCGGGGTCGGCTCCGCCCTGGTCGCCGCTGCTGTCCCGGCCGCCTCCACCTCCCCCGCCCCGGCCGCGCAAGGCCGTCCTCACCGGACTGTCGGTGCTTCGGATATAGGCGCCCCGCGCCCCCGTCCGTCCTCACGCACACCGACAACATCCTTGAGGTGCACTCAGTCATGCCCGCTCAGCACACCCGACGCGCCGTGCTCGGCGCTTCGCTCGCCCTTGCCGGTACGGGAGTTCTCACCGCCTGCGCCGACAGCGGCGGCACCGCCGACCACTCCGCCATGAACCATCCGGCACCCTCCGGCACCGCCGTCCCGGAGGGGTACGTCTCCCCCGACGGGCCGGAGGTCGCCGCGGCCGAGAAGCGGCGGGGCGCCGGCCCCGAGCGCAAGGCCGCCCTGACCGCGACCCCGTCCCGGCTCGACCTGGGCGGCGGACACACCGTCAGCTCATGGGCGTACGGGGACCGGCTCCCCGGACAGGAGATCCGGGTCACCGCGGGCGACACGCTCGCCCTCACCCTCGCCAACCATCTGCCGCAGCCCACCTCGCTCCACTGGCACGGACTCGCCCTGCGCAACGACATGGACGGGGTACCCGGGCTGACCCAGCGGGCCGTCGGGGCGGCGACGGACTTCACGTACCGGTTCGCGGTGCCGGACCCCGGCACGTACTGGCTGCACCCGCACTCGGGCGTCCAGCTGGACCGCGGGCTGTACGCCCCGCTGATCGTGGAGGACCCGAAGGAGCCCCTGTCGTACGACAAGGAGTGGGTCGTCGTCCTGGACGACTGGGTCGACGGGGTGGACGGCTCCACCCCCGACGCGGTGCTCCAGGAACTCACCGGGGGCAGCGGGCACAGCGGGCACGCGATGCCTGCGCCCGACTCGTCCGCGAGCGGCGGGCCCTCGCGGATGCTGATGGGCGCCACCAGTGAGCTGCTGGGCGGCGACGCCGGTGACGTGGACTATCCGTACTACCTGGTCAACGGCCGGGTACCCGAGGACCCGTCCGCCTTCACCGCCAAGCCCGGGGACCGGATCCGGCTGCGGATCATCAACGCGGGCGGCGACACCGCCTTCCGCCTCGCGCTCGGCGGCCACCGGATGACGGTGACGCACACCGACGGCTTCCCGGTCCGGCACACCACGACGGACGCCCTGCTGATCGGCATGGGCGAGCGGTACGACGTGCTGGTCACCGCCGGCGACGGGGTGTTCCCGCTGACCGCGCTGGCCGAGGGCAAGAAGGCCTCGGCGATGGCGCTGCTGCGGACCGGCGGCGGCGCGGCGCCCGCCGCGTCCGTACGGCCGAAGGAGCTGGACGGCGAGCTGGTGACGGCCGACCGGCTGTCCCCGGACGCATCCGTGGCGCTGTCCGCCCGCAAGCCCGACCGGACGGTGCGGATGCGGCTGACGGGTTCCATGGAGGCGTACGACTGGGCCTTCGACAAAAAGCCGTACACGGCCGACCAGCGCCATCCGGTGAAGGCCGGGGAGCGGGTCCGGATGGAGTTCCACAACCCGACGGCGATGTGGCACCCGATCCATCTGCACGGACACACCTTCGCGCTGGCAGGCGGTGCGTCCGGGGCCCGCAAGGACACCGCGATCGTGCTGCCCCGGCAGACGCTGACCGTCGACTTCGACGCGGACAACCCGGGGCTGTGGATGCTCCACTGCCACAACCTGTACCACGCCGAGGCGGGCATGATGACGGTCCTCGGCTACCTGCGCTGACCGGGTTCCTGGCGGGCCATGCCGTCTTTCTCGCGGCCCGCCAGGACATTGCGTCAGTCAGACGATTACACTGGGCGGCGTGCCTCAACTACGCCTCGCACTGAATCAGATCGACTCGACCGTCGGCGACCTCGCCGGCAACACCGAGTCGATCCTCCACTGGACCCGGCACTCCGCCGAACAGGGCGCCCACCTGGTGGCGTTCCCCGAGATGGTGCTGACCGGTTACCCCGTCGAGGACCTGGCCCTGCGGTCGTCCTTCGTCGAGGCGTCGCGGAACGCGCTGCGTGCGCTCGCCGCCCGTCTGGACGCGGAGGGCTTCGGGGAGCTCCCGGTCGTCGTCGGCTACCTCGACCGTTCCGAGTCCGCCGCGCCCCGCTACGGCCAGCCCGCCGGATCGCCGCGGAACGCCGCCGCGGTCCTGCACCGCGGGCAGATCGCGCTGAACTTCGCCAAGCACCACCTGCCCAACTACGGGGTGTTCGACGAGTTCCGGTACTTCGTGCCGGGCGACTCGATGCCCGTGGTGCGGGTGCACGGCATCGATGTGGCGCTCGCGATCTGCGAGGACCTCTGGCAGGACGGCGGCCGGGTGCCGGCCGCACGCGCCGCAGGGGCCGGGCTGCTGCTGTCGATCAACGCCTCTCCGTACGAGCGGGACAAGGACGACACCCGGCTGGAACTGGTCCGCAAGCGGGCCCAGGAGGCCGGCTGCACGACCGCGTACCTCGCGATGATCGGCGGCCAGGACGAGCTGGTCTTCGACGGCGACTCGATCGTCGTCGACAAGGACGGCGAAGTGATCGCCCGCGCCCCGCAGTTCGCCGAGGGCAGTGTGATCCTGGACCTCGACCTGCCGGCCGCCTCCCCCGAGGCGCCGTCGGGCGTGGTGAACGACGGGCTGCGGATCGACCACGTGGTCCTCTCCGAGGAGCCGCTGCCGGCGTACGAGGCGGAGCTGGCCGGAGGGTATGCCGACCGGCTCGACGACGACGAGGAGCTGTACTCGGCGCTCGTCGTGGGCCTGCGGGCGTACGCGGCGAAGAACGGCTTCAGCAGTGTGCTGATCGGCCTCTCCGGGGGTATCGACTCGGCGCTGGTCGCGGCGATCGCCTGCGACGCGCTGGGGGCGCAGCACGTGTACGGCATCTCGATGCCGTCGAAGTACTCCTCGGACCACTCCAAGGGCGACGCGGCCGAGCTGGCGCGGCGTACCGGGCTGAACTTCCGGACCGTACCGATCGAGCCGATGTTCGACGCGTACATGGGCTCGCTGGGGCTCACCGGCCTCGCCGAGGAGAACCTGCAGTCGCGGCTGCGGGGCACGATGCTGATGGCCGTCTCCAACCAGGAGGGCCAGATCGTCCTGGCCCCGGGCAACAAGTCGGAGCTGGCGGTCGGCTACTCGACGCTGTACGGCGACTCCGTCGGTGCGTACGGGCCGATCAAGGACGTCTACAAGACGGCGATCTTCCGGCTGGCGAAGTGGCGCAACCGGGCCGCCGAGGAGCGCGGGCAGACGCCGCCGATCCCGGAGGCGTCCATCACCAAGCCGCCCAGCGCTGAGCTGCGTCCCGGTCAGGTCGACACGGACTCGCTGCCCGACTACGACGTGCTGGACCGGATCCTGGAGATGTACGTGGACCGGGACCAGGGTCTCGACGCGATCGTCGCGGCCGGGTTCGATGCGGCGCTGGTGGCGAAGACGCTGCGGATGGTGGACACGGCGGAGTACAAGCGGCGGCAGTATCCGCCGGGCACGAAGATCTCGCCCAAGGGCTTCGGCAAGGACCGGCGGTTGCCGATCACGAACCGGTGGCGCGAGTCCGGCTGACGCCGGGGGGTGGGGTGTGACTGCGGGCCCGTCCGGCCGGGGCTTTGTCCTCAATCGCCGGACGGGCTTGTTTTTGGCCGGGGTCGGGCTTGATGCGGGACCCCCGGCCGAGGTCTTGTCCTCAATCGCCGGACGGGCTTGATTCGGCCGGGCTCCGACTTGATGTGCGGGGGCCGGGCTTGATCGGTGAGGGGATCAGTGCACGTCTGCCTCGGACTTCCGCGGAGTGGATGCCGCCGCCCGGGCCACCACCCGCGACGGGGTGCGGTCGCGGTCCAGTACGCCCGCCGTGACCGCGACCGCGAGGCCCGCCACGGCCAGTGCCGCGCCGACCAGGGCCGGGGAGGTCCAGCCCCAGCCTGCCGCGATGGCCACGCCGCCCAGCCATGCGCCGCCCGCGTTGGCCAGGTTGAACGCGGAGTGGTTGGAGGCTGATGCCAGGGTCGGGGCGTCCTTGGCCTTGTTCATGACGAGCATCTGCAGCGGCGTGGTCGTCATGAAGCCGACCCCGCCCAGCAGCACGACCATCACCAGCGCGGCCCACTGCACATGGGCGGCGAAGGGGAAGACGACCAGCACGACGGCGAGCGCGCTCAGGGACCCGTACAGCGTCGGGCGCAGCGCCCGGTCCGTGAGCGGTCCCGCGGCGAGTGCGCCCAGGGTCATGCCGATGCCGAAGAGTGCCAGCACCAGCGTCACGGAGGACTCGCCGAAGCCCATCGCCTCGGTCGTCATCGCCGAGAGGTAGGAGTACACGGCGAAGACCCCGGCGAAGCCGAAGACGGCAGTGAGGAGTCCGAGCAGGACCTGGCGGTTGCCCAGGGCCCGCAGCTCATGGCGCACGTTCTGGTGTGCCTCGACCGGGATCTGCGGGACGAGGCGGGCGAGCGCGGCCATCGCACACAGTCCGATGAGCGCGACCACGAGGAAGGTGGCCCGCCAGCCGAGGTGCTGGCCGAGCAGCGTGGCGGCCGGGACTCCGACGATGTTGGCGACGGTCAGGCCGAGGAACATCGTCGCCACGGCCCGTGCCTGGCGCCCCTCGGCGACCAGCCGGGTGGCGACGACGGCGCCGACTCCGAAGAACGCACCGTGCGGCAGCCCGGCCAGCAGCCGTCCGGCGATGAGCCAGCCGAAGTCGGGGGCGAGCGCGGAGGCGAGGTTGCCGACGGTGAACAGCGCCATCAGCAGCAGGAGCATCCGTTTGCGCGGGATGCGGGAGCCGACGGCGGTGAGCAGCGGGGCGCCGAGCACCACGCCGATCGCGTACGCCGACACGAGATAGCCCGCGGTGGGGACCGAGGTGCCCAGATCGTCCGCGACGTTGGGCAGCAGGCCCATCATCACGAATTCCGTAGTACCGATGCCGAAGGCGCTCACAGCGAGTGCGAGCAGAGCCAGTGGCATGAAGAGAGACCTTTCCGAAGTGGGCCCGTGCGCTCCGGCCGCGGCCCTGGGGCCTGTGTGGAGTTGTCCCGTGGAGGAAGGAGCGGGGCTGGGTGCGTGTGATCGCAAGGCGCCGGAGCGTCCTTGTAGCGGAGCTACCAGGACGTTTCGGCAACGCCGCGAGCGCGCGTGCCCAGCCCCGCGACGCCGCGGGACAACTCCACACAGGCCCTACGGGCCTGCGGGGAGCGGGAGAGGCAGGAGGGAACGCGGCCTCCGGCAGGACCGGATCGCACGGTGGCGGACCGGCTTCCTTGCCGACGGCCTTGTTCCCGTTCGGAACAAATTCTCTCAGACGTTTGGTGCCGGGAGGTAAACGGACCGTTGCGTCACAGTTTGACGCGGGCGGCGATCGGGAGATGGTCGCTGTCCGTGGCGGGGAGCGTCCACGACGACATCGGCTCGACGCCCTTCACCATGATCTGGTCGATCCGGGCCATCGGGAACGACGCGGGCCAGCTGAAGCCGAAGCCGTCACCGGCCGCGCCCTGGGTGGAGCGCATCTGGGCGGTGACCGCGTTGAGCGAGCGGTCGTTCATCGTCCCGTTGAGGTCGCCGAGCAGGGCGACCCGTTCCAGCGGTTCGTGGGAGATGGCCTCACCGAGGGCGTCCGCGCTCTGGTCCCGCTGGCTGGCGGTGAATCCGGCGTGCAGCTTGACCCGCACCGAGGGCAGGTGCGCGACGTAGAAGGCGATCGCGCCCTCGGGGGTGGTGACGGTGGTCCGCATGGCGCGGACCCAGCCCATCTTGATGTCCACCGGACGGGTGTCGCTCAGGGGGTACTTGCTCCACAGGCCGACGGTCCCCTGCACCGAGTGGTACGGGTAGCGGCCGGCGAGCGCCGATTCGTACGCCGTGACCTTGCCGCTGGGGAGCTCCTGCAGGGCGATGACATCGGCGCCAGATCCGGCGACCTGCTGTGCGGTGCCCCGGGGGTCGGGGTTGTCCGCGTTGACGTTGTGGGTGGCGACGGTGAGATCGCCGCCGCTGCCCGACTTGTCGGTGAGGAGCCCCCCGAAGAGGTTGAACCAGACCACGACCGGCAGCAGCAGGGCGACCAGCGCGGTCGCCGAGCGGCGCACCAGGCCCAGGATCAGCAGCAGCGGGACGAAGACGGCGCACCACGGCAGGAACGTCTCGGTGAGGCTGCCCAGGTTGCCGATGGTGTTCGGGATCTGGGCGTGCAGGAGCATCACGAGGGTCAGCAGGACGGAGCAGCCGGCCAGGACGATCCCCCGCCGCCAGATGCCGCGGTCCCGGGTCAGTCTGTCGCGCAGGTCCCGGAAGCGGGATTCGGTGCGCTGCGGTCCCGCGCCGCCGTTCCCGGTGTCCGCCCTGTACGCCTGAACCATTGCGCTGTCCTCACTGCCTTGCCGTACACATCGCCGCGCCCCACGACCCTAGGCGATGCGCGATGCCTTTACGGCCGTCGGCGACGGCCGCACTGCCAGGAGGACGACGCGGGCGGTGCGGCCAGTTCCGTTCGCAGGGCGTCCGTGGTGCCTTGTGACAGAACGATCACACTCGCCCGGAGTCCGGGCGAGTCAGCCGTGCATCAGCCGTGGCCTGCGCCTTCGCCGGATCCGGCGGCGGCGGCCCTCGGCCCGAGGCCCTCGACGAGCAGGCCGATGATGCGGTCGGCGAGGTCCTCGGGAAGCGGCGCTTCCGGCCGGTGGATGGTGCGTACGAGCATGGGGCCGAGGAACAGGTCGTCCATCAGCTCGACGTCCGCGTCGCCCCGCAGCTCCCCCGCGGCGACGGCACGGCCAACGGCGGCGAGCATCGCGGCCCGGCGGGGTGCGATCACGGTGCGCTGGTACTCGGTCCACAGCTTGGGATGGCTCTTCATCTGCGCGAAGACGTTGTGCAGCAGCACCGAGGAGCGCTGGGCGAGTCCCCGGGTGCGCATGGACTCCAGCAGGACGCGCAGGTCGTCGAGGCCTCCGGTACCGGAGACATCGGGTTCCGGCGGCTCGATCTCGCGGAGGACGTCGACGAAGAGTTCCTCCTTGCCGGCCCAGCGCCGGTAGATGGTGGCCTTGCCCACCCCGGCCGTGCGGGCGATCCGCTCGATGGACAGGCCGGCAAGGGGCTCGCCGGCCTCCAGGAGCTCGACGACGGCGTCCAGGATGGACCGCTCCGCTGCGGCGCTGCGGGGGCGGCCGCGGCGGGGCTCGGAGTCGTCCGCGGGGTGGGGCTCCCGGCCCTGGCCGTCGTGGGCCCGCGGGTCCGGGTCGTGGTCGTCGTCGTGGACCTGCGGCTCCCGGCCCCGGTCGTCGTCGTGGACCTGCCGGTCCTGTTCCCCGGGGACCCGGGTGTCCCGGTCCGATGCCTGAGCCTGCACGTGGAACCACCTTTCACCGCCCCCGATTCTCGCCGACGCGGGCGGCGCCCGGTCCCGTCAGGGCCGCGCGCCGCCCGCCGGACTCACCGCCCGGCGTCCGCGGGCACCGTCCGCTCGTCCTGCGCGACCGCCGGCTCGGGGCGCGGCCGTCCCGGCAGGAACAGGGCGACGACGATCGTCCCGAGCAGGGCGACGCACGCCGAGCCGATGGCCGTGACGTGCATGGCGCCCATGAACGCGTCGTGCGCGGCGCTCACCAGCGGGGCGCCCGCCGGGCCCATCCTCTCCGCGACACCGAGCGTCGCCTCGATGGACTCCCCCGCCACGTCCCTGGCCGCGGCCGGTACGGCGCCGAGGTGGTCCTCGATGTCGCCGCGGTAGACCGTGGACAGCACCGAGCCGAGGACGGCGATCCCGAGGGCGCCGCCGACCTGCCGGAACACGTTGTTGACGGCCGATCCCGATCCGGCCTTCTCCCGGGGCAGCGCCTGCATCACGGCGACGGTGACCGGGGGCATCACATGGGCCATGCCCGTGCCCTGGACGAAGAAGACCAGACACATGACCCAGACCGGGGTCGTGGCGTCGAACAGGGCGAATGCCGCCAGCCCGACGGCGACCAGCAGCATGCCCACGGTGCACACGGCACGGGCGCCGAACCGGTTGACCACGAGCCGGGCCCGCGGGGCGAAGACCATCTGCGCGACGGCCAGCGGCAGGATCAGCAGCCCGGACTGCAGGGCGCTCCAGCCGCGCACGCTCTGCATGTAGAAGGCGGAGAAGAACGTCACGCCCATCAGCGCGAAGAAGACCAGCGCGATGGCGGCGACGGCGGCGGAGAAGGCCGGCTTCCTGAAGTACGAGATGTCGATGGCCGGGCTGCTGCTGCGCTTCTCGTGGAGGACGAACACGACCAGGACGGCCAGACCGCCGATGACCGGCAGGAGCACGGAGACGTCGGTGAAGTCGGCGAGTTCGCCGCCCCGGATGATGCCGTACACCAGCAGCACCAGGCCGACGACGGAGAGCGCCACGCCGAGCGGGTCCAGCCGTCCCGGCTTCGGGTCCCTGGAGTCCGGTACGAGCACGGCCATGGCGATCACCGCGATGACCACGACGGGCACGTTGACCAGGAAGATCGAGCCCCACCAGAAGTGTTCGAGGAGCAGTCCGCCCGTGATCGGGCCGATCGCGATGCCGAGGCCGACACTGCCGGCCCAGATGCCGATGGCCTTGGGCTGCTCGTCGCGCTCGAAGACGTTCATCAGGACGGCGAGCGTGGCCGGCATGACGAACGCGGCGCCGAAGCCCATTACGGCGCGCCAGGTGATGAGTTCGCCGGGCGATCCCGACATGGCGGCGAAGGCGGAACCGAGGCCGAAGAGGACGATGCCGAAGAGCAGGACCTTCTTGCGCCCGATGCGGTCGCCGAGCAGGCCGGCAGTGAAGAGGAGTCCGGCGAACACGAGCGTGTAGGAGTTGATGGCCCACTCCAGCTCGCTCTGGGTGGCTCCCAGACCGGTGGGCGAGGGCGAGGCGATCGTCTTGACCGCGACGTTCAGGATCGAGTTGTCCAGCACCACGATGAGCAGGCTGAACATCAAAACAGCGAGGATCGCCCAGCGGCGGCGGTGGACCGCCTCGGGGACCTGGGACACGGCGGCGGGAGCGCCGGACGGTATGGACATGGCGAGAAGCCTAACGCCATTTCGATACGAGACCGTCTCGTATTGGAAAGTCTTTACCGGGGCCGCCCGCGGCACCCGGTGCCAGGTCGGTGCGCGGGCCCACTTCCCGTGAACGGCTCCGGGATGCCACCATGGAAGAGATCCGGGGACGCCGTCAGGGCGCCTCGAGATGACGAAGGAGCCGTTGGCAATGTCGCTTCAGGCTGCGCACAACCAGTCCGCCACACCCCCCGCGGGAGCCCCGTCCGACAGCAGCAAGGCGCTGTACGGAGGAAAGAGCAACCGCCGGGTCACCGTCCACGACATCGCCGCCGCCACCGAGCGCGGCGAGAAGTGGCCCATGCTCACCGCCTACGACGCGATGACCGCGTCCGTCTTCGACGAGGCCGGCATCCCGGTCATGCTCGTCGGGGACTCGATGGGCAACTGTCACCTCGGCTACGAGACCACCGTGCCCGTCACGATGGATGAGATCGCGATCCTGTCCGCCGCCGTCGTCCGGGGCACCAAGCGCGCCCTGATCGTCGCCGACCTGCCCTTCGGGTCCTACCAGGAGAGCCCCGTCCAGGCCCTGCGCAACGCCACCCGGCTGATCAAGGAGTCCGGCGTCGGCGCGGTCAAGCTGGAGGGCGGCGAGCGCAGCCACGAGCAGATCAAGCTCCTGGTCGACGCCGGCATCCCGGTCATGGCCCACATCGGCCTGACCCCGCAGTCCGTCAACGCGATGGGCTACCGCGTACAGGGCCGCGGCGAGGAAGCAGCCCAGCAGATGCTGCGCGACGCCAAGGCCGTCCAGGACGCGGGCGCGTTCGCCGTCGTACTCGAACTCGTACCGTCCGAACTGGCCGCCGAGGTCACCCGCACCCTGCACATCCCGACCGTGGGCATCGGGGCCGGTCCCGACACCGACGCGCAGGTGCTCGTCTACACCGACATGGTCGGCCTGACCGGCGGCAAGGTGCCGCGCTTCACCAAGCAGTACGCCGACCTGCGCCAGATCCTCGGCGACGCCGCGAAGGCGTACGCGGACGAGGTCGTCGGCGGCACCTTCCCGGCGCCGGAGCACACGTTCCACTAGTAGTGGACCGAACGACCACTGCCGCACCACCGACAGCCCGCCGACATCCCCCATCGGCGGGCTGTCGCCCTGCTGTCGGCGGCCTGTCGGTGCGTTGTCGGTGGCGGCTGGTCTGATGGTGGACATGACGCGAATCGACAAGAACCCCAGGAACGGCAACAACGCCGTCGAGGTACGGGGGCTGGTCAAGCACTACGGCGAGACCAAGGCTCTGGACGGCGTGGACCTCGATGTGCGCGAGGGCACCGTCCTCGGCGTGCTCGGCCCCAACGGCGCCGGCAAGACCACCCTCGTACGAGTCCTGTCCACCCTGATCCAGCCCGACGCCGGACACGCCGTCGTGGCGGGCTTCGACGTGGTGAAGCAGCCCCGCGCGCTGCGCCGCACCATCGGCCTGACCGGGCAGTACGCCTCGGTCGACGAGAAGCTCTCCGGCTGGGAGAACCTCTACATGATCGGGCGGCTGCTCGACCTGCCGCGCAAGAAGGCCCGCTCGCGCGCCGACGAGCTGCTGGAGCGCTTCTCGCTCACGGACGCGGCGAAGAAGGCCGCGATGGAGTACTCCGGCGGAATGCGCCGCCGGCTGGACCTCGCCGCCTCCATGATCGGCAGCCCGGCCGTCCTCTATCTGGACGAGCCGACGACAGGGCTCGACCCCCGTACCCGTAACGAGGTCTGGGACGAGGTGCAGCGCATGGTCGCGGAGGGGGCGACCGTGCTGCTCACCACCCAGTACATGGAAGAGGCCGAGCAGCTCGCCAACGAGCTCACCGTCATCGACAAGGGCAGGATCATCGCCCGCGGCGGCGTCGACGAGCTGAAGGCCAAGGTCGGCGGCCGCACCCTGCAGATCCGGCCCTCGGACCCGGCCGAACTGGCCGCGATGGCGCAGGCACTGCGCGAGACCGGCCTCGACGGCGTCGCCGGCGCACAGGCCGTCCCGGACGAGGGACTGCTGTACGTACCGATCCTCAGCGACGAGCAGCTCACCGCCGTCATCGGCCTGCTCGGCACCCGGGGCTTCGGGCTGGCGCACGTCGCCACCGCCCTGCCCAGCCTGGACGAGGTGTTCCTCGCCATCACCGGCGACAAGGCCACCGTCACCGACACGATTCCCCAGGAGGTCGCGGCATGAGCACGACGACTCTGACGCCCACCCCCACCGACGCGGTCGTGACGGCCCCCGCCGGGAAGATCCACGACGAGGGCCGGATCGGACTGCGGAACAACCTGCGCCACATCGGAGCACTGGTGCGGCGCAACCTGCTCCAGATCAAGAAGGATCCGGAGTCGATGTTCGACGCGCTCCTGATGCCGGTCATCTTCACTCTGCTGTTCGTGTACGTCTTCGGCGGCTCCGTCGGCGGCAGCATGGGCGGCGGCCGGCAGGAGTACCTGAACTACCTGATCCCCGGTCTGATGGCGATGATGGGCATGAACATCGCCATGGCAGTCGGCTCCGGGGTCAACGACGACTTCCGCAAGGGGGTCATGGACCGGTTCCGCACGATGCCGATCGCCCGTTCCTCGGTGCTCATAGCGAAGATCGTGGTCGAGCTCGGACGCATGATGGTCGCCACGTTCATCCTGCTGGGCATGGGCTTCGCCCTCGGCATGGAGCTCCAGGAGTCCGTCCTCGGCATGATCGAGGCGATCGCCCTGTCGGCCGCGTTCGGCGCCGCCATCATGTGGATCTTCATCCTGCTCGGGCTGACTCTCAAGACCTCCCAGGCCGTCCAGGGAATGGGGATGCTCGTGCTGATGCCTCTCCAGTTCGGCTCCTCGATCTTCGCCCCGACGAAGACGATGCCCGGCTGGCTCCAGACCTTCACCGACTACAACCCGCTGTCCAACCTGGCCGACGCCGCACGCGCCCTGATGATGGGGGGCCCGCTGGCCCACTCGGTCTGGGTGACGCTCGGCTGGACCGTGGTCATCACCGCGGTCATGGCCCCGCTCGCGGTGGCCAAGTTCCGCAAGAAGTCCTGACCTCCTGACCGAAGAGGTTCGGACCCGCTCAGTCCCGGTACGCGTCCACGAGGGCGGTGGCCTCCTCCAGGGAGAGGCCGCCGCCCTCGGCGTACGCGGCCTCGTAGGCATCGTCGTCCCCGAGCACGGTACGGACCAGGGCCTCGGCCCGGGCGAAGTTCTCCCGCTCCATCGACGTCAGGAAGTGCCCCTGCGGCAGCAGCGCCCGGCCGGCGGCCAGCAGCCGCGCACCGAGCTCCGCCCCGTGCTCCTCGCCCAGCCCGCCCAGCGCCCACGCCGCGGTGACCAGGTGGATCACCGCCATCTGGGGCGCCACCATCTGCGTCAGCGGGTCGCCCAGGTGCGCCAGCGCCTGCCGGACATGGTCCAGGGCGCGGGCATGGTCCCCGTCCAGGTTGTCCAGCCAGGCCAGACCGCCCAGCACGAACCCCTCGAAGATCGCCATGGTCTGGGACTTGAACTCTTCGAGCAGGATGGCGAACTGCTCACGGGCCTCGTCCGTACGGCCGCTGCGGCCCAGCCACAGGGCCAGGTACAGCCGGGCCGCCGGCCTCGCCTCGTGCCCCGTGTGCCGTCCGTCGGCAAGCACCTCGTACAGGATCGCCTCACCCTCCGCGCCGCGGTCGAGCTCGGTGAGCGCGGAGGCGTACCGGGTGCGCAGCACCGACACCTGGGCCAGGGCGCCGAGCTTCTCCGCGTAGCCGACCGCGGCCTGGTAGTCCTCGGCCGCCCGGGTGAAGTCGCCGGTCTTCTCGTACGCCTCGCCACGCGAGGAGAGCGCCTCGGCCATCCCCCAGTCGTCGCCGAGCCGGCTGAAGATCTCCAGGCTCTCGTCTGCGTCCACATGAGCCTCGCCCGCCCAGTCGGGGCGGTTGGCGAGCACGTTGGCGCGCATCTGGAGCGCCGCTGCCAGCTCCCACTCGTAGCCGAACTCCCTTGCCGCACGGACCGTTTCGTCCAGCAGATGCCTCAGGTCCGCGACGCCTCCGGTGAGCATGACGGCGAAGAACCAGAGCGATGCGGGGCTTCGGCAGGTCTGCGGCTGGCCGACCTGGTAGGTGGCGGCGATGCCCCGCAGCCGCTCCATGCTGGCCTCGTTCGTCCACTCGTCCATCGCGTGGTCCATGCTGACCAGCTGGACCAGCGCCACCTGACGCCGCGCCTCCTGGAGCAGCTCGGGTCCCATGGGCGGGGGCGCGTCGGTGCAGCGTTCGTGGATCGAGGGCGCGGGCCGCACGGGTGGGGCGAACGGGTCCGGGCCGAGGGCCGCGGCGGCATCCGCCCAGTGCAGGGCGTCGCTGCGCAGATTGCGGATCTGCCAGTACCAGGAGAGCGAGATCACCAGGCACAGCGACTCCTGCTCGTCGCGCGCGGCGACGGCGTGCCGCAGGGCGGTGCGCAGGTTCTCGTACTCGCGCCGGAGGAGTTCGATGGCGGCGCGCTGTCCGGCGCCGCGGAGCAGGGGGTCGGTGGTACGGGCCAGCTCCCGGAAGTACACGAGGTGCCGGCGCTCCACCGCGTCCCGCTCCCCCGTCCCGTCGAGCCGCTCGTCCGCGTACTCGCCGACGGTCTCCAGGAGGCGGTAGCGCATCCCGCCGTCCGCCGCGGGTGCCGCGACGACCAGGGACTTGTCGACGAGCGATCCGAGCAGCCCGGCGACCTCCCGCGCCTGCCGCGGCCCGTCCGCGCAGACCGCCTCCGCCGCTTCGAGGGTGCAGCCGCCGGCGAAGACGGACAGCCGGCGCAGGGTGCTGCGTTCGTCCTCGGCGAGGAGGTCCCAGGACCAGTCGACGACGGCCCGCAGGGTCTGCTGGCGCGGGAGCACGGTGCGGCTGCCGCTCGTCAGCAGCCGGAACCGGTCGTCGAGCCGGTCGGCGATCTGCTGCGGGGTGAGCATCCGCAGCCGGGCCGCGGCGAGTTCGATGGCGAGCGGCAGACCGTCCAGGCGGCGGCAGATCTCGGCGGTGGCCGCCGCGGTCGCCTCGTCGGCGTCGACGCGGAAGCCCGGCAGTGCGGCGGCGCCGCGCTCGGCCAGCAGGCGCAGTGCCGTCGGGTCGGGCAGCGGCTCGACGGGCCGGACGAACTCGCCCGGGACGCCGAGGGGTTCGCGGCTGGTGGCGAGGACGGTGAGCTCGGGGCAGCGGGCCAGCAGATGGTCGGCGAGGGCCGCGGCGGCCTCGATCACATGCTCGCAGTTGTCCAGGAGCAGCAGCATGCGGCGCCGGGTGCAGTGCTCGGTGAGCCGGGCGAGGGGTTCATCGGCACCGCGTTCGGCGGCCCGGAGCTCCTCGGCACCGGCCCCGCGCAGCACGGTCTCGCGGGCGCCGAGTGCGCCGAGGACCGCCTCCGCCACCGCTTCCGGGTCGTCGACGGGCGCGAGTTCGGCCAGCCAGACGCCGTCCGGCCAGGACGCGGGGTCGAAGGATTCCGCGGTCTCCTGGGAGAGCCGGGTCTTGCCGGCCCCGCCGGGTCCGAGGAGGGTGACCAGCCGGCCCCGGGAAAGGTCCTCGCGCAGGGCTTCGATATCGCGCTCGCGCCCGACGAAGCTGGTGAGCCGGGCCCGGAGATTGCCCTGCCGGACAGCCGGTACGGGGGTGCGAGGGGCGGCCTGCGGGGCGGGCCGGGCCGGTTCCTGACGGAGCAGTTCGGCATGCAGCGCGCTCAGCCCGGGTCCCGGGTCGGTGCCGAGCCGGTCGGCGAGTACGGTGCGCACCTCGTCGTACGCGGCCAGCGCCTGGGCCATGCGCCCGGCGTCGCGCAGGGCCCGCAGCCGCAAGGCCTGGAGCGGTTCGTCGAGGGGGTGCTCGTCGCAGAGCGCGGCCAGCTCCGGCAGCACCTCGTCGGCCCGGCCGAGCGCGAGCGCCGCGTCGAGCCGGGTCCTGCGGGCGTCGAGGCGGCGGGCGGTCCAGCGGGCCGCGACGGCGTGCCGGTCGGGCAGGTCGGCCAGCGCCGGTCCGCGCCACAGGCCGAGCGCATCGTCGAGGACGCTCAGGGCCTTCGCCGGATCGCCCGCCGCCAGGGCTCGCGCCCCCTCGCCCGCGAGGCGTTCGAAGCGGTAGAGGTCGACGCTGTCCGGCTCGGCGGCCAGCCGGTAGCCGTTGTCCGCCGAGGCGACCGCCGCATGGCCGAGTATCCGCCGCAGCCGCCCCACCAGCGCCTGCAGTGCGCCCGGCGCGTCGGCGGGCGGCTCCCCGTCCCACACCTCGTCGACGAGCACCGCGACGGGCACCGTCCGGCCGGTGCGCAGCGCGAGCACGGCGAGCAGGGCACGCAGCCGCGCCCCGCCGATGGCGACGGCCGTGCCGTCGTCGCGAAGTGCCTGGGTGGTACCGAGGATGCCGTAGCGCACGCGCCCATTGTCCGCGACGGGGACCGGGCCATCCACACCCACCCGACCGCGCCCGGTCACCCCGGCCGTAACCCTGTCCCCGCCCGTGTCCCTGCCCCCGCCCGTCATGCCTCCACCCTTCACGGAACCACCGGCCCGATGCGAGACGTTTTCCGCGTGTCGCCTGTACGGTCGGGGCTCGCCGCCTGCCCGCAGCCACCAGGAGCTCGCCGATGACCACCGCACCAGCTCGCAGCGACCGGCGGATCAGCCCGGTCTTCCTCGGAATCGCCGCCGTGACGGCGGTCTCCGGCTGGGCGGTGTGGACGGACTTCGCCGAACAGCCGGGCTTCGCCACGTTCCTGTTCGTCACTGCGGCCTGGGTCGTCTCGCTCTGTCTCCACGAGTACGCCCACGCCCGGACGGCCCTGCACAGCGGCGACATCTCCATCGGCGCCAAGGGATACTTGACCCTCAACCCCTTGAAGTACACACATGCGCTGCTGAGCATCGTGCTGCCCGTGCTCTTCGTGATCATGGGCGGCATCGGGCTGCCCGGTGGCGCCGTCTTCATCGAGCGGGGCCGGATCCGCGGCCGCTGGCGGCACAGCCTGATCTCGGCGGCGGGCCCGCTGACGAACGTCCTGTTCGCGCTCGTGTGCACCGCGCCGTTCTGGCTGGACGCGCTGGACGGCGTCCCGGTCTCCTTCCGGTACGCACTGGGCTTCCTGGCGCTGCTCCAGGTGACGGCCGCGATCCTGAACTCCGTACCGGTGCCGGGGCTGGACGGATACGGGGTGATCGAGCCGTGGCTCTCGCACTCGGTCCGGCGCGCGGTGGAGCCGATCGCGCCGTTCGGGCTGATCGCGGTCTTCGGGCTGCTGTGGGTGCCCGAGGTGAACGCGGCCTTCTTCGACGCCATCGACGCGATTCTGCGGTCGCTGGGCGTCAGCGAGTTCGAGACGTACTGCGGTCTCGACGCCTACCGGTTCTGGCAGACGCAGAATCCGGTCTGCTCGATGAACGGGTAGGGGGCCGCCCCTGTACGCCCTACGCGCCCTGGGCGGACTGCGCGGCCTGGGCGTTCACGCGCTGCCTGCGTACGTAGTACCAGGACATGTTGGACGAGAGTCCGACCAGCAGCACCCAGACGATCCCGAGGAGCCAGCTGCCCTGCACGAAGGAGATCACGGCGGCTGCGACGGCGAGGACGCAGACGGCGATGGCGTAGAGAGCGAGGCGGGGCATGGGGGTGGCTCCTGTCGGGGGATGGTGCGCGGTCCCGTCCAGTGTCCCCCATGCCTCCGGCCGCCGGGAGCAGGGTGCGGTGCCGGCTCAGACGTCGGTGGTACGCAGCCCGGCGTGTGCCTTGTAGCGGCGGTTGACCGAGATCAGGTTGGCGACGAGCGACTCGACCTGGTGGGCGTTGCGGAGCCGGCCCGCGAAGATGCCGCGCATGCCCGGGATCCGGCCGGCCAGCGCCTGGACGATGTCGGTGTCGGCGCGGGCCTCGCCCAGCACCAGCACGTCGGTGTCGATCTCCTCGATCGCCTCGTCCTGGAGCAGTACCGCCGAGAGGTGGTGGAAGGCGGCGGTGACGCGGGACTCCGGCAGCAGGGCGGCGGCCTGCTCGGCGGCGCTGCCCTCCTCGGGCTTCAGGGCGTAGGCGCCCTTCTTGTCGAAGCCGAGCGGGTTGACGCAGTCGATGACGAGCTTGCCGACGAGCTCGTCGCGCAGGGACTCCAGGGTCTTGGCGTGCCCGTCCCACGGCACGGCGACGATCACCACGTCGCTGTCGCGCGCGCACGCGGCGTTGTCCGCGCCACGGACGCCGTGCCCCAGCTCATCGGCGGCGGTCTGTGCGCGGTCCGCCGCACGGGAGCCGATGATCACGCCGTGTCCGGCGCGGGCGAACCGGTACGCGAGTCCGCGGCCCTGCGGCCCGGTGCCGCCGAGGACGCCGATGGTCAGCCCGGACACGTCGGGGAGGTCCCAGGGGTCCTTGGCGGGGGGCTTGGGGGCGCTGCCGCTGTCATTCGTAGTCATGGCCCCGACACTACTGCCAGGTACGGGGGCCGGACCCGGTGTCCCCGGCCAGTGGGACGGAGCTGGGACGGACCTGCGCGCAAAACTCGTACGGATGATCCGGCCGCCGTTCCGCGGTGCGGGGCCCCGGTCTGGTGCATGATGCCGGGCCATGGATGCCGTACGTGTGGCGCTGCTGCGTGAGGTGCTGGCGAAGACCCAGTGGCCGGCGGCGGCCCGGCGGTTCGCCGGGACGCTGCGCTCGTCCGTCGTGCCGCACGGCGGCGGGCTGCTGCTGGTGGGGACCGAGGTGTACGAGCCGTGGCATCTGGCGGCCCATCTGGTCGACGAGTCCACCTGGTCGGGGCTGCCCGAGCTGGTGCCCACCCTGGTGCGCCACCGGGTGGAGCCCGGCGACCCGGCGCACCTGGCGGTGGGGCTCGGACGGATCGAGGCGGCCGGGCGGGGCGAGACCCTGCTCGTGGTGGTGCCGGAGCGGCCGGGCGAGGGGCTGCTGGAGCGGGTGCACGATGCCCGTCGGGCCGGGGCGACGGTCCTGTCGCTGGACAACGGTGATCCGGAGGTGCGGGGGCTCGCCCACGAGGCGCTCTCCGTGACGGGCGGCGACGAGGTGGACCTGGACACGGTGCAGCACCTGGTCAGCGCGGCGGCCGGGGAGAACAGCGCGCCCGTGCAGCGCGGCCGGCGGCGGTTCCGGGACCGGCTGTCCCGGCTCGCCGACCAGCTGACCGCGCCGCCGCCGGCGCGGTGGTGACCCGATACACCACCGCGCGGGCTCCACGTCCGAAATCTGTTTGCACCGGGCACGCACCGGGACGGACCATGGCTCCTCGTGACCTCTCGCACCTCCCTCGCCGCCAGGCTGGCCGCGCTGCTTCCCGACCTCTCCCCCTGGCGTTCCTCGGCGGACTTCCGGCTGCTGTGGGTGCAGGGGATCGTCACCTACTTCGGCAGCTTCATGGCCCTGATCGCGCTGCCGCTCCAGATCAAGGACCTCACCGGGTCGCCGCTCGCGGTCGGCGCGATGGGCGCGGTCGAGCTGGTGCCGCTGGTCGTGTTCGGGCTCTACGGCGGTGCGCTCGCCGACGCGGCCGACCGCCGCAAGGTCATCCTGGCCACCGAGGCGGGGCTCGGTCTGCTCGCGCTCGTCCTGCTGGTGAACGCGGCGCTGCCCGACCCGATGCTGTGGCCGCTCTACGTGGTGGCCGGCGGTGTCTCCGCGCTCGCCGGGCTCCAGCGGCCCGCGCTGGACTCGCTGATGGCCCGCATCGTGCCGCACGACCAGCTGGGCGCGGCCGCCGCGCTGAACTCGCTGCGCTGGCAGGCCGGGGCGATCATGGGCCCGGCGCTGGCGGGTGTGGTGGTGGCCTATGCGGGGCACGCCACGGCGTACGCGGTGACCGTGGTCACGTTCGCCGTGTCCGTGGTGCTGTGCCGCAGGCTCGCGCCCGCGCCGCCCGCGGAGCAGGGGACGAAGCCGTCGCTGCGCGGCATCGCGGAGGGGGCGCGCTATGCCTGGAGCCGGCCTGTGCTGCTCGGGACCTACGCGATCGACATGGCGGCGATGTTCTTCGCCTTCCCGAACACGATCTTCCCGTTCCTCGCCGACGAGCTCGACGCCGAGTGGTCGCTGGGACTGATGTATGCGGCGGGCTCGGTGGGCTCCCTGGTGCTCGGCCTGACCAGCGGCTGGACCTCGCGGGTGCGGCGGCACGGGCTGTTCGTGGTGTTCGGTGCGGCCGTCTGGGGGCTGGCCATCGCGGCGGCCGGCTGGTTCGGCAACGTAGGGCTGGTGCTGGTCTGCCTGACGGTCGCCGGTGCGGGCGACATGCTCAGCGGGCTCGGCCGTTCGACCATCTGGAACCAGACGATCCCGGAGGAGCTGCGGGGCCGGCTCGCGGGCATCGAGGTGCTGTCGTACAGCGTCGGCCCGCAGCTGGGGCAGGTGCGGGCCGGCGGCATGGCGGGGTGGACGGGGACCAGGACCGCGGTCTGGTCCGGGGGCGTGGCCTGCGTCGCCTCGGTGGCGCTGCTGGCCGCGGCCCTGCCGAAGCTGCTCACGTACGACTCCGAGACGGACGAGGACGCCCTGCGCCGACGGGCACGGAGCGAGGAGGCCCTGCGGGCGGCGGCACCGACGGGCTGAGCCCGGGGCGCGGGCCCCGGGCCCCCGCCCTCAGCCGCTCGCGTTCTCGTCCGGGTCCTGACCCGGGCGGTCGTGCCACTTGGGGTCGGTCTCCCACTCCAGGTTCCGCTCCTGCGCGGTCTCCATCGCGTGCTGCGCCTCCTGGCGGGAGGTGTACGGGCCGAAGCGGTCCTTGGCCGGGCACTCGGGGCCCTCCTCGACCGATCTGTGCTCCAGGCAGTAGAACCACTCGCCCGGCTTGCCGACCGTGCGCTTCTTGAACAGGGCCATCGCGGGCTCCTTTCCTCGGTGCCATGCTGCCCCAGAGAGCCTGGTTAGACTCGCTGGCATGTCTGGTCAGTCGCTGCTTGTACCCGGGGAGCTCACTCCCGTCCGTTCCGTGCCCGGAAACATCAGGCGCCCCGAGTATGTGGGCAAGCCCGCCCCGACGCCGTACAGCGGCCCGGAGGTCCAGGACGCGGACACCGTCGAGCGCATGCGCATCGCGGGACGCATCGCCGCCCAGGCCATGGCCGAGGCCGCGAAGCACATCGCCCCGGGCGTCACCACGGACGAACTCGACCGGGTCGCCCATGAGTTCATGGTCGACCACGGCGCGTATCCGTCGACGCTGGGCTACCGGGGCTTCCCCAAGTCGCTCTGCACCTCGCTCAACGAGGTGATCTGCCACGGCATCCCCGACTCGACCGTGCTGCGTGACGGCGACATCGTGAACCTCGATGTGACCGCGTACATCAACGGGGTGCACGGCGACAACAACGCCACCTACCTCTGCGGCGACGTGGACGAGGAGTCGCGGCTGCTCGTGGAGCGCACCGAGGAGTCGCTGCGGCGGGCGATCAAGGCGGTGCGGCCGGGCCGCCAGGTCAATGTGATCGGCCGGGTCATCGAGTCGTACGCGAAGCGCTTCGGCTACGGGGTGGTGCGGGACTTCACGGGGCACGGGATCAACTCCTCGTTCCACTCCGGGCTGATCATTCCGCACTACGACAGCCCGCACGCCACCACCGTGATGCAGCCCGGGATGACGTTCACCATCGAGCCGATGCTGACGCTCGGATCCCACGACTACGACATGTGGGACGACGGCTGGACCGTGGTCACGAAGGACCGCAAGCGCACCGCGCAGTTCGAGCACACGCTGGTGGTGACGGAGACGGGCGCCGACATCCTGACGCTCCCGTAAGCCCCTCCACCCTCCCTGAACGGCCGCCCCTTTCCGGGGCGGCCGTTCTCGTTGCCTCCGGCCCTTTTTACCGACAAGCCGTCGGGAAGCAGTTGACTTAGGTATGCCTAAGTAGGAAGATCGACGCATCGGCAGGCGCCGGGCGAGCAGCCCCGGCGGGCCGGTGTTTCCGTCTCTTTCTGGACTTCCCGTCCCCCTCGGTCCCCGGAGGCCCGCCTTGGACGCAACCGTCACCGCCACGCCCTTCTCGACGCTGATCCGCACCGCGTCGCACGAGCAGCACACCGAGGCCGAGACCTCGACCTTCATGAGCGATCTCCTCGGCGGGCGCCTCGGCGTGGACGCGTACACGCGCTACACCGAGCAGCTGTGGTTCGTGTACCGGGCACTGGAGGAGGGGGCGCAGGCACTGGCCGACGACCCGGTCGCCGGGCCGTTCATCCAGCCCGAGCTGATGCGCACCGCCGAGCTGGAGCGGGATCTGGCGCATCTGCGGGGTGCGGACTGGCGCGATGACCTGGAGCCGCTCCCGGCCACGGCCGCGTACGCCGGCCGGGTGGCCGAGTGTGCCCGCACCTGGCCCGCGGGATACATCGCGCACCACTACACCCGCTACCTGGGCGACCTGTCGGGCGGGCAGATCATCCGCGACAAGGCGGAGAAGACGTGGGGCCTGGCGCACAAGGGTGACGGGGTGCGGTTCTACGTCTTCGAGGAGATATCCAACCCCGCCTCCTTCAAGCGGGGTTACCGCGAGCTGCTGGACGCGGTGGACGCGGACGATCTGGAGAAGCAGCGCATCGTGGACGAGTGCAAGCGCGCGTTCGCGCTGAACACCGCGGTGTTCCGGGAGCTGGGCGAGGTGTTCCCGCTCAGCGCGTAGGGCTTTGCGGCCGGCGGTGGGGTGCCCGGGCTCGGGTGCCCCGCCGCTTTGTCTTGTCCTCAATCGCCGGACGGGCTTGATTGTGCCGCCGCAGGCTTGGTTGCGCCGCCGCGGGCTTGAACGCGCCGCTACAGGCCTGCCTGCGCCAGCACGACCCGGCCGCCGATCTCCACCGTGCCGTCCGGTGCGGGTGCCGTGAGGATCTGGGAGCCGCGGCCCTGTCTGATGTTCAGGGCCCGGCCCAGCCGGTCGCTGAGCAGCAGCGCCGCCGCCCCGGTCGCCTCGTCCTCCGCGATCCCGTCGTCCCGCCGGGGGAACGCCCGCGCCCGCACCCGGCCCGCGGCCTCGTCCTCCCATGCCCAGGCGTAGAGCCAGCCCTCACCCGGCGGCGGGGCGGGCAGCGCGTCGACCTCGGCGTCCGAGGCGTACTGCTGAAGCGTGCGCGGCGGTGCCCACTCCGGGCGGGCGGAGATCCAGCTGAACTCCCCGTCCTGGCGGGCGAACACCTCCCCCACCCCGAGCTCCAGGACCTCCAGGTCGAGCAGCCACGCGGCGCCGACCACGGGATGCCCGGCGAACGGCAGCCGGAGACCCGGTGTGTAGATGTCCAGATGACCGCGCTCTGGGTCGTCCACGAACACGGTCTCGCTGAAGCCGAGCTTCCGGGCGAGCTCCTGCCGGGAGACCTCGTCGGGGTGGTCGCGTCCGTCGCGTACGACTCCGAGCGCGTTGCCGTGCCGGCCGTCGGGGCCGCAGAACACGCGCAGTACGTCGATTCCGGCGGGTACGTCGTAGTCATTCACGTGCGCATTCAAGCACCCGGCCCGGGCACCCGCCCCACGAGAGGGCCGGCACCCGGGCGGTGTGCCGGGGATCAGACGGTACGGCGACGGCGGGCCACGACGACCGCTCCCGCACCGGCGGCCACGATGACGCCCGAGGCGGCGAACAGGGCGCCGGCCGGGAGGTCGGAGCCGGTGGAGGCGAGGGCGCCCGAGCCGCCGACCGTGCCTGCGCCGCCCACGGTGCCGCCGATGGACGCACCGCCGGTGGTGGACGAGCCGGTGGTGGACGAGCCGCCCGTCGAGCCGCCGGTGGACGAGCCCTGGACCGACGGGAGTTCGGCGTCCTTGTCGAGGGCGACCGAGACGGTCAGCGCGTCGAGCTGGTCGCCCGCCTCGTACATCCCGCCGAAGGCCTTGGTGCCGTCGGCGGTGAGGGCCGCCGGTACGGCCGAGAGGGTCACCACACCGTCCTTGGCGGTGAGTCCGCCGGCGGGCAGCTTGAGGTCGGCCACGGCAAGGCCGGTGTAGGTGGCCGTCTTCTTCGTCTCACGGTCCTTGGTGGACACGTCGGCGATGAGCTTGCCCTTGGTGCCGTCCGCCTGGATCTCCAGGTTGGTCAGGGACAGGTCGAGGGTGTAGGCGCCGTTCTCCTCGTGGCCCAGGAAGCGGACCTTGCCGTCGAACGCGGCGCTCAGGGTCTGCTTCCCGGCGTCGAAGTGGCCGGTGGCGTCGGGGAAGCGGTAGCCGTTGCCGGACGCGGTGGCACCGGCGGTCGTCTCGACCTTGCCGTGGGCGATGGGGCCCGTGACGTACGAACGGAAGGAGGCCTTGACGCCCCAGTCCAGGGTGCCGTCGACGATCGCGCCCGGGTCGGCGGCCGGCTTGTCGGTGACCGTGGTGGTCGGGGACGGCTTCGGCGTCGCATCCGTCGGCTGCGTGGTGGGCTTCACGGGCTTCTCGGTCGGCCCGGCCGGGTCCGTCGGCTTCTCGGTGGGCTTCTCCGTCGGCTTCCCGGTCGGCTCGGCCGGGTCCGTCGGCTTCTCGGTCGGGGTTGCGACCGCCTTCACCGTGAGCGTGGCGGGGTCGAGCACCTCGCCCTCCTTGTACTGGCCATTGAAGGCCTCGGAGCCCGCCTTCGTCAGCTTGGCGGGGATGTCCTTGAAGACCATCGCCCCGCCGGCTCCCTGCCCCGGCCGGACGGCCGAGAGGTCGAGGTCGGCGACCGCCACATCGTTCGCGGTGCCGGCCGGGGTCGCCACGTCGGCGGTGATCGCGCCGCCCGTGCCGGCCGTGGAGAGCTTGACGTCCGAGAGGGTGATGTCCAGGACACCGCCGTGCGCCGAGAAGTTGACGCCGCCCTCGAAGGCCGTGTCGGTGCCGTGCGTGGTCATGTCGTACGAGCCCTTGCCGTTGACAAAGGTGAACACACCGTTGCCCTCGGCCTGCGTGGCACCGTCCTTGACGGTGACCTTTCCGGCGGCGCCGACGTACTTGCGGAAGGACTCCTTGAAGCCCCAGTCCAGCGTGCCGTCCTTGAGCTCCATGGCGGGGGCGGCCGCGGTGGCGCTCTGCGCGGACTGTTCGGCCGCGAGTGCCGGAAGGGCGAAGGCGGCGCCGAGCGCGGCCGCCGTGGCGACGGCTGCGGCAAGGGCTATGGGGCGGCGGGTGGCTGCCATGGTCGGGGTCTCCTCAGGAGTGAACAGCGATCAACGGGGGGGGTGGTGCGGGGGGTCAGGAGGGGGTGTCGTGCGTCGCCCGGTTGCGGCGTACGAGGAACAGCACGCCGGCCGCGGCCAGTACGCCGGCCCCGCCGAGGGCGAGGTACAGCCCGGTCCCGGAGCTCTCGTCGGCCACGGTGGCGGCGGCCGTGGCGGGCTTCGCGGCGGGCGGGTCGGACGGCTGCGCCGATTGCGTCGGCTCGCTGCCCAGGTCGGGGAGGGCGGGCAGCTTCGCGGCCGCCGTGACAGCCACGGCGAGCGAGACCGGGTCCATCGTGGTGCCCGCCCTGTACAGGGAGCCGAAGGCCTTGGCACCGTCGGCGGTCAGCTCGGCGGGGGCCTCCGTGAGGACCGCGAGGCCGTCCCTGGGGGCGAAGTCCTTTGCCGTGAAGGTGACCAGGGGGACGGCCCTGCGGGTGGTGTTCTCACTCAGGACGTCGGCGCGGAGCGTGCCCGTGCCCGACTTCAGGGTCACCGCGAACCGGGAGAGCTTCAGGTCGAGACCGCCCGCCCCGGTGAAGCGGACGCTGCCCACGAAGTCCGCCGCCAGGGTCTGCTTCTTCGGGTCGTACGTGCCCGTGCCCTGCGGGAAGCGGAAGAGTGCCCCGCCGTCCTGGGCCCCCCCGGCCAGGGTCCACTTCCCCTGGCCGATCGAGCCGGTGACGTACTCACGGAAGGTGCGGCGCACGCCCCAGTCGACGGCGGCGTCCTCGAAGCGGCCGGCCGTGGCCTTCGGCTTCGCGCTGCTCTTCGGCTTCTCGGGGGTCTTCGACGCGGCGGGCTCAGCGGCGGGGGCCGAGGTGTCCACGGAGAGGCTGACCGGGTCCAGGGGCGTACCGGCCGTGTAGTAGCCGGCGAAGGCCTTGGCGCCCTGTGAAGTGAGCGTCGCAGGGACGTTGTTGAGGGCGATGGGGGTGGAACCGCCCGTCATGTCGATCCCGGCGAGGCCGAGCGCGGCCAGCGGGACCTGGGCGGTGGAGGTGACGCGGCCGCTCCCCCGGTCCTTGCTGACCATGTCCGCGTACACCGTGCCGCCGCCGCCCTCGATCCGGACCGTGGGGCGGCTGATGGTGAGGTCGAGTTCATAGGAGCCGTCGGTCTTCTTGTGGCCGGTGAAGTGGACGCCGCCCGAGAAGCCGGCCCGGAACGCACCGCTCGCCGGATCGTAGGAACCGGTCGCGGAGTGGAAGCGGAACTGGCTGCCGCCGACCGTTGCCGCGCCGCCCGTCAGGCCCCAACTGCCCTGGGCGATCGGGCCCGTGACGTAGCTCTGGAAGGAGGACTTGATGCCCCAGTCCAGCCGTCCGCCCTGCACCGTGCGGGTCGCCGCATGCGCGGTGGTGGCCGGGAGCAACGCTGCCGGCAGTACCGCGAGAAGCGCGACGGCAAGCGCGCGGGCAGGTCTGAACGAGGACATGAGGGGCCCCTCCGGGATCTAGAAAGTCAGGTAAGGCTAACCTAAGATATGTACATCCTGTGCCGGTACCCCCTTCCGTCACATTCCCTCTCAATCCCTTACCAACTGCACGCCGCAGAACGACAGGACGGTGCCCCAGTGCGCTTCGACAAGGACTTCGCCCCGCCGGGCCGGGGCGCCGGGCAACCGCGGCGCAGACGCACCGGCGTTCTGACGGCCGCCCTCCTGGCGACGGCGCTGCTGCTGGCCGGATGCGGGGATACGGGGACTCCCGCGGCGAAGGCCGCGGGCGCCGGGGCCTCCACGGCTCCGGCGGCGGACCGGATCGAGCCGCTGGCCACGGCACCGGCACCGCAGTTGCCCGTCACCGTCACATCGGCGGACGGCGAGCGGACCACCATCACATCGGCGGACCGGATCGTGCCGCTGACCGGCAGCCTGAGCGAGATCGTCTTCACGCTCGGCCTCGGCAAGCAGGTCGTGGCCCGCGACATCACCGCCACCTTCGAACAGGCGGCGAAGCTCCCCGTGGTGACCCGGGCCCACGACGTGTCGGCGGAGAGCGTCCTGTCCCTGCGGCCCACCGTCGTCCTCGCCGACACCACGACAGGACCGGCCGAGGCCATCGGCCAGATCCGGGACGCCGGGATTCCGCTCGTGGTCGTCGAACCGGCCAAGGAACTCGCCGACGTGGGCCGCCGGATCGACACGGTGGCCGCCGCCCTCGGCGTACCGAAGTCCGGCGACGAGCTCGACAGGCGCACCCAGGACCGCATCGACGCCGTGCGGAAGTCCGTCCCCGCACCGGCCGACGGGGCGAAGAAGCCGCGGGTCGCCTTCCTCTATCTGCGCGGCTCCGCGTCCGTGTATCTGCTGGGCGGGCGGGAGTCCGGGGCGAGTTCGCTGCTGGAGGCGGCGGGCGCGGTCGACGCGGGCAAGGCGTCCGGACTGAAGAAGGACTTCACCGCCATCACCAGCGAGGCCCTGGCCAAGGCGGCCCCCGACGCGATCCTCGTGATGACGAAGGGGCTCGACTCGGTCGGCGGTGTCGACGGGCTGGTGAAGATTCCGGGCGTCGCCGAGACCCCGGCGGGCCTGGACCGCCGGATCCTCTCCGTCGACGACGGGGTGCTGCTGAACTACGGGCCGCGCACGGACCGGGTGCTGAGCGAACTGGTCGCCCAGCTCCACCCCGAGGCCGGTGCGGCCAAGTGACCACCGCACACGAAGCATCCGCCGGCCAGGCGGTCCCCCGCGCGCGCCGCTCCACGGCTGCCACCCTGACCGCCGGGCTGCTCGCCGCCCTGCTCCTGTGCTGCCTGCTGTCCGCCGGCCTCGGCGCGTACAGCATCCCGCTCGACGATGTCCTCGCCTCCGTCCAGCACCGGATCGGGCTCGGCGGTCACGCCCTGGACCGGATCGGCGAGAGCGTCCTGTGGAACGTACGGCTGCCGCGCGTCGTCCTCGCCCTGCTGGTCGGCGCGTCGCTCGGCTGCGCGGGGGCCCTGATGCAGGGCGTGTTCGGCAATCCGCTCGCCGAGCCGGGCGTCATCGGGATCTCCGCGGGGGCGGCGGTCGGCGCGGTCGCCTCGATCGCGCTCGGGCTGAGCTTCTTCGGCAACTGGACGATCACCGTCTGCGCGTTCGTCGCCGGTCTGCTGACCGTGCTGCTGGTGTACGCGCTGTCGCGGTCCGGCGGCCGTACGGAGGTGGTGACGCTGATCCTCACCGGCATCGCCGTCAACGCCTTCGCGGGCGCACTGATCGGCCTGTTCATCTTCTTCGCCGACAACGCGCAGATCACCCAGATCACCTTCTGGCAGCTCGGTTCGCTGGCCCAGGCCACCTGGCCGAAGGTGCTGGCCGTGCTGCCGTGCGCGGTGCTCGGGCTCGTCCTCGCGCCCTTCTACGCACGGAAGCTGGACCTGCTCGCGCTCGGCGAGCGGCCGGCCCGGCACCTCGGCGTCGACGTCGAGCGGCTGCGCATCGTGCTGGTGCTCGTCGTGGCGCTGCTGACCGCCGCCGCGGTGGCGGTCGCCGGGATCATCTCGTTCGTGGGGCTGCTGGTGCCGCATCTGCTGCGGATGGCGAACGGGCCGGGGCACCGCTTCCTCGTGCCCGGCAGCGCGCTCGGCGGTGCGCTGGTACTCGTCGCGGGCGACCTCGCGGCCCGTACCGTCGCCGACCCCGCCGAGCTGCCGCTCGGTGTGCTGACCGCGCTCTTCGGCAGCCCGTTCTTCTTCTGGCTGCTGCGCAGGACCCGTCGCAAGCAAGGTGGTTGGGCATGAGGACGCTGCGGAACCTCTTCGCGGTACGGGGCCGGCAGCTGCCCGCGCCCGTCTCGCCCGGCGATCCGGTCGCCGAGGCGCTCGGGCTGCGGGTACGCCTGGGCGGGCGGCAGGTGCTCGACTCCATCGACCTGACGGCGCACGCGGGCGAGGTGCTGGCGCTCGTCGGCCCGAACGGGGCGGGCAAGTCGACCCTGCTGGCCGCGCTGGCCGCCGACCTGCCCCCCGACGGCGGGGAGGTACGGATCGACGGGCGGCCGGTCACCGACTGGTCCGCACCCGAGCTGGCGCTGCGCCGGGCCGTGCTGCCGCAGTCCGCGGCGCTCTCCTTCCCGTTCCCTGTGGAGGACGTCGTACGGATGGGCCGGGCACCCTGGGCCGGGACGGACCGGGCCGACGAGGACGATCCCGCGGTCCGCGCGGCGATGGCGGCCACCGAGGTGACCGCGTTCGCGGCCCGCCCCTTCTCCGCGCTGTCCGGCGGCGAGCGGGCCCGGGTCGCACTGGCCCGGGTGCTGGCGCAGCGCGCCCCGCTGCTGCTGCTCGACGAGCCGACCGCCGCGCTCGACCTGCGCCATCAGGAACTGGTGCTGCGGATCTGCCGGGAGCGCGCCGCCGCCGGGGACGCGGTCGTCGTCGTCCTGCACGACCTGGGCCTCGCGGCCTCGTACGCGGACCGGGCCGCCGTGCTGCACGACGGTCGGATCGCGGTGGCCGGTCCGCCGGGCGAGGTGTTCACGAGTGCGTTGCTCAGCGGGGTCTACCGGCAGCCCGTCGAGGTGTTCCCGCATCCGCGGACCGGGGTGCCTCTCGTCGTCCCGGAAAGGGCCTCTTGACCATCGCTTGACCCGTTCGGGGCTCGCTCATGGGTCGGCTGTGATCCTTCCGTTCCTGTGAGTCCCCAGTGAGAGCTGAATCACTGCACGGGTGGGTATCGGTCAGGTAAGCCTCGGTTAAGTTAGGTCCGCCTCACCCACCTTTGTCCGATCCGTTTCTCCCTTCTCCTTCATCTCAAGTGGAGCCCGTATGCGAGCCGTTCGTTTCTCCGTCGTCACCGCTGCCGCCACCGTGGCCGCTCTGACCGCTGTCACGGGCTGCGCCGAGAAGAGCGACGGCAAGGGCGAGGGCGCCGTCCAGGTCGTCGCCAAGGACGACTCCTGCGAGGTCTCGAAGACGAAGCTGCCGGCCGGGCACATCGAGCTGGCCGTGCAGAACAAGGGTTCCAAGGTCACCGAGGTCTACGTCCTGTTCCCGGACGACCGCATCGTCGCCGAGCGCGAGAACATCGGCCCGGGTACCAAGGCCACCATCACCGCCGAGATCAAGGCCGGTTCGTACGAGATCGCCTGCAAGCCCGGCATGAAGGGCCACGGCATCCGGCAGAAGATCGAGGTGAGCGGCGGCAAGGTGGCCAAGCGCAGCCCCGAGATGGACAAGGCCGTCGCCGCCTACCGCACCTACGTCCAGGCGCAGGCCGACGAGACGCTGCCCAAGGTCAAGGTCTTCACGGACGCCGTCGCCGCCGGTGACATCGAGGCCGCGAAGAAGGCGTACGCCGACTCCCGTATCGGCTGGGAGCGCACCGAGCCGGTCGCCGAGTCCTTCGGCGACATCGACCCGAAGGTCGACGTCCGCGAGGACGGCCTGGAGGACGGCCAGAAGTGGACCGGCTGGCACCGCCTGGAGAAGGCGCTGTGGCAGGACAAGAAGCTGGGCGCCGAGGAGAAGGCGCTCGCGCCCACCCTCTACAAGGACCTCCTCGACTGGCAGAAGCGGGTCGGCACGGCGGAGATCACCCCGACCTCGATGGCCAACGGCGCCAAGGAGCTCCTCGACGAGGTCGCCACCGGCAAGGTCACCGGTGAGGAGGAGCGCTACAGCCACACCGACCTGGTCGACTTCAAGGCCAACGTCGAGGGCGCGGAGAAGTCCTACGAGCTGCTGAAGCCGATCGCCACGAAGAACGACGCGGCGCTGACCTCCTCCCTGGACAAGCAGTTCGCTGCGTTGAACACGCTGCTGGACAAGTACCGCACGGACAAGAACTCCTACGTGTTCACGTCGTACGAGAAGGTCGGCAAGGCGGACCGCAAGGAGCTGTCGGACGCGGTCAACGCGCTGGCCGAGCCCCTCTCGCGGCTCGCCGCCGCGGTGACGAAGTAACCGGCCGGAAAGAGGTTCCGGGCATGTCCGAGCAGAATCGGCAGACATCCGACGACGAGACCCCGGCGGGCGCCCCGTCGCGGCGGGCGCTGCTCGGCTGGGGCGGCGCCGGGCTCGCGCTCGGCGCGGTGGCGGCCGGCGGCGCGGTGGCCGCGGTGGGCTCCGGGGACACCCCCGTGACGGCCGCGGACAGCGGCGCGGCTGTGCCGTTCCACGGTGCGCACCAGGCCGGTATCGCCACGGCCGTCCAGGACCGGCTGCACTTCGCGGCGTTCGACGTGACGACGAAGGACCGGGCGGAACTGGTCGCGCTGCTCAAGGAGTGGACCCGGGCGGCCGAGCGGATGACGGCCGGCCACGCGGTCGGCGACGGCGCCTACGGGGGCCTGGCCGAGGCGCCGCCGGACGACACGGGCGAGGCCCTGGGGCTCAAGCCGTCGCGGCTGACGCTGACGATCGGCTTCGGCCCCTCGCTGTTCGCCAAGGGGCGGTTCGGCCTGGAGGACAGGCGCCCCGACGCGCTCGTCGAGCTGCCGAAGTTCCCGGGCGACAACCTCGACAAGGCCCGCAGCGGCGGCGACCTGTGCGTCCAGGCCTGTGCGGACGACCCGCAGGTCGCGGTGCACGCCATCCGCAACCTCGCCAGGATCGGCATGGGCCGCACCGCGATCCGCTGGTCCCAGCTGGGCTTCGGCAAGACGTCCTCGACGACGCCCGACGCCCAGACCCCGCGCAACATGATGGGCTTCAAGGACGGCACCCGGAACATCTCCGGCACCGACACCGCCGCCCTCGACCAGCACGTGTGGGTCGGCGAGAAGGACAAGGGCGGCTGGATGACCGGGGGTTCCTACCTGGTGGCCCGGCGCATCCGGATGCACATCGAGACCTGGGACCGGACCGGGCTGCAGGAGCAGGAGGACGTATTCGGCCGCGACAAGGGCGAGGGCGCCCCGGTCGGCAGGGCCAAGGAGCGCGACGAGCCGTTCCTGAAGGCCATGCTGCCGAGCGCGCACGTACGGCTCGCGCACCCCGACACCAATGACGGGGCGACGATCCTGCGGCGCGGCTACTCCTTCACCGACGGCACCGACGGCCTGGGCCGGCTCGACGCCGGGCTGTTCTTCCTCGCCTACCAGCGCGACACCCGCACGGCGTTCGTACCGCTGCAGCGGCGCCTGGCGGCACACGACGCACTCAACGAGTACATCCAGCACGTGGGTTCGGCGCACTTCGCCGTCCCGCCGGGCGTCCGCGACAAGGACGACTGGTGGGGCCGGGCGCTGTTCTCGTAACGGGACTCGAAGCGGAAAGGGAACCGAAACGTGTTCAGCAACTTCCTGATCGGCCTGCGCGAGGGCCTTGAGGCCAGCCTGGTCGTCTGCATTCTCATCGCGTACCTGGTGAAGACCGGCAACCGGCACAAGCTGCTGCCGATCTGGATCGGTGTCGCCATCGCGATCGTCGTCAGTCTGGCCTTCGGCGCCGGTCTCGAATTCGGTTCGCAGGAGATGACGTTCAAGGCTCAGGAGGCGCTGGGCGGTTCGCTGTCCATCCTCTCGGTCGGCCTGGTGACCTGGATGGTCTTCTGGATGCGCCGCACCGCACGGCATCTCAAGGCGGAGCTGCACGGCAAGCTCGACGCGGCGCTCGCGATGGGCACCGGCGCCCTGGTCGCCACGGCGCTGCTCGCGGTGGGCCGTGAGGGCCTGGAGACCTCGCTGTTCGTGTGGCGTGCGGTGCACGCGGCGGACGACGGCTGGCATCCGATGATCGGCGCGGTGCTGGGCATCGCCACGGCCGTCGTGCTGGGCTGGCTGTTCTACCGGGGCGCGCTGAAGATCAACCTGGCGAAGTTCTTCACCTGGACGGGCGGCATGCTGGTGGTCGTCGCGGCGGGTGTGCTCGCGTACGGCGTCCACGACTTGCAGGAGGCCGAGTTCCTCGGCGGTCTGCAGAACCGGGCGTTCGACATCAGCGCCACGATTCCGCCGGACAGCTGGTACGGCACCCTGCTGAAGGGGACGTTCAACTTCCAGCCCGATCCGACCGTTCTCCAGATCACGGTGTGGGCGCTGTATCTGATCCCCACCCTCGCGCTGTTCCTCTCCCCGGTAGGGTTCGGACGGTCAGAGGGCCCCGCAGCGGGTGCGACGGATCAGAAGGCGCGGAAAGCAACGGATGAGAAGCCTGAGGCCGGTTCGGCTGGCGACGGGGCTCGCGGCAGCGACGGTGCTGACCATGACGGCGAGCGGGTGCGTGACGGTGCACGGCGAGCTGGAAGTCGTCCCGGCGGCGACGCGGTCTGAGGCCGCGTCGGCCCTGGAGGACTTCACCACCGCGTACAACGCGGCGGACAAGGCCTACGACCCCGCGCTGGACGCGGACCGGGTCACCGGCCCGCTCGGCGCGATCAACCAGGCGGGTCTGCGGGCCCGGCAGAAGAACAACCCGAACGGCAACGCGAACCACCGGCCGCTGGAACTGACCGACGCGAACTACGTCATCCCGAAGAAGGCCGGCTGGCCGCGCTGGTTCCTCGCGGACACGGACTCCAACCGCGACCAGGACAGCGGGAAGCTGGACACCCGCTGGCTGTTCGTCTTCGTCAAGTCCGGCCCCGACGCGGAGTGGAAGGCCGCCTATCTGTCGGTCGCCACCCCGTCCCAGCTCCCGGACTTCGCGAAGGACGGCGAGGGTCGCGCCGTGCCGGTGGCCGGGGACAACACGGAACTGGCAGTGGCTCCCAAGGACTTGGGCGCGCAGTACACGGGGTACCTGCAAAAGGGCACGCCGGATGTGTTCGCTCCCGGATCGTCCACCTCGGTATGGCGCAACACCCGCCTGAACACCCGACGGGCCGGCTTCTCGTACCAGTACATCGACCAGCCGCTGAACAGCGGGGCGTTCGGGCCGCTCGGCCTGGAGACCGCGGACGGCGGCGCGCTGGTCTTCTTCAGCAGCAAGCACTTCGAGCAGCAGACCGCGGCGAAGGGGCTGCGCCCGGTGGTCTCCCAGGACGTCGCGGCGCTGCTGACCGGTGAGGTGCAGAGCACGCTCACGAAGGAGCGGATCTCCAGCCAGCTGGTGTACGTCCCGAAGAAGGGCGCCGGGTCGGGCAAGGTGATCATGCTGAACCGCGTACCGGGGCTGACGGCGGCGAAGGGGTCCTAGGCGGATCCCGTACCGGGGCCGGCAACGGCGAAGGGAGCCTGAGCGGATCCCGTACCGGGGCCGACAGCGGCGAAGGGGTCCTGGGCGGACCCCTCTGCCTCACTCCCGCCCCGGCTACCGGCTCAGCGGCCAGGCCACCGACTCATGGTCGACGTCGCTCTGCTCCGCGGAGCCCACGAACCGCGCACACGCGTCCGTCAGGGTCTCCAGCAAGGTCAGCGGGTCGGGCAGCGGGTTCTCCGGCCCCCGCACCCAGCGCACGTCCAGCTCACCCGGGAGCATCGCCGGCGGCAGCAGCACATAGCTGCCTCGGCAGTGCCACCGCAGTCCGGGGTGCTCGTCCATCGTCTCGGGGTGGCAGTCCAGCTCGCACGGCCACCACTCGTCCTCGTCCTCCGGCGTACCGCGCGTCGCCGTGAAGAAGAGCATCCGGTCGTCGCCGGACCTGGCCACCGGGCCCACCTCGATACCGGCGGCAAGCAGCCGTTCCAGCGCCTGTGTGCCCGCCGACAGCGGGACGTCGAGAACGTCGTGGATCATGCCGGTCGCCGTGATGAAGTTGGCCTGCGGCTGACTCTGGGCCCAGCGCTCGATCTGTGCGCGGTCGGTCGTGGACTGCGTCTGCCAGGCGAAGGAGATCGGGTGCCTGGCGGGGGTGGGACAACCGACACGTTCGCACGAACATCGGTAGCCGACCGGGTGGGCGGCGGGCGCGATCGGCATCCCGGCCTCGGCGACAGCCAGGAGCAGCGCCTCCCGCGCGGTGCCGTCGACATCGCTCTGCTGCGGTTTGGGCCGTCGGCGCAGCCAGTGGGAAAACCTGTTCTCTGAGCCGCGACCGCGGCTGAAATCGGCGCCCATCTATCCCCTTACCTCAAGCGTTGCCCCTGCCCATGGTCCCACCATCCTGCGCTTCGGGTGGCCAGAGTCCTGAAGCGGGGTACGGCAGCCGATGCCCGGCGATGACCGCTAGCACACCTATTGTCATGAAATGGCAGATGAATTTCCGGTGATCGGAGCCCCTGGAAGGGGGTGGCCACGGCTCGTGCACGGGACGAGACGGTCACACGTCACACGTCTGTACGGAACCACCCGATCGGTCCACTGCGCCCACGGCCCGGACGGCGCACCATGAACTCACGCACACACCCGTGCGACGCACCGGCCGCAGCGGCCACCAATGCCGCAGCGACGATTCGTGAGGAGCCCCAGTTGCCTCGTGAAGCCACACCCCGCCGCTACCTGATGTGCGCCCCGACGCATTTCAAGGTGACGTACTCCATCAATCCCTGGATGGACCCCACCAAACCCGTCGACCTCCCGCTGGCACAGACCCAGTGGGAGGACCTGCTGGGCCGCTACCGCGCCCTCGGCCACACGGTCGAGCTCCTCGTACCCCGCCCCGACCTGCCGGACATGGTCTTCGCCGCCAACGGGGCCACCGTCATCGACGGCCGGGTGCTGGGGGCGCGCTTCGCGTACGAGGAACGGTTCCCGGAGGCGGCCGCCCACCGCGACTGGTTCCGCGGCCACGGTTTCACCGAGATCCATGAGCCGGTCCACGTCAACGAGGGGGAGGGCGACTTCGCGGTGACCTCGTCGTACGTCCTGGCGGGGCGCGGCTTCCGGTCCAGTCCGCTCTCGCACGACGAGGCGCAGGAGTTCTTCGGGCGGCCGGTGATCGGCCTCGATCTGGTCGATCCGCGCTACTACCACCTGGACACGGCGCTGAGCGTCCTGGACGACGCGGCCGACGAGATCATGTACTACCCGGCTGCCTTCTCGCCGGGCAGCCGGGCGGTGCTGGCCCGGCTCTTCCCGGACGCGCTGATCGCGCGCGAGGCGGACGCGGCGGCGTTCGGCCTGAACGCGGTGAGCGACGGCCTCCACGTCCTGCTGCCGCAGGCCGCCACGGGCCTGTTCGACCCGCTGCGCGACCGCGGCTTCGAACCGGTGCCGATGGATCTCGGTGAGCTGCTCAAGGGCGGCGGCAGCGTGAAGTGCTGCACCCAGGAGCTGCGCGGCTAGCCGGCCGGGCGGATCAGGGGCCGGACGGCCCCTGGTCCGTGTCCTGCGGGGGCGGCCAGGCGTCGCCCCAGTCGATGTCCCGGGCGGCGCGGTAGAGCGCGCCGTGCCGCTTGGTGACCGTGGCCCTTTGCAGCGCCTCGTCCCGGGTGCAGAGCTCCAGGAGCACCTGGCCCTTGCGGATCTGCGGCCGGCGCGTGATCCGCGCCTCCACGGGCCCGGGGGCGAAGCGGGTGGCGACGACGTAGCTGAACTTCTCGTCCTCGTACGGCAGCGATCCGCCCTTCACCTTCCGGTGCAGCGAGGAGCGGCTGACCCGGGCCGAGAAGTGGCACCAGTCCGTGCCCGGCTGGATGGGGCAGGCATCGCTGTGCGGGCAGGGCGCGGCGACGGTCAGTCCGGCGGCGATGAGCCGGTCGCGGGCCTCGATGATGCGGGCGTAGCCGTCGGGGGTGCCGGGCTCGACGACCACGACGGCCTGCGCCGCGCGGGCCGCGGTGTCGACGAGGGCGGTGCGGGCCTCGGGGGTGAGTTCGCCCAGCACATAGGAGACGGTCACCAGGTCGGTGGCGTCGAGGTCGAGGTCCTTGCCGATCCGGGCCCGCTGCCACTCGGCGGCGCGCAGCCCCGGGAGGCCGGAGGCCCCGGCCAGTTCGCGGCCCAGCGCGAGGGCGGGCTCGGCCCAGTCCAGGACGGTGGTCCGCGGCCCCTCCCAGGCCCCGGCGACCGCCCAGCTCGCCGCTCCGGTGCCGCCGCCGACGTCGGTGTGCGTGGCCGGCACCCAGTCGGGCGCGGCATCGCGCAGGGCGTCGACGGCGGACCGTACCGCCTCGAAGGTCGCGGGCATCCGGTACGCGGCGTACGCGGCGACGTCCGAGCGGTCGCGGAGCAGCGGGGTGTCGGTGGGAGTGGTCCCCCGGTAGTTGGCGATGAGCCGGTCGACGGCCTGGGTGGCCTGCTTGGGCGGCAGCCCGTCGAGGAGTCCGGCCAGGGCCGCACGCAGGGCTTCCGCGGTGGGGAGGGTGACGTTCACCGACGAATTGTAGGCGGACGCGGACGGGCCCGGACTCCGCACGGAATCGAAACGGAATGACTACCGGACCGAACTGTAAACGCATACACGCCAGTTGCTACGCTGACCGCCGCTAGGTCGTGTCGTGCCCATCGGGGGGACCATGAGACTGAAGTTTCGGCGCCTGACTCCGGTCAGCGGTGGGAGCACGAGGCAGCGGGTCGTGCGCCTGGCTCTGGTCGGCGGGCTGGTGGTGCTGGTTCTGCTGCTCCTGCTGTCCGCCGGCGGTGGTGACAGCGGCAACAAGAAGAACGACGCCAAGCCGAAGAAGCCGGTGAAGCAGAGCGCGGGCCCGGCGACGCAGCTGACCGTGCCGTCCGCGTACACGACCCGGCGCGGCTGGGAGCTCATCGGCACCTCTCCCGACTACGCGCTCTCCCGGACGACCGGGCGGCTCGCCTATCTGGTGCGGACGGCCGAGGGTGAGTACCAGCTGCGGACCATCGACCCGGAGACCGGGCGGGCCGGCTGGAGCGGGGACGCCTGGCGCCCGCCGGCCGCGATGCACTTCCCGAAGCTGCTGACCGTGGCGACGGACGACCAGGAGTACTACGTGACCTGGGCGTACGGAAAGGTCGGCGAGGACGCTCCGGCGCCGGCCGACCGGATCGTCTCCCTCGATGTGTACACCGTGGAGGACGGCAGCCGGCAGCGTATCGAGGTGCCGTGGACCTCGGTGCCGAGCATCAGCGTCACCGGTCCCGGCATCGTGATCGGCGACGGCCGGGCCACGAGCGTGGTGGTGGACCCGGCGACCGGCAGGATCACGAAGGTGCCTCCAAAAGCGCTGAAGTATCCGAAGGACTGCGCGTCCTGCAAGCAGCTCACCGAGGTGCGCGGGCTGACGTCGAAGGGACTGCTGGTCAGCGGGGCGCGGGAGTTCTGGGTCCAGGGCGGCTGGTTCAGCCGGAACGTGGCGCCCAAGGGCGCCGACAAGCGGAGCGGTGTGCCGACGTCCGTGGCCCCGGGCGTGGTGCTGGCCAGGTGGCAGTTCGCGAAGGGCGCGAAGCTCGCCAAGAGCCACGAGCTGTGGACGGTGCACGACACGAAGACGGGCAAGGCGCTGGTCTCCGTGCAGTGCCACAAACCGGCGATCGCGCCGGGGCAGTACCCGCAGGCGGTCGTCTCGTCGTCGGGTGACTATCTGGTGGCCGGGAACCTCGCGTTCGATCTGGCGGCCGGCAAGGGCTACTGCTTCGAGGACACCGAGGGGTCGAAGACCCTCGTGCTGGCGTCCGTGACCGACGGCGGAACGGCGTACGGGGCGACGAACGTGCGCAACGCGGCCGATGTGCTGGCCGGTGGCGGCTTCCCGGTCGAGGCGGACGTCTCCTCGGGGGCGACGGACACGCTGTCGCCGATCGTGCGGGTGCCGGGCGCGGAGTCCGCGGAGGGGGTCGGGCTGTTCCGCTGGACCGACGACAAGGACCGGCTGCACCTGATCGGCTACCCGCAGGCGGACTGACGCCCACGGGCAGCCCGACGCCCCTTCCGCAGCCTCAGGACCGCGCGGCCTGATGCTGCCAGGGCCGGCACAGCCCCAGGAAGCACGCCATCGCGCCCACCGCGCACACCAGCTGCACGACGGCCATCGGCACGGCCGTGGCCTCCCCGGCGATCCCGACGAGCGGCGAGGCGACGGCGCCGATCAGGAACTGGGAGGTGCCGAGCAGCGCCGAGGCGGAACCGGCGGCGTGCTTGGTGCGCATCAGCGCCTGTGTGTTGGTGTTCGGCATCGCCAGGCCCATCGCCGACATCAGCACGAACAGGCCGGTCGCCACCGGTACGAGGCCGACGTCCCCGAAGACCCCGGACGTCATGAGCAGCAGCGCCGTCGCGGCCAGCACGATGACCGCGAGGCCGAAGCCGAGCGCCTTGTCGAGGCTGACCCGGCCGACGAGGATCTTGCCGTTGATCTGGCCCACGGCGATCAGCCCGACCGAGTTGATGCCGAAGAGCAGGCTGAAGGTCTGCGGCGAGGCACCGTAGATCTCCTGCACGACGAACGGCGAGGCGCTCACGTAGGCGAAGAGCGCGGCGAAGGCGAGACTGCCCGCGATCATGTAACCGCTGAAGACACGGTCGGCGAGCAGCCCGCGCATGGTGCGCAGCGCGTCCGCGATGCCGCCGGTGTGGCGCTCAGCGGGCGGCAGGGTCTCGTGCAGCCACTTCCAGACGACGAGGGTGAGCAGGATGCCGACGACGGTGAGGACGGCGAAGATGCCCCGCCAGTCGGTGAGCCGCAGGACCTGTCCGCCGATGACGGGGGCGATGACCGGGGCGACGCCGGAGATGAGCATCAGGGTAGAGAAGAACCTGGCCATCTCCACGCCGTCGTACATGTCGCGCACGACGGCCCGGGCGATGACGATGCCGGCCGCGCCCGCGAGGCCCTGGATCAAGCGGAAGCCGATGAGGAGTTCGGCGGTCGGGGCGAAGACGCAGATCGCGGTGGCGAGTACGTAGACGATCATCCCGAGAAGCAGCGGGCGGCGCCTGCCCCAGCGGTCGCTCATCGGGCCGACGACGACCTGGCCGAGCGCCATGCCGGTCAGGCAGGCGGTCAGGGTGAGCTGGACCGTCGCGGCGGGTGCGTGCAGCGCGTCGGTGACGGCGGGGAGCGCCGGGAGGTACATGTCCATGGACAGCGGCGGCAGCGCGGTCAGTCCGCCGAGGACCAGGGTGACGAGGAGTCCGGTGCGCCGGGCGGTGGCGGCGGGGCCGGGGGGAAGGGGGGCGGGCCTGCCGGGAAGTCCGGTTCCGGCCCCGGTGTCGGGCGTGGGTATCTGCTGGGCTCGGCTGACGCCGCTCTCCGGCATTCTCATCTCCATAGTTGTTGAATCCGCCTCTATGCTCTCAGCTCAGCCGGAATGGTCGACACCTTTGTGGGAGCGTGCATGAGCAGGACTGTCCGTTGGGGCGTGCTGGCGACAGGTGGGATCGCGGCGACTTTCACCGCCGACCTGCAGGCGATGCCCGATGCGGAGGTGGTGGCCGTGGCCTCCCGTACGGATGCCTCGGCGAAGGCGTTCGCGGAGCGGTTCGGGATACCGCGGGCGTACGGGAACTGGGCCGCGCTCGTCGCCGACGAGGACGTCGACGTGGTGTACGTGGCCACGCCGCACTCCGCGCACCGGGAGGCGACGGCCCTCGCCCTGGAGGCCGGAAAGCACGTGCTGTGCGAGAAGGCGTTCACGATCAACGAGCGCGAGGCCCGGGAGCTGGTGAAGCTCGCCCGGGACCGCGGCCTCTTCCTGATGGAGGCGATGTGGACGTACTGCAACCCGGTCATCCGGCGGATGACGGAGCTGGTGCGGGACGGGGCGATCGGCGAGATCCGCACCGTGCAGGCCGACTTCGGCTTCGCGGGTGACTTCGGCGCCGAGCACCGGCTGCGCGATCCCGCGCTGGGCGGCGGGGCGCTGCTGGACCTGGGGGTCTATCCGGTGTCGTTCGCGCATCTGCTGCTGGGCGAGCCGGACCGGGTGCAGGCCGATGCGCTGCTGTCGCCGGAGGGCGTCGACCTGAACACCGGCATGCTGCTGAGCTGGGACTCGGGGGCCAACGCGCTGCTGTCCTGCTCGCTCGTCGGACATCACCCGACGGCCGCCACGGTCATCGGGACGGCCGGCCGGATGGACTTCCCGGAGGGCTTCTTCTTCCCGAAGCGCTTCGTGCTCCACCGGGACGGCAAGGAGGCGGAGGAGATCACCTCCGGTCCGGGGCCGCAGGGCCTGACGGGGATGCAGTTCGAGGCGGCCGAGGTGATGCGGGCGGTCCGGGCGGGCGAGACGGAGTCCCCGCTGGTGCCGCTGGACGGTTCGCTCGCGGTGATGCGGACGCTCGACGCGGTACGTGAGCGCATCGGCGTCCGCTACCCCGTGGACGGCGTGGTGCCGGTGTCGTAGTGGGGACCCCGCCCCTCTGCGGTCAGGCCGGGTTGAGGCCCTGGTCGCCCACCTCCGTGACGAACGAGGCGGCCGTCGTCACGGGGGCGCCGGGCGTGGTGACGGCGGACACCGTGCGGTAGTCGGCGCGCGCCTGGCGCTCCTGGAGGGTGACGAGGACGTAGCCGCGACGCCCGTTGTAGAACTTCATGTGCGGGTTGGCGGTCGTCTGGCTCGTCCAGTTGGCCGGCTTCTCCGCGCCGTTCTTGCCGCTGGCGATGGAGGTGGCGACGATCTCGGTGCCGACGGTGCGGGAGGCGGGGTCGTCGAAGTCCCGCTTCAGGTCGAAGGCGTAGCCGACGTGCACGTCACCGGTCAGCACCATGAGGTTGTCCACCCCGGTGGACTCGGCGCCCTTCAGGATGCGGTCGCGGGACGCCGGATAGCCGTCCCAGGAGTCCATGGAGAGCTTGTAGGCGTCGGTCGGGACGTCGCGCCGCTGGGCGAAGGTGACCTGCTGCGGTACGACGTTCCAGGTGGCCTTCGAACGGCGCCAGCCGTCGATCAGCCAGCGCTCCTGGGTGGCGCCGGTCAGGGTGCGCGAGGGGTCCTCGGACTCGGGTCCGGGGGTCTGCCAGCCGTCGCCGTACGCCTGGTCGCTGCGGTACTGGCGGGTGTCGAGGATGTCGAACTGGGCGAGCCGGCCGAACTGCAGGCGCCGGTAGAGCTTCATGTCCGGTCCGTCCGGCCGCTGCGGGGTGCGGAGCGGCTGGTTCTCCCAGTACGCGCGGTAGGCGGCGGCCCGGCGGATCAGGAACTCCTCGGGCGGCACGTTGTTCTCGGGGGTCTCGCCCGCGTAGTTGTTCTCGGTCTCGTGGTCGTCCCAGGTGACGACGAAGGGGTGCGCGGCGTGGGCGGCGCGCAGGTCGGGGTCGGACTTGTAGAGGGCGTACCGCAGCCGGTAGTCCTCCAGCGTGGTCGTCTCCCGGTTGAAGAGGGCGGGCAGGGTGCGGTCGGTGTAGTTGCGGGCCCCGCCGGTCGCGGTGACGGCGTACTCGTAGAGGTAGTCGCCGAGGTGGAAGACGACGTCGACGTCCTCCTCGGCGAGGTGCTTGTACGCGGTGAAGTAGCCGTCGTGGTAGGCCTGGCAGGAGACGGCGGCCAGGGACAGTTCGCGCTTGTGGGCGCCGGGGGCGGGCGCGGTACGGGTCCGGCCGACGGGGCTGGTCCACTGCCCGGCGCGGAAGCGGTAGTAGAGCACGCGGTCCGGTGCGAGGCCCTTGACCTCCACGTGGACGCTGTGGTGGAACTCCGGGTGGGCGGTGGCGGTGCCGCGCCGGAGGATGTGCCGGAAGCGCTCGTCGCGGGCCAGCTCCCAGCGCACCTCGACACGGGCGGCGGGCAGTCCGCTGTCGGGCTCGAACGGGCGGGGCGCGAGTCTCGTCCACAGCAGGACGGAGTCGGGCAGCGGGTCACCGGAGGCGACGCCGAGGGTGAACGGGTCCTCGCCGATCTTCCGGCTGTCGAGCTCGGCGGCGCTCGCCGCTCCCGCGGCCGGCAGACCGACGGAGAACGCGAGTGCGGCGGCGGCTCCGGTGACGGTGAGAAAGCGGCGGCGACCGGTGTGCCGGGCCGCGTCGCGCAGCTCCTGCTGGTGCGATGAGTGCGTCATCTGTCCCTCCCCTGACTGGTGTTGTGGGGGAAGTCCACCGGGCCGGCACATCGGGCGGTTGTCGTGCTCGCGTCGCGCGGGCGTCGCCTGGATGAGGAATGCGGCAGGAATGGATCCCCAGGGGCAAACTCCGCGTATGCGGCCGAAACCATGATCATCAACTTCGGGTGCGGCGGTCGGGGAATCGCCGGGACGGGGCGCGGGAATCACTCGCGGGACGCGCGAACCCCCGGCCAGGAGGCACCATTTGCCCCCGGTCGCACCCTCCCGAGCAGGCGGCGTACGCTGCCGCACCATGAGCAACAAACCGTTGAATTCCGCGACGAAGACAGCTGTGGTCACGGGCGCGGGCTCCGGAATCGGCCGCGCGGTGGCCCTCGCCCTGACCGGCGCCGGCTGGTCGGTGGCACTCACGGGCCGCCGCCCCGAGCCGCTCACCGAGACCGCCGCGCTGGCCGGGCCGGACGCCCGGGTGATCACCGTCCCCGCCGATGTGTCGCGCCCGGGCGACGTGGACGCCCTGTTCTCCTCCGTACGGGAGCGCTTCGGCCGCCTCGATCTGCTCTTCAACAACGCGGGGACCTTCGGGCCGCGCGCGGTGCCGGTCGAGGACCTCTCGTACGACGACTGGCGCACGGTGGTCGACGTGAACCTGACGGGGGCGTTCCTGTGCGCGCAGGCGGCGTACCGGCAGATGAAGGAGCAGGACCCGCAGGGCGGGCGGATCATCAACAACGGTTCGGTCTCCGCGCACGCGCCGCGCCCGCACTCGGTCGCCTACACCGCGACCAAGCACGCCATGACCGGCCTCACGAAGTCGCTTTCGCTGGACGGCCGCCCGTACCGGATCGCCAGCGGGCAGATCGACATCGGCAATGCCGCGACCGAGATGACGGAACGGATGCGGACCGGAATCCTCCAGGCCAACGGCGAACTGGCCGTGGAACCGGTGATGGCGGCCGCGGACGTGGCCCGGACGGTGGTCCACATGGCGGAGCTGCCACTGGAGGCCAACATCCCGTTCGTCACGGTGATGGCGACGGCGATGCCGTACGTGGGCCGGGGCTGAACGTGGGCCGGGGCTGACACGTCCCGCCCGGTGAGGGGCGGGCGGGACCACGGTGGGAATGCCCCTGACCGCGGTGCGGTTGTCCCGCATATGACTGATTCTGCCGAGACCGCGGTCCTGCGCTACACAGCTTTCTCCGCCGACCCCGAGGGCGGAAATCCTGCCGGGGTCGTGCTGGACGCCTCCGACATGGACGAGGCGGGCATGCTCGCCGTCGCGGCGGAGCTCGGTTACAGCGAGTCGGCGTTCCTCACCGGCCGGACCGAGGTGTCGCAGCCCGGTGTGCGCGGTTACGCGATCCGCTACTTCAGCCCCAAGGCCGAGGTCCCGTTCTGCGGCCATGCCACCGTGGCGACGGCCCTGGCCCTGGCCGAACGGGACGGTCCCGGGGACCTGGAGTTCGCCACCGCGGCCGGTCCGGTGCCGGTCACCGTCGTCCGCGAGGGGACCGAACTGCGGGCGACCCTCACCAGCGTGGAGCCGCACGTCACGGACATCGCGCCGGGGGACGTCACGGAGGCGCTGGCCGCGCTGGACTGGCCGGCCGCCGATCTCGACCCGGCCCTGCCGCCCCGGATCGCCTATGCGGGCGCCCGCCATCTGGTGCTGGCCGCCGCGAGCCGTGAGCGGCTGGCGGCGCTCTCCTACGACTTCGCGCGGCTCGAAGCGCTGATGCACCGGCTGGACCTGACCACGGTCCAGCTGGTCTGGCGCGCGTCGGAGACCGTCTTCCACGTCCGCGACCCGTTCCCGGTCGGCGGTGTGGTCGAGGACCCGGCGACGGGCGCGGCGGCGGCCGCCTTCGGCGCATATCTGCGCACCCTGTCCCTGGTCCCGGAGACCGCGGGGCTGACCCTGCACCAGGGCGAGGACATGGGCCGCCCCGGCACGCTGACCGTCACCCTGCGGGCGGGCGACGCGCGGGTGCGGGTGAGCGGGACGGGCACCCGCATTCCGGACCCGGCGGACGCGTGAGGGCCGGCCTCAGCGGCTGAGGAACTCCCGGTACCAGGGTGCGTGCCCGGCGAAGGACGTCCGGAAGCCGGGCCCGGGGGCACAGCCGAAGTCCTGCCACACCCGTTCGTCGGCGAACCAATGGTCCACGGTGAGCATCCCGAAATGGTGCGTGGCGTACGGGACGCCGGCCAGCCGGTCGCGCGCCTCGTCCAGGGCGATCTCCGTGCCCGCCCAGGGCAGTCCGAGTTCGCCGAGCACCGTGGACAGCAGCTCCGAGCAGGTCACCGGCTCGGGGTGGTTGACGTGGTAGACGCCGGACGGCGTGCTCGGGGCGAGCGCCGCCCCGAGCAGCGCCCGGCCCAGGGTCTCCACGTCGATCAGCGAATGCCGGGCGTCACAGCCGGCCGGCGCCGCCTCCAGGTGGCGCAACAGGGCGACCAGCCCGGGGATCGCCCACCGGTCCCCCGCCCCGTACACGAGGTGCGGGCGCAGGACGGCTCCCCCGGCCGCCAGGACGTGCTGTTCGGCGGCGACCCGGGTCAGGCTGGTGGCGGAGGCGGGGGCGGGCTCGGCCGCGCCCGGGAGCAGCGCGGTGAAGGGGCCGCGGCCGTAGACGGAGGCGGTGCTCAGCTGGACGATCCGGCCGACTCCGCTGCGTACGGCCTCGTCGACCAGCGCACGGGTTCCGTGGTCGTTGACGGTCCGGGCGGTCTGTTCGTCGGAGCCGATCCGGGAGGCGCAGTGGATCACGACGTCGACTCCCTCGCAGCTGCCGCGCAGCGATCCGGGGTCGGCGAGATCCCCGTACACCGTCTCGGAACCGGGACCGGCCGTGGCGTCGAGCGCGGTCCGGTGGGTCATCAGGCGGAGCCGGACGCCGGGGGTCGCGCGGGCGGCGGCGGCCACCCGGCTGCCGATGAAGCCGGTCGCACCGGTGACGAGGATGCGGGGAGTCATGAGAGATCGCTCCGGGCGCCGCCGGGTCCGGCCGGGAGGGGGGCCGGCGGGCGGAGGGCGCAGGTGAAGGCCGGTTCGCCGTCCTGGAGGGCCCGTACGAACACCCCGGCGGGCGAGTCGGCGTCGGCCGGAAGGGGCGTGGCCTCGATCAGGCAGGGCCGGTCCAGCTCCACGTACTGGAGGAAGTCGGCCTGAAGAGCTGTCGGCAGGAAGGCCGAACCGGTGGCGGCGTGCGCGGCCTGCCGGGCCGCCTCCAGCAGCAGAATGCCCGGCACATGGTCGTTGGGGCGGCCGAAGAGTGTCGGGTGCCGGGTGTCGATGCGCAGCAGCCAGGTGCCCGGTTCGGTGCCGGGCCCGGTGCCGGGCGAGAGGACGACGTCCTGTTCGGAGGTCCTGCCGACCGTGCGCGGCGCGACGGCGGGCAGGAGGGGTATCGGTGTGTCGAGTACGGCGCTGCGGTGGCCGCGCAGCCGCTGGTACGCCGCTGCCGAGGTGCAGCTGATCCGGCCGCCGCCGGTGGCGAGCACGGTGCCGCGGCGGTGCAGGAGAATTTCGAGATGCATGGAGCCGAGACTCCGGCCGCGCCGGCGGATCCGGGAGCAGGACACGTCCACCGTGATGTCCCACGGGTCGTCGCCCAGTTCGAGCCGTGCGGCCGTGGAGGTGTACCTCAGCTCCCACATCACGAAGGCATCGCCGACCGGCACACCGAACTGGGCATGGGCGACCAGCATCGTCGTCTGCCGCATGGTCTCGGCTATGAGCAGCGGGTCCTGGTGACGGCCGCCGACAGGGGCGAAGAAGCGGTGGGCCCGCGACCAGTGCGCCGACACCGAGAACTGGGTGTCGGTGAGCCGGGTGAGCCCGGTGGGGAAGACATCCTGGGGGTCGGTCCGGTGGACCAGCTGTCTCAGCCGGTCGGGCGACTCCCCTCTGCGGCCGGGTTCCTCCCCACCGGCGGAGGCCTCCTCCGCCGGAACCCCGGAGGATGCCTCGGCACGGCCTGCACCCGCGAGGTGCCCGGCGTGCTCGACGCTCTCCACCGACATCGAAGCGCTGCGTGAGGTGAGCTGAACCATGAAGTTCCCCCAGGAGGATCCGAGTCAAAGGGCCGAGCCGCCCCGCAGTAAGATACTGACAGCCCGGTTTTCCTTTCCAGCCAACCCCCTGTGGCGTGACCCGCGCCACCATTAGAGAGAAGCTGATGGCACAGCAGGCGCGCGCGATCCAGACCCGTCGGTCGATCCTGGTGGCGGCCGCCGACGTGTTCGACGAGCGCGGCTACAGCAGCGCCACCATCAGCGAGATCCTGGCGCGTGCGGGGGCGACCAAGGGCGCTCTGTACTTCCACTTCGCCTCCAAGGAGGACCTCGCGCTCGGGGTGATGGACATACAGCTGCACAGCGATCCGCTGCCGCCCCAGCTGACGAAGCTCCAGGAGCTTGTGGACCAGGGCATGCTCCTCGCCTACCGGCTGCGCCATGAGCCGCTGGTCCGCGCCAGCGTCGGCCTGGCCATGGACCAGGCCGTGGAGGGTCTCGACCGCGGTATGCCGTTCCGCGGCTGGATAGACCGGCTCGAACACCTCCTGGTGGACGCCAAGGGGCAGGGAGAGCTGCTGCCGCACGTCGATCCGGGCGAGGCGGCCGAGATGCTGGCGGGATCCTTCTCCGGCATCCAGGTGATGTCCCAGGTCCTGTCCAACCGCGAGGACCTGGGCCGGCGGATCTCGGTCCTGCTCCATTACGTCCTGCCGAGCATCTCGACGCCGGCCGTCCTGGCCACGCTGGACATGGCCGAAGATCGCGGTGAGCGCCTGCTCCACAGCATCGAAAGCGTACCCAGCCAGGTCGGCGCCCCCAACTGACCGTCCGCGGAAGCCTCTTGGCCACCGGAATCAGACCGCACGGTCCGCATCCACCCGCCGAAAAACGTGCGCGACACCTGAATACGCACCCTGCACTCCGCCCCCACTCCGTAAGCTCGGCTGCTCAACGTCGGCCACCGACAGGAGTCACCGATGCCCGTCCGCCGCGTCGTCCCGAACATCCCGATCGGCACGGATGACGGAAGCGGGGACGCCCCCGAAGCCATGCGGGCCAATGCCGCCTTCTACCGGCACCTGGGCTTCGAGGAGGTCATGAACCACGGATGGATCATGACGCTCGCCTCCCCCTCCCACCCCACGGCCCAGATCAGCATCATGACCGCCGACCGGACCGGCCCCGTCACCCCGGACCTGAGCGTCGAGGTGGAGGACGTGGACGCGGTGTACGCGGAGGTGGTGCGGGATGGTGCGGAGATCGTCTACGGCCCGGCCGACGAGGAGTGGGGCGTGCGCCGCTTCTTCGTACGCGATCCGAACGGGCGCGTCATCAATGTCCTGAGCCATCACTGACCCGGGCGGGCGCGTCCGCAATGTCCTGAGCCGTCGACGATCCGCGGTGCGGTCCGGTGAGGGGCCGTGTTACCAGCCGCCGGTGCCGATCTGGGTGCGGGCCGTGAGGCTGCCGGTTCCGGTGCCCTTGTACAGGTAGAGCTTTCCGGTCTCACCGGTCTGGGACTCGACAGCCGCCAGGTCACCGACACCGTCTCCGGTGAAGTCACCGCCGGCGTAGTCGGAGATCCCGTTCCACCCGCCGGTACCGATCTCCACCCGTTCAGCCAGACCACTGCCGGTGCCCTTGTACAGGAACAGTTTCCCGGTCGACTTCTCCGCAGCGATCACGTCGTCCTTGCCGTCCTTGTTCATATCGCCAGGACTGACGGCCTTGCTCATCCCGTTCCAGCCACCCGTACCGATCTCCACCCGCGAAGCCAGCGCACCGGTACCGGTGCCGGGGTACAGGAACAACTTCCCCGTCTCGACCTCCGAAGCGACGACATCGTCCTTGCCGTCAGCATTGAAATCACCCGCAAGGACGTTCTTCATGCCGTTCCAGCCACCCGTACCGATCTCCACCCGCGAAGCCAGCGCACCGGTACCGGTGCCCTTGTAGAGGAACAGCTTCCCCGTCTCCTTCTCGGTCGCCACGACATCGTCCTTGCCGTCCTTGTTCAGGTCACCCACAGCAAGATTCGCCATGTCGTTCCAGCCACCCGTACCGATCACGACCCGCGAGGTCAGAGTGCCGGTGCCGGTACCGGGATACAGCCACAGCTTCCCCGACGACACCTCCACCGCCACCAGGTCCTTCTTCCCGTTCCCGTTGAAGTCACCAGCCACCAGGTCCGTCATCCCCGGATCGGCGGGCGACGGCGGAGCGGGGTCGGGCGTCGGGTAGGGATCGGCGTGATCCGTGGAGAGTCCGGTTCCGGGGCTGCAGGACCATGCTCCTGCCCCCTGGTCGGCCAGGATCTTCTCCGCGATGAGTATCTGTTCCTTCTTGGTTGCCTGGTGGGGATAGGCCGCGTAGGCCGTGCCGCCGTAGTACTGCCAGTTGTGGAGGCTGATCTGCAGTCCTCCGTAATAAGCGGGAGAACTGTTGCTGACCACGGTCCAGTTCCCGCTGCTCTCGCACTGGGCGACCTTGTCCCAGGTACTGACCGAGGCCGCGGAGGCCGTGGTCGCGAGAAGCGGCAGGGCGAGGAGGCCGGCTACTGCTGCCGCGAGGAATCCGAGGACCGGGGCAGAGGTGGCGGGCGAAGGGGATGCAGGCATGACTGAGCCTTTCGGGGTGAGTGGTTCGGGGTTTCGGGCATGAAGAAGGGCGGGTCCGCCGTGTTCCCAGGCGGACCCGCCCGGTGAGAGGGCTGTTACCAGCCGCCGGTGCCGATCTCGACACGGGCCTTGAGGCCGCCGGTTCCGGTGCCCTTGTAGAGGTAGAGCTTTCCGGTCTCACCGGTCTGGGACTCGACAGCCGCCAGGTCACCGACACCGTCTCCGGTGAAGTCACCGCCGGCGTAGTCGGAGATCCCGTTCCACCCGCCGGTACCGATCTCCACCCGTTCAGCCAGACCACTGCCGGTGCCCTTGTACAGGAACAGCTTCCCGGTCGACTTCTCCGCAGCGATCACGTCGTCCTTGCCGTCCTTGTTCATATCGCCAGGACTGACGGCCTTGCTCATCCCGTTCCAGCCACCCGTACCGATCTCCACCCGCGAAGTCAGCGCACCGGTACCGGTGCCGGGGTAGAGGAACAACTTCCCCGTCTCGACCTCCGAAGCGACAACGTCGTCCTTGCCGTCAGCATTGAAATCACCCGCAAGGACGTTCTTCATGCCGTTCCAGCCACCCGTACCGATCTCCACCCGCGAAGTCAGACCACTACCGGTCCCCTTGTAGAGGAACAGCTTCCCCGTCTCCTTCTCGGTCGCCACGACATCGTCCTTGCCGTCCTTGTTCAGGTCACCCACAGCAAGATTCGCCATGTCGTTCCAGCCACCCGTACCGATCACGACCCGCGAGGTCAGAGTGCCGGTGCCGGTGCCGGGGTACAGCCACAGCTTCCCCGACGACACCTCCACCGCCACCAGGTCCTTCTTCCCGTTCCCGTTGAAGTCACCAGCCACCAGATTCGTCATCCCCGGGTCTCCGGTGGCAACCGACGCACCGACGTCGACATAGTTCCGGTCGATGTTGATCGTCGTCCCGCCGTACGACTCGGTGACGTTGCCCGCGTACTGATGGACGCGCTGGTGGTTGGCCCACTGACCGGCCGGCAGATTCACATCCGCCGTGTCGGCCACGCCGTTCCAGTTGGCCACCCAGACGACGTCCGGACGCTCGAGTGTCGCGGAGGAGTAGACGGAGGAGAGGTCATTGATGCCTGAGCTGGAAGAGCTGTACACACCCGACCTGTAGTGCAGGTCGTGCAGTCGATCGGTCCAGCCGGAAAGGTAGTTGAGCACGTTGGTGCGGTAGGTCGAGGAGTACTGCTCCATGTCGGTGTAGAGCACTGTGCCGGGTACGAAGCCCAGTCCCTGGGCCAGGTCGACCGCTGCGTCGGCGGCCGCACTGCCCTGGCTCTTCGCGTTCGAGGCGGAGACGCTTCCGGCCTGGAGGCCCGCGTAGATGGGGAGCACATGCCAGCCGTCGGCACTTCGCTGCGACACCCATGAGGAGGTGAGGTTGGGCTGGGAGCAGGAGCGGCTCGGTCCGCCCATGTAGATGGCCACACCCCGGTAGGGCGAGGCCGACCAGTCGGACATGGCACCCGATGACGGCGCGGAGCAGGCGTCGAACGCCTTGCCCTTGTACCCCGTGCCCGGCACCGACGAGGCGGCTGCGGCAGACGTGTCGGGAGCCTGCGGCCCGGAAGCCGCCGGGGCGTTCTGCGCCTTGGCGGTGGCGTCGGTGGTGACGGTTCCCAGGATCTCCTCCATGGCGGCGGACGAGGGCCCGTGGCTGACGGTGGCGTAGACGCCGGCGCCCTCGAAGGCCAGTCGGACCTCGCGGGAGTCCGTGGCCGGCAGGGTGCTCGGGGCGGAGGAGCCCGCCGGGACGTCTACGTGGGGCACGTCCTCGCGGGGTCCGGCTCCGGCGAAGGGCTCCAGGATGATCGCCTCGGTCTTCTCTGCGATCAGGTGCGGGGGGCAGTCCTGCTCCGTTCCCGGGTGCCCCAGGTAGACGGTGTTCTGGTCGAGTCGCACACAGGTGTGGGGAGCCGTGGCCAGGTCGACGACGGTCCAGCCGGCCGGAATCTGCAGGGAGAGTCCCTGGTACTCGACGGTCGTGGACGGCTCCGCGGCCGCAGCGGTGGCGGAGCACTGGAGCATGGCGGACAGGGCGCAGGCGGCGGTCAGTGCGGCAGCCGCACTCCGGAGGTGACGAGTCTTCATGGCTTCTTTCCATAAGTCGAGCTGATGCGACGACAGTTGGGAGGCGCCACGGGACCGGCCCGGAGGCGCGCTGGAGGCCGGGGCGGGTTCCGGAGGGATTCCGGACCCGCCCCGTTGCACAGGGACGGTGATGTCACCGCCCGGTGAGGGGGCTGTTACCAGCCGCCGGTGCCGATCTGGGTGCGGGCCGTGAGGCTGCCGGTTCCGGTGCCCTTGTAGAGGTAGAGCTTTCCGGTCTCACCGGTCTGGGACTCGACAGCCGCCAGGTCACCGACACCGTCTCCGGTGAAGTCACCGCCCGCGTAGTCGGAGATCCCGTTCCACCCGCCGGTACCGATCTCCACCCGTTCAGCCAGACCACTGCCGGTGCCCTTGTACAGGAACAGCTTCCCGGTCGACTTCTCCGCAGCGATCACGTCGTCCTTGCCGTCCTTGTTCATATCGCCAGGACTGACGGCCTTGCTCATCCCGTTCCAGCCACCCGTACCGATCTCCACCCGCGAAGTCAGCGCACCGGTACCGGTGCCCTTGTACAGGAACAACTTCCCCGTCTCGACCTCCGAAGCGACGACATCGTCCTTGCCGTCAGCATTGAAATCACCCGCAAGGACGTTCTTCATGCCGTTCCAGCCACCCGTACCGATCTCCACCCGCGAAGTCAGACCACTACCGGTCCCCTTGTAGAGGAACAGCTTCCCCGTCTCGACCTCCGTGGCGATCACGTCGTCCTTGCCGTCCTTGTTCAGGTCACCCACAGCAAGATTCGCCATGTCGTTCCAGCCACCCGTACCGATCACGACCCGCGAGGTCAGAGTGCCGGTGCCGGTACCGGGGTACAGCCACAGCTTCCCCGACGACACCTCCACCGCCACCAGGTCCTTCTTCCCGTTCCCGTTGAAGTCACCAGCCACCAGGTCCGTCATCCCCGGATCGGCGGGCCTGACGACATCGTCGATGACCGACTTGTTGCGGACCGGGAGGAACGTGCCGTAGCCCGAGTAGTACGGGTAGGGGATCTGCCGATAGTGGACGCCACTGCCGGTGAACTCGTAGCCCATGTAGCTGCTGTGCGTGCCGTCGATCCACTTGCCGAAGAGCACCACGTGACCGTTGGCTCCGCTGTTGTCGTTGAGGAGCGCGTCGCCCGGCTTGAGGTCGCCCTTTGATATCGACTCGATGACGCCGTTGCCCGCGAAGGTGTCCGTGGTCATGGAGCTGCCGAGGTGCCAGGCCATCGACACGTACCCGGAGCAGTCGGTGCGGTAGCCGTTGTGGCTGCCGGTCCAGCTGTAGTTCAGGCCGATGCCGACCCAGGTCTTGGCTCTCTCGATGACATCGCCGCGTGTGATGGTCGGGGCGCTTGCCGCTGCCGCGGCTCCGGCCTCGCCGGACACGGCAGTCTCCGGGCCCTGGCCTGCGCTGGCCTGCTGGTCGGCCGGGTCGGCCGTGGTCGTCGTCTCCGAACCTGCGTAGGCCGTGCCGGCACCTGTGGCGAACACGCCACACGCCAGGGAGGCGGTGACCGCGAGAGCGATGGAGGTCGAGCGGAGCGAAAGGTTTCGAGACATGACAAATCCTCAGGTGAAGTGGTGTTGCGGAGTAATGGAATGGAGCAGGCACGTCCTTGCGCCGGCGAATGCGGCTGGACGCACGGCGGGATCGGTCGGACCGGTACGCCGAACGAGCCGATACCGCCTGGTGATTACGCGCGGAGTACCAGGTAAGTCATCCGGCCGAAATGCGGTACTGGGCAAGCACGCCCGAATCCCTGACGCCGTCCATCAGATCCTCGGCCCGGCTGTCGGCTTCGTCGGCCGCCGATGCTCCGATGAAAAGCACCAGTCCGATCCCGCCGGGCACAACGCGCGCTCGGACATGCTCGAGGTGGTGCCGCGGGGCCGCATGGGCCCACATGAGGTCATGGACGGCATGAGCGTCGGAAGGCTGAACGGATGTCTCCGGCGCGCTGTCCAGGTGAAGGTGAATCATGAACACAGCGAATTAGGTCCGTGGAACCATCGCGTCGGCCTTCACTTCGGCCGACGCGTCGAGGGAGACGCTGTCCCAGCCGATACCCGCCGGCTCGGAGTCCCAGCCGATCCCGTCCGAGGACGGGGCCGGGAGGGATACGAGACCCCGGGCACTCGCGGCCGGGTCCAGCCGCCCGGGACCCTGCCCCGCGACCACTGCCGGCGCAGCAGCGCCAAGGAGGGCGACGACGAACACGGCCAGCACGACGACCTTCGGGTTTCGGGCAGTTTGGGACATGGCGGTACCCCTGTTTGGCGTGGGAAGGAATGTGATGAACCATCAGCTCAGGTCCGCTTGCGCCCCGTTGCTGCGATGAACACCACTGTGCCCGCCTCGCTCGGCCATGGGGAGTACCGAAGGCTGGCACCAACCGGCCTAGCACCTTCGCGCCAGCCCCACCCACCGCCCCGCCGACCAACTGGTGAACAACTTCTTGCGCTCTCGTGAAGGTGGTGCGAAGATCAAAAATGCATAGCATGCAGTGGCAAACACTGAGCTGAACCCGGGGGGGTTTAGGTTGCTTGAAATGTTGGGCTTGGATCCGCATGCGGAAGTCGTATATCGATTGATGCTCTCTCAGGCCGGCCTGGGAATTGAAGATTTATGCAGGAAGTCCAGCCTCTCCGAAGCTGATGTACGCGCATCACTGGACCGGCTGGCGGATCTGACTCTGGTCCGGAAGTCTCTGGACAGACCGGGCGCGATGCGTGCACTCAGCCTGGAGATCGCTCTGGAAGTAGTGCTGCGAAGACAGGAAAGAGAGGTGCTCCACCGCCAACAACAGTTGGCAGCAGCGAAATTGGCGGCTGCGCACGCAATCGCCACGCACGCGGAACTCCAGCAGGAGGCGGGCGACGCCTCCGCCGAACAGCCATTGATCGGGCTGGACGCGATTCAGTCCCAACTGGAGATCCTCGCCAAGGAACTGACCGGTGAGTGCCTGGCCGTGATGCCGGGCGGCGCGCAGTCACAGGAAAGCCTGGACGCGTCGCGTCCATTGGACGAGGACGCCATGCGGCGGGGAGTCACTCTCCTGACGCTCTACCAGGAAAGCGTCCGAAACGATCCGGCGAGTCTCGACTACGCGCGCTGGATGTCCGAGGCGGGCGGTCAGGTGCGGACCGCGCCCATCCTGCCCCCACGGCTTCTCATCTTCGACCGCCGGGTCGCCGTAGTCCCCATCGACCCCGCGCACACCCGCCGGGGAGCACTCTGCACCCGTGAGCCCGCCATCGTCGCCACGCTGTGCGCCCTCTTCTTCCAGGCGTGGGAGACCGCCATCCCGCTCGGCGCGGCCGGATCGTCGGACAGAATCAGCCCCACGGAGAAGGAGCTGCTCAAACTTCTCGCGGGCGGCCTGACGGACGAGGCGGCGGCCAAGCGGCTGGGCGTGTCGCTGCGTACCGTGCGGCGCCAGATGTCCTCCCTCATGGAACGACTGCATGCGAGCAGCCGCTTCGAGGCGGGCCTCAAGGCAGCCCAGTCGGGCTGGCTCTGACCGCGGCGTTGCCGCGCGATGGCCCATGGCGCCCATGAACGCGGGGAAGGGCCCTCCGACACGAGTCGGAGGCCCTTCTCCGCGCAAAGCCGCAGGAGGCGGCAAATGACTCCCGGGGCAGGTCTCCCGTCCTGGCTCCGGGCGAGGTCCACGCAGCGCTCCGACGAAAACCGAGGTGACTGCGGAGCCGGTCGAACTACGCTCCCAGCATGTCTGGTCCGACGTTGGTGATCGAGTTGGCGGAGCAGCTCTCCCCGGCTGCGCTGCGGGAGTTCCGTGCATTGATGGTGGGGCTCTCCTCCCGCTTCACCGAGGAGCGGCCCGGGTTCTTCGTCGTCAATGTGCCGGCGGAGCGACGGGAGGTCGGGGACGGCCGCGAGAAGGACTGGCGAAAGCCGTTCCCGCTTTCGGTCCTCGGCAACACCTCCGTGGCGGAGGAGCTCGCGGCCCTGGTGGGATTCAATCCGCAGCGCGAGGACTGGCGCCGTCCCTTCCTGGTCTCCCTGATGGGGCCGGGCGTCGGCGACGAGAGCACCTTCGAGGCTGAGCACGCGAACGAGCCCGAGGTGGAGGCCGCCCTCGGCTTCAGACCGACCCATGCCGTCAATGTCAGCGCCGGCTGCAATCGCGAGATCGACCACGTGGCCGCGGCCCTCCCGACCGCCGCTGTCATGGACGTCATCGGGGGCGTGGCCAAAGCCGAGCTGCTGGACGGACAGGCGTCGGCCGTCGTCGGCCTTGCGGGGGTGATGGGGATCGCGGACGACGACTGGATGGCGCCGGGAACGGCGGAGTTCCTGCGGGCCTGGGTTGAGCACCCCGCCTTTCGGCTGGTCAGGTAGCCCGGGCACATCCGGCGGGCGACCTGCTTTCACCGAAGACCGTGGCAGCACACCCACACAGCTGGCATATATTTACAGAGTAAAGCATAGTCATGCATCGAACCGTACGGGCGTCGGCAGCCGCCGGACGGACCGTCACGCAGCACTGGAGGACACATGAACATGCCATCCGTGGCACCGCGAGGTTTTGTCGGCGTGACCGCCCGGCTCGGCCTGAAGGACGACGGCGACGACTTCGCCGCCGTCGTCTCCGAGGTGCCGTGCGCGTCCGCGGCGGTCTTCACCCGGTCCAGGTTCGCCGGGCCCAGCGTGCTGCTCAGCCGCGCCGACGCCCCCGCGGGCAACAGTCGCGGCATGGTCGTCATCTCCAAGAACGCCAATGTGGCCACCGGCGCGGCCGGTGAACGGGACGCAGTCGAGGTGCGGTCCACGGTCGCCGCCGCCGCAGGCGTCGCCGCCGAGGAACTGGTCATCGCCTCCACCGGCGTGATCGGCCGCCCCTACCCGATGGACGTGGTGCGCACCGGCCTCGCCGCGCTGCCCCGGCCGTTCCCCGCAGCGGACCTCGGCGCCGCGGCAGCCGCCATCATGACGACCGACACCCACGCCAAGCAGTGCACGGTGCGCGTCGGCGACGCCGTGATCACGGGCATCGCCAAGGGCGTAGGCATGATCGAGCCGAACATGGCGACCCTGCTGACCTTCTTCTTCACCGACGCGGAGGTGCCCGCGGCCGAACTGGACACGGTCTTCCGCCGGGTCGTGGACCGCACCTTCAACGCGCTGAGCATTGACACCGACACCTCCACCAGCGACACCGCGGCCGTCTTCGCCAACGGCCTGGCCGGAGCCGTGGACCCGGAGGCGTTCGAGCAGGCGCTGTACCGCTGCGCACTCACGCTCGTACGGGCCATCGCCTCGGACGGCGAGGGCGCCTCCAAACTGATCGAGGTCCGGGTCACCGGCGCGCTCGACGCGGCGCAGGCCAAGCGGGCCGGCAAGGCCGTCGTCAACTCGCCTCTGGTGAAGACCGCGGTGCACGGCGCCGACCCCAACTGGGGCCGGGTCGTGATGGCGATCGGCAAGCTGGACAGCCCCGCCGACGACCGGATCACCCCGGACACGGTCACCGTCCGCTTCGGCGACATCACCCTCTACCCGGGCGGCTCGGCACAGGAACTGCTGGACGCCGCGGCCGCGCACCTGTCCGGCGCCGAGGTGGTCATCCACGTCGATCTGGGCCTGGGCGAGGCGGAGTTCACCGTCTACGGCTGCGACCTGACCGAGGGCTACGTGAAGATCAACGCCGACTACACGACCTGACGCCCGAGGCGCACCCCGGGGCCGCTCGCCTCTGCGGCGGGCGCAGCCCCCGCAGGGCGAAGCCGCAGGTGGCGGCAGACGAGTCGGGCTGTACGCCGGGTTCTGTCGCCCGGTCGCCTCGCGGCGGCCGGGGAGACGGCCATCCATCTAGGACCGGCATTGCTGCCGGTCTCGTGCGGTCTACCCGCGAACTCGGGCGGGCCGCCCTCGAACGTTCGCGCAGAGCCGTCTTGCGACGGCCCCTCTTGACCTTGCTCCGGGTGGGGTTTACCTAGCCGCCTGAGTCGCCTCAGGCGCTGGTGGTCTCTTACACCACCGTTTCACCCTTACCGGGGACCGAAGTCCCAGGCGGTCTGTTTTCTGTGGCACTGTCCCGCGGGTCACCCCGGGTGGCCGTTAGCCATCACCCTGCCCTGTGGAGCCCGGACGTTCCTCGGGAGAATCCGAAGATCCTCACGCGGCCGTCCGCCCGGCTCGTCTGCCGTGGCGCCCATGCTACCCGCCCGGCGGGGGCCCCTGGACAGGGGCGGAGCGGACGACTCAGAGGAACGCCCCGGTCTCCAGATCGATCCCGAAGGGCTCCGGGAGGCGGACCGGCTTGCCGAACGGAACCGTGCAGTGCTGGCGGTAGTCGTCCCCTTGCGGATCGCTGAACAGTGTCACCGAGGACTCCTCGCGGTCGACCAGCAGGTAGAGCGGGACGGGGCCCCGGGCGTAGCAGTGCCGCCTGCCCGTGCGGTCGGCCGCCGGCTTGGACGAGGTGACCTCGACGACCAGCGCCACTCCCTCGCACGGCATCCAGGGATCCGCTCCGCGGTACAGGCGCAGTTCGGTGGGGGCGAAGGTGCCGTCGGGGATGACATGGTTCTTGGGGCAGCCCCCGCCGCTGCGCAGCCTCAGCCCCTTGTTTCCGGAGAAATCCATATCGGTCCGTGCCAGCCTGATCACCTGCTTCATGATCACGCTGATGTAGTCCTCATGATCCCCGTCCGGCGGCGGCGTCACGACAATCTCCCCCTCGATCAGCTCGGCCCGGAAGCCCTCCGGCGTATCCAGCGCCAGGAAGCCCTCAAGCAGGACTTCCGCCTGCGAGAGCGGTTCGTGCGGCATGGCAGACATGTCACGCCCCTTCCTCGGTCGCTCGCCAGAGTGGGACATCGGGGAATCCGCCGTCCGTGAGATGGGAGTCATTTCCCCCGATCGTGGCACAGGACAGCACGCAGTGGTCAGAGGCGGACCGAGGCGAAGGCCGCGATGCCCGCCGTCCAGGCCGCCGCGACGTCGGAGTCCGCAGGGAAGCGGCCGTTGAGCTCCATCGTGACCATCCCGTGGGCGAAGGCCCAGGCCGCTCTGGCAAGCCCCTCGTCGCCCGCCAGGGCACGGAAGAGCGGGGCCGCGGCATGCTCCTCCAGGTCCTGCGGGAGGGGGTGGCCGGTGGTGAGGCGGTAGAGGTGGGGGTGGGCCAGGGCGTGGGCGCGGTAGGCGGTGGCCAGGGCGGGGAAGGAGCCCGGGGCCGCGGCCTCGGCCGCTTCGAGTACTCCGGCGGTCTCCCTGAGCATCGCGTCGGCCAGGGCGTTCACCACGGACGACTTGTCCGGGAAGTGCTTGTAGAGCGAGGGCGCCGTGATGCCCACGCACCCGGCGAGGCGACGCATCGTGAGGGCGTCCGGGCCCTCCTGCTCCAGCAGGGTGCGCGCGGCGGCGAGGATCTGGCGGGCGCGGTCGGTAGCGGGCCGGGCCACGAGATCGGTCATGACGATCCTCCTTCTTGCTGCGGACTCGGGGTGCGGAGCCGAAGGCGCGATCGTATGAGACGGGGACAGGCCCGGCGGGGACCAGGGGTGTATGGCCCGGCGGCCTTGCCCTTGGCCTTGCCGCAGCCCCAGGTTTCCACTCGGCCTCTGCGCATCGGAGAGATCGCCGCGCTCGTCGCGCTCGTCGCTCACCACGCTGGGGCTCGGGCTCGGGCCGGACGAGGTGCGCGAGTTGCTCGGCAGTCGCCGTCCGGTTCCACGCCGATGATCCGCGCGCCGTCGTGGCCGCGCTCACGCGGGCGCGAACAGTACCTTCGACGATCCCGGGTCCGCCTGGGTGAGCCGGACCCGCAGCCGCTCCCCCAGGGGGAGTTCGGCGGTGCCGCCCTCGATGCGGGCGACGATCGCCGGGTCGTCGATGTGGACGGTGCCGGTGGCCGGTTCCTGTTCCTTCACGTCCACCACGTAACCGTCGAAGACCTCACCGACCCGGTCCTTGAGGAGCGCCGCCTCGACGAGGTCGACGCACTCGCGCTCCACGGTGTTGGCGCGCCGGGTCCCGTCCGCCATCTCCTTGGGCAGGGCGGGGAGCGCGGTCAGGGTCCACTCGGGCGGTTCGCGGTCCGCGGCGGCCGCGACGCAGAGTTCGGCGGCGTACCGGTCGACGAGGCGGCGCAGTGGCGCGGTGCAGTGGGTGTAGAGCTCGGCGACGGCGGCGTGCACGGCGGGGGTGGGCAGTTCGCCGTTCCCGAACACGGTGTAGCCGGCGCCGCGCAGCAGCGTGGTGCACTCCTGGAGGAACGCCGCGTGGTCGGTCCGCTTCGGGTCGAGGGAGCGGACGACCTGGGCGTACGGGACGTGGTGCGGCCAGTCGATGTGCAGGGCCTCGGCCGAGCGGCGCAGCCGGGCCACCGCGCCGTCGGGGGCGACGGGAAGCGTACGCAGGATTCCGGTGCCGGATTCCTGCATCAGCCGGGCCGCGGCCATGCCGGTGAGCAGTGAGATCTGGGCGTTCCAGCCGTCGGCGGGGAGCGGGGCGCGGTATTCGAGGCCGTAGCCGCCGTCGCGCTCGACGATCTCCTGCTCGGGCACGTCCAGGGAGATGCCGCCGCGGGCGATCTCCTGCTCCTCGCGCAGTGTGCCGATGTCCTTGAGGAGGGCGAGAGGCTCCTCTGCCGTGCCCGTGTCGATCTGCCGCTGCACGCCCGCGTAGTCGAGTTTGGCGCGGCTGCGCACGAGGGCGCGGCGTACCCGGGTGGCTTCGGCGCGGCCCTCGGCGTCGAGGTCGATCTCCCAGAGCACGGCGGGGCGGGTCTCGCCGGGCAGCAGGCTGGCGGCGCCCTCGGAGAGCGATTCGGGGTGGAGGGACACCTTGCCGTCGGGGAAGTAGAGCGTGTTCACCCGGCGGTGGGCCTCGGTGTCGAGCGCGCCGCCGGGGCGGACGAAGGCGGCGACGTCGGCGATGGCGTAGTGCACGCGGTAGCCGTGGGCCCGGCGTTCCAGGTGCATCGCCTGGTCGAGGTCGGTGGAGGTGGGCGGGTCGATGGTGAGGAACGGCAGGTCCGTGGCGTCCTCGTGTCCGGAGATATCCGGGTTCCGCGCCGCTTCGGCCGCCTCGGCGAGCACGTCGGCCGGGAAGCCGTCGGGAAGTCCGAGTTCGGTGCGCAGCGCGCGCAGGGCCACTCGCAGCGGCGTGTCGGCTGCGCCGGTCATATGGAGATGGCGGCGGGGCATGGACCGAGCGTATGGCGGGGCGGGGCGGGCGGCATCCCGGGTGGCGGGACGGGCGGGCACCTGTTCCCCGTACGCTGACGCGAGGGGTGTGCCAGGGCGTCCGGGTGACATCCCGGGGATCCGTGAGCAGGCCGGGGCCCCTTTTCCGTACGTACGAAGGAGAACCGCCGTGCTCGTGCTGTTGCCGCCCTCCGAAGGAAAGGCCGCCTCGGGGCGCGGAGCACCTCTGAAGCCCGAGTCGCTCTCGCTGCCCGGTCTGGCCGGGGCGCGGGCCGCCGTGCTGGACGGGCTGGTGGAGCTGTGCGTGGCGGACGAGGAGAAGGCCCGCGTGGTGCTGGGGCTCAGCGAGGGGCTGCGCGGCGAGGTCGCGAAGAACGTCGAGCTGCGGACAGCGGGTGCGCGTCCGGCCGGGGAGCTGTACACCGGGGTGCTGTACGACGCGCTGGACCTGGCGTCCCTGGACACGGCGGCCCGCCGCCGGGCCGGGAAGTCGTTGCTGGTGTTCTCAGGGCTGTGGGGCGCGGTGCGGGTGGGCGACCGGATTCCGCCGTACCGCTGTGCGATGGGGGTGAAGCTGCCGGGGCTCGGCGCGCTCGGGGCCTTTTGGCGCGAGCCGATGGCGGAGGTCATGCCGGAGGCGGCCGGGGACGGTCTGGTGCTGGATCTGCGGTCGTCCGCGTACACGGCGGCGTGGAAGCCGAAGGGCGCGGTGGCGGAGCGCACGGCGAGCGTGCGGGTGCTGCACTCCCAGCTGGTGGACGGGGTGGAGAAGCGGTCGGTGGTCAGCCACTTCAACAAGGCTACGAAGGGGCGGATGGTCCGCGATCTGCTGCGGGCGGGGGCCCGGCCGAAGGATCCGGCGGAGCTGGTGACGGCGCTGCGGGACCTGGGGTACGTGGTGGAGGCCCAGGCGCCCGCGCGGTCCGGGCGGACGTGGGAGCTCGATGTGGTGGTGACGGAGATTCACTGACCGGACCGGCATCGCGTTGCATCATGTGCAACGTTCGTTGCGTACGGTGCCGTGCGCGGGGCAGGATGAGGGCATGACCTCCTCCGTACTGGACCTTGCCCCCGTCGTGCCCGTCGTCGTGCTGGAGGACGCCGCCGACGCGGTGCCGCTCGCCCGGGCCCTGGTCGCGGGCGGGCTTCCGGCGATCGAGGTGACGCTGCGGACCACCGCCGCCCTCGACGCGATCAAGGCGATCGCGGCAGAGGTTCCGGACGCGGTGGTCGGCGCCGGCACGGTGATCTCGGCGCGGAACGTCTCGGACACCGTGGCCGCGGGCGCCCGGTTCCTGGTGAGCCCCGGCTGGACGGACGCGCTGCTGGACGCGATGAAGGCGTCGGGGGTGCCGTTCCTGCCGGGTGTCTCCACGACGTCCGAGGTGGTCGCGCTGCTGGAGCGCGGGGTCACCGAGATGAAGTTCTTCCCGGCCGAGGCTGCGGGCGGCACGGCCTATCTGAAGGCCCTGTCCGCCCCGCTCCCCCAGGCCAGGTTCTGCCCGACCGGCGGCATCTCGCTCGCCTCGGCACCCTCCTACCTGGCCCTGCCGAACGTCGGCTGTGTGGGCGGCAGTTGGATGGTCCCCGGCGACGCCGTGGCCACCCGGGACTGGTCCCGGGTGGAGCGGCTGGCCGCCGAGGCGGCGGCGCTGCGCGGCTGAGCGCCGAAAAGTTGCGCGGTTTCGCGTGCATGCTCCCCGGCAGCCGGGGCACGAGACCTTCAGGGACACGTGACCCGGCCTCCGGGTGACCCGGGTTCCGGCAGGCAATCCCCCGGCCTCCCGGAACCGCCTCGGCCCCATCGGCCTCCCCCCGCCGATGGGGCCGAGTGCTGTCCGGACGGGTCTACCGCAGGTGGGACGTGTCGTTGAGCAGCCGTACGGAGGCGTTGCCGTCCGCGTAATAGGCCACGGCCGATACGGACGCCGCCGAGAGCTCCATCCGGAACAGCGACTCCGGCGGTGCGCCCAGCGCCAGCCGGACCAGCGTCTTGATGGGCGTGACATGCGTGACCACGAGGACCGTGCGGCCGGCGTACCGGGTGACGAGACGGTCGCGGGCGGCGGCGACGCGGCGGGCCACCTCGGCGAAGCTCTCGCCGCCTCCGGTGGGGGCCGCCTTCGCGGAGGCGAGCCAGGCGTCCAGATCGGCGGCGTACCGCTCCTTCACCTCGCCGAACGTCAGGCCCTCCCAGGCACCGAAGTCCGTCTCGCGCAGCCCTTCCTCGATCCGGACCTCCAGGCCCAGCCGGGCCGCGACCGCACCGGCCGTCTCGCGGCAGCGGCGCAACGGGGAGCTGACGATCTCCTGCACCGTCCCACGGGCGGCGAAGGCCTCGGCGGCACGCTCGGCCTGCCCGCGGCCGACGGCGGAGAGCTCGGGATCGGTGCCGCCGCTGCCGGAGAACCGCTTCTCGGGGGTGAGGGCGGTCTCGCCGTGGCGGAGCAGCACGAAGGTGGCGGGCGCACCGAGGTCCGGGGAGGCGCCCCAGCCGACCTGCGGGGTGGCGGAGGCGGCCTGCGGGCTCCCGACGGATGCCTGCGGGGCATCGGCCAAGGCCTGCCCGGCCTCGGCGGCGGGCCGGTTCAGCGCCGCCCTGGCCCTTGCCGCCCCGGCCGTCGCGTCGCCGGGCGGGCCGGAGACCGGCGGCAGTGCGGCGGCCACCGAGGACCTCGGGGTGTCGAGGGCCGCCGTGGAGGACGACGGCTCCCACTGCTTGCCGCGCTTGCCCGCGTCCATCGCCTCGTTGGCGAGCCGGTCCGCGTGCTTGTTCTTCTCGCGCGGGATCCACTCGTAGGTGACGGCGGACGCCGGAAGGATCCGGGCGGCCTCGGCCGCGAGCGGCTTCATGTCGGGGTGCTTGATCTTCCAGCGGCCCGACATCTGTTCCACGACCAGCTTGGAGTCCATCCGGACGTGCACCCGCGGTCCGCCGCCGTCCGAGCCGTCCGGCACCAGTGCCTTAGCGGCCCGGAGTCCGGCGATGAGGCCCTTGTACTCGGCGACGTTGTTCGTCGCGACGCCGATGTACTCGGCCGCCTCGGCCAGGGTCTCCCCCGTCGCCGGGTCGATGACGACCGCGCCGTAACCGGCGGGCCCCGGGTTGCCCCGGGAGCCGCCGTCGGCCTCGACGACGAACTGGCGCGGCTGCGTCATTACAGACCCGAGTCCGCGGTGCGGACCAGGATGCGGTGGCAGTTCTCGCAGCGCAGCACCGTGTCGCGGGACGCGGCCTTCACGTCGTTGACCTCGGTGATGTTGAGCTCGAGGCGGCAGCCCTCGCAGCGGCGCTGGTAGAGGCGGGCGGCGCCCACCCCGCCCTGCTGGGCGCGGAGCTTGTCGTACAGCTTGAGCAGGTCCGCGGGGACGGAACCGGCGACGACCTCGCGCTCCTTGGTGACCGTCGCGGTCTCCGTGTCGATCTCCTGGGTCGCGGCGTCCCGGCGGGCGGTGGCGTCGTCGACCTTGGCCTGCACGGCGGAGACCCGGTCGGTCAGCTCGGTGACCCGCTCCTGGGCGGACTCGCGGCGCTCCATGACTTCGAGGACGACGTCCTCCAGGTCACCCTGGCGCTTGGCGAGGGAGACGATCTCGCGCTGGAGGCTCTCCAGGTCCTTGGGCGAGGTGACCGCGCCGGAGTCCAGGCGCTGCTGGTCGCGGGCGGCGCGCTGGCGCACCTGGTCGACGTCGTGCTCCGCCTTGGTCTGCTCGCGGGCGGTGTCGCTCTCCTCGGTCGTCGAGGCCACGAGGAGGTCACGGAGCTGGGCGAGGTCGGCCGTGAGCGACTCGATCTCGGCGTGCTCGGGCAGGGAGTTGCGCCGGTGCGCAAGCTGGGAGAGACGCTGGTCGAGGGCCTGGACGTCGAGGAGTCGGATCTGGTCGGCGGGCGCGGCGTTCAGTTGGGGGCTCCAGAAGAGTGGTGGGTGGTCCAGGGGTCGGTGACCTGCTTCGAGACATGGACCCGCAGGTCCCATCCGTGGCGGTCGGAAATCGCGTCGAGCTGTGCCGCGGCCTGTTCGCACCACGGCCACTCGGTGGCCCAGTGTGCGGCATCGACCAGGCCGAGCGACGAGTGCTGGACGGCCTCGGAGGCCGGGTGGTGGCGCAGGTCCGCGGTGAGGAAGGCGTCCACGCCCGCGGCGCGCACCGCGTCGAAGAGGCTGTCGCCCGATCCGCCGCTCACGGCGACGGTCCGCACGAGAGACTCGGGGTCGCCCGCGAGGCGGATGCCCTGCGCGGTGGCGGGCAGCCGGGCGGCGGCCCTGGCGGCGAACGCGCCGAGGGTCTCGGGGTGGTCGAGCGTGCAGATCCGGCCGAGGCCGCGGCGGCCGGCGGGGTCCGTGGGGTCCGGTACGAGGGGCCGCTCGACGCGCAGGTCGAGGGCGCCGGCCAGGGCGTCGGAGACGCCGGGGTCCGCGGAGTCGGCGTTGGTGTGGGCGACGTGCAGCGCGATGTCGTGCTTGATGAGGGTGTGCACGACCCGGCCCTTGAAGGTGCCGGCCGCGACCGTCGTCGTACCGCGCAGATAGAGCGGGTGGTGGGTGACGATCAGCTGGGCGCCGAGCTTCATCGCCTCGTCGGCGATCTCCTGTACGGGGTCGACGGCGAAGAGCACCCGGTCGACCTCGGCGTCCGGATCACCGCAGACGGTGCCGACCGCATCCCATCCTTCGGCCCGCTCGGGCGGCCACAGGGCGTCGAGCTCGGCGATGACTTCAGACAGACGGGGCACGAAGGAAAGGCTACCTGGCCTCCGTGCCCCGCATCCCATGGCCGGTCGGACCCGGGGCATCGGGCGGTCGGCCGATCATGAATCGTTACGCGACGCCGCGTGGTGAACGGTTATGCGGCGCCGCGTGGTGAACCGCTGAGCGGCGCCGCGTGGTGAACAGCTGCGCGGCGCCGCGGGGCCTCGCGGGCCAGGTCGTTACTTGACGAGGTCCGCGCGCAGGTCGTCGAGGACCAGGTTCGCGGCCGTGACGCCGAGACCGAGGTACCAGGTCTCGTCGGAGACGTTCTTCGCCCGGCCCTCCTTGACGGCCGTCAGGTTCTTCCACAGCGGGTTGGCCTGGGTGGTGTCGCGCTTGGTGGCCTTCACGTCGCCGTACACACCGGTGAAGATCCAGTCGGCGTCCGCCTCGTCGATCTTCTCCGGGCTGATCTCCGCGGCCAGCTCGTTGATCTGCTGGTTCTTGGGCCGCGGCAGGCCTGCGTCGTCGAGGATGGTGCCGATGAAGGAGGCCTTGGCGTAGAGGCGGATCTTGTCCGGCAGGTAGCGGACCATGGAGATGGTCGGCTTCTTCGGGCCGATGTCCTCGCCGAGCTTCTTCGCGTTCGCCTCGTAGGCGCCGAGCGCCGACTTCGCCTTGGCGGTCTTGTCCAGCGCCGCGGCGTTGAGGAGGTAGTTCTCCTTCCAGGTGAAGCCCGGGCGGATGGAGAACACGGTCGGCGCGATCTTGGACAGCTCGTCGTACTTGTCCGCGGCGCGCAGCTGGCTGCCGAGGATCAGGTCGGGCTTGAGCCCGGCGATCGCCTCAAGGTTGAGGTTGTTGATCGTGCCGACGTTCTTGGGGTCGCCCGCGGCCTTCTTCAGGTACGACGGGATCGCCGCGTCGCCCTCCGAGGGGGCGTAGCCCACCGGCTTCACGCCCAGCGAGACGACGTTGTCGAACTCGCCGACGTCGAGCACGACGACCCGCTTCGGGGCCGCCTTGAGCTCGGTCCTGCCCATGGCGTGCGTGAGGGTACGGGGGTACGTGCCGGCCGGGGCGTCGGTGCCGTACGCCGCGGTCTTCTTCGCCGCGTCGCCGAAGTCCTTGCCGCCCGTCGCGACCGCGGCCTTCTTGTCGGCGCCGGCCTCGGACTTGCCCGAGGCGCCGGAGTCGCCGTCATCGCTCCCGCAGGCCGAGAGGGACAGGGCGGCCACTACGGCCAGGCCGACTGCGGCGGTGCCGCGGCGACGAAGGGACATCACTTGCTCCAGTCGAGGATCACACAGGTAATTCTTAGGAATGCCTAACCTTAGGCACCCCGCATCTCGGTGAGCACACCCACCCCCGCCTTCTCAGGCGAATCCGGGCATCACCACCCTTATGTGTGAAGTGAGGTAGCTCGTGTTGTTCGGCAGGGAGTGCGAAAACTAGCTTCGGTTGCCGGAGGTGATGACCCGATGACTGCCTGTGCCATCGAGGACGGGACCGCTGAGGCGGCCGGAACCGGCGAGACGGTGGAGCCGGGGTCCGACGAGCCGGCGGAAGCCGAGGAGGTGCCGGACCCAGCTTCGGCCCCGGCCCTGGCCCCGGCCGGGAGTGCGGCGGCTCTGCCGGAGCCGCTGGAACGGGTCGGGCCGGTCGGGCCGGAGGCTCCACCGGAGCCGGTCGCGTCGGCGGCGGCGCCAGAACCGGTCGCGTCGGCGGCGCCGGAGCCGGTCTCATCGGCGGGCCCGCCGGAGCCGGTCCCCGGCGAAACGCTCCTGCCCGCGTTCACCCTCACTGCCGACGGCGCCTACGCCGCGCGGCTCACGACCGCCCGTGGCTCCGCCGACCCCGCCACCGGGGCGGAAGCGGGAGACGGGACCGCCTGGTACGCGGAGCGCTGGACGCTGGACGGCCCCGAGCCGTACGCCGTGCCGCTCCCGCTGGACCAGCCGGAGGAGGCCGACTCGCAGGTGCTGCCGCTCGCCGACGGCCGGGTGCTGATCCTTCGCCGGGTCGCCGGCCGTCATGCCTTCTCGCTGCTCTACCCGACCGGGCCGGGCACCGGTGAACTCCCGCTGGGCGCCATCGAATGCGCCCGGCTGACCCTGCTGCCGCCCTCGCCGGACGGCGTCAGCGCGTACGCCCTGACAGTCGGCACGTACTCCACCGGGCTCTGGCTGGTGGCGGGCGGCGCGTTCGGGCCGGAACACATCGCGGACCTGCCGGGGCGCTGCTCCGGTGGGGTGTGGCTGGACCGGGCGGGCCGGCTGCTCGCCCTGGACCGGGAGCCCGCGGGCGGCGGCCCGGTGAAGGCGGTCGCCGTGGACCTGGGGCGCGGAGCCGAGATGACTCCCCTGCTCCAGATCGCCCCGGACAGCAACGACCGGCTGCTGCTCGCCGATCCGGACAGCGGTCTGCTGCTGATCCGCTCCGACGCGCCGGGGCACGACCGGCTCGGCTGGGGGGTGCTGGGCAGCTGTCTGCCGGTGCGCTTCCCCGAGTGCCTGCGTCTGCCGGACGTCGCCGTGACACCGTTCGCGGTGCAGCCGGGGCAGATGCTGATGCCGGAGAGCTGCGCGGTGGCCCTGCGGATCGACGGGGCCGCGGGCAGCTGGGCCGGGATCTGGCGCCCGTCGGGCCGTCGGCTGCACCACCTCGCCGCGCCCGAGGGCTGGCTCGCCGGCAGCGGGGTCTGGTCGCGCGACGGCGTACTCAAACTGCCGTACTCGAACGGGGACACGGCCTGCGCGGTGGCGCTCCTGACGGCCCCCGCCGACGTGGAGCCGGCCGGGCACGCGGCCCCGGACACGGCCCCGGCGGGCTGCGCGGAAAGCGGTAGGCAACCCTCCGCCGCTGTGGCGCCTCCTCCTGTGTGCAGACCCGTTCCACTGGGGCAGGCGCCTCTCGTGGGACGTACGGCACCTGACTAGAGTTGGGCCGGGGATCTCACGCAATCGCGCACCGCGGTCGCCGACGGTGACCGTTTCCCGGGCGGTGGCGCGAGGGCCCCGGAGGCAAACACGTAAGCGATCACAACGGGGTGACTTCCCAGATGTCTGAGGCGCGATCCGACACGACCCAGACGCGTCCGCCGGGGGCGGACGCGCAACGGGCCGAAGCCGGCGGCTCCGGAAAGCACCGAGGAGGTGTGGCGACGGACGACACGGCAGCACAACCGCACGGCCGCCACCGCCGCCCCTCCGAAGGTGGCAGCAGGGCGGCCTGACCCGCCGCCCAGGAAGAACGAACGAGGGAGAGGAGGGCCCCCGCAGCCGGCCGGCTGCGGGGCCCTCCTCTGTGCCCGTGCGAGACAGGTTCAGCCGCGCTTGAGGCCGAGCACCTCCGCCGCCGCGAACGTCTCGTTCGGCGGCCGGTCCGCGTAGTACGGGGTGATCAGCTCGTCCAGCTCGTCGAAGGAGAACGTCTCCTTCACCGCGTCGAACTTCGCCGCCACCTTGGGACGTTCGACGATCGCGATCATCCCGCCGTGCACCACGAGCAGTTGTCCGTTGACCTTGGCGGCGGCCGGGGAGGCCAGATAGCCGACGAGGGGCGAGACGTGCTCGGGTGCGAGGGCGTCGAGCCGCCCGTCCTGCGGTTCCTGGAAGCCCGCGAAGACGTCCTCGGTCATCCGGGTCCTGGCGCGCGGGCAGATGGCGTTGGCGGTGACGCCGTACTTGGCCAGGGCCAGCGCGGTGGAGGTGGTCAGTCCGACGATGCCGCCCTTGGCCGCCGCGTAGTTGGGCTGGCCCGCCGAGCCGGCCAGGAAGGCCTCCGACGAGGTGTTGACGATCCGGCCGTAGACCGGGCCGCCGGACTCCTTGGAGCGGGACCGCCAGTGGGCGGCGGCGAAGTGCGTGGTGTTGAAGTGGCCCTTGAGGTGCACCCGTATGACCGAGTCCCACTCGTCCTCGGTCATCGAGAAGATCATCCGGTCACGCAGGATGCCCGCGTTGTTGACCAGGATGTCGAGCTTGCCGTACGTCTCGACGGCCAGTGCCACCAGGGCGCGGGCCTGCTCGTGGTCGGAGACGTCGCCGAGGTGGGCGACCGCCCGGCCGCCGGCGGCGCGGATCTCCTCGGCGACCTCCTCGGCCGGTGCGGCCGACGCCTCGCCCGAGCCGTCGCGGCCGGGCTGCCCGTAGTCGTTGACGACGACGGCCGCACCGAGCCGCGCCAGTTCAAGCGCTTCGGCCCGTCCGAGGCCGCGGCCGGCTCCGGTGACGATCGCGGACAGTCCGTCCAGGGGAAGTGACATCGGTTCTCGGGGTCCTCTCGGGAGGGGGCGGGGCGGTGAGGCCGTCAGAGTTCGATGCAGGTACGCAGCGACTCGCCGGTCCGCATCTGGTCGAGGGCGTCGTTGATGCCGTCGAGCCGTACCCGGTGGGTGATCATCGATTCGAGGTCGATGCGGCCGGCCCGCCAGAGCGCGATGGCCCGCTCGTACGACCGGAGCACGTCCCCGCCTCCGTACATGGAAGGCAGGATCCGCTTCTCGTCGAAGAACAGCTCGAACATGTTGACCTGGAAGTTGTCGTCCATGGCGCCCGCGCCGACGATGCACAGGGTGCCGCCGCGCCGGGTGTTCTCGTACGCCGTGCGGGCCGTGACCGACTTGCCGACGACCTCGAAGACGTAGTCGAAGCCCTCGCCCGCGGTGATCCGCTGCTTGGCGTCGGCGAACTCGTCGGGCGAGACGGCCTCCGTCGCACCGAACCGCAGCGCCGCCTCGCGACGGGAGGCCACCGGGTCCACCGCGACGATCTGGGCGGCGCCCTGCACCCTGGCGCCCTGGATGGTGGAGATGCCCACGCCGCCGCAGCCGATCACGGCGACCGACGAACCGGCCTCCACCTGGGCGGTGTTGATGGCGGCCCCGAGGCCGGTGGTGACCCCGCAGCCGATCAGCGCGGCGATCTCGAACGGCACGTCGTCGGGGATCGGCACCGCGCAGCCCGCGCCGACGACGACCTCCTCGGTGAAGGTGCCGGTCCCGGCGAACCCGAAGACATCGCCGCCCGGACGCTTGAAGTTGGGGGTGCCCGCGTTCATGAAGCCGGCGAGGCACAGGTGGGTCTGGCCGCGCTTGCAGGCCTGACAGGTGCCGCAGGCAGGCAGCCAGCAGACCAGCACCCGGTCCCCCGCACTCAGCCCGGTGACCCCGTCACCGACGTCGATGACCTCGCCGGCGCCCTCGTGGCCGGGGATGAAGGGGGCGGGCTGCGGCAGCACCCCGCTCATCGCGGAGATGTCGGAGTGGCACAGCCCGGTGGCCCGGACGCGAAGCCTGACCTTTCCGGGGCCGAAGCCCACCGCCTCGACGTCGTCGAGTACTTCGAGTTTGTCCTGGCCTATCTCGTGCAGTACGGCTGCGCGCATGGTGCGGCTCCCCTCACGGGCGTGCGGTGCATGTGGAGTGGGTTCGGATTCGGTTTCGGTTTCGGTTCGGGTTCGGGTTCGGGTTCGGGTTCAGGAGTGCTCGACGAAGGTGTCGCCGAGGACCGTGGCGTTGTCCCGTTCCACGGCCTTCACCTCGACCCGCACCTCGTTCTCGGCGGTCCACATCTCGATGCGGAGGGTCTCGCCGGGGAAGACGACCCCGGTGAACCGGGTGCGGTAAGAGCGGATACGGGTCACGTCGCCGCCGAGCACCGTGTCGGTGACGGCCTTGAGCGTCATGCCGTAGGTGCACAGTCCGTGCAGGATCGGCCGGTCGAAGCCCGCCTTCGCGGCGAAGTCCGGGTCGGCGTGGAGCGGATTCCAGTCCCCGGAGAGGCGGTACAGCAGCGCCTGGTCGGGGCGGACCGGACGTTCCACGACGTGGTCGGGGGCCACGGCCGGATGGGCCACTCGCTCGGACGGGCCGCGCTCGCCGCCGAATCCGCCCTCGCCTCGCACGAAGATCTGGGAGTCGCTGGTCCACAGCGGTCCGTCGTCGTCGGCCGCCTCGGTACGCAGCACCAGCACGGCCGCCTTGACCTTGTCGTACACCGCGGCGACCTTCGAGGTCACCACTGCGCCGCCCTTCACCGGGACCGGCCGGTGCACCCGGACGGTCTGCCCGCCGTGCAGGACGGCCGCGAGGTCGATGTCGACCCCGGGTGCCGAGAGACCGCCGGCCATGGCCCTGCCCGCGCCCGCGACCGTGGCGAAGGAGGGCAGCACCTGGAGCCGGGACTCCAGCGTGTAGCGCAGTTCGCCGGGGTCGACGGCGGGGTCGGCGAGGTCGGGGCGGGCGCCTGCGCCGACCCCGAGGTGGTAGAGCTGGACGTCCTTGTGGTCCCAACTGATCCGGCTGGTCCGGGGTTCGGCAGCGAGAGCTTTTTCGGCATCAATGGGCATGGGGAAGCTGCTCCTCGACAGTGGAAGACCTCGGCGCGGCCGTCCGCACCGTCGGCCGCACCGAGGTCGTGCGGGGACCGGAGACCACGCCCGTTCTAGAACGCGTTCTAGCCGGTTGGCCCTATGTATAACGCAGCGCCCAGCACTTGTGAAGACTACTGACGTCTCGTCAGATTCCCTGCCGGGCCGCCCGTTTGCCCCTCTCCGCGGCCCCCCGCCGGCCATGACATTTGTCATCGCCGAGTCCGTACATGCGCATCTGCCGGGACGCGCTCACGCTCCGTAGCGTGGTCCTCATGAAACAGACGGCGGGGAACGAGGCGGCGGTGGTCTTCACCGGAGCGGTGAAGTCCTTCGGGCGGGCCGGACAGAGCGTGCGGGCCGTGGACGGGATCGACCTGACCGTGGCACGGGGCGAGACCGTCGCCCTCCTCGGGCGCAACGGCGCGGGCAAGTCCACGGCGATCAGCCTGCTGCTCGGGCTGAACGAACCGGACGCCGGCACCGTGCGCGTGTTCGGCCGCACCCCCGACCGGGCGGTGGGAGCCGGTCTGGTCGGCGCCATGCTCCAGGACGGCCGCCCCATCCAGCGGGTGACCGTGCGCGAACTGATCACCTTCGTGGCCTCCACGTACCCGAAGCCGCTGCCGGTCGCCGAGGCGCTGGATCTGGCGGGGGTCACGGAGTATGCGAACCGGCGGATCGACAAGCTCTCCGGCGGCCAGATCCAGCGGGTCCGGTTCGCCGTCGCACTGGCCGGCAGTCCGGAGCTGATCGTGCTGGACGAGCCGACCGCCGCCCTGGATGTGGAGGGGCGGCATGCGTTCTGGGAGTCCATGCGCGCCTATGCCCGGCGCGGCAACACCGTGCTCTTCTCCACGCACTATCTGGAGGAGGCCGACGAGAACGCCGACCGGATCGTCGTCATCGACCGCGGCCGGATCGTCGCGGACGGCAGCGGCGAGACCATCAAGGCCGCGGCCGGCCACAGCCAGGTCTCCTTCGACCTCGCGGGGCGCCCCACCGCGGGCCTGGAGCTGCTGCCCGGTGTCGTCACCGTCGAGGTGACCGGGGACCGGGCGGTGCTGCACACGGACGATTCCGACGCCACCGTCGTGGAGCTCGCCCGGCTCGGCCTGGTCCGGGGCCTCCAGGTCTCCCTGGCCACGCTGGAGGCCGCTTTCCTCTCCCTCACCGCCCCAGGGGCCATCGCTCCCGGGACCACGCACCAGGCCGAGAAGGAGTCCGTCTGATGTTCCGCTACATCGTGCTCGAAATCCGCCGGACCCTGCGCGACGCCACCTTCCTCGTCTTCGGCGCCGGAATGCCCGTGATGATGTACCTGATCTTCACGAACATCGGCGGCGACGACGGATCCGACGGCTGGAAGACCGCCTCGATGGTCGGCATGGCGGCATACGGGGCGCTCGGCTCGGCCATGGCGATCGGTACGGGGGTCTCGTCCGACAAGTCCCTGGGCTGGCTGCAGCAGTTGCGGGTCACCCCGCTCTCCCCCACGCACGCGGTCGTGGGCCGGGCGATCAACGGTTCGGTGACCGTACTGCCGACGATCCTGACGGTGCTGCTGGCCGGCGGACTGCTCAACGGCGTACGGATGGCAGCCTGGCAGTGGATCGTCCTCGTCCTGCTGCTCTGGATCGGCGCGCTGCCCTTCACCCTGCTCGGCCTGGGCAACGGCTACCGGCTCACCCCGCAGGGCACCGGAGTGGTCAACGTCGCCTGCCTGATGGGCTTCGGCGTCGTCGGCGGGCTGTGGTTCCCGCTGGAGCTGCTGCCCGAGTGGCTGCGGTCCGCCGGAAGGTTCACTCCCGCCAACCGGTTCGCCGACCTGGGGTGGGCGACCACCGAGGGCCACGCACCGGGCGCCACCACCCTCGCCGTACTCTCCGCGTGGCTGCTGCTGTTCGGCACGTACGCCGTGATCTCGTACCGTCGGTCCGCACGGACCGTGTGACGGGAGTGAACATGCCAGGAATTGCGCCGGGGAACGGAAGACAAGCGCGGAAGGAACGGCGCCGGTTGCGGAATGAGGGACGCCGCCCCGGCCCGCCGGGACCGTACGCCCTGCTGCCCTGGCTGCTGATGGGCCTGGGCGCCTTCTCCAACCTCTTCCAGGGCGAGACGGCCAACCCCTGGATCGGCGCCATCGGACTCCTCGCCTTCAACTCCCTCTACATCTCCGTGGTGTTCCGCGGATTCGTCAAGGAGAAGCGCGAGAGCCCGGTGTCGTACGTCCTGCTGGGCGCGCTGGCCGTCATCACCTTCGGCCTCGCGATCGGGTACGGCGGCAGCTGGCTGCTCTTCTTCCCGCTGCTCTCGCTGGCCTGCGGAACCATCCTGCGCCACCGGAAGCTGGGGATCGGGCTGCTCGGCCTCGCCGTGGCCGCGAGCCTGATCGCCGCGTGGCGGGGGGACGGCGCGGCGACGCCATGGACGCTGGGGTACGGGACGTTCATCTCCGGCGGGGTGACGGCCGCGATCCTCACCCTGTCGGAAACGGTGATGGAACTGCGCGCCACCCGGCAGGAACTGGCCCGTACCGCCGTCGAGAAGGAGCGGCTGCGCTTCTCCCGCGACCTGCACGACCTGCTGGGCCACACGCTCTCGGTGATCGTCGTCAAGTCAGAGGCGGCGCGCAGGCTCGCGCCGCGCGACATGGACGCGGCCCTCCTCCAGGTCACCGACATCGAATCGGTCGGACGCCAGGCACTCACCGAGATCCGCGAGGCGGTCACCGGCTACCGCGAGGGCAGCCTGGCCACCGAGCTCGACCGGGCCAGGTCCGCGCTGACCGCCGCCGGCATGGAGCCGTCCGTCCGGCGCTCGGGCCCCCCGCTCGCACCGCAGACGGAGGCGCTGCTGGGCTGGGTGGTGCGGGAGGCCGTCACCAACGTGGTCCGCCACTCCACGGCCACCACCTGCGCGTTCGTCGTCGACGGAACCGCCGACCGGGTCCGCCTCACGGTCACCGACGACGGCCGCACCCCGGCGCCGCCGCCCTCCCCGGGCATAGGCGGCACCGGCCTCAAGGGCCTCACCGAACGCCTCGCCGTGGCGGGCGGCTCGCTGGAGGCGGGGCCGGGACCGTCGGGCGGCTTCGTGGTGACGGCTGAGCTTCCGGCGGACGCGCCCGGGGAACAGGGTGGCGACGCGGGTGCGGCCCCTACCCTGTCCCCGTGAACGAGATGCCGCAGGATCACCGGCCGACCAAGTCCGTACGGGTACTGCTCGCCGAGGACCAGGGCATGATGCGCGGCGCGCTCGCTCTGCTGCTCGGGCTGGAGCCGGACATCGAGGTGGTCGCCCAGGTGGGCGCGGGCGACGAGATCGTGGCCGCCGCCCTGATGTCCCGGCCCGATGTGGCGCTCCTGGACATCGAACTCCCGGGCCGCAGCGGCCTGGACGCGGCCGCCGATCTGCGCGAGGAGGTGCCGGACTGCCGGGTGCTGATCCTGACCACCTTCGGCCGGCCGGGCTATCTGCGGCGCGCGATGGAGGCCGGTGCTGCGGGGTTCCTGGTGAAGGACGGCCCGGTCGAGGAGCTCGCGGTGGCGATCCGGCGGGTGCTGACCGGGGAGACCGTCATCGACCCCGCCCTGGCCGCCGCCGCCCTGAGCGCGGGGCCGAGCCCGCTGACCGCGCGGGAGCGCGATGCGCTGGTGGCCTCGGTGGACGGGGCGACGGTCGCCGACATCGCACTGAAGCTGCACCTGTCGGAGTCCACCGTCCGCAACTACCTGTCCGCGGCGATCGGGAAGACGGGCACACGCAACCGGATGGAGGCGGTCCGGGCGGCCCGCCAGCAGGGGTGGCTCTGAGGGCGGGCCGGTACCCGGCGCAGCCCTCAGCGCTTCGCCGGCCCGTGGCGCGGCAGCCAGACGACCATCAGCAGCAGTCCGCCGAGCAGTACCCCGCCCGCCGTCCGGAAGGCCAGTGCGTAGCCGGCCGTGAGCTCCACCGCGTCCGTGGAGCCCGCCGTGCGGGCCGCGGCGACCGTGGAGAGCACGGCCAGTCCGAGGGCGCCGCCCATCGTGCGGGACGTGTTGACGAGGCCGGAGACCAGACCCGCCTCGCCGGGGGCCGCGCCCGAGGTGGCGAGGGTCGCGAGCGGGGTGGCCGCGAGGCCGGTGCCGGCCATCATCAGCACGCCGGGCAGACAGACCGCGGTGAGGTACGCGCCGTCGGCCGTCATCGTGGACTGCCAGCCGAAGCCCGCGGCGGCCATCGCCGTGCCGATCAGCGCCAGGTTCTTCGCGCCGGTGCGGACCATCAGCCGCGGCGCGCACTTGGAGCCGACCACGACGGCCACCGAGGTCGGCAACAGGGCGAGTCCGGCCTCCAGCGCGGTGTAGTCCAGGACGTTCTGCGCGTACACGGTCATGAAGTACCACATCGAGAACGTGGCCGAGCCGATCACGAACATCGCCACGTTCGCCGACGCCACCGCCCGCGCTCCCAGCACCCGCAACGGCATCAGCGGCTTCGCGGTGCGGGCCTCCACCAGGACGAACAGGGCGAGCAGCGCCACTCCGCCCAACAGCGGCAGCAGGGTCGCGGCCGCGGTCCAGCCCGACTCCTCGGTCTGCACGATGCCGTACGCGACCGAGGCCAGGCCCGCCGTGACGAGCAGCGCGCCCAGGAGGTCGATCCGGCTGCGTTCACCGGCCCGGCCCTCGGCGAGCCACAGGGCGGCGCCGGCCAGGACGAGCACCCCGATGGGTACGTTGATGAGCAGGACCCACCGCCAGGACAGGGCGTCGGTGAGCACCCCGCCGACCAGTCCGCCGGCCGCGCCGCCGCCCGCGCCGACGGCCATCCAGGTGCCGATGGCCCTGGTCCTGGCGGGGCCCTCGGGGACGGCCGCGGTGAGCAGGGTGAGGGTCGCGGGGGCGAGCACCGCGGCGCCGAGTCCCTGGGCGGCGCGGGCGGCGAGCAACTGCCAGCCCTCCTGGGCGAGTCCGCCGGCCAGTGAGGCGGCGGTGAACAGGCCGAGGCCGACGAGGAACATCCGCTTGCGGCCGTAGAGGTCGGCGGCCCGCCCGCCGAGCAGCATGAATCCGGCGAACGCGATCGCGTACGCGTTGAGCACCCACTGCAGTCCCGCGGCGCTCAGCCCCAGGTCGGTGCGCATGGACGGGAGGGCCACGTTGACGACGGACACGTCGAGCACGACGAGGAACTGCCCCGTGCAGGCGGCGAGCACGACCGCCCAGGTACGGGTCCGGGTACCGCTGCTTCGGCGTGTGGGCGTCGAGACGTCAACCATGAACGTCATACTCGCAGCCGCCCCGTGCCCCGTACATCGGTTTCCAGGCCGTATCGGCCTCGGTCCGGCGGCGTAGGACCGAGGCGCTCCACCCGGCCCTCAGCGGCGCAGGAGTGTCACCACCGCCGCACCGCCGAGACCGATGTTGTGGGCGAGCCCGGTCCGCGCGTCCGGCACCTGGCGGGCCCCGGCCTCGCCCCTGAGCTGCCAGGTGAGTTCGGCGGCCTGGGCGATTCCGGTGGCGCCGAGCGGGTGCCCCTTGGAGATCAGCCCGCCGGACGGATTGACCACCCAGCGGCCGCCGTAGGTGGTGGCGCCGGACTCGACGAGCGCCCCGGACTCGCCCTCGCCGCACAGTCCGAGCGCCTCGTAGGTGAGGAGTTCGTTGATGGAGAAGCAGTCGTGGAGCTCGATGACGTCGAGGTCGTCGGCGCCGACGCCCGCGGTCTCGTACACCTGTCGTGCGGCCTCCCGCGACATGGGCAGGCCGACCGCGTCGATGCAGGTGCCGGAGGCGAAGGAGGCCTCGGTGTCGGTCGTCATGGCCTGGGCGGCGATCTCGACGGCCCGGTCGCCGAGGCCGTGCTGCTCGACGAAGCGCTCCGAGACGACGACGGCCGCTGCCGCCCCGTCGGAGGTCGGTGAGCACTGGAGCCGGGTCAGCGGGCGGTGGATGGGCTTGGCGGCGAGGACCTCGTCGACCGTGTACGGGTCCTGGAACTGGGCGTACGGGTTGTTCGCCGAGTGGCGGTGGTTCTTGGCGGCGACGGCGGCGAGCTGCGCCTCGGTGGTGCCGTAGCGCTCCATGTGCTCCCGGGCGGCGTTGCCGAAGATCTGGGCGGTGGGCGGGGTCATCTCGAAGCCGTGGGCGGCGGCCATGATCCCGTAGTGCCGGGCCACCGGGGACGTCTTGAAATCGCCCGCGCCGCCGTCGGACCCGCCGCCGCCGAGCGATCCGCGTGCCATCTTCTCGAAGCCGAGCGCGAGGACGCAGTCGCTGCCGCCGCCCTCGACGAACTGGCGGGCCATCATCAGGGCGGTGGAGCCGGTGGCGCAGTTGTTGTTGACGTTGTAGACGGGTATCCCGGTCAGGCCGAGTTCGTAGACGGCGCGCTGTCCGGCGGTGGAGGCCTGGAAGCAGTAGCCGACGGCGGCCTGTTCTATGTCCTCGTACGCGACCGAGGCATCGGTGAGCGCGGCGGTGCCGGCCTCTCTGACCATGTCCCAGTACTGCCAGTCGCGGCTCTCGGGCTTCTCGAACTTCGTCATGCCTACGCCGACTATGTACGCCTTCATATCGTGTCCTCTCTCAGTCCCGCGGGAGGCCGAGGATGCGCTCGGCGACGACATTGAGCTGAACCTGCGTGGTGCCGCCCGCGATGGTGAGGCAGCGGGACATCAGGAAGCCGTGCACCGCCCGCTCCCCCGCCCCTTCGCACACCGCGCCGTCCGGGCCGAGGAGTTCGAGGGCGAGTTCGGCGACCTTCTGCTGGTGGGCGGTCTGGACGAGCTTGCGTACGGAGGCTCCCGCGCCCGGTTCCAGTCCGGAGACCTGCTGGAGCGTGGTGCGCAGCGTGATGCAGGCCAGCGCGTGCGCCTCGGCGGCCAGTGCCCCGATCCGGGCCCGGCAGGCGCCGTCGAGTCCTTCGGCGCGGCCGATCAGGGCTTCCAGGCCGGTGTCGAAGGTCATCTGGTCGGCCATGTGGACGCGTTCGTTGCCCAGGGTGTTGCGGGCGACCTGCCAGCCGCCGCCGGCCTCGCCGACGAGGGCGTCGTGGGGCAGCAGGACGTCGTCGAAGTACACCTCGTTGAAGAGGGATTCGCCGGTGATCTCCTTCAGCGGGCGGATGTCGATGCCCTCGGTGTTCTTCATGTCGACGAGGAAGTAGCCGAGCCCTTTGTGCTTGGGGGCGTCCGGGTCGGTCCTGGCGAGCAGGATCCCGTGGTCGGCCCACTGGGCGGCGCTCGTCCACACCTTCTGGCCGTTGATCCGCCAGCCCTCGGGGGTCCGTTCGGCCCGGGTGCGCAGTGAGGCGAGGTCGGAGCCGGCGCCGGGTTCGGAGAACAGCTGGCACCACAGGAGTTCGCCGCGCAGGGTGGGCAGGAGGTAGCGGTCCTGCTGCGCGGCGGTCCCGTGCGCGATGAGGGAGGGCACCACCCAGGTGGCGATTCCCAGGTCGCTCAGCTTCACGCCCTGCTCACGCAACTCCTGCTGTACGGAGAGCTGTTGTACGGGGCCGGCGTCCAGCCCGTAGGGCGCGGGCAGATGCGGGGCCGCGTAGCCGGTGGGGGCGAGGGCGCGGCGGGCGGCCCTCGGGTCGAGGCCGCGGGCGGCGGCGACGGCCTCGCGGGCCGCCGTGCGGTGGGCCGCCGCCTCGGCCGGGAGTTCCAGGGCGAGTTCGCGGCGCGCACCGTCCCCGGCCAGCCGGACGGCCCGCTGCCGGTGGTCGTCGCCCGCCCCGAGCAGCTGCCGTGCCACCAGGGCGCGGCGCAGATACAGATGGGCGTCGTGCTCCCAGGTGAAGCCGATCCCGCCGAGGATCTGGATGGCGTCCTTGGCGCAGCTGTACGCGGCGTCCAGGGCGGTTCCCGCGGCGAGCGCGGCGCTCAGGCCCCGTACACCCTCCGGCTCTGCGGCCGCGCGGGCGGCGTCCCAGGCCAGGGCGCGGGCCTGTTCGACGCGTACGAGCATGTCGGCGCACAGGTGCTTGACGCCCTGGAACTGTCCGATGGGTCGGCCGAACTGTTCGCGGACCTTGGCGTGTTCGGTGGCGGTGTCCAGCGAGCGGGCAGCGGTGCCGCAGGCCTCGGCGGCGAACAGGACGGCGGCGAGGTCGCGGACGAGGCCGGAGTCGGTGCGCAGGGTCCGTCCGGCGGGGACCAGGACCCCGTCGGCGCGGACCGCGGCGGTGGGCCGGGTGGGGTCGGCGCTGCGGTGCGGGCGCACGGTCAGGCCCTGCGCCGCGGTGTCGACGGCGAACCAGCGAAGGCCGGTGGCCGAGGCGGCGGGCAGCAGGAGCAGGTCGGCCTCGGCACCGGAGAGCACCGGCGGCAGCTCGCCGTCCAGAAGGTGGCCGTCCTCGCGCTCGACGGCGGTGAGACCGCCGGGGGCGAGGGCGACGGCCCCGATGCGGGTCCCGGCCGCCAGCTCGTGCACCAGCTCACCGGCGCCCGCGGCGTGCAGGACGGCGGAGGCGAGTGCGCTCGCCAGGTACGGGCCGGGCAGTGCGGCGCGGCCGGCCTCTTCGAGGACGACGGCGAGGTCGAGGAGATCGCCGCCTCCGCCCCCGTACGTCTCGGGCAGATGGATGCCGAGCAGCCCCTGCTCCGCGAGGCCGTCCCAGTACGCGGGGCGTGCGCTGGGCTCGACGGGGCGTGCGGCGGGGGCGTCCGCGTCGAGCAGTTTGCGGATTTCTCCGGGCGGCACGGCACGTGCCAGCCAGCCCCGCACCGCCTGCGCGAGCTCCCTGTGTTCTTCGGTGATTCCGATGCCCATGCGGATCCTCGCCGGTCGCAGCCACTGGAACGGCGCAAGAGTAGAACACGTTCCAATCTGACGGAAGGTCAGATGAGCGTCGACTTACGACCGGCCCGGAAACCGGGCAGGCCGTCTTGACCTGTTCTTGCCCTATTCACCGGAATACCTCGGGCGTACGAAAGGTTTCACCCTGCATGTACTTGGCGGTCAGTGCTGCCCGCCACAGGAACCGCACTCCCGCCCCACTCCTCCCCTTTCCGCTGCCCGGAGGCCGCACGTATGCCACGAACGACGCATGAACAGCCCGCCGCGGAGCTTCCTGATCCGCGGACATCGAAGACAGGCCGCGGGATCGTCCCCGTGCTCGCCTTCGCGGGCATCACCGTCGCGGTGATGCAGACCCTGCTCGTCCCCGTCATCAAGGACCTGCCCGCCCTTCTGCACACCGACCCGTCCAACGCGACCTGGGTGATGACCGCCACCCTGCTCGCCGGCGCCGTCGCCACCCCGATCATGGGGCGGCTCGGGGACCTCAACGGCAAGCGGCGGATGCTGCTGGCCAGCCTCGCCGTGATGGTGGTCGGCTCGCTGATCTGCGCGTTCACCGACGACCTCGTGATCATGATCGTGGGCCGGGCGCTCCAGGGCTTCGCCATGGGCGCGATCCCCCTGGGCATCGGGATCATGCGCGACGAGCTGCCGCGCGAGAAGCTCGGCTCCGCGATGGCCCTGATGAGCTCCTCGATCGGAGTGGGCGGCGGACTCGCGCTGCCCGTCGCCGCCCTGGTCGCCCAGCACGCCGACTGGCACACCCTCTTCTTCGGCTCGGCCGGTCTCGGCGTGCTCGCCATGGGGCTGACCGTGCTCGCGGTGCCGGAGACCTCGCTGCGCGCTCCCGGACGGTTCGACGTCACGGGCGCGCTCGGCCTCTCCCTCGGCCTGGTCCTCCTGCTGCTGCCGATCACCAAGGGCAGCGACTGGGGCTGGACCTCGGGCACCACACTCGGCCTGATAGCCGCCGCCCTGGTGGTCCTCGTCCTCTGGGGCGTCTTCGAGCTGCGGAGCGACGCGCCTCTGGTCGATCTGCGGACCACGGCCCGGCGCGAGGTGCTGCTCACCAACCTCGCCTCGATCATGGTCGGGGTCGCCTTCTACGCCGTCTCGCTGGTCCTTCCGCAGCTGCTCCAGCTGCCGACGTCCACGGGTTACGGACTCGGCCAGTCCATGGTGGTCGCCGGCCTGTGCGTGGCCCCGCTCGGCCTGACGATGATGTTCGTCGCCCCGGTGTACGCCCGGATCTCCGCCCGGTACGGCCCCAAGACGACCCTGATGCTCGGCATGCTGGTCATCGCGATCGGTTACGGGGCCGGGCTCGGCCTGATGAGCGCCGCCTGGCAGACCATCGTGATCGCGGTACTGCTCGGGGCCGGCATCGGACTCGCGTACTCCTCGCTGCCCGCGCTGATCATCGGAGCCGTCGACGCCTCCGAGACGGGCGCGGCCAACGGTCTGAACACCCTGATGCGCTCGATCGGCACCTCGGTGTCGAGCGCGGTCATCGGCATGGTGCTGGCGAACACCTCGGTGCAGATGGGGCCGGTCTCGGTGCCCAGCATGGAGGGGTTCCGGACCTCGTTCATGATCGCTACGGGTGCGGTGCTCGTCGGCCTCGTACTGGCGGCGTTCCTGCCGTCGCAGCGGAAGGCCGCCGCACCGGTGCTGCTGGCGAGCAGCGCGGGCGACGCCGCCGCGCGAGAGGCCGGCCGGCCGCTCCCCGCCGTCCCGCACCCCTTCGCGGGCTCCGACGGCTTCCACGGCCGGGTGCTGGAGGCGGACGGGACGCCGGTGGCCGGCGCCAATGTGACCCTCATCGACCGGAGCGGCCGGCAGGCCGGGCTCACCACCACGGACGCGGAGGGCCGCTATGCGCTCGCCGCCCCCGGCAGCGGCAGCTTCGTCCTGGCCGGGTCGGCCGCCGGATACGCGCCCCGGGCCCGCCCCGCTTCGCACCCGGCGCACGGGCCGCGGACCGAGACCGATCTGGTGCTGACGCTCAGCGCACCGGAACGTCGAACCGCGACACGGTCGTGAGCAGATGAGAGACGTCCGTCCCCACCGGAAGTTCCTGCGGCTGCGCGCCGCGGGTGAACAGCCGGGCGGGGCGGGCGCCCTGGACCCGGGCCTGGCGCCCGTTGACCCGCAGCCATGAACCCTCGCGCAGACCGAGCACCGGCACGTCGTTCTCCTCCAGGAACTCGGTGAGCCGCTCCTCACGGGTCTCGCCCTTGTGGGTGCTGTCTGGGTCCGGGTCCAGGTAGTGCGGGTTGATCTGGAACGGGACGAGGCCGAGCGTCTCGAAGGACGGCGGCTGCACGATGGGCATGTCGTTGGTCGTACGGAGGGTGGGCGCCGCCATGTTCGTCCCCGCACTGGCCCCCATGTACGGGAGCCCTTCGCGCACCGCCTCGGTGACGGCGTCGCGCAGACCGGTCCGGTAGAGCGCGCTCAGCAGCCGGAAGGAGTTGCCGCCGCCGATGAACACGGCGTCGGACGCGGCGAGTTCGGCGCCGGGGTCGGCGTTCTCATGGACCCCGCGGACGCTGATCCCGGCCGGTTCCAGGGCGTCGCGGACGCGCGTGGTGTACGTGGTGTAGTCGGCGAGCGCGTAGGGCACGAAGGCCAGCCGGGCGCCGGAGGGCAGGAACGCGGCGACCGTGTCGAGGGCGTGTTCCAGGTAACCGCAGCCGTGCTGGGTGGAGTTGGAGAGCAGGAGCAGATTCACGGGGTTCCTCTTGGGGTTCTCTTCGGGTCGGTTCATGCGGGTGCGAGGCGGGTGTTCCCGGGTCAGGTGGCCCGGGTGCGGCGGGCCTTGGGCTTCGGGCGCTGCGGCGGGTGGGTGAGACGCCTCTCCAGTAGTTCGGCGGCCTGGCGGAGCGGTTCGAGCCGGTTCTCCGGCGCCCCCTCGAACCGTTCCTTCGCGCCACCCAGGCTGAGGCTTCCGTACGGTTCGCGTCCGAGGAAGACCGGCACGGCGACGGTCGCGATGCCGGTGTCGTACTCGCCGACCGTCCAGGCGTACCCCTGGGCGCGGACCTTCAGGAGCTCCTGCTCCAGCAGGTCCGGATCGGTGACGGTCCGGTCGGTGAACCGGGCCATCGGACGCCCCCGGAAGAGCCGGTGGCGCTGCTCGTCCGGCAGGTAGGCGTAGAACGACTTGCTGGTCGCCCCGGCGTGCGCCGGGTAGAGCTCGCCGACCAGCGGGTAGTAGCGCAGCGGCCCGGTCTCGCCCTCCTCGGCGGCCACGCACCGCATGTGGAAGCTGTCCGGCAGACAGAACAGCACGGTGTCGCCGGTGACCCGGCGCAGCTCCTCCAGGACCGGTCCGGCCAGCAGCTCCAGCGATCCGGAGCGCTCCCAGAGCCTGCCCAGGCGCAGCACGGCGGGGCCGATGCGGTAGCGGCGGGTGGCCGGGTCGGAGACCAGGAAGCCGCGCCCCGCGAGGGTGGCGAGCAGCCGCTGGGCCACCGAGGTGTCCCAGCCGAACTCCTCCGCGACCTCGGTGACGCCCCAGTCGGGTCGGGTCCGCTCGAACGCGAGCAGCACGAGGAGCGCCCGGTCGACGGTTTGCAGGGCTCCGGCGGGGGTGCGCCGGTCAAGATCGAAGTCCGTCATCCTGATCTCACCATTCAGACCTGAGTTGCAAATAACGGGAAATGGTTGCGCTCAACGCTATCCGATCCCGAATCTGCTCTCAGCACCCCGTCCGGCACCCCACTCCCTGCCGGGTGCCGGACGGGTGTGATGGATGCGCGAGAAAGGCCCCCCATGTTGAAGTACGTACTGGACGTCGTCGATCTCCTCGACGATCCCCAGGTGAATGGCAAGACGGTCGTCGAGTACCTCGACTCCGTAGCGGGGGCCGAGGGCTCGTCCGCGGAGGTCACCACGGTCGCCGGCGAGCAGGGCTCGACGGACTTCGTGATGGTCCGCATCCCCGGCTCCCGGGGACGCACGGCCGGGGGCGACGCCCGCACGCTGGGCGTCGTCGGACGGCTCGGCGGCATCGGCGCCCGGCCCGAGGTGACCGGACTGGTCTCCGACGCCGACGGCGCGGCCTCGGCCGTGGCCACCGCCGCGAAGCTGCTCGACATGCGCCGCCGCGGCGATGTGCTGCCCGGCGATGTGATCGTCGCCACCCACATCTGCCCCAACGCGCCGACCGAGCCGCACGACCCGGTGCCGTTCATGGGCTCGCCCGTGGACATCGCCACCATGAACCGGCACGAGGTGACAGGCGAGATGGAGGCCGTGCTCTCCATCGACACCACCAAGGGCAACCGGATCATCAACCACAAGGGCCTCGCCCTTTCGCCCACCGTCAAGGAGGGCTGGGTGCTCCGGGTCAGCGAGCAGCTCGGTGAGCTGCTGGCCGTGGTGACCGGTGAGCCGTTGGTCACGTACCCCGTGACCACCCAGGACATCACCCCGTACGGTAATGGGGCACACCACATCAATTCGATCCTTCAGCCCTCCACCGCGACGGCCGCTCCCGTCGTCGGCCTGGCCATCACGTCGGCCGCCGCGGTGCCGGGCTGCGGCACCGGCGCGAGTCACGAGAGCGACATCGCGTCCGCCGCCCGCTACGCCGTGGAGGTCGCCAAGGCCTACGGCGGCGACCACCTGGACTTCCACGACGCGGTGGAGTTCGACAACCTCGTCAACCGCTACGGGTCGCTGGCTCACCTGCAGACCTTCGGCCGCACACCCCAGGAGTCCTGATGGCAGCGTCCCCGCAGGCCGGCGCCGTGGCCCCCGAGGCCAAGAGCATCGGCAGCGACGACTACTCGCTCTCGCGCGTCCCGCGCGACAAGCGGTTCGGTTTCTGGTCGATGCTGCTCCAGTGGCTGGCCCAGTCCGGTTCGATCTCCCAGTTCACGCTCGGCGCCACCATCGGCGTCGGCATGACCTTCGGCGACGCCTTCCTCGCCTTCACGCTCGGCGCGGTGATCCTGGAGGTCGTGATCTTCGCGATCGGCCTGGCCGGGATGCGCGAGGGTCTCGCCACCCCGATGCTGACCCGCTGGGTGGGCTTCGGCCGCAACGGCTCCGCGCTGGTCAGCTTCGTCATCGCGGTCAGCCTGGTCGGCTGGTTCGGCGTCCAGAACACGATCTTCGGCAACAGCGTCTCGGCGCTGGTCGGCGGACCGGCCTGGATGTGGTGCGTGTTCGCCGGGATCGCCATCACCGCCCTGGTGATCTTCGGCTTCAAGTACATGGCGAACTTCGCGAAGATCGTCACCCCGCTCTTCTTCGCGATGGTCGCCTGGTCCGTCATCACCACGCTGAACGACCACTCCTTCAGCGACCTGATCCACTCGCCGCCGCCCGGCGAAACGATTCCTCTCGCCGTCGCCGCCACCGCCATCGCGGGCGGCTACATGACGGGCGCGATCGTCTCCCCGGAGATGACCCGCTACAACAAGAAGGGCTCGCACGTCTTCCTGCAGAGCGCTTCCTCGATGATCCTCTCCGAGTACATCGTCGGCATGACCGGCGTGCTCCTGGGCCACCTGGTCAAGAGCAACGAGGTCTCGCACATCGTGCTCTCCACCTCCGGCGCCTTCGGCGTCATCGTGGTCCTGATGTCCACGGCGAAGATCAACGACTGGAACCTGTACGGCTCCTCGCTCGGCGTCGTCAACTTCTTCCAGGTCGTCTTCGGCAAGCGCGTCCACCGCGGCGCGGTCACGATCGCCCTCGGCATCGCGGGCACGGTCCTGTCCGCGGTCGGGATCATGACCCACTTCACCGAGTTCCTGACGATCCTCGGCGTCGCCATCCCGCCGATCGGCGGCATCATCGTGGCCGAGTACTGGGTCGTAAAGAAGATGCGCAAGCCGCTGGACGACACCCGGGAGTCCGAGACGCTGCCGAAGTCCTCGCCGACCTGGGTCCCGATGTCGATCGCCATCTGGATCGCGGCGTTCTGCGTCGGCAAGTTCTACGACGGCGGCATCCCGGCCCTGAACTCGCTGGCCACCGCCTTCGTCCTGTACAGCGTCCTCGGCCTGCTGGGCTGGGTGCGGCCGTACGGCACCTCCACCCTGGACGACGACGAGGGCGACGCCGCCCCCGCCGCCCGCACCACCACCTCCGTGGGAGCAGCATGAGCACCACCCCCGGCCCCGCCGCACCCCTGGTCCCGGCCTCCGACGAGGCCCAGGCCGAGGTCGTGGACCTCTGCGCCGAACTGATCCGCTTCGACACCTCCAACCCCACGAGCACCGAGCGCGCGAGCGCCGAGTGGGTGGTGGGCCGCCTCGCCGAGGTGGGCATCGCCTCCGAGCTCATCGAGTCCGCCCCGGGCCGGGCCAGCGTCATCGCCCGGATCGCGGGCCGCGATCCCGAGCGCGGCGCCCTGATGGTCCACGGCCACCTGGACGTGGTGCCCGCCGACGCCTCCGAGTGGCAGGTGCCGCCGTTCTCCGGCGAGATCCGGGACGGCTACCTGTGGGGCCGCGGCGCGATCGACATGAAGGACACGGTGGCCGTCATGCTGGCCACCGCCCGCCACTTCGCCCGCACCAGTACGCAGCCCTCCCGGGACCTCGTCCTGGCCTTCCTCGCCGACGAGGAGGCGGGCGGCAAGTTCGGCGCCCACTGGCTGGTCGAGCACCGCCCGGAGCTGTTCGCCGGGGTCACCGAGGCCATCGGGGAGGGCGGCGGGTTCTCCTTCGCCCTCGACGACACGCGGCGCCTCTACCCGATCGAGAACGCCCAGCGCGGCATGGCCTGGATGGAGCTCACCGCGACCGGCCGGGCCGGCCACGGCTCGTCCCCCAACGACGAGAACGCGGTCACCGACCTCGCCGAGTCACTGACCCGGATCGGCCGCGAGACCTTCCCGATCCGGCTGATCGAACCGGTCCGCGCACTGCTCGAAGAGGCCGCCCGGCTCTACGGTGTCGAGTTCGACGAGAACGACATCGAGGGCAGCCTCGCGAAGCTGGGCCCGGTCTCCGACTTCATGCAGGTGGTGCTCCGCAACTCGGCGAACCCCACCATGTTCAACGCCGGCTACCAGACCAACGTGATCCCCGGGAAGGCGACCGCCCGCGTCGACGGCCGTTTCCTGCCCGGTCACGAGCAGGAGCTGATCGACACGATCGACAAGCTGCTCCTGCCCTCGGTCACCCGCGAGTGGGTCAACCACGACATCGCGATGGAGACGACGTTCGACGGCCCGCTCGTCGACGCGATGTGCGACGCGGTGCGCGCCGAGGACCCGGACGGCCACCCGGTGCCGTACTGCAACCCCGGCGGCACGGACGCCAAGGCGTTCACCCACCTGGGCATCCGCTGCTTCGGCTTCAAGGGCCTGAAGCTCCCGCACGACCTGGACTACGGCCGGCTGTTCCACGGCGTGGACGAGCGTGTCCCGCTGGAGGGACTGCGCTTCGGCGTCCGCGTCATGACCCGACTCTGGCAGAGCTGCTGACACCTCCGTCACGGCTCTGCCGGGGGCCCGCCCCGACCCGGGCTCACCCCTCCCGTACGCCCCCGCCGGTTCGTCCGGCGGGGGCGTACGGCGTCCCGGGCCGCCGCCCCACGGACATTCACGGGCACTTCACCGGAAAGTCAGCCGGGTCGCCCCTGCGCCTGGTCCGCACTGCCTACCGTCGATGGTTCAGACCGGTTACCGGTCCGTTATCAAGGCACTTCGCAGACAAGGACCCCCGTGAGACTCACTCCGCTCGTGATCGCCGCCTCCTGCGCGGCCCTCGCCGCCCCGGCCGTCGCCCACGCCCAGCCGCAGCCCTCGGCCCCGCCGGCCGCACCCGGCGTCAGCGTCCCCGGCGGACGGTACGACCACGCCGTGACCCTGAAGTTCCGCGCCGAGCACGGCACCACCGTCCGCTACACGCTGGACGGCACCACCCCGACCCGCGAGAGCCGCGTCTACTCCCCCGGCCGGCCGCTCAGGATCACCGAGGACACCAACGTCACGGCCGTCGCCTTCCACGGCAAGCAGACCAGTGTGCCCATGGCGTACGGCTATCTGATCAAGACGAAGGAGAAGCCCCTCGCCCGCTTCGTCGTCATGTCGGACGTCCATGTCGGTGACCACGAGCACAACGACAAGAAGTACGAGAGCTTCTTCGACACCATCGGCTCGGTCTTCCCGCACCCGGACGCGATCCTGTCGAACGGCGACATGATCAACGACAACGGTGACGGCAAGGGCCCCGACCACCGCATCGTGTCGGACATCTTCCGGGCCAACCTGGAGCGCAAGGGCATGACCGGCACCCAGGTCCTGATGTCCAACGGCAACCACGACGACAGCCTCGCCGCGATCCGCGCCGGCTACCCGAAGGCCTGGTTCCCCGACTCGGGCGGCGGCTACTACGAGTCCGACGTCAAGGGTGTCCACCTGCTCACGGTGAACACCGAGACGTACAACAACGACACCGCGCAGCGCACCTGGCTGAAGAGCCGGCTGGCGGCGCTCACCGCCGGTCCGGCGAACGCGAACAAGCCGGTGCTCGTCCAGGGCCACCGGCCCACGACCGGCACCACGATGGACGGCCAGCAGGCGTCCAACCCGAAGTTGGCCGAGGACCTGAGCGCCTTCCCGCAGGCGATCCTCTTCTCCGGTCACTCGCACCTCAACATCAACGACGACCGGTCGATGTACCAGGGCGACTTCACCTCCGTCAACGACGGTTCGATGTCGTACGTGGAGGTCGACCACGGGTACCGGATGGTGACGGAGAACGGCCTCGCCGACCGCTTCGAGTCGCCCACCGCGCAGGCGCTCTTCGTCGAGGTCTACCAGGACCGCACCGAGATCGACCGGATCAACATGGCGGCCGACCGGCACGACATCTACACGGGCGGCCAGTGGTCGGCGAGCTGGCAGCCGCCGTACGCCAGCGCCGGCACGCTGAGCGGTCCGGGCTGGACCGTACGACTGAAGGGCTCGACGAACCAGCAGATCAGGGACAACTTCCGCTACACGGCCGCGCAGCGGAACACGGTGGCGCCGACGTTCACCGCCCGCGAGCCGCTGAAGGCGGTAACGGCCACCACAGGTGGCACGGCGCTGCGGGTGGCCCAGGCCACCGACGATCAGATGGTCCACCACTACCGGGTCGACATCACGGACACGACGACCGGCGCGAAGGCCGTCTCGTCCAAGGTGCTGTCCGACTACTACTTCCTGCCGCGACCCAACGTCCTGGACATCCCGGTCACGGGCGCGGTGGCGGGCCACCGCTACCGGGCAGAGGTCGTGGCCGTCGACGCGTACGGGAACGCGTCCCGTACCGCCTCGCTGGCCTTCAAGGGCTGAGACACCGGCCGCGGGGGGTGCGGGCGGGCGTCGCACCCCCCGCGCGCGCCCCCGGCCCCCGCGTGCGGCACGATGGGGCGCCGTCGAACTGCCCGCTGCACATCCCGCCCCACCAGGAGGAACCCCGTGGCCGCCGAGCCCAAGCCGGAGATTCTCGCCGCGTTCCAGGCCGCCAAGGGCTTCATGCCGGTGGTCGAGGGACTCGCGCTGTACGCCGCCGCCGCCGAGGCGGCCGCGCTCGGACTGCCGCTCCTCGAAGTGGGCACGTACTGCGGGCGCTCCACCATCCTGCTCGCCGACGCGGCGCGCGCGGCCGGTGTCACGGCGCTCACCGTCGACCACCACCGGGGCAGCGAGGAGCAGCAGCCCGGCTGGGAGTACCACGACCCGACGGTGGTGGACCCCGAGGTGGGGCGGATGGACACCCTGCCCACGTTCCGCCGGACGCTGCACGCCGCAGGTCTGGAGGAGCACGTGGTGGCGCTCGTGGGGCGGTCGCCGCAGGTGGCGGCCGTCTGGGGCGGGCGGCTCGGACTCGTCTTCATCGACGGCGGTCACACCGACGAGCACGCGAACGGCGACTACGAGGGCTGGGCGCCGCATGTCGCCGAGGGCGGGCTGCTGGTGATCCACGACGTGTTCCCGGACCCGGCACACGGCGGCCAGGCCCCGTACCGGGTCTATCTGCGGGCGCTGGCTTCGGGGGCGTTCACCGAGATCTCCGTCACGGATTCGCTGCGCGTGCTGCGGCGTACGGCACCGGGGATCTGATCGGCCCGGACAGCGTGCGGGCTCCCGGATAGCATCGCCGGGTGCGTCACGACGAGAGCGTTCCCCCCACCCCCCGCCGCCGCAAGCTGTCCGCCGCGGCAGCGCTGACCGTGCTGTGTCTGGGCGTGTCCGGCTGCGGCGGTGACGGCGGCGCCGTGCAGGCGCAGCCCGGGAAGGGCGGCGAAGCCGCTCCGTCCCCGGCGTCCGCTCCGGCCGCCACGGCGACGCCGTCACCGGTGCGGACGAGCCCTTCCCCGTCGAAGAAGCCCGCCACGCCCTCGCCGCCCGCTCCGGACCTCCCGTCCGGGCCGCTGTCCGGGAAGACGGTCGTCATCGACCCGGGCCACAACCCGGACAACCACCTGCACACCGCCGAGATCAACCGCCAGGTGGACATCGGGACCACGCACAAGGAGTGCGACACCACCGGCACCTCGACCAACTCCGGTTACGCGGAGGCCCGGTTCACGCTCGACGTCTCGCACCGGCTGCGGGCCCTGCTCCGGGCACAGGGGGCGAAGGTGATCCTGACGTACGACGGTGACCGGGCGTTCGGGCCCTGCGTCGACGAGCGGGCCCGGATCGGCAACAAAGCGAAGGCGGACGCGGTCGTCTCGGTGCACGCGGACGGTTCGGCGGCGGGGAACCGCGGCTTCCATGTGATTCTTCCCGCATCGGTGCGCGGCGGTGGCGCGGACACCTCGAAGATCGTGGGCCCTTCGCGTGATCTGGGCACCCGGATCGCCGGACTCTTCGTGCGCGCTACCGGAAGTGCGCCTTCCAATTACATCGGCGGCAATACCGGTTTGGACACCCGCAAGGATCTCGGCGGACTGAATCTGTCGACCGTGCCCAAAGTCTTCATCGAATGCGGCAATATGCGTGATCCTGAGGATGCCGCCCTGCTTACCAGCGCGGGCTGGCGTCAGAAGGCGGCCCAGGGCATCGCGGACGGCATCAGCAGCTACCTCAAGGGGTAGTTAAGGGGTGGTTCTGCGATGAATTCGGGAGGATGCCTGCCCAAGGACCGGGCAGGGACGCAACCCGCCCGGGCAGACGATAGATTCATCCGTACGATGGGGGGCCGCTCCCGAGCTTCGCGCCGTACCCGCCGTACCGGTGGCAGCGACGACCGCCCCGACGAGACGACCGACTAAGGACCTTCACGTGAATATCCGCTCCCTCACTCGAGGCGATGGCGTGGTGATCGGAGCAGCGGTCGTGCTGTTCATCGCCTCTTTCCTGGACTACTTCGACTACGGAAGCACCACTGTCGACGCGCCGAACTCCTGGGATTCCCTGGGCAACGCGATCGGCGTCTACATGGTCGGTGTGGTCGGTGCCGCACTGATCGTGCTGTCCCGCTCGCAGCCCCAGCCGCGCAAGGTCCTCGGCCTCGACCTCGCCGCATTCGGCGTGGCCGCCACGGTGTTCACCGCGTGGAACCTGTTCTGGACCATCATCGACCTGGGCCAGATCGACGCCGGTGCCGGCCTGATCCTCGGCCTGATCGCCTCGCTGGCGCTGGCCGCCGGTGCGGTCGCCTCCCCGATGCTCCCGGCTCTCAAGGCCCCGCTGGCGGGCGCCCCGAAGCCGCAGGCCGTGCAGCCGCCGTACGGTGGCCAGCCGGGCCAGGGCTACGGGTACCCGGGTGGCCAGCAGCAGCCGCCCTACGCCGGTCAGCCGCAGCCCCAGGGCCAGGCGCCGTCGTACGGCGGTCAGCCGCAGCCCGGCCAGCCCGACCCGCAGCAGGGTCAGGCGCCTGCCCAGCAGGCCGCGCCCGCCGGTGACTTCACCCCGTTCTGGTTCGCGGTGCCGGTGGCCCGTCCGCTGTACGGCGAGGACGGTTCGCCGGCCCCGATCGCCGAACTGGCACCGGGCACCTGGTATCTCGCGGTCGAGCAGAGCGGTCCGGGCCTCATCGCCCAGACGCAGGACGGCCGTCGTGGTGTGCTCCAGGACACCACGGGCATCCAGCGCGGCTGACCCAGCGGCGCAAGCAGCGACGACAGCGGCCCCCCGCCCCTTCCGGGCGGGGGGCCGCTGTCGTACCCTCCGGCTATATCTGATGCATCGTCAGAGACAGTGGGAGGCAGCGGAATGCGGCTCGGACTCGCTCTCGGATACTGGGGCCGCGGCCCGAACCCGGACCATCTGGACCTCGCCCGCGAGGCGGAGGAGCTGGGCTATGCGTCGGTGTGGACGGCGGAGGCCTGGGGTTCGGACGCCTTCACCCCGCTGACCTGGATCGCCGCCCACACCTCCCGTATCCGGCTGGGCACCGCCATCGCACAGATGGCGGCCCGCACCCCGACCGCGACCGCGATGCACGCCCTCACCCTGGACCACCTCTCCGGCGGCCGGATGATGCTCGGCCTCGGGCTCTCCGGCCCGCAGGTCGTGGAGGGCTGGTACGGCCGCCCGTTCCCCCGCAGCCCGCTCACCGCGACCCGCGAGTACGTCGACGTGGTACGCCAGGTGCTGCGCCGAGAGGCACCCGTGGAGCTGGACGGGCGGTTCCACTCCCACCCGTACAACGGCCCGGACGCCACCGGTCTCGGCAAGCCCCTGAAGCCGATCACGCATCCGCTGCGCGCCGGGCTCCCGTTGCTGCTGGGCGCCGAGGGACCGAAGAACATCGCCCAGACCACCCGGATCGCGGACGGCTGGCTGCCGCTGTACTGGTCGCCGCTGCGCACCGATGTGTACGAGGCCTCGCTGAGCGGCCTCCCCGAGGGGTTCATGATCGCGCCGATGGCCCGTGCGCAGGTCTGTGACGATGTCGCCCAGGGGCTGCTGCCGGTGAAGGCGATGCTCGGCTTCTACATCGGCGGCATGGGCACGGCGGCCCGCAACTTCCATGCGGACCTGATGGCACGGATGGGGTACGAGGAAGAGGCGCGGCGGATCCAGCAGCTGTTCCTGGAGGGCCGCAAGGAAGAGGCGGTCCTGGCCGTGCCGGATGCGTTCGCCGATGAGATCTCGCTCGTCGGGCCGAGGGAACGGATCGCGGAACGCCTGGAGTTGTGGCGCAAGGGCCCGGTGACCGACCTCCTGGTGACCGCGCCGGACCCGCATACGTTGCGGGTGCTGGCGGAGCTCAATCACTGAACACCCCGACCACGACCACGGGCCGGCGCCACCGAAGAGCACCACACCGGACACGTCTAACCGGACACGGGCGTCAGCTGCTCATCCGCCCACGCGGCGAAGGTGGTGAGCGGAATGCCCAACTCCCGGGCGAATGCGGGCCGGGCGGGCTGAAGGACCACGTTGTTCCACTCGTGTCCGGCTCCCCACGCCGGCATGCCCGCGCCAAGAGCCTCCTCCACAGTCATGGAGGGTGCAGTCACGGGCACGCTCCAGGCGGCGGACAGGGTCTGCGCGATCTGCTCCATCGTGCGCAGGTCGCCGGCCAGTTCCAGCTCCACCCGGTGGAACCGGTCAGGGTCCCGAAGGGCGTGCGCCGCGGCCGTGCCGATGTCCCGCACGGCCACGAGAGCCAGTTCGGTGTCGGGCTTCAGTACCGTCAGCAGTCCGCCGCGGGGCCCCTTGGGCGCCAGCATGGGCAGGTTCTCCATGAAGAAGGCGGGCTTGATCACCGTCCAGCGGTCAAAGCCCGCACCACGCACCGCCTCCATGATCGCCTGCTTGGTGTGGAAGTAGTCCGCCATGGCCGCCCAACGGCCCTCGGCCCAGCCTGCGACCCGGGTGTGCTCACCGACTCCACTGGTCGAGGACTGTACGAACTGCCGCACTCCTCCGGCCTTCGCCGCGTCCACCAGGTTGGTGGCCTGGGCGAGTTCGCCCGCGAAGTCCACGCCGGTCTCGTCCATGGGCGGCATCAGCACCGAGAACACCGCGCGGACCCCCTCGACCGCCGGGCCGAGGGAGGCCCGGTCGGAAAGATCCGCCCGCACCAGCTCGGCACCCAGCGCCTCGATCGTCCGGGCGGGCTTCGACCCCGGATCACGTACGAGCGCACGTACGGGCACCTCGGCGGCCAGAAGTGCGCGAGCCGTGGCCCCGCCTTGCCGGCCGGTGGCGCCGGTGACCAGGACGATATCGCTGCTGCTGGGCATGATCGCTGCTCCTCGCGGACGGGAGAGCAAAACGGCGGGGCCCGCCGTTTTACCTGCCGCTAAGATATGGCGGGGCCCGCCGTTTAGCAATGGGGAGATCATGACCGGTCAGCGTTCGGATGCTCGACGCAACTATCAGCGCATCCTCACCGTCGCCGAGGCCGAGGTCGCCGCGCGCGGCGCCGAAGCGTCCCAGGAGCAGATCGCCCGCATCGCAGGAGTCGGTTCGGCGACCGTGCGCCGCCACTTCCCCACCCGCCGCGCCCTCCTCGAAGCCGTCTTCCAGGAGCGCATCGAGACCCTGTGCGAGCGAGCCCACCGCCTGCACACGACCGGGAACAGCCGCACCGCGCTCCTGGAGTGGCTCCACGCCTTCGTCCAGTACGCCGTCTCAGCCCGCGGGTTCGCCCATATCCTCAGCTACGAGCCCCCCATCGAAGAGCCCTCCCCGAGCAGCTGCGGCAGCAGAATCGAAGCCGCCGGAACTCCCCTGCTCCAGCGGGCCATTCGCGACAAGGCGGTCGCACCGCACATCACCTTTCACGACCTGCTGACTCTCTCCGTCGGCATCGCCCTGGCCACCGAGCACCACAAGGACCCCGCCACCCAGGCCGACCGCCTCTTCCACCTCGCGGTGGAGGGGCTCAGCCCGGGGCAGGGCGGGGCCGGGGTGCCCGGTGACGCCTGAGTCCCGGCTCACCTGCGCGGGTGGGACGTAACGGTCGCCCGGATCGATGCGTTGCAGTTGGCACCCTTGTTCCAGTACGGACCCGCCTGGGCCGAGGCGGTAGAGCGGACGAGGAACGAGGAGCACGGCTTGCCAGGGCGGAGAGGTCGGGCCGAGGTGTTACAGCACCTGGTCCCGATCACTCCTCGAATCGGAGATGCGATCGGGACCAAGTGCGGGTACCGCTGTCCGATCGCACGGCGAACGACGAACGGCACCCAGGGTCTTACCTCAAGGAGGTGTCGTGCCGGACATCGCCGGCGCGATGCCTGGCCACGAAGAACACCCACTCGATCTCTTCCATCGCCAACGCGTTGATCTCGTCCATGGGCTGCCTCGACCAGCTCTCCTCGAACCGGCACAGCGCCGCCTGACGCGCCCGGAACCACCACTCGTCCACGACACCAACCGCATGCCGCAGGCGCTCACGGACCCAGTCCGCCGCCCACCACCGGCCCGCATCCAACGCGAGGAGCACCAGGACGAGGTGGTTGCGCGTCCTCACCCCTCGCCCCTCCCCTCGGCGGCATGTGCGACGGCCCGCAGGAGTCCAGTACGGATCTCCCGGTAGCCGGTGTGTCCCGTCTCCCCCACGTGCCGAATGCACCACTGATCACGCTCGGTGGCGTCCGCATCGTTGGACGCGTCGCACCTGTCATGACAAGACGCGCACTCCACCTCGTAGACCTGCGGGGAACCGGACGCGTCAACCCTCAGCACCCAACTCCGGTCATGAACAACAGAGACTGGCCGTGCCAGCCGGCCGGCACGTCGCAACACCGTCAGCTGCATGAAAACGGGGAGCCGCAGCGGACGCCCCGAATCGAAGCTCACGACCACGACCACGCCCCCGGTCGCCAACCGGTCCAAGCGGGATCCCGTCACGGCAAGCCACCGCCCCCGAACCAGCACCAGGTCACCGCGCCGCACCACGATGGCGCACGTACGGAACTTACGCACCTCCATCATCGCCGTCACCGCCATCCGTGCGCCGGTTGAGTCCGATCTCCGCCCAGACGACCTTCCCCGGGCCACCCCGGTCCCCGAAGCCCCATTCGTCAGCGAAGGCACTGACAAGCAGGAGGCCCCTGCCCTCACACGCGTCCTCGTCCGGTTTGCGCTCCTGCGGCGCGACCTCCGAGCCGTCATGCACCTCGATGCGCAGACCACCACCCACCGGCTGGAAGCGGGTCTCGATCTCACGACCGGGCGAGACGCGGGCATGACGCCCCGCGTTGGTCAGCAGCTCAGAGAGGACGAGGGCGGCCGGATCCCACAGAGCCTCCAAGCCCCAACTCTCCAGCGAGGCATACAACTCGACGCGCGCAAGCCCGACACAACGCGGATGCCGGCTCCAGCGCCGCACCACCAAGGACCTCAATGCGTTGTTCATCAGCGCACCGCCACGCCGTGAATCACACTCGGCCCCACATCGATGCCGTGCAACGCCAGCCAGAGCGCCCGCCGCCGCTCCCGGCGCCACCGATTCTCGGCCCGCTCCCAGCGGTCGAACGCCGCCTGTGAGAACGGACCTTCAGCCGGGCGGAGTTGGGGGCTGACGTTCACGACACCACGGCTGACTACGAGGCGCCGAGGGCGCGTCGCGACGGGTGCAGTTCGACGGGGGTGCACCGTCGGCGCGAGCGGTGGCGCCGCAGGGATCAGAAGGGCGAGCACTCGCCGTAATGCTCGACCGATAGAATTCAGCATGTCGACGCTCCTTCAAAGCGTTGGCCACGCCCCCGGACCCGCAACGGTCGCGGGGGTCTTTGCTGCCCCGTTCGCGATCACGCGTTGCGCATCTCGACGAACGGAACGTCGCGCAACCACGCTAGAGGTGTTCGAATCACCACCGCAAGTGACTCGTTCGCAAATTTGCGAGCACGGCGTCCCTAGGTGGACTGGCTCCGGCGTGGCCCAAAGCGGCACACTGAGGCGGACATTGAGAGGGGAGTGGCCATGCCCGCAGGTGGGAGGCCCACCGTTCGGAGCCGACGGCTCGGGGCGGCGTTGAGGCGATACCGCGAGGCGGCAGGCTTGGATCAAGCCGCCGCCGCTGAGGCGATCATGAAATCGGTCAGCAAGGTGAGTCGCCTTGAGGGCGGAGCCGTGTCGGCATCAGCCCTGGAGGTCCGGACCCTCATGGACCGCTACGGGCTACAAGACACCGACGAACGCGCGAGGCTGGAGCGCTGGGCACGCTCCAGCAACGAGCGCGGCTGGTGGCTCGACTATCAGGACACGGTCCGGCCGGACTATGCGGATCACATCACGCTTGAAAACGATTCGACTTACATTCGCTCCTGGGAGCCAGCCCTCATTCCTGGCCTCTTGCAGACCCCGGAATACGCAGAGGCTGTCATCGCATCTGGGCCAACATTTATTGCCCCTGAAAGAATCAGGCAGCTCGTCAAGGTGCGCCAGGAGCGACAGAGGCGGATCGAAGGGGGCGGGACACACTTCACCGCCATCATTTGGGAGCCCGCCATCACAGCGCTGGCGGACGCCCCAAAGTATTGCGAAGCGCAGTGGATGAGACTCATCGAAGCAGGTCAGCGGCAGAACGTCACCGTTCAGATACTGCCCGAGTCGGCAAGCATGGCAGCGGGCATGTCCGGCGCGTTCGTCGCCTTCTCGTTCGGGGTCGAGCCGAACGTCGAGGCGGTAACCGTGCGAAATGTCGCGAACACGACGGTAGTCGAGTCGGTGGAAGATCTTTCCGTTTATGTCAACGTCTTCGATCAGCTACGCTCGGCAGCCATGTCCCCGGAGGCGAGTACGAAGCACATCAGGCAACTCATCAACAACCAACAGCGAAATTGAAAGAAGAGAGTAATCGTGGCACCTGAGATTGTCGGAACTTTCTCCAAGTCGTCCTATTCGGATCAGCAGGGGGACTGTGTGGAAGTTGCTCCCCTCGCCAACGGCGGCCGCGCCGTTCGGGACAGCAAGAACTTCGGTTGCGGAACTCAGCTCCACGCCTCGGATGCCTGGGCTGCGTTCCTGGAAGCGGTGAAAGGCGACCCCTTCTCTGTGAGGTAGGGGACCGAACACGGGCTGTCCGATTGACGGCGGCTCAAGACCCCGCCCGCGCACCGGCAGGAGCCCGCCCCTCGCGGGTCCAACCCGGCAGTTCGTCCGCCGTCCACGCCGTGACGACCCGCTCCGCCGGGACACCGCACTCCTCGGCGCGGGCGCTGACGTGGATCTGCCAGCCGAGCCGGCCGGGGGCGTGCGCGTCCGTGTCGACGGCGAACAGCGCGCCCGCGTCCACGGTTTGGCGCAGGGGCAAAGACCTCGGCCGCGTCGAACCGGGACTCCGGGCGGCCCCGGCCGGTGCAGTAGCCCAGGATGTTCGCCTGCGGATTCGACCGGACTGACGTGGTTCAAGTCCAGCTACAGCAATCAGCCCGCGTGGAAATCGCAGGCACCGACACCGGTTTCGTTCCGGTGCGAGACAGCAAGCAGCCCGCCCCCGTGGTCAGCTTCAGTACGCACAGTTGGTCGGCGTTCGTCGCGGACACGAAGGGCGCGCACTCTGGCGAAACCGCCTACGTCTGCGGGGCGCTCGCACCCTGCTCCTGCCAACCGACTGAAACCCATCGAGCCCCGCCCATTCACAAGCGGGGCTCGATGCATGGGCACTCCCGGGAACTCTCCATGCAGAGGACACCCGGTCGTGCATCGGCCCCGAACTCAGGCTTCCCAGTCCGCCCGGACGACCATAGCGAACGACGTACACAGCCTCCGGAACGACTTGTGTCCGCTCCGCCGGTATGACTGATGCACTCGACGTCGACGGGCTCCGGATCGGTCGCTGGTGTCGACTTCCAGTCGCACCACAGGCACTCAGCCTCGAAGGTGACTTCGGTGTCCGGATGCTCCGTGATCTTGTGAAGGACGTACCGGTAAGCGGCCCGAACGATCCCGGTCACTTGTGCAGCCCGGCGCGGTGACGGCCGATCTCAACGTTGAGGTCGACCACCCTCGACCAGTCGCCGGCTCGGGCCGCTTCGGTCCGCTCGTCGACCAGCGCGCCGCATACGTCGCACCCCTCATGAGGCTTCGGCGGTTTCGGGGCGTCCATCATCAGGTACACCGGGGGCGCCATCGTCGTCTTCGCGTCGTCCATGGGACGCGACGCTAAAGAACGCGAGTTGGGCGCACCATCAAGTGTTCTCGAATGTTCGCGCACATAGGCAGACTGTTCGCGTGTGGTCTCACGCAGCTCCGGGAGTCAGGTCCGGACAAGGAGGTCCTCCGGCAATGATGTGCAGACAGGCAGGTCCGGACGGAAAGGACGTGGAGACAGTGGCGCGGAACCTCCGCTTCAACGGCACCGGTTCGGGTGGGGGCGGATGCCCCTCCGTACACGAGGACTTGGAAAGTGGTGAGGTGATCGTTCACGGCCCACCGCTCACCGACCCCGACGACGTCGCCCAGCTCCAGCACCTCAACACCGGAGAGGTACCGATCGTGGTGCCCCGGGAACTGCTGGTCGACTTCGCCCCCAGGACCCGCACCCCTCGCATCATCGACCTGGAGGCGTTCGGGAAGCTGTTCGAGACGTTCGAGCACACGGCTTGGCGGTTGGAGACGCGGCGCCGGTTCGCCTCCGATGAAGTCACGGAGACGTACGCCCAGTTCGCTGCCGGCCTGCCTGTCCAGTGGGACCACGACGACGGCTGGTGCCGGAACGTCCGAGCCCAGTCCGGACAGGGCAAGCGGTTCGAGCGGGTCCGGATCGTCGACAGCCCGCCGACACCGGGCCAGTTGTACCTCCTCGACAACGCGAGGCGTAACTGCGCGGCCGGAGAGGACATCCGGAACTTGGGGCGGGCCGACACCGACCGGCTGAGGCTCCCCGCCGAAGATTTCTGGATCTTCGACTCACGGCTCGTGGCGCTCCTCAACTTCGATGAGGACGACGACCTCGTTGACGTGCAGTTGATCACCGAGCCGGCTGAAGTAATGCGCTACGCCCAGGCTCGGGACGCGGCATGGCATCACGCGATCCGGTACGACGTCTTCGCCTCGCAACTCTGACAGCTAGCGTGTGACCGGTGAGCACAGACTTCCAAACGGCACGAGACGCCCTCGGCGCACGGCTCCGGGAGCTTCGGGTCTCGGGCCCCGAGGGCCGGCTCACCGGTCCGCAGCTGGGCGAACGGCTCGGCTGGCCGCACTCCAAGATCTACAAGTTGGAGAACGGGCGGCAGACCGCGACCGCCGCCGACCTCTCAGCATGGGCGGAAGCCACCGGCCGGCCCGACGCCGTGGCCGACCTTCACTCACGCCTCAAGGGCCTTGAATCCCACGTCAGGTCTTGGCGACGCCAACTCGCCACGGGGCACCGCCCCGTCCAGGACGCGATCACCGCCGAGCACGCCCGGACCACCACCCTGTACGTCTGGGAGAACGCCCTCATTCCCGGGATGGTGCAGACTCCGGACTACGCCCGCGCCGTGTTCACCCGTCATGCCCAGTTGATGCGCTCCCCCAGGGACACCGAAGAAGCCGTACGGGCCCGGGTGCGACGCCAGGAAGCGCTGTACGACTCCGGGAAGCGGCACCGGATCATCATGTGGGAAGGGGCGTTGCGAGCCCTCGTATGCCCCCCTGCGGTGCTGACTGCCCAGCTCGACCGACTGTCCGGCCTCACCGGCCTCGACACGGTGGAGTTGGGGATCGTCCCGTTCGCCGCACCGCTGAAGATCCATCCCGCGAACGGGTTCTGGATCTATGACGACAGGCTGGTCGTCGTCGAGGACTGGCACGCGGAACTCTGGATAGACGACGCCGACAGCATCGCCGTCTACCAGCGCACATGGGCTCTACTACGCGAATCGGCCATGTTCGGCGTGGACGCCCAACAGATCATCTCGCAGGTCCAGCGCAACAGCCAGGGCGTCGCCGCGCCGCAACTCCGTCGCCCCGCCTCCCCGGTATGACCCGCGTTCCGTGACACTGCCGGCGGGGCTCAGGCCCCCGTCCGCGCACCGGCGGGCACCCGCCCCTCCCGCGGCCACGGCCTGGCGCAGCAGCCGCCGGGGCGGGTCCAGCCGCTCGGGCCTGCTGCTGACCTCCACCGCCGTGCCCGACTCGGCGACGACGGTTCTGCCCTTCCGGACGGCACGCCCTGCCCCGGAGTACCTCGCGCCGGCACCCGTATGTTCGGTACACAGGACAGGCCTGAACCCTGCGCCGAAAGAAGTCCCTTGCACGGTCACGAAGACGCCCGGTCCACCGGCCGCGCACCCGCGCGCAGGCCCGTACGCGAGGCGCCGCCTCAGGGTCTCCGCGCGCTGCAGAGCACGGTCGGCAACTCCGTCATCGTCCAGATGCTCCGCGAGGCGGAGTCCCGGGGCTCCGGGCCCGAGCGGGGGACGCAGGCCGGGCGGGCGAACGACCCGGTGGTGCAACGGACCCCCGCGGACGACCTCGTGAACGACCCGCAGACCTTCCTCTCGCAATCCGCTCTGGCCCTGGACTTCACGATGGGCATCAGGAACCGCATGCCGGACCTGCCCCTGAACCAGGCGGAGTTCGTGAACCGCATGAGCACGGCGGGATGGGGCCGGCACTGGTTCGTCCTGGTCCCGGACACCCGGCGCTCCCGGGAGGGCATGCCGGCGTACCTGCTCACCCCCGCCGTGGAGAAGTACGTCGCGGCGTACGGCCAGGACGATCCGCTCCTGGCTCCACTCGTCGGACATGCGGCTCTGCTTCCGGTGTTGCCGGATCAGGCGTATCTGGCCTCTTCGTACATCCCCTACCTGACCGGCATCACCTCGGACCCCGACACCTCGGTCGGGCATGCCCGCGTACCCCGGGACGCCGGGAACCAGGGCCCCGGGTCGGAGTTCGTGTTCACCGCCACGATGAACGGCTGCGCCTTCGCCGTGACGGGTGTGAACGACGACCACTTCACCGCCTGGCACTACCAGTCCCCCAGCTCCACATCCAACAGCGGTCCCGCCAGGGAGTTCCGCCGGGATCAGGCACCCACCGACTGGTTCGGCACCGAGGAGTACGAAAGCGCCGACCAGAGCGGCTTGTTCGAGACGACGAACCTGCTGTGGAACAGCCCGGAGGGCTGGCAGGTCATCAGCCAGGAAACCCACGTCAACGCATTCGACATGAACGACGCCCGGATCGCGGGTGTCCACAGCCGCGAGCTGCACCTGGAGCCCGGGCAGGAGGTCGCCTACACCGCGCGCATCTACGGCGGCCTCGCGCGCGCTCAGCTCCAGAGGCTGGCCCGTCTGCTCCAGCAGGCCCGCAAGGCCGGCGGAACGACTGTCCAGGTCGACGCCCTGGAGAAATCGGTGTTCAAGCCGCTGGAGATCGCCATGGCGAGCGAGGCTCTGGAACTCAAGGACGTGAACGGCTTCGACCGGCTCGCTCATATCGCCTCGGATCTCAAGCGGCGGCGCGCGGACACCCTCGACGGCGTCCGCCAGTGGGGAGAGAGCAATCTCGGCAGCAAGGCCATGACTCACGGCGGCGGCGTGTTCAACTCCCGCATGGACGAGCAGAAGCTCACGGCCCGACAGGAGAGGATCGACTTGCTCCTCACCGAGTTCGGCAACTTCTCCTGGCTCAACGGCCTGCTGGACGAGGCGGTCTCCCGCTCCGCCTCATCCGCGTCCGAGGAACAGCGGCCGGTGGCTCAGGGCTCTGTCTGAGCCGCACGGGCGGGCAGCCGGCCCTCCCGCGTCCAGCCGAGCAGCTCGTCCGCCGTCCATGTCGTGACGACCCGCTCCGCCGGGACGCCGCACTCCTCGGCGCGGGCGCAGCCGTGGATCTGCCAGTCGAGCTGTCCGGGTGCGTGCGCGTCGGTGTCCACGGCGAACAGCGTGCCCGCGTCCACGGCTTGACGCAGCAGCCGCCGGGGCGGGTCCAGCCGCTCGGGCCTGCTGTTGATCTCCACCGCCGTGCCCGACTCGGCACAGGCGGCGAAGACCTCGTCCGCGTCGAACCGGGACTCCGGGCGGCCCCGGCCGGTGATCAGGCGCCCGGTGCAGTGGCCGAGGACGTTCGCCTGCGGGTGGCGGACGGCGGCCACCATTCGACGGGTCATCGGGCCGGGGTCCATCCGCAGCTTGGAGTGCACGGACACCACGACGAGGTCCAGCCGTTCCAGCAGCTCCTCCTCCTGGTCGAGGGAGCCGTCGAGGTGGATGTCGCACTCGATGCCGGTCAGCAGCCGGAACGGCGCCCAGCGCTCGTTGAGTTCGGCCACCACGTCGAGCTGCTGCCGCAGCCGCTCGGGCGAGAGCCCGTGGGCCACCGTCAGCCGGGGCGAGTGGTCGGTGAGTACCGCCCAGTCGTGGCCGAGCTCCGCCGCCGTACGGCCCATCTCCTCGATGGTGCTGCCGCCGTCCGACCAGTCGGAGTGCAGATGGCAGTCGCCGCGCAGCAGGCCGAGCAGCCGTTCACCGCCCTCGGCGAGCGGGCCGCGCCGCGCGGTCTCCGTCTCCAGCCGCTCCAGATAGGCGGGCGTCTGCCCGGCGACGGCCTCGCGGATCACCTGGGCGGTGCGGGGGCCGATGCCCTTGACCCGTTCCAGGGAGCCGTTCGTGACCCGCTCCACAGCCTCACCGTCGGCCATCGCCGCCACGGTGCGGGCGGCGGTGCGGAAGGCCTGGACGCGGTAGGTGTCGCCCCTGTCGCGCTCCAGCAGGAAGGCGATCCGCTCCAGGGCCCGGACCGGGTCCATCGGCACCTCCTGGGGGAAAGGGGCGGGCATCCCGTCCAGCTTGGCCCAGCCCCGCCCGGCCCGCACACCGGCGGCGCCCCGCCGTGCCGGTCAGCCGAAGGAGGACCGGGCCAGCCAGAAGTCCAGCAGCTCCGCGTCGCCGAGCAGCTCGACCCGGTCGCTGTCCGGGGCGAGGCGGCGGTTGAAGACCAGCATCAGGTCAGTCAGCGGGCCCCGCAGCGCCACGGTCGCCTTCCCGTGCGCGCGGCGCCAGGTGAAGCCGTCCTCGCCGAACTCGATCAGCCACTCGGCGTCCGGTACGTCGGTGGCGTGCAGGTGGATGGAGCGGCCGGCTCCGCGCAGTTCCACGGCCTCGGAGTCGCCCTCGGCCTGGGCGCCGGCGACGAACTGAAGCCACTCGTCAATCGTGTCCGCTGCCAGGTCGGCCGCCATCTCGTAGGGCACCTTCGCGGTCAGGGCCGCGTCCGCCTGGTGGACGACCGTCTCGATCGCCATGCGCCGCGCCCAGAAGCCCGCGCTCTGGTCCTGGCGGTACCAGGACCATGCCTTCAGCCCGGGGCCCGCCTTTCGCAGCGTCTCGGCGGTCCGCGCCGCCCCGTCCGCCAGCCAATCATCCAGCACGGCGGGGTCGTCGCCGTCGGGCGTGAACGACGGCACCTGCTCGTCCTCAAGTGCCTCGGTGGCCCGGGTACGCACGATCTCGCCGGCCCAGCGCTGCGCGCCGCCGACGTGGACGGCGAGGTCGCGCAGCGTCCACGCCGGGCAGGTCGGGACGTTCGCGTCGAGGTCCGCGCCCCTGACCGCCGCCCTCAACGCTTCGGTCCTCAGGACGATTTCGTCGCAGTAGCGCTCATGCGTGAGAAGGGTCATGCTCGCACCCTAGTGCGACGACGACCGCCTCACATGCCGTTATCCGCCGAGCTGCGAGGCCGACGGCACCTTGTCCTTCACCTCGGCGCCCGCGCTCTTCCCCGCGTCCTTGATGCTGTTGATGACGCTCTCGAACGCGCCGACGTCCCCCTCGCCCGCCTCACCCTTGCGAAGCTTGGTGGCGAGGCCCTTGAGCGACTCGATGCCCGCGGTCAGCGGGGCGACGGCCTTGGAGAGCAGCGGGTCGCCCTTGGCGTTCTCCGTCGCGGCCTTGAGCCGGTTGTAGGCGAGCCCGCCGGCGAGCCCGGCCTTGACGAGCGCGAAGGTCCGTCCGTCCGCGCCCTTCTTGAACTTCCCCGCGCGGTACGGCTTGACGATCCACTGGTACGTCGCGCCCGCCGCGAGCCCCGCGTTGGCGACGAACCTCGTCTTGGCGAACTTCTGCGACTCGGCCGACGACGTGCCGGTGGGCGATGCCGAACTGCTCGCGCCGCCGGTGCCGTCGTCGCTCCCGCACGCGGTGGCGCTCACCAGCACGGAGCAGGACAGCAGCAGTGCCACGAGCAGTCGGCGAAGCGGGACGGAACGGGGCACGGCGGGCCTCCCTGACCGGGGACATCACGGTGGGTGCCGGGGCCCGGCACTCCCCCGCCAGGCTGGCTCCGGCGGCCCGGCCCCGCCACCCGGGACCGCCGTCCGGGTTTCACCGGGCCGAAAGCGGCAACCCGGATTCCATGTCCTACAGCAGAGGCAAGGGAAGCAGCACCGCAGCACGTGTCATAGCCGTGGTGGCCGACATCATGGCTTTCATCATCGGCCTGTGGATTCTGATGTACCTGCTCGACGCCAACCGGGCCAACGACCTGGTCGAGTTCGTGCAGCACACGGCCCGGTGGCTCGCAGGCTGGTCGTACGACCTGTTCACCTTCGACGCGGCGTGGGCTCGGGTCGTCTGCGGATACGGTCTCGCAGCCGTGGTCTACCTCTTCGTGGGCCACGCGGTGGCCGGCCGCATCCGGCACTGAGCAGCGCCGGAAAGACAGCGCGTGCCCAGCCGCTGAGCACCGCCGGAGTAACAGCGCGTGCTCAGCCGCAGCAGTCCGGCTCCAGCCCCTTCGGCAGCCGTTCCCCGCTGAAGACCGCGGTGGTCGCCTCGTCCCCCCCGAGCGCGGCCACCGCCAGCAGAAGGGATCCGGCGGTCCACGCAGTGTGCTCCTCGGGCCAGAACGCCCGGTTCCCCTCGAAGACGTAACCCGTCCAGTACATCCCGCCCCCGTCCCGCAGGTGCTGGATGGACTGGAGGATCTCCAGGGCCCGGTCGGACTCGCCCATCACCCAGAGGGCCAGGGCGAGTTCGCAGCTCTCGCCGCCGGTCACCCACGGGTTGGGCAGCACACAGCGCACCCCGAGGTCCGGGACGACGAAACGGTCCCAGCCCTCCTCGATCCGCCGCGTGGCAGCCGGTCCGCCGAGCGCGCCGCCGAGGACCGGGTAGTACCAGTCCATGGAGTAGTGGCTCTTGTCGAGGAAGCGCTCCGGGTGGCTGCGGATCGCGTGCCCCAGCGCCCCGGTCGCCAACTCCCAGTCGGGCTGCGGCTCTTCGCGACTCTCGGCGAGGGCGAGCGCGCAGCGCAGGGCCTGGTAGATGGAGGAGGAGCCGGTCAGCAGCGCGTCCGTCACCTGGGTGCCGTCGGCCTCCTGCTTCCAGCCGATCTGCCCGCCGGGCTGCTGGAGCCGCAGGACGAACTCGATGGCGGCGAAGACCGTCGGCCACATCCGGTCGACGAACGCGTCGTCACCGGTGGCGAGGTAGTGGTGCCAGACGCCGACGGCCACATAGGCGCAGAAGTTGGTCTCCAGGCCGCGGTCGGTCGGCTGCTGCGGGTCGCCGTCGTGGTAGGCCGCGTACCAGGAACCGTCCTCGTTCTGGTTGCGGGCGAGCCAGTCGTACGCGCGTTCCGCGGCGGCGTGCTCGCCGGACGCGTCCAGGGCCATGGCAGCCTCGGTGTGGTCCCACGGGTCGAGGTGGTGGCCTCGGAACCACGGAATCGCGCCGTCGTCGCACTGCACGGCGAGCACGGCCGCGACGGTCTGTGCCGCCTCCCCGGCGGTGAGCACTCCGGGCAGGACGAGGTGTTCGGTCCGCTCGGGAAGACTCACGCCTCGGCCTTGGCGGAGTCGTCGGCCTGCACGGGGGCCCCGGCGGCGCGGGCGGCGGGCAGGTGCGGCTTGGTCGCGTAGGCCACGAAGCTCTTGCCGACGACCGGGTTGAGCAGCTGCTCGGCGACCCGGGTGACCGCCGGCTTCTTCATGATGTCCCAGACGAGAAGCTTGTGGTACGCCCGCACCGGCAGCGCCTTGTCGTTGTCGACGCCGAAAGCACACTTGAGCCACCAGTACGGCGAGTGCAGGGCGTGCGCGTGATGGCTGCCGTACGGCTTGAGGCCGGCGCCGCGGATCTTGCCCAGCAGCTCGTCGGCCTTGTAGATGCGGATGTGGCCGCCCTCGACCTCGTGGTACGCGTCGGAGAGCGTCCAGCAGACCTTCTCGGGGCCGTAACGCGGCACGGTGATCGCGATCCGGCCGCCGGGCTTGAGGACCCGGACCATCTCGGCGAGCACGCCCTTGTCGTCGGGGATGTGCTCCATGACCTCGGAGATGATCACGACGTCGAAGGACTCGTCGGGGAACGGCAGGTTGAGCGCGTCGCCCTCCATCGCGGTGGCGGTGGCACCCTCGGGCGCCTCCCCGGCCTCCTTCATCGCGGCGAACCACTTCGCGACCTCGCGGATCTCCTCGCCGTTCTGGTCGAGAGCCACGACCTGGGCGCCGCGCCGGTAGCACTCGAAGGCGTGGCGTCCGGCGCCGCAGCCCAGGTCGAGCACTCGGTCGCCTGCGGCGAGCGGGAAGCGGGTGAAGTCCACGGTCAGCACGAATGCCTGCTTTCGCGGTCGAGGGAGTCGGGAGTGGGAGTACGGAGGTCAGGGGATCGGGAGGCGGGGTGTCACCGTCGGCCGCCGGGGCCGGTGGCGGCGCGGGCCGCGATCGCCTCCCGGTAGAGCGCGGCGGTGCCGATCGCCGCCTGCTTCCAGGTGAACCGGGCGAGGACCCGTTCGCGTCCCGCGGCCCCGAGCCGCGCGCGCAGCTCCGGGTCGCCGAGCAGCCGGCCCAGCGCGTCGGCCAGGGCCCCGGCGTCGGCGGGCGGGACGGCCAGACAGGTCTCGCCGTCCGGGCCCGCGACCTCGGGGATCGCACCGCCGGTGGTGGCGACGAGCGGGGTGCCGGTGGCCATGGCCTCGGCGGCGGGCAGCGAGAAACCCTCGTACAGCGAGGGCACGCAGGCGATCTGGGCGCCGCGCACCAGGTCGACGAGTTCGGTGTCGCTGATGCCCTTGACGAACTCGACGGCGTCCCCGAGCCCGTGCCGTTCGATGGCCTGGGCGACCGGCCCGTCCTCGGCCCGGCGGCCGACGACCACGAGGTGGGCGGCGGGGTTCTCGGTACGGAGCTTGGCGAGCGCCTCGACGAGGTGGACGAGGCCCTTGAGCGGGACGTCGGCGCTGGAGGTGGTGACGATCCGGCCGGGCACCTCGGCGACGGCGGGATCGGGCGACCACAGGTCGGTGTCGGCGCCGATGTGCACGACGCGGACCCGGTTCGGGCGCACGCCCAGGTGGTCGACGATCTCCTGCTTGGAGGAGCCGGAGACGGTGAGCACGGACGGCAGCTTGCGCGCGACCCGCTTCTGCATGCGGGTGAAGGCGTACCAGCGGCGTACGGAGGCGCGGCGGCGGCGGGTCGGCGCCGCGTCCAGGTCGAGCTGCCGGTCCACGGTGATGGGGTGGTGGATCGTGGTGACGAGCGGGGCGCCGAGGTCGGCGAGGAGCCCGTAGCCGAGCGTCTGGTTGTCGTGGATGACGTCGAACTCGCCGCGCCGGGCGGCGAGATGGCGCCGGACCCGCAGGCTGAAGGTGAGCGGTTCGGGGAAGCCGCCGGTCCACATGGTGGCGACCTCGGCGGCGTCGATCCAGTCCCGGTACTCGCCGCGCTTCGGGGTGCGGAACGGGTCGGGCTGCCGGTAGAGGTCCAGGCTCGGCAGCTCGGTGAGCGGGACGCCCTCGTCGAGCACGGGGTAGGGCTGGGCGCCGATCACCTCGACGCTGTGGCCGAGGCGGGCGAGCTCCCGGGCGAGGTGGCGTACGTAGACGCCCTGGCCGCCGCAGTAGGGGTTGCCCTTGTAGGTGAGGAGTGCGATGCGCAGGGGCCGGTCACCGGCCGCTCCCGTGTCCGACGTATCGACGCCCGTACGGGGGCCCGACTCTATGGCCTCAGCGGTCACACTCGGCCCCCTTCTCACTGCGTGTCCGCCGGAGCGTATCCGCTCACGCTAATCTAGAACAAGTTTCAGTACTGGATCGTTCAATGAGCTACGAATCTACCGGCAGGTAGCAAGGGCGCAACGGCCGGATCAGGTGATTCGCGCCACGGCACACACCCTGGCATGCTGTGCGCCGCCGGACCGGCCGCCGCAGCCTCGCGGTCGCGGAGAGAAGCCTCGGGATGGGACACATGACAGCGGAAGCCAGACCGGCATCGCCGCCCCTGACGGAACGCCAGGAGGCCCGCCGCCGCCGCATCCTGCACGCCAGCGCCCAGCTCGCCAGCCGGGGCGGTTTCGAGGCCGTCCAGATGCGCGAGGTGGCGGAGGCCGCCGGGGTCGCCCTGGGCACCCTGTACCGCTACTTCCCCTCCAAGGTCCATCTGCTGGTCGCCACCATGCAGGACCAGCTCCAGCACCTGCACGGGACGCTCCGCAAACGGCCCCCGGCCGGGAACGACGCGGCGGAGCGGGTCGCCGACACCCTGATGGGGGCCTTCCGCGCGATGCAGCGCGAACCGCATCTGGCGGATGCCATGGTCCGCGCCCTGACGTTCGCGGACCGCAGCGTGAGCCCCGAGGTGGACACGGTCTCGCGGCTCACGACGGCGATCATCCTGGACGCGATGGGGATCGAACACCCGACGCCCGAGCAGCTCTCGGCCGTCCGGGTCATCGAGCACACCTGGCACTCGGCGCTGATCACCTGGCTGTCGGGCCGGGCCTCGATCGCACAGGTGAAGATAGACATCGAGACGGTGTGCCGGCTGATCGACCTGACGGCACCGGATCCGGCCCCCTGACTTCGTCCGGAACCTGCCCATGTGCGGCGCCCACACGCCTCATGGGCCAGGTGGGGTTTCCTGCACCATATCGACGACGGCACGGTGTTCATACGGTTCGGCGACATCACAGGAACACGCCGAGGAGCCGGTCACCATGCGTCGCAGAGCCAGCAGATCCCGTAGATCCCTCACCGACATCCGTGCCGCCGCCGCCCTCACCGCCGCCGGTCTACTGCTGACCGGCTGCACCGCCGCCGGCACGGCGGGCGGCTCCGGATCCGACGGGTCCGGGAAGTCCGACGACGCGTCCGTGAAGGTCGGCCTGGTCTACTCCCGGACCGGGCTGCTCGCGGACTACGGCAAGCAGTACCGCGACGGCTTCATGGCGGGCCTGGACTACGCGACGAAGGGCACCGGCAAGGTCGCAGGCCATCGCATCGAGGTCACCGAGCAGGACGACGCGGGAGACCCCGGCAAGGCCGTCTCCGCCGCGAAGAACCTCATCGGCAAGGGCTACAAGGTGCTGGCCGGCACCACCGACTCCGGCGTCGCCCTCCAGATGGCGCCGCTCGCCGCGCAGAACAAGGTGCTGTACGTCAGCGGCCCGGCGGCCACCGACGCGGTGACCGGCATCAACGACTACACCTTCCGCTCGGGCCGCCAGTCCTACCAGGACATCCTCACGGCGGGCGCGATGCTCGGCGACGCCGAGGGCAAGAAGGTCACGGTCCTCGCGCAGGACTCCACGTTCGGCCAGGCCAACGTCGCCGCCGTGAAGGCGGTGCTCGGCGCGAAGGGCGCGAAGGTCGGCTCCGTGCTGGCGCCGCCCAGCGCGACGGACCTGACCCCGTTCGCCCGGCAGGTCGAGGCGGGCGGCCCCGACCTGGTCTTCGTCGCCTGGGCCGGGTCCACCGCCCCGGCGCTGTGGACCGCGCTGGACCAGCAGGGCGTGCTGGGCGCGGGCAAGGTCGTCACCGGGCTCGCCGGGACCGCCTCGTACCCGGTCTTCGGGGCGGCCGGGTCCAAGGTGTCGTTCCTGGCGCACTACTTCCCGGGCGCGGGCGGCGGCAACGCCGTGGAGAAGGCGATGCTCGACTCGGTGACGAAGGCGGGCGGCACACCCGACCTGTTCACCCCGGACGGCTTCACCGCGGCCCAGATGATCGTGCACGCCGTCGCCGAGGGCAGCGCCACCGACCCGGCCGCGATGGTGAAGGCCCTGGAGGGCTGGACCTTCGACGGGGCCAAGGGCAAGCAGCAGGTCCGGGCCGAGGACCACGCCCTGGTGCAGCCGATGTTCGTGGCCCGACTGACCGGCAAGGGAGCGGCCCTGAAGCCGGAGCTGCTGGACACCGAGGCGATGGACACCGTGGCACCGCCCGTGAAGCCCTCGGCGGGCTGAACCGTGACCGCACCCCACACCCTCGGGCGCGACGACCCGGCGGACCCGGCGGCCCCCGTGCTCCGGCTGGACGGGCTCGGCTGGAGCGTCGGCGGCGCGACCATCGTCCAGGACATCACCCTGAGCGTCCGCGAGGGCGAGTTCCTCGCCTTCATCGGCCCCAACGGGGCGGGCAAGACATCCCTGTTCAACCTGATCAGCGGACTGACCCTGCCCACCGCGGGCACGATCGCGCTGGACGGCACCGACATGACGGACCGCCCCGCGCACGTCCGGGCCCGGCGCGGCATCGGCCGGACGTTCCAGACATCCAGCCTCTGGCCGGCGATGACGGTCGCCGACCACGTACGGCTGGCCGCGCAGGCCGCCCGGGGCGGCTCGTACCGCCTCTGGCGGCGCGCCGACCCGTACACCGCCGAGGTGGCCGGCGTGCTGGAGCGCACCGGTCTCGGCCACCGGGCCGGGGCCACCGCCGCCGAGCTGTCGCACGGCGAGAAGCGGAAGCTGGAGCTCGCCGTGCTGCTGGTGGGCGAGCCCCGGCTGATGCTGCTCGACGAGCCGATGGCCGGGGTGAGCGCCGAGGAGGTCCCCGCGCTCACCGAGCTCATCCGCACCCTGCACCGGGAGGAGGGGCGCACCGTCCTCATGGTCGAGCACCACATGGACGTCCTGCTGGGCCTCGCGGACCGGCTCGCCGTGATGCACCACGGCCGGCTGCTCGCCCTGGACACCCCCGAGGCCGTCACCGCCGATCCGACCGTGCAGCAGGCCTACCTCGGGGAGGGGCTGTGACCACGGAGCAACCCCTGCTTGCCGTCGACGACCTGCGCGTCCTGATCGGCGGCCGGCACATCCTGCACGGCGTCGGCCTGGACGTCGCCGGCCACGGCGTGACCGCGCTGCTCGGCCGCAACGGTGCCGGGAAGACCACGACCGTACGCGGCATCCTCGGCCTCGTCCCGCGCAGCGGCAGCGTCCGCCTCGACGGCGAGGAGACCGTGGCGCTGCCCACGCACGCGCTGGTCCGGCGCGGGATCGGCTACGCCCCCGAGGACCGGGGCATCTTCGCCGGACTGACCGTCGCGGAGAACCTGCGCCTGGCCGAGCGGCGCGGTGCGGGCGAGCCCGCATACGCACTGGTCCACGAACTCTTTCCCGAACTCAAGCAGCGAGCCAGGCAGTTGGCCGGAACGCTGTCCGGCGGCCAGCAGCAGATGGTCGCCATCGGCCGCACCCTGCTCAACACCAACCGGCTGATCATCGCGGACGAACCCACCAAGGGCCTGGCACCGAAGGTCGTCACCGAGGTCACCCAGGTGCTGGAACGGGCCGCCGAGGCGGTGCCGGTGCTGCTCGTGGAGCAGAACCTCGCCGTCGTACGGCGCCTCGCCGCGCACTGCGTGGTGCTGGCCGACGGCCGGACCGCCCACCGCGGGCCGGCGGCCGAACTCCTCGGCGACGCGGAGGCGGCCCGCCGACTGCTCGGCGTGGGCCACGGCCCGCTGACCCCACACACCGCGGAGGCGGATTCCTGATGTCCACCGTCGTGCTGCTCACCATGACCGGACTCGGTCTGGGAGCCCTCTATTTCCTCGTGGCGTCCGGACTCTCGCTGATCTTCGGCCTGATGGACGTCCTCAACTTCGCGCACGGGGCGCTGCTCTCCATCGGTGCGTACGGCACCTGGTGGGCGGCGTCCGGTCATCTGCCCGGCGCGGGCCCCGGCGGCGCCGGCTTCGTCCTCGCGGTCCTGTTCGGTACGGCGGTGGGCACCGTGGCCGCCGTGCTCCTGGAACTCGCGGTCGTCCGCCCGCTCTACACCCGGCCGCGCGAGCAGGTGCTCGCCACCGTCGGGGTCGGGCTCGCCGTCCCGGCGCTGCTCTCGGGCATCTGGGGCCCGGACGCCCGGACGTTCCCGGGACCCGAGGCGCTGTCCGGCACCTTCGGACTGCTGGGCGCGCAGGTCCCCGTCAACCGCCTCGTCCTGGTCGCGGCGGCGGTCGTGGTGCTGGTGGCGCTGCGGCTGTTCCTCGGCCGGACCCGGCACGGTCTCGTCGTACGGGCCGGTGTCGAGGACCGGGCGATGGTCACCGCGCTCGGCGTCGACGTCCGCAAGGCGTTCACGCTCGTCTTCGCGATCGGGGGCTGCGCCGCCGCGCTCGGCGGGGCACTCGGCGGGCTGTACTTCGGCTCGGTGGACCCCCGCCAGGGCACCTCGCTGCTGATCTTCGCGTTCGTCGTCGTGGTCACCGGCGGCATGGGTTCGGTGACCGGCGCCGCCGTGGCGTCCGTCGTCATCGGCCTGGTCCAGCAGTTCGCCAACTACTACACCGCGGCGGGCCTCGGCGATCTGGCGGTCGTCGTCCTGCTCGCCGCGCTGCTGCTGATCCGCCCGCGCGGACTGACGGGGAGGCTCGCGTGAGCACCACCACCGAGACACCCGACCGCACCGAGGGAGCTGCGGCCCCGATACCCCCGACCGGCACGCCCCGGCTGCTGCGCTGGTGGCCGGCCGCCGTCCTGCTGGTCCTGGCCGTGGCACCGTTCAGCGCGGTCCCCGTGCCCGGTCTGCTGGACGGCCCGCTCGGCAGTGCGGGCAGCCTCCAACTCCTGGCCACCTGCCTGCTGTTCGGAGCCCTGGCCACGGGCTACGACCTGCTGCTGGGCCGCACCGGACTGCTCTCGTTCGGCCACGCCCTGTACTTCGCGGCCGGCAGCTACGCCACCAACATGTTCCTGCTGGAGGCGGGCCTGCCCTTCGCCCTCGCCGCAGTGCTCGGCCTCCTCTTCGGGGTCGCGCTGGCCCTGGTCCTGGGGTCGGTGAGCCTGCGCGTCACCGGGATCGGCTTCTCCATGGTGACCCTGGCCTTCGCCCAGGCCGGCTCGATCCTGGTGTCCCGCAACCCCGGCGGCGTCACCGGCGGCGAGGAGGGCCGGGCGGCCCCCGCCGATCTGCTGCCCTCCTGGCTGGTCGGCATCGACCACACGGCGAACCTCTACTGGATCGCGCTGGCCTACCTCGTACTCACCCTGGCCGTCGTCCACCGGGCCGTCCGCTCCCCCACCGGCCGTGTCTGGGAGGGCATCAAGGAGAACGAGCGCCGGGTGGAGGTGCTGGGCCTGAAACCGTACGGATTCAAGCTGACGGCCTTCGTCGTCGCGGGCGCGCTCGCCGCGCTCGGCGGCATCGTGCACCTGCTGCTGACCGGCGGCTCCACCCCCCAGACCACCACGTCCGACTTCACGCTGTCGCTGCTGGTGATGGTGGTACTGGGCGGCTCGGGGGCCCGCTGGGGTCCGATGGCCGGCGGCATCCTCTACACATGGGCGGACCACCGGCTCGGCGATCTGGCCGGTTCGGGCGCGGTCGCGGATCTGCCGGCCGTGCTCCGTGTCCCGCTCTCCCAGCCGCTGTTCCTGCTGGGCGTGCTGTTCGTGGCCGTGGTACATCTGCTGCCGGGCGGCCTGGCCCGGTTGCCGTCCAGGCTGAGGTCCGTCCCGTACCGGAAGGAGACCGGAGACCAGTGATTCCGTACGAGGAGATCGAAGTCCCCGTGAGTGGAGGCACGTTGGCCGCACTGCGCTGGCCGGCGGCCGATCCGCAGGCGCCGACGGTGGTGGCGCTGCACGGCATCACGGCCAACGCGCTCTCCTGGGGCACGGTGGCCCGGCAGCTGGCCGGCCGCGTCACGCTGGTCGCCCCGGATCTGCGGGGCAGGGCGGGAAGTTCGGGTCTCCCCGGCCCGTACGGCATCGCCGCGCACGCGGACGACATCGCCGCCCTGACCGAGACCCTGGGCCTGGAACGGGTGGTGCTGGCGGGCCACTCGATGGGCGCGTTCGTCGCGGCACTGGCCGCGGTGCGCCACCCGGACCGCTTCGGGCCGCTGCTGCTCGTCGACGGCGGCATCGGCTTCCCCGCGCCCACGCATCTGACGCCCGACGAACTGCTGACGGCGGTGATCGGACCGGCGATGGACCGGCTGTCGATGACGTTCCGGGACCGGGCCGCCTACCGCGCCTTCTGGCAGGCGCACCCGGCGTTCGCGGGCTCCTGGTCGGACGAGGTGGACGCGTACATCCAGCGCGATCTGACGGGCGAGGAGCCCGCCCTGCGCTCGTCCTGCCGGATCGAGGCGATCCGCACGGACGGCGTCGGCCTGTTCGACGCGGAGGTGCTCACGGCCGTACGGAGGCTGCCCGCCGAGGCGACGCTGCTGTGGGCGGCGCGCGGTCTGATGGACGAGGAGCAGGGGCTGTACGACGAGAGCCGGCTCGCGGCGGCGGACCTGGACGGGACCCGGGTGGAGCCGGTGGCGGTGAAGGACGTGAACCACTACACGGTACTCACGGGCGAGCGGGGCGCGCGGGAGGTCGCCGACCGGCTCGTGGCGTACGCGCGCGTATGAGGCTGGGACCGGCCCGGAGGGGCTGCCGGGCCGGTCCTCCCGTCAGCTCGTGCAGCCGCTGTCGGCGATCACGAAGTAGCCCGCGGGCGACTCCTTCAGGGTGTGGCTGACGAAGACGTTGTACAGGCCCATGTTCTGGTTCGAGCCGTTGGCGTAGACGTAACCGCCGGTGGTGTGGGCCCTGCCCGCCGTCACCTGGGCGTAGTTGGTGGCGGTGTAGCACTTCGCCGGGGTGCTGCCGCCGGTGGTGGTCGCCGTCACCTGGGCCGAGGCGGTACCGGCCGTGCCCGCCGCGTCGATCGCCGTCACGGTGTAGCGGTAGGCGGTTCCGGCGGTGAGTCCGGTGTCCGTGTACGTGGTGGCGGTGGGCGAGGCGATCTTCGTACCGTTGCGGTATACCGCGTACGAGGCGGCGCCCTCGACCGCGTTCCAGGACAGCGCGGCGGTGGTGTCCGTGGTGCCGGTGACAATCACGCCCGCGGGCGCGGGGAGCTGGTCGCCGCCCCCGCCCGGGGTGCCGCCGTCCAGGCCCCAGAAGACACCCGTGTAGTACGTCGAACAGATCGCGTTCAGGAAGTACGCGGCCGTCGTCCCGCACTGCTGGTCACCCGATCCGGGGCTGACGGGCAGGCCGTGGCCCATCCCGGAGACGGAGTACGTCTCCACGGCCGGCCGCCCCGAGGCGTCGTTGTAGACGCTGCGGGTGGTGTTGCCGGGGAGGGTGTCGGTGGACGACGGTGTCTGACCGATGCCCCAGACGTCCGTCCACTGGTCGCGCAGGGCCGTGGCGTTGGCCGGGTACACCGTGTAGTCCGAGGTGCCCTGCCAGACCGCGACGCGGGGCCAGGGGCCGGTGTACCCCGGATAGGCGCTGCGCACCTTGTCGCCCCACTGTGCGGGGCTGAGCTTCTGCGGGCCCGTCTGGCAGCCCGAAGCGGCCGCCTGGCTCGTCGCACACTGCGCGGGCAGGCCCGAGGCCACCGAACCGCCCGCGAAGACGTCCGGGTAGGCGGCCAGCAGGTCCGCCGTCATGCCGCCGCCCGCCGAGAGCCCGGTGACGTACACCCGGCGGCCGTCCGAGCCGTACGTCTGCTTGGCGTACTCGACCATCTGCACGACGGACGCCGCCTCGCCCTTGCCCCGGGTGTCCTCGGCCGGGTCGAACCAGCCGAAGCAGGAGAGGGAGTTGTTCGCGGACGTGGTCTGCGGGAAGACGACGGCGAAGCCCCACTTGTCGGCGAACTGCGGCCAGCCGGAGTTGGTGTAGTACGCGGAGGCCGTCTGGGTGCAGCCGTGCAGGGCGACGACCAGGGGGGCGTTCGCGGGCAGGCCGGCGGGCGTGTAGGCGTACATCTGGAGATTGCCGGGGTTCGAGCCGAAGCCGGTGACCTGCTGGAGACCGGCGGCAGCGGCTGCGGCCGGTGTCGCGGCGGCCGTGGTGCTCAGCGTCGCCGCGAGCAGCCCGAGGGCGGCCGCGGATGCGACGCGGCGGAGGAGACGTCTCAGGATCGGTGGGCGCACGGGTGCCTCCCTGGTCGGTACGTGCGGGGGATCGGGTTGCTGCCGGAACCTACGAGCAGGGGCTCCCCGCGCCCATGTGGCAGGCGGACACCGGCACGTGCCGGGTGTGTGCGGCCGGTCCCTTGTGCGGTCCGGGGGCTCCGCGGCGGGCCGTCCCGGCGCCGCGCGGCACCATGTACGCCGCCACCATGCCGGGGCGGGAGGGTGTGTGCACCGGCGCCGTGTGACACGGGCCGCCGCGTACCTACGGTGACGGCCATGGAGACTTCCCGCAGACCGGATCACGAGCCCCCCGCCCCCTCCCCCGGCGGCGAATCACCGCAGCCCCCCGCCGAACCGCTGCTGGCCGGGCGCACCGCGCTGGTGACCGGAGCGGCGAGCGGCATCGGGCGGGCCTGTGCGCAGGCGCTGGCCGCGGCGGGTGCACATGTGCACGTCGTGGACCGGTCCGGCGAGGCCGCGAAGGGCCTGGCGGAGGAGATCGGCGGGACGGCCTGGGTGGTGGACCTGTCCGACCCGGCGGTCGTCGACACGCTGCCGGCCGACGTGGACGTCGTGGTCAACAACGCGGGGCTCCAGCACGTCGCCCCCGTCCACGAGTTCCCGCCGGAACGCTTCGCGCTCATCCAGCGCGTGATGGTGGAGACCCCGTTCCGCATCTTGCGCCGGACCCTGCCGGGCATGTACGAACGCGGCTGGGGGCGCGTGGTCAACATCTCGTCGGTGCACGGGCTGCGCGCGAGCCCGTACAAGTCGGCCTATGTGACGGCCAAGCACGCACTGGAGGGGCTGAGCAAGGTGGTGGCGCTCGAAGCGGCGGAGCACGGGGTGACGAGCAACTGCGTCAGCCCCGGTTACGTACGCACGCCCCTGGTCGAGAACCAGATCGCCGACCAGGCACGGACGCACGGCATCTCGGAGGCGGACGTGGTGGGGCGGGTGATGCTGGAGCGCAGCGCGATCAAACGGCTGATCGAACCGGCGGACGTCGCCGAGGCGGTCCTGTGGCTGTGCGGGCCGCGCACCGGGCACATCACCGGCACCTCGCTCTCCATGGACGGCGGCTGGACCGCCAACTGACCCCGACCCGCCTCCTACGAACGCTGGACGCCATGCCTGAACCGCTCCCCTCCGCCGCCCCCCACCTCCGGCGCCTGTTCGACCTGCTGGCCGACGACGCGCCCGCCGAGGCGCTGGGGGCGGTCTCCTCGCAGGCCCGGGGGGACGGTGTGCCCGCCGAGGAGCTCGCCGAGGTGGAGCGGGCCACGGCCACCGCGCTGCGGATCAGGGGCGCCCTGCGCCAGCACCGCCGCCGCGAGCTCCAGCTGACCGCGCTCTTCGACACGGCGGGCGACCTGGCGGCCTCCCGCGATCTGGACGACGTGCTGAAGGCGATCGTGCGGCGGGCCAGGATGCTGCTGGGCACGGACACGGCCTACCTCACGCTCCCGGACGAGGAGGCGGGCGACACCTACATGCGGGTGACCGACGGCTCGGTGTCGGTGCTCTTCCAGCGGCTGCGCCTCGAACTCGGCGAGGGGCTCGGCGGCCTGGTGGCGCAGACGGCGAGTCCGTACGCGACGCCGGACTACCGCACCGACGACCGCTTCCGCCACACCCGCAACATCAACGCCGGCGTGCTGGACGAGGGCCTGGTGGCCATCCTGGGCGTGCCCCTGCTGCTCGGCTCCAGCCGCGGCGGTACGGGAAAGGTGATCGGCGTCCTCTTCGCGGCCGACCGCGCCCCCAGGGTCTTCAGCCCCGACGAGGTCGCCCTGCTCTGCTCGCTGGCCGCGCACGCCGCGATCGCGATCGACACGGCCCGCGCACTGGCCGACACGACCGCGGCCCTCGCCGAACTCGCGGAGGCCAACGCGGAGCTGGCCGAGGCCAACGCCTCCGTACGCGCGCACTCGGCGGCCATGCAGCGGGCCGAGGAGTCGCACGACCGGCTGACGGACCTGGTGCTGCGGGGCAGGGACGTGAAGGACGTGGCGGCGGCCGTCGCCGGGCTGCTCGACTCCCCGCTGACCATTCACGACCCGGGCGGCCGCCCGCTGGCCGCCGTGCGCCCGGACGGTACGGGCTTCGCCGCCGACGGCATGGACGCCGGGTGGCTGGCGGAGGCGGCCGAGGAGTCCCGTACGGGGGCACGTGCGGTGCACCGCGACGGTCGGGTGGTCTGCGCGGTGCTCGCCGGGCAGGAGCTGCTGGCCGGTCTGGTGCTGCACCGGAGCCGGCCGCTGGACGACTCCGACCGGCGGCTGTTCGAGCGGTCGGCCGTGGTCACCGGACTCCTCCTGCTCCTGCGGCGCACGGTGGCCGAGACGGAGAACCGGATACGCGGCGAGCTGATCGCGGACCTGCTGACGGACCCCGGCCGCGACCCGGCGGGGCTGGCCGAACGGGGCCGCCGCCTGGGCATCGACCTGGACGGCCCGCATCTGCTGCTGGTGGCGGAGACGGGTGCGCGGGAGCGGCTGGCCCCGGCCGCCATGCGCTATCTGTTCGGCGGCGACATCCACGGGGTGAGCGCCGAACACGCGGGCACGGTCGTGCTGTTGATCGAGGGCGACGGTACGGACGCGGGCCGCGCGGCCCGTTCGGCGGCGGCCCAGCTGGGCCAGCTGGCGCAGTCCCCCGTCACCGTGGCCGCCGCCGGGCCCGCCCGGGGCCCCCGGGAGCTGGCCGCGGCCTACGGCGAGGCGGCGCGCTGTCTGCGGGCCATGCGGGTGCTGGGGCGCACGGGCGAGGGCGCCTGCGTGGACGAACTCGGCTTCCTGGGCGTGGTCCTGGGCAACGCGCAGGACGTCGACGGCTTCGTGAAGGCGGCGCTGGGGCCGCTGCTGGAGTACGACGCACAGCGCGGCACGCACCTGGTGCGGACGCTGAGCGCCTACTTCGGCGCGGGCGGCAGCCTGATCCGGGCCAAGGACGAGCTGCACGTGCACGTGAACACGGTGGTGCAGCGGCTGGACCGGGTCCAGGTGCTGCTGGGCCGGGACTGGAACGAGCCGGACCGGGCGCTGGAGCTGCAACTGGCACTGCGGCTGTACCTGTTGTCGGGCGCCGGCCCCACGAACGGCCGCTGAGGACGGTCCGCGCGGTGGTTGTCCTAAACTCCCCTCCATGAAGATCGCATCCGCCTTCGTCACCGCGGACCTGGCACCGACGGGTGTACTGAGGGCCTCGGTCAACCTCGGGAACCCGGTCCTGGCCCAGGGCACACCCGCCGATCCGAGCGGCGTCACGGTCGATCTCGCGCGGGAGATCGGCACACGCCTGGGGGTGCCGGTGGAACTGCTCTGCTTCGACGCGGCGCGCAGGTCGTACGAGGCGATGGCCGCCGGCCTGGCCGACATCTGCTTCCTCGCGATCGAGCCGGCGCGCGAGGCCGAAGTCGCCTTCACCTCCCCCTATGTGGTGATCGAGGGCGTGTACGCCGTGCCCGTCGACTCGGACCTCACCTCCGCAGCCGAGGTCGACCGGGCGGGCGTCAGAATCGGCGTGAAGCAGGGCTCCGCGTACGACCTGTTCCTGACCCGTACCCTCCGGCGCGCGACCGTGGTGCGCGGCGCGGAGGGCGTGGACGTCTTCCGTGAGCAGGGCCTGGAGGTGGCGGCCGGCATCCGGCAGCCGCTGACCGAGTACGTCGCGGGGCACCCGGGCGAAGTACGCCTGATCGAGGACCGGTTCATGGAGATCCGGCAGGCGGTGGGGACAACTCGGAGCCGGACCCCCGAGACGGCGCGGTTCCTGTGGGAACTGATCGAGGAGTTGAAGGCGGACGGATTCGTGGCCGACGCGCTGCGCCGCTCGGGCCGCCCCGGCACACCGGTCGCCCCGCCCGCCTGACGAACGCGGGGGCGCGGCCCGGCCGGGGAGCCGTCCCCGCGCCCGGTCACTCCTCCGGCGGGAACACCACCTCTCCCGAGTCCGCCAGCACGACCGTGATGGCCTCGACCGGGCATCCCTCGGCGGCAGCGAGGATCTGTTCGTTGGCGTCGGTCTCCGGGTCGACGGGGTGGGACTGCCGGGCGGTGTCCAGCCGGAATCCGCCCGGTGCGTGGTTCACGCACATCCCCGACCCGATGCAGACGCCCCGGTCGACCTCGATGCTCCAGCGGTCCCCCATCAGGCCTCGCCCCCGTACCCGGCGGGCAGGTGGATCATCTTGTGCTCGAAGTACTCGCCGTACCCCTCGGGCCCGAACTCCCGTCCCAGACCGGAGTTCTTGTAGCCGCCGAACGGGCCGAGCATGTCGAGACTGAAGGTGTTCACGCTGTACGTACCGGTCCTGACCCGGCGGGCGATGTCGATGCCGCGCTCGGTGTCGGCGGTCCAGACGCTGCCGCTGAGGCCGTACTCGGAGTCGTTGGCGATCTTCACGGCCTCGTCCTCGTCGCCGTACGGCAGCAGGCAGATGACCGGGCCGAAGATCTCCTCGCGGGCGATGCGCATGGAGTTGTCGACGTCACCGAAGAGCGTCGGCTCGACGTACCAGCCGCGCTCCTGGGATGCCGGGCGCCCGCCCCCGGTCAGGACCTTCGCGCCCTCCTCCTGACCGATCCGGATGTAGTCGAGGGAGCGCTGCTGCTGGCGCTGCGCGACGAGCGGTCCGAGTTCGGTGGCGGGGTCGAGCGGGTCGCCGACCTTCAGCGCACCGGCGGCGGCCGCGAAGGCCTCCGCGGTCTCCTCGTACCGGGAACGCGGTACGAGAATGCGGGTCTGGGCCACACAGGCCTGCCCGTTGATCATCCAGGCGAAGGGCACGATGCCGGCGACGGCGGCGTCCAGGTCGGCGTCGGGAAGGATCACCGCGGCGGACTTCCCGCCGAGTTCCAGGGTGACGCGGGTGAGGTTGCGCGAGGCGACCTCCATGACGCGCCGGCCGGCGGCGACGGACCCGGTGAACGAGACCTTGTCGACGCCCGGGTGCCCCACGAGGTACTCGCTCACCTCGCGGTCGGCGGGCAGGATCGACAGCACGCCCTCGGGCAGCCCGGCCTCGGCGACGATCTCCGCCAGGATGTAGGCGTCCAGCGGCGACTCGGGCGAGACCTTGAGGACGGCCGAGCATCCGGCGAGCAGCGCGGGCGCGAGCTTGGCTGCGGCGGTGAACTGGGGCACGTTCCACGGCACGACGGCCGCGACGACCCCGACCGGCTCCCGCCGCACGAGCAGCGGGCCGAGTGCCCCGTCCCGGCGCTCCTCGTACGGGAAGGTGCGGGCGACGGTGATCGCCGCGTCCCACACCATCATCGCGGCGAGGGCCTGCACCATGACGCTGGAGGTGTAGGGGGTGCCGTTCTCCGAGCTGATGACCCGGGCGATCTCCTCGTACCGTACGGCGAAGGCGTCCTTGATCCGTGTGACGACGGCGATGCGCTCGTCCAGCGTCATCCGCGGCCAGGGCCCGTGGTCGAACGCCTGCCGGGCGGCGGCGACGGCCCGGTCCACGTCCCCCTCGGCGGCGTGCGGCACGCGGCCGATGACCTGCTCGGTGTGCGGTGAGATGACTTCGATGACATCCCGCCCGAGCGGATCGACCAACTCCCCGCCGATGAACAGTTTTCCGTGTTCGACAAGCTCGCTCATGGCTGCTGCCTCCCGCGACGCGGCACGTGACCCGACTCGTTGACTGGTTCTGCGTCCGGACTGAGCATCCGGTACACATCTGACTACGTGTCAGAACTGATACCAGTTCCAGTTCCAGGAGTCCACGGCTGGGACAACGACCGCCGAACCTTCCTCGGACCGATCAGATGGTCGACCGGGGCTACCACTGGAACAAGTTCTCGTTACAGTGGACGCGGCGCGTCGTGGCCGTACCCCGCACGCCGCCCCGGCCGCTCAGAGATGGGGAGTCCATGACGCAGGTGATCAACCACGGTGGCGGCGTCCACAGCATCAAGGTCCCCATCCCGGACAACCCGCTGGGCCACACCCTGGTCCACCTCCTCGACACGGACCGGGGCCCGGTCCTGATCGACACCGGCTGGGACGACCCGGAGGCCTGGGACACGCTCACGGCCGGACTGACCACCGTGGGCGTGGACGTCGCCGACATCCACGGCGTGGTCATCACCCACCACCACCCCGACCACCACGGCCTCTCCGGCCAGGTCCGCGAGGTGTCCGGGGCCTGGATCGCGATGCACGCGGCCGACACGGCGATCGTCCGCCGCACCCGCGCGTCGGAGCCCGGCACCTGGCTCACCTACCTCGCGACGAAGCTGGCGACGGTCGGCGCACCCGAGGACCACATCGCCCCACTGCTGGCCGCCCGCGAGAAGGGCGGCCGCATGCGCACCCTGCCCGGCCTGCGGGCCGCGATCCCGGACCGCGAGATCGTGCCGGGCGAACTCCTCGACCTGGCGGGCCGCACCCTGCGCGCGATCTGGACACCGGGCCACACCCCGGGCCATGTCTGCCTGCACCTGGAGGAGGACCACCCGGCCAACCTCCCCGGCCGCGGCCGCCTCTTCTCCGGCGACCACCTGCTCCCCGGCATCAGCCCGCATGTCGGCCTCTACGAGGACCCGGACGACGCGACGGCCACCGACCCGCTGGGCGACTACCTCGACTCCCTGGAACGCATCGGCCGCCTCGGCGTCGCCGAGGTCCTGCCCGCCCATCAGTACGCGTTCGCGGACGCGGCAGGGCGCGTACAGGAGCTCCTGGACCACCACGAGGAACGCCTGACGGGCCTCCTCGCGCTGCTCGCCGAACCGCTCACGCCGTGGCAGCTGGCCGAACGGATGGAGTGGAACCGCCCCTGGGAGCAGATCCCTTACGGGTCGAGGAACATCGCCGTCTCGGAGGCCGAATCACACCTGCGCCGGCTGGTGAAGCTGGGACGCGCGGAAGCGGTGACGGGAAGCGAGCCGGTGACGTACGTGGCGGTGTGAGGAGGACTGACACTGTCCGGGGTCACACGGCGGCACCGGTGTCCTCGCGCGGACCCGCCGGGGCGGCCGGCTCCGGCGCGGCCTCGGGGGTCCGGCCGGCCGGCAGCACGGCGGGTCCGGTGACCACCGCGCGGCGACGCGCCACGAAGGCGGTCGCGATCAGGGCGAGCGCGACGGTTCCGGAGAGCGCCGGCCAGTACACGTAACGGTAGTTGGACTCCGGCGCGGTGGGCAGATAGGCCAGGATGTACAGGAGCGAACTCGCCCCGAGGAGCCGGAGCTCCCTGGTGTACGGGCCGGCCCACCGGCGACGCAGCACCAGCACCAGCGAGACGGCCAGCCAGAACCAGCCCTGGAAGAGCATCGGCAGATCGCGGGCGAAACCGGTCACGTAGTTCTGGAGGGCGAACCGCAGCGTGTCGTTCAACGGCTGCTCGCGCACCTCGGGGTGCAGCCGGGCACCGGCGTTGACACGGGTGCCGTTCCAGAAGGTCTGGTTGCTCCGGAAGAGCAGCTTGGTGAAGACCCGCCCCCGGTACTCGGCATAGCCCTTCCAGTGCTTCGGCATCTGTTGCGCCCACATGCGCACGATCACGTCGGCACGCCGGTCCAGATACGTCACATCGAACGGCCTTCGCTGCGGGAAGCACTGGAGGTACCCGTCCGAGGTGATGCTCCGCTTCTGGCAGGTGACGGCGGCGGTGACCATACGGTCCCGCAAGTCCGCGTCCGCACCCGCCCGTTCGGCGGCGGCACGCACCTGCTCCGGGGTGAGTACGTGGACGAGGTCGTCCACCGGAATCACCGCGTACACGCGCGTGGCCAGCGGGGCGGTGGCCGCGTTCACCGCGGCGCTGCCGCCCATCACGACGGCGACGAAGAGACCGGTGGCGGCCAGCCAGCGGCGCCGGCCCGGGGCGGGCCACGCGGCGAGGACCAGCAGGGCGAAGACCGGGATCGCGGCGGGGATGCCGTTCTTGCGTACGAGGGCGGCGTAGGCGAGGAACAGCAGACCCAGCACCAGCAGCGCCCAGCGGGTCCTGACCCGGCCCCGGGGCAACTCCCGCACGGTCAGCGCGATCGCGAAGACCGCGAGGAGCGCGTACGCCAGGTGCACGTCCTTCCACACCACTCCGGTGAGGTTCATGATGTGCGGCGCGAGACCGAGGGCCAGAACCACGAGGGAGAGCCCGCGACTGCCGGTCCGCTTCCACACCAGCCGGGCGAGGACCCACAGCGTCCCCCACAGCACGGCGGCCTGCAGGGCGGCCATGGTGGCGAAGTCCCCCGTGATCCCGATGAGGATCCGCCATGCGAGCGCCATCACCGGTGGATGCCAGTCGTTCACCGGCTCGTCGCCGAGGGCCTGCCCCAGCTGGGTGTTGCTGTCCGCGCTGAGGTACCCGGGGTGGAAGACGGTGGCCACGGCGTAACCGCACGCCGCCGCGATGACCGCCAGGCACCACGGCCACGCCGTGCCGTCCTTCCAGGCTCTGCGCAGTGCGGTGGTCCACCGGTCGACGGTTCCGGACATAGGGGCGGGGCCCTCCCAGCCGATGATGACGGGTCGCGTTGTCGCTCAACTGCGAGCTGAGAGAAAACAGTTCGCGGACAGCATGGACGGGAATCTATGCGTACCGGACGACAGAGGACAAACCGGAACGACTATTCACCCGAACGGGGAGCCGGCGCGGAGCGGCCTCCGCAGCGCTGGCACAGTTGCCCCCGTGATCACACAGCCCCGCGACGAGTCCCGCGATGAGCCCGTCGTCCTGGACGCCGGGGAGCTGGCGGCCGATCCACAGCTGGAGGCCCGGTTCGCGGAGTCGGCCCACCGGATCCTGGCCGGCCTGGTCGCCGGTGGTGCCGCGCTGGGCTGGGTCGATCCGCCTTCGCGGGACGAGGTGGCGGAGCTGCTCGGCGGTGTCGTCTCCGCGGTGCGGGCGGGGGACGCGTCCCTGCGGACCGCCTACGTGGACGGCGCTCTTGCCGGGTTCGGGTACTGGCGCCGCTACACCCGGCCGACCCATCGGCCGCACGCGGATCTGGAGAAGCTCGCGGTGGACGGGGCCGCCCACGGTCGCGGTGTCGGCCGGGCGCTGACCGCCGCCCTGATCGCCGATGCCCGGGAGCGGGACATCGAGGTCCTCACCCTGGACGCCCGGGGCGACAACACCGCCGCTCTGCGTCTGTACCGGTCGCTGGGCTTCACCGAGTACGGGCGGCTGCCCGACTTCGTGGCGGTCGGCGAAGCCCGGTACGACAAGGTCTTCTGCATGCTGGACCTCCGTCGACCGGCCTAGGAACTGCCCGCGACGGCCGGAAACAGGGAACAATCCTCAACTGTGAAGATCACCGCACGCGAACTCAACCGGGCGACTCTCAGCCGCCAACTCCTGCTGGCACGTGCGCCGCTGAGCGTCCTGGACGGAGTGCGACGGGTGACAGCACTCCAGGCACAGCACCCGGCCTCCCCGTACATCGCCCTGTGGAACCGGCTCACCGATTTCGCCCCGGCCGAGCTCGACGCCGCCTTCACCGAACGGGCGGTGGTCAAGGCCACCCTCATGCGCATCACGCTCCACGCCGTGCACGCCGGGGACTACCCGGCCTTCCGCGCGGCCATGCAGCCGACGCTGTACGCCTCGCGGCTGGGCGCCCGGTTCGCCGACGCGGGACTGACTCCTGCGGACGCCGAGGAACTGGTTCCGGAACTGCTGGCCTTCGCCCGCCGGCCCCGGACCTCCGCGGAGATGCAGGCGTGGGCCGAGGAGCGGCTCGGCGCCGAGAAGAAGGACGGCGGATGGTGGGGGCTGAAGGGATACGCGCCGCTGCACCACGCCCCGACGGACGCGCCGTGGTCCTTCGGCCTCCGGCCGTCCTTCGTCGCGGCGGCCGACAGCGATCCCGCGCCCAGGGGCCGGGTGGTGGATGCCCAGGCGCTCCGGACCTTGATCCTGCGCTATCTGGCGGGGTTCGGGCCTGCGTCGATCGCGGACGTGGCGCAGTTCGCCATGGTGCAGAGGGCCCCCGTCCGCGCGGTGCTCCAGACCATGGGCGACGTCGTCGAACAGCTCCAAGGCCCGGACGGCAGCGCGCTGTTCGACCTCCCGGGCGCTTCCAGGCCGCCCGCCGACACGCCCGCCCCGCCCCGCCTCATGGCCATGTGGGACAGCGTTCTGCTCGCGTACGCCGATCGCAGCCGGGTGATACCCCCGGACTACCGCCCCCTCGTGATCCGGCGCAACGGCGACGTGCTGCCCACCCTGCTGGTGGACGGTTACGTCGCCGGCGTGTGGCGCCCCACGGCCGACGGCATCGAGGCCACGGCGTTCCACCCGCTGTCTGCGGCCACCTGGGACGGCCTCGCCACTGAGGCCCAGTCCTTGACGGCTCTTCTCAACGACCGCGAGACGCAGGTCTACAGCCGCTACCACCATTGGTGGGCCAAGCTCTCCGGCGAGGGCGAGGGCGAGGGCGAGGTCGAGGTGCGGATGCTCCAGCCGCTACCGCCCGCGCACTGACGGCCGGCTCTGCCCTCTCTTCCGCATGCGGGATCAGTCCTTACGACCCGTCACAGCGATGGAGACGCCGAGCCCGACCATCGTGAGCCCGCCGACGCCTCCGACCATCGAGAGCCGCCGAGGCGAGCGGGCGAACCAGTCCCGTCCGGTTGCCGCGACCAGCCCCCACAGACTGTCGGAAGCCACCGCGATGATGTTGAAAACCAGTCCGAGCACCAGCATCTGCACGACGACATGCCCTTGCGTACGGTCGACGAACTGCGGCAGCACGGCAGCGAAGAACACAATGGTCTTCGGGTTGGCGACACCGACGGCGAAGCCCTCCCACAGCGTGCGCCGACCGCTCTGCGCGGCCCCACCACCGGTGAACGCGGCCTGCAACGAACCACGTTGGCGCCACGCCTTGACGCCCAGGTACACCAAGTAGGCGGCACCGGCCAGTTTCAGCACCGTGAACACGAGGACGGAACGCTCCACGATCGACCCGACCCCGAGAGCCACGGCCACGATGAGCACATAGGCGCCCAGCGTGTTCCCCACCACGGTGGTCAACGCGGCACGCCGCCCCTGCGCCAACGCCCGCCCGATCACGAACAGCACGCTGGGCCCGGGGATCACAATCAGAAGGAACGACATAACCGCGAAGGCAAGCAAGCGCTCGGCAGACACCATGGGGCTCATGCAATCACGGGCCGGGTTCCCGCTTCAGCTTCTTTTTGGCGCGGGGCCCCACAAAGGACAGCCCGTCGCCCTTCCGCGTCGGGCAGCCCGCTCCCGGCCGGCGCCCGCCTTGCCAGGGACCGAATCTCCAGCAGCCCTGCCGTCAGCAGCGCAGCCACGGCGCCACTCACATCAACTCCGTCCATTCCAGAGACATTTCCCCGCGTCGCAACACATCACCGAAGCTCCCGAATGCACTCAGAACCTGAAATCAAGCGTGCGGTTCATATCCCATGGATAACCACAACCGGCCTCGATGTGCGGTGCGCAAAAGGCGACCGATTGCCTTGTGTGTAATTGCTATGGGATCAGAATTGGCCGTCGACCGGAATCCACCCGGACCGCGCCTCGGGCTGGTAGAACTTTCCGGTATCGCCGTCATAGCGGAGGGCACGAAGCTGCACGTCCCCCTCCTCCCAGTAGTCCTTCTTGCACGTGGCCCAGCTGCCCGCGCCCTGCTTGTTGATGCAGACGAAGGAGGCGCGACCGTAGTCGGTGTAGACCCCGACAGCCGCGGACATGCCGTCCGCCACCGTGTCGCCCGACCAGATGGTGTCACCGTAATGCTGGAAACAGCCCTGGACTCCGTAGGCGGCGACAGGGCCGAGGCATGCACTGGATGACGGGGCAGCCTTGGAGAGCCCGACTCGGGGAGGCTCCGCAGCCGTCCCCTCAACGATCTCCGCACCTGCCGGAATCGAGACCTGCTGGAGTCCCTCGACCGACTCATCAGCCAGCGCCGGCGTCGCAGTCAGGATCGAGAACGTGAGCGCTGCGACCCCGCCCGGAACGCCCCATCTTCTACGCTTACGTTCACGCATCATTCACCACTCCCGCCCCCAGTCACCAACTGCAGGCCATTTACTCGTCAATGTGAACGAGAAGTGATGGTAATGGATCTTCAGTTTCAAAAGAAGGGGTGCCGGGAACGGAGAGGGTGCCGCCACCCCCACTTGGGACGGAACGGCATTAAGCACTCGACAGCACACAATCACCCCGGGCCAGTCGTCCCCATAGTGGCTCGCAGCCACGTCGCACACTCCGGCCATTCGTCCTTTTAGCCAGGAACCTTATGCATTACTGCGAATTGAGGGAGTGCGCGAAGGGGGAAATCGAAAGGCGATGCCGCCCTCGCGGACGACGTGGAGGACGAGGAGGGCCCCGTCATGGACCGCCCCGGCTTGCACACGTTGTCGAGTCGACTTCGGGGCCTTCCGCGGTGTTGCCGGTGGTGGCGACCTGCGGGGATGTCCGCCCGTCCTCACGCCACTTGACGGCTCCGTCCAGCGAAATGGCGCCGACGTCGCGCCCGATGCTCTTGTCCGTGAGCGTGCGGACGACGAATTGCCCGTTCTCACCGCACTTGCTGCCCAGCTCCCGCGCGGTGACGTACCGCGCCATCACGGGTCAGGACGACTTCGGCCACACATAGAGCGTGCCGCTGACCGACGCCTCGTCCGATCCGTCGTCGATGTGGTCGATGAGCGCCATGGAGACGGCTCCCTTGTCCGTGACGGAGCACAGCGCCGCACCCTCGACGAAGCCCCGCTTACGGCGGTCATAGCTGTTGAACAGTCCGAGGGCTCCGAAGCCGGTCCTCGACGCCGCCTTGCAGGACTCGAAGGACTTGGGCATGTCTGCCTGCAGGAGCCCCACGCGGGTGTTGGGCAGGGCCCGCACCTGGTAGTTGTCCTGGTCCCAGCACGTGACGGGCCAGTAGAGGAGCTCGGCTCCGCGGGGATCCTTCGCTGCACCGTTGCCCGCGGGCTCCACGCGGCTGCTGCCGTCGTCGAGGTCCACGAGCTGCTGTTCCTTCTGGTTGCAGGGGGCCGGTGCGAGCCCCCACATCGTCTTGGTCGCCGCCTCGTACCCGGCCGGCGCCGCCAGGTCGGCATCAGAGGTGGACGATGCGCTCGGGGAGGCCGAGGCCTCCGGGGTCGCGCTGGGGGACTCGGTCTCCGCCGACGCGTGGTCCGGGCTCGACCGGGCGGAGGGCTCGGACCGTGGGCTGCTGGAGGCCGGGGCGGGGGCCGGAGCGGGGGCCGAGACGGGATCGGGGTTCTTGCTGAAGATCACGGTCGCCAGGATGCCGACCAGCGGGATGGCGATCCCTCCGACCCACCACGACCACCGGGGAGGATCCGTGCGCGGCGGGTGGGGAGGGGGAGGCGGCAGGGTGCCCGGCGGCCGGGAAGGCGGCGGAGGGAATCCCCCTGGACCTGTGGTCATGCCCGCCGCCCCTTCAACCAGACCGATTTTCAAGCCGGTTGGCAGTTTAACGATCACTCCACGAAAGGGCCACGGAACTTTTCGGGCGTTCCGGGCCGCGGAGCTCGGGGTCCGCCCCCGGCCGCTGCCCCGGCCGCGGCGCCCGGGGCAGGGGCCCGTAGCGGCCGCCCGGTAGAGTGGGCGGGTCGTCATCATGCCCGTTCAGGGGGAAGCCGGTGCGAATCCGGCGCTGACCCGCAGCCGTAACCGCCGTCGCAGGCGGAAGCCGGAATGCCCTGTCCGTGTCGTGACCGGCTCGTGCCGTCGGGGCCCCCCGGCGGCCGGCACCGTCGAGGTATACGGAGCCGGAGCCTGGTGCCTGTGTGTGCCTGTGCCCGGTTCCCCCAGGAGAGGCCCCGCCCGCCATGACCGTACGCCGCAGCGCAGCTGCGCTCGCCGCCACCGCCACCGTGCTCTGTGCGGCCGCAGCCCCGGCCGCAGTCGCCGCGCCGTCCCCCTCCCCCTCGCCGTCCGTGGCCCTGCCCTCGGGCCTGTACGGCACGAAGGACCCGACGTACGACGGGGTCTGGCGGCAGTCGCTGGCGTTCATCGCGCAGCGGACCGTGGGTGTCACGCCCGCCGCCAAGGCCGTCGACTGGCTGATCGGCCAGCAGTGCGACAGCGGCGCGTTCCCCGCGTACCGGCCCGACGCCTCCGTGCCCTGCGACGCCAAGACCATGGTCGACACCAATGCGACCGCGGCCGCCGTGCAGGCGCTGCACGAGGTCCGCGGGCACGAGGATCTCGTCACGAACGGCGTCGACTGGCTGAAGTCGGTCCAGAACGAGGACGGCGGCTGGGGTTACACCGCCGGCAGCCCCAGTGACGCGAACTCCACCTCGATCGTCATCGGCACCCTCGGGCGGGCCGGGCAGAAGCTCGGCGACGTGACGACGGACGGCGGCAAGACCCCGTACGACGCCCTGCTCACCTTCGCCATCCCCTGCGGCGGCAAGGACGGCGGCGCGTTCGCGTACCAGCCCGACAAGGCCGGCAAGCTCGTCGCCAACGGCGACGCCACCGCCGCCGCCGTGCTCGGCTCCCTCGGCAAGGGCTTCGTCATCGGGAACAACGCCGCGGTCAAGGACCCCACCTGCACCAAGGGCAAGGCGGTCAAGCCCGAGCAGGCGGCCCAGAACGGCGCCTACTACCTCACCGGCGCCCTCGCGAAGACCGGCCACCTCGACTCGCCGCCGATGCCCGGCGCCGAGGACAGCGCCCCGCTGCCCGACTTCGGCAACACCGCCGACGCGGTCGTCGCCCTGTCCGCGTCCGGTCACAAGGACAAGGCCGACGCGTCCGTGAAGTGGCTGGCGGATAACTCCGCGGCCTGGGCGAAGGAGAACGGCCCCGCCGCGTACGCGCAGCTGGTCATGGCCGCCCACGCCACCGGGGCTGACGTCCACGACTTCGGCGGCGCGGACCTCGTCGCCCAGCTGAACGCGACCGGGCCGGCGCCCGCCGCCGTCAAGAAGCCCACGGCGTCCGCCACCCAGGAGGAAGAGAAGAAGGACAGCGGCGACGGGGACGGGATCGGCGGTGTCTGGTGGTTCGTCGGGATCGGGCTCGCCGTCGGCGCGGGTGCCGGATTCCTGATCAGCGGCCGCCGCAAGAACCAGCAGCTGTGAGGCGCACCGGAGCCGGACGGGCCACCGCACTGCTGGTGGTCCTGGGCGCCGTCCTGGCCGTGCTCGGCACGGGCACGGCCCAGGCCGCCGGCTACCGCTACTGGTCGTTCTGGGAGGGCTCCGGCAGCGGGTGGGCGTATGCCACCCAGGGGCCGTCGCTGGTCCGCCCGGACGACGGTTCGGTGCAGGGCTTCCGGTTCGCCGTGAGCGCGGACTCGCAGGACGCGGCCAAGCCGCGCAGCTCCCCCGACTTCGCGGAGATCTGCGCGGACACGCCCGCCGAGGGCGGTACCAAGCGGGTCGCGCTCGTCATCGATCCCGGTACGGCGGCCGACGCCCCGGACGGGGAGACGCCGCCCGCGCTGCGTACCGCGTGTGCCCAGGTGGCGCAGGACGCGAGCAGTGCGGAGGCCCTCGCGTCGGTGGCCAAGCCGCTGCGTTACGGCAGTGACGCGCTGCTCTGCGCGATCTCCGGCTATCCGGCCTCCGGCTGCGGCGAGCAGGTGGCTCAGGGTCACGGCGAAACCGCCACGGCCGACGCCTCCGCGCCCACGTCGGCGGGTGTCGCCTCGGGTGACGACGGTTCGGACGGCGGCGGGCCGTCCGCCGGCGTCCTCGTCGGGGTCGGCGCCGTCCTGCTCCTCGGCATCGCCGCAGTCGCGCAGGCCCGCCGCCGCCGCGGATGACCGGCACGACGACCGGCCGTACGGACGCCCCGCCGGACCGGCTCGGTGCCTGGCGGGCCCCCGCCGCCACCCGGAGCAACGCGCTGCCCGCCGGGGCCTGGTGGCTGTGGGCGCTCGGGCTCGCCACCGCCGCGTCCCGGACGACGAATCCGCTGCTGCTCGGCCTGCTGGTCGGCGTGGCGGGCTATGTGGTGGCCGCGCGCCGCACGGATGCGCCGTGGGCCCGGTCGTACGGGGCGTTCATCAAGATCGGGCTGTTCGTCATCGGGGTGCGGCTGCTCTTCTCCGCCTTCCTCGGCTCCCCGATCCCGGGTACGCATGTCGTGTTCACGCTGCCCGAGGTGCCGCTGCCGGACTGGGCGAAGGGCGTCCGGATCGGGGGCCGGGTCACCGCCGAGCAGCTGCTGTTCGCGCTGTACGACGGGGCGAAGCTGGCCGCGCTGCTGATCTGTGTCGGCGCGGCGAACTCGCTCGCCAATCCGGCCCGGCTGCTGAAGTCACTGCCCGGTGCGCTGTACGAGGCCGGGGTGGCCGTCGTCGTCGCGATGACGTTCGCGCCCAACATGGTCGCCGACGTGGTGCGGCTGCGCACCGCCCGGCGGCTGCGCGGCCGGCCGACCGGCGGGGTGCGGGCCGTGCTCCAGATCGGGCTGCCGGTGCTGGAGGGTGCGCTGGAGCGGTCCGTCGCGGTGGCGGCCTCGATGGACGCACGGGGGTACGGGCGTACCGCCCAGGTGCCGGCCGCCGTCCGGCACACCACGAACGTCCTCACGCTCGGCGGGCTGCTGGGTGTCTGCGCCGGTACGTACGGGCTGCTCGCCGCGCAGGGTGCGGTGTACGGGCTGCCGCTGCTGATCGCCGGTCTGGTCGCCGCGATGGCCGGGCTGCGGCTCGGCGGGGCGCGTTCGGTACGGACCCGCTACCGGCCCGACCGGTGGGGGGTGCGGGCCTGGCTGGTCGCGGGATCCGGTGCGGCGGTCGCGGTGGCGATGATCTGGGCGGGCAGTGCGGATCCGGCGGCGCTGCACCCCGGGGTCGTACCGCTGACCGCGCCCGTGCTGCCTCTGTGGCCGGCCGCCGCGGTGCTGATCGGCCTGCTGCCGGCGGTCGTCGCACCTGTCCCGCCCTCCCTCACAGGCCCGCCGGTCCCGCCCTCCCCCTCAGGCTCGCCCGTCCCGCCTTCCCCCACAGGCTTCGAGGAGCAGGTGTGATCCGGTTCGACGATGTTTCGGTGCAGTACGAGGGCACGGAGCGGCCCACGCTGTCGGGGGTCGATCTGACCGTTCCCGAGGGTGAGCTGGTGCTGCTCGTCGGGCCGTCCGGGGTCGGCAAGTCGACATTGCTGGGCGCGGTCTCGGGGCTCGTACCGCACTTCACCGGTGGCCGGCTGACCGGCCGGGTCACCGTCGACGGGCGGGACACCCGTACCCACAAGCCCCGTGAGCTGGCCGATCTCGTCGGCACCGTGGGCCAGGATCCGCTCTCCCACTTCGTGACGGACACGGTCGAGGACGAGCTGGCGTACGGCATGGAGTCGCTGGGCCTCGCCCCGGACGTGATGCGGCGGCGGGTCGAGGAGACCCTCGATCTGCTGGGGCTCGCCGGGCTGCGCGACCGGCCGATCGCCACCCTGTCGGGGGGCCAGCAGCAGCGGGTCGCGATCGGCTCGGTCCTCACCCCGCACCCCCGGGTCCTGGTGCTGGACGAGCCGACGTCCGCGCTGGACCCGGCGGCGGCCGAGGAGGTCCTCGCGGTGCTGCAGCGGCTCGTCCACGATCTGGGGACGACCGTCCTGATGGCGGAGCACCGGCTGGAGCGCGTGGTGCAGTACGCGGACCAGGTCGTCCTGCTGCCGTCGCCCGGCGCCGCCCCGGTGATGGGCGCGCCCGCCGAGGTGATGGCCGTCTCTCCGGTGCATCCGCCGGTGGTGGCGCTCGGACGGCTGGCGGGCTGGGAGCCGCTGCCGCTGTCGGTCCGCGATGCCCGGCGCCGGGCGTCGGGGATGCGGGAGCGGCTGGCGGGCGTGACGCCCGGACCGGTCGGCGGCGCGGAAACCCGGAAACCTCTCCCTCCGTCGTCCTCCCACCCCGCGCCTCGGCGCTCCGCCCTGGCCAGGCTGTTCGGCCGTACGGCGCAGGAGGCCCCCGCCCCCGAGCCCGTCACCGACGCCACCACCCGCGTCGAACGCCTCGCCGTGCGGCGCGGGCGCGTCGAGGCGCTGCGCCGGGTGACGCTCACCGTCGCCCCCGGGGAGACCGTCGCCCTGATGGGGCGCAACGGTGCGGGCAAGTCCACCCTGCTCTCCGCCCTCGTCGGCATGGTCGAGCCGACCTCCGGCACCGTGCTCGTCGGCGGCCGCACCCCGCACAGCACCCCGCCCCGCGAGATGGTGCGCCGCGTCGGTCTCGTACCGCAGGAGCCGCGCGATCTGCTGTACGCGGACACCGTCGCCGCCGAGTGCGCGGCGGCCGACGCCGATGCGGGCGCCGCGCCGGGCAGCTGCCGGGCGCTGGTCTCGGAGCTGCTGCCGGGTGTGGCGGACGCCACCCACCCCCGTGATCTGTCCGAGGGGCAACGGCTCGCCCTGGCTCTCGCGCTCGTGCTCACCGCCCGGCCCCCTCTGCTGCTTCTGGACGAACCGACCCGCGGTCTGGACTACGCGGCGAAGGCCCGGCTCGTCGGGGTGCTGCGCACGCTGGCGGCCGAGGGCCATGCGATCGTGCTGGCCACCCACGATGTGGAGCTGGCCGCCGAGCTGGCCCACCGGGTGGTGATCCTCGCCGACGGGGAGGTCGTCGCGGACGGGCCGACCGCGGAGGTCGTGGTGTCCTCGCCCGCCTTCGCCCCGCAGATCGCCAAGGTCCTCGCCCCGCAGGAGTGGCTCACCGTGTCCCAGGTCCGGGCGGCGCTGGGGGGTGCCGAATGACCGGCACGACGGGCCGGGGCGCCCGACCGGTGCGGCTCGGGCCGCGGGCCGTCGCCGCGCTGGTGCTGATCAGCGCGATCGGGGTGGCGGCCTTCGGCTGGCCGCTGCTGGCCGGGCCGGATTCCGGGCTGGCGCACTCCCAGGACGCGCCGTGGCTCTTCGCCGCGCTGCTGCCGCTGCTGGTCGGGGTGGTGGTCGCGATGATCGCGGACGCCGGGCTCGACGCGAAGGCGGTGGCGATGCTGGGGGTGCTGGCCGCGGTCGGTGCGGCGCTGCGCCCGCTGGGGGCGGGCACGGCCGGTCTGGAGCCGATGTTCTTCCTGATGGTGCTGAGCGGGCGGGTGCTCGGGCCGGGCTTCGGCTTCGTGCTGGGTTCGGTGACGATGTTCGCCTCGGCGCTGCTGACCGGCGGGGTGGGCCCGTGGATGCCGTTCCAGATGCTGTCCATGGGCTGGTTCGCGATGGGCGCCGGGATGCTGCCCGGACCGGACCGGCTACGCGGGCGCGCCGAGCTGCTGATGCTCGCCGCGTACGGGGCGGTGGCCTCGTTCGCGTACGGGACGGTCATGAATCTGTACGGGTGGACGATCGTGCCGGGGCTCGGCTCGGGCATCTCCTTCCACCCCGGTGACCCGCTGGGCGACAACCTGGTGCGCTTCCTCGCGTACTGCACGGCCACCTCGCTCGGCTGGGACCTGGGCCGTGCCGTACTCAGCGTCGTACTGACGCTGACCGTCGGAACCGCGCTGCTGAAGGCGCTGCGCCGGGCCACTCGGCGTGCGGCCTTCGAGGCCCAGGTCACATTCGGGGTCCCGGAGGAGTGAGGGCACCCACAGGACCTTGGTCCTGTACGAAGCGGGTTAGGAGGCGCGGGGAACGGCCACGGGACCCGGTTGCGCACCGTCCGACCTGCTATGGAGCGGTTTGCGGTGGTTCGGGACCTTCGGCCCTGGGTGCGAGGCGGGGTCGTACCGGGGGTCGTTGCGGTGGTTGAACGACGCGGCTAACCATGGAGATGTCGCCGAGCACCGCAGCGTCCACCGGAACGGACAGCGGTCGACGCGCAAAGGTCCACGCAGGATTCGGACCGGAGCATGCGACTCCCCCGTACCCGACGTTAGGTTCCCTGTGTCGTTCGCCCGTAACATCCTCGCCCGTCGCAAGTCCGCCGTCGCCGGTGCAGCAGTGCTGCTGGGTGCCTCCGGTGTGGCCCTGGGCGTCTCCCCGGCCATGGCGGCCACCTCCGCCGCGCCGACGTCCGCTGCCGCGAGTGCACAGGACACGGCGAAGCAGATGATCGGTGACGACGCGCAGTTCCAGTGCTTCAGCAACATCGTCAGCCACGAGAGCGGCTGGAACCCGAGCGCGACCAACGCCTCCTCCGGTGCCTACGGCCTGGTCCAGGCGCTGCCCGGTTCGAAGATGGCGTCCGCCGGCTCCGACTGGCAGACCAACCCCACCACCCAGATCAAGTGGGGCATGGACTACATGAACTCCCGCTACGGCAGCCCGTGTGGCGCCTGGTCGTTCTGGCAGGCCAACAGCTGGTACTGAGTCCACCCGGACCGAAGCCAGTAGCGACGAGGACCCCCGACCGCAGTGCGGCCGGGGGTCCTCGTCGTGCATCCGTCAGCCGCGCGCGGCCGGTGCGTCGAACCGGCGCACGGTCCGCGGACCGCACTTCGCACAGGTGCCGTTACAGCCGCTGAATGATCGTGCCGGTCGCCAGTGCGCCGCCCGCGCACATGGTGATCAGAGCGAACTCCTTGTCCCTGCGCTCCAGTTCGTGCAGGGCCGTGGTGATCAGCCGGGCGCCGGTGGCGCCGACCGGGTGGCCGAGCGCGATCGCGCCGCCGTTGACGTTCACCTTCGACAGGTCCTGGTCGAAGACCTGCGTCCAGCTCAGCACCACGGACGCGAAGGCCTCGTTGATCTCCACGATGTCGATGTCCTTGAGCGACATCCCCGCCTTGCCGAGCACCGCACGGGTCGCGTCTATGGGGCCGTCGAGGTGGAAGTGCGGGTCGGAGCCGACCAGTGCCTGGGCGACGATCCGGGCCCGCGGCTTGAGCTTGAGGGCTCGCGCCATCCGCTTGGACGCCCACATGATCGCGCAGGCGCCGTCGGATATCTGCGAGGAGTTGCCGGCCGTGTGGACGGCGGTGGGCATCACGGGTTTGAGCCGGGCGAGCCCCTCCATCGTGGTGTCGCGCAGCCCCTCGTCGCGGTCGACGAGCCGCCACATGCCCTGACCGGCGGCCTGTTCGGCCTCGGTGGTGGGCACCTGGACCGCGTACGTCTCCCGTTTGAAGCGCTCCTCGGCCCAGGCGACGGCCGCCCGCTCCTGCGAGATGAGGCCGAGCGAGTCGACGTTCTCCCGGGTGAGGCCGCGCTTGCGGGCGATGCGCTCGGCGGCCTCGAACTGGTTGGGCAGGTCGACGTTCCACTCGTCGGGCCAGGGCTTGCCCGGCCCGTGCTTGGAGCCGCTGCCCAGCGGTACGCGCGACATGGCCTCGACGCCGCAGCTGATGCCGACGTCGATCACCCCGGCGGCGACCATGTTGGCGACCATGTGGGAGGCCTGCTGCGAGGAGCCGCACTGACAGTCCACGGTCGTCGCGGCGGTCTCGTACGGAAGTCCCACGGTGAGCCAGGCGTTGCGTGCGGGGTTCATGGACTGTTCGCCGGCATGGGTGACGGTGCCGCCGACGATCTGTTCGACGCAGTCGGCGTGAATGCCGGTCCGGCCGAGAAGTTCACGGTAGGTCTCGCCCAGCAGATAGGCGGGGTGCAGATTGGCGAGCGCACCCCCGCGCTTGCCGATGGGGGTGCGTACGGCTTCGACGATGACGGGTTCCGCGGCCATGAGCTCGTCCTCTCCTCGCACTTCCGCAGAGGCGTCCCGGCGCCCACGGAAGGAACTAGTACGCGTTCTAGTTCTGCAAGCAGTCTTATGAGGCTTACCCCCGGTACGCAAGGGTCTTGCACGCACCTTGCCCAGGCTTCACAGCCGGTACCCACCGCGGGACGACCGGTTCACCGATGCTTCACGCAACAGATCCGGCCACGCCTCTTGCCAGTTGTAGAACTCGTTACTACCTTGCGGGCAATATCTGATGGGTCGTCAGACTTGGCACCGACGGCTCTCGGACCGACCTGGAGTTCTTGACCTGGAGCTGCCGATGCCCTGCCCCCATCTGCCCGAAGGGTTCGACTTCACCGATCCCGACCTGCTCCACGCCCGGGTACCGCACCCGGAGTTCGCCCTCATGCGGGAGACGGCACCGGTCTGGTGGTGCACCCAGCCCACCGGCATATCCGGCTTCGCCGACTCGGGCTACTGGGTCGTCACCCGGCACGCGGACGTCAAGTACGTCTCGACCCATCCCGAGCTGTTCTCGTCGAACACCAACACCGCGGTGATCCGCTTCAACGAGTCGATCAGCCGGGACCAGATCGACGTCCAGAAGCTGATCATGCTGAACATGGACCCGCCCGAGCACACCCGGGTCCGCCAGATCGTCCAGCGCGGCTTCACGCCCCGCGCCATCCGGTCGCTGGAGGAGACGCTGCGCAACCGGGCGCGCTCCATCGTCGAGACGGCCCTCGCCGGGGCCGACGAGGAGGGCTCCTTCGACTTCGTCACCAACATCGCCGTGGAGCTGCCGCTCCAGGCCATCGCCGAGCTCATCGGCGTACCGCAGGAGGACCGGGCCCGGATCTTCGACTGGTCGAACAAGATGGCCTCGTACGACGATCCGGAGTACGCGATCACCGAGGAGATCGGCGCCGAGGCGGCGATGGAGATCGTCTCCTACTCGATGAACCTCGCGGCGGCCCGCAAGGAGTGCCCGGCCAAGGACATCGTCTCGCAGCTGGTCGCCGCCGAGGGCGAGGGCAACCTCTCCTCCGACGAGTTCGGCTTCTTCGTGATCCTGCTCGCCGTGGCCGGCAACGAGACCACGCGCAACGCCATCAGCCACGGCATGCACGCCTTCCTGACCCACCCCGAGCAGTGGGAGCTCTACAAGCGCGAGCGGCCGGAGACGACCGCCGAGGAGATCGTCCGCTGGGCGACGCCCGTGGTCTCCTTCCAGCGGACCGCCACCCAGGACCTCGAACTGGGCGGCCGGCAGATCAAGAAGGGCGACCGGGTCGGGCTCTTCTACTCCTCCGCCAACAACGACCCCGAGGTGTTCGAGAACCCGGAGCAGTTCGACATCTCCCGCGACCCGAACCCGCACCTCGGCTTCGGCGGCGGGGGTCCGCACTTCTGTCTGGGCAAGTCCCTGGCCGTGATGGAGATCAACCTGATCTTCAACGCGATCGCGGATGTCCTTCCGGACCTGCGGCTGGTCAGCGACCCGCGGCGGCTGCGGTCGGCCTGGCTCAACGGCATCAAGCAGCTCCAGGTGAGCACCACGTCCGCCTGAGCGTCGCCCCCTTATCCCCGTACCCCTGTCCGAATGCCGGACCGGGGTACGGGGATCATGGCGGCCATGCCTGCGCTGCTCTCCGGCTTCGCCCCCATCTGGATCCTGACCGCCATCGGTTACGCGGCCGGCCGCAGCGGACTCCTCGGAGCGCAGGCGGAGTCGGTGCTCGGCCGGTTCGTCTTCCATGTGGCCATGCCCGCCGCCCTGTTCACCATGGTGTCCGGGTCACGGCCGGCCGCCTTCGCCCATCCGTCGATGGCGGCGTTCGCCGCGGGCACGGCCCTCGTGACCGCGCTGGGATACGCGGTGGGCCGACGGTACTTCGGCCGCGAAAGGGCCGAGGCGGCGGTCGGCGGCATGGCGTCCGGCTACGTCAACTCCGCCAATCTGGGCATCCCGGTGGCGGTGCACGTGCTCGGGGACGCCTCGTTCGTCGCGCAGGTCATCCTGTTCCAGGTGCTGCTGGTCTCGCCCGTGATCCTGACCCTGCTGGACTCGGGCACGCAGGGCGGCGGGCCCGCCGGTGGCGGGCTGCGGCGGATGCTCACCATGCCGGTGCGCAATCCCGTCATCATGGCCTCGCTGCTCGGGGTGGCCGTCTCCGCGGTCGGGCTGCGGCTGCCTGCCGCCGTCACCCACTCCTGCGACGTGCTCGGCGCCGCCGCCGTACCGACGGCGCTGATCACGCTGGGCCTGTCCCTGCACGGCGGCCCGGCCGACGGCACAGCCGGGACGGACCGGGCCGGGGCGGACCGGGCCTGGGCGGAGGGGACCGGCCGGGTCACCGGTCGCGTGGAGGTCGGTGTCGTGGTCGCGCTCAAGACGCTGGTCCAGCCCCTGGTCGCCTTCGCCGTCGCCGGACCGCTCCTGCACCTGCCGGACCACCAGGTGCTGGCCGTAGTGCTCTGCTCCGCGCTGCCGACGGCACAGAACGCCTACATCTACGCCCGGCAGTACGGCCTGGACACCGGCCTCGCCCGCCATTCCGTCGTGGCGTCCACGCTGGTGTCGATGGTCACGCTGTCCATCGCCGCCTGGACGCTGGGGCCGTCCCGCTGATCCGTTGGAGTGGCGGGGCCCGCCGGGCGGGCGGATGCTGGGAGAGCGACGATCCACATGCCGAAGGGGTGCAGGACGTTTTCGCGTCCTGCACCCCTTCGGCCATCGCCCGTCGTCAGGCGGTCTCGGTGACGCGTCCGACCGGTTTCGCGGCCGGCGTCGCCCCCGTGCCGTCCCGCGGTCTCTCCCCGTCCCCGGCCGCCTGCGGCTCCTCCCCCGGTGCCCGCAGCCTGCGCGGTCCGCAGAGCGCGTACGTGAGGCCGAAGCCGAGGGCGACCACCGCCGCCCCGCCCACCGCGTCGAGCACCCAGTGGTTGCCGGTCGCGACGATCGTCGAGAGCGTGAACAGCGGGTGCAGCACCCCCAGTGCCTTCATCCAGACCTTCGGGGCGAGCATCACGATCACCACACCGCACCACAGGGACCAGCCGAAGTGCAGCGAGGGCATCGCCGCGTACTGGTTGGTCACCCCGGTCAGCGTGCCGTAGTCGGGCTTCGCGAAGTCCTGGACGCCGTGGACCGTGTCGATGAAGCCGAGCCCGGGCATCAGCCGCGGCGGGGCCAGCGGGTAGAGCCAGAAGCCGACCAGGGCGAGCAGCGTGGCGAAGCCGATGGAGCTGCGGACCCAGCGGTAGTCCGCGGGGCGGCGTACGTACAGCACGCCCAGGATGGTCAGCGGCACGATGAAGTGGAACGTCGAGTAGTAGTAGTCGAAGAAGTCCCGCAGCCAGCCGACCTCGACGACCGCGTGGTTGACCCAGTGCTCGATGTCGATGTGCAGCCACTGTTCGATCGAGTGGATCTGCCGGCCATGGTGCTCCGCGGTGGCACGGCCTGCCGTCGCGGCCAGCCTGACCTGTTGGTACGCGGAGTAGACGACCCTGATCAGCAGGAGTTCCAGCAGCAGGTTCGGCCGGCTGAGCACCCGTCGCCACAACGGCAGCAGCGGCACCCTGCTCCATCGGGCGGCGACCGGGGACGCGTGGTCGGTGGGGATCGGCCGCTGCCAGTGCGGCGAGGTGCGCGGCAGGAACGGGGCGACGCACGCGGCCGCGAGCGCGGCGATCAGCAGCACGTTGTCGCGGACCGGGAACATCGCCTCGATGTTCGGCAGCAGCATCGTGCCCGGCAGTGTGACGACGAGGATCACGACGGCCGGCCACACCAGCCGGTCGGAGGCCCGCTTCCCGACCCGGCCGACCACGGCGAGCAGCACCCACAACAGCTGGTGCTGCCAGGCGGTGGGTGCCACGGCGACACAGACACAGCCGGTGACGGCCACGGCGAGCAGCAGCTGGCCGTCGCGCGCGTACCGCGCGGCGCGGCGCAGTCCGAGGAAGCAGACGGCCGCGGCCAGCACCACGAACAGGGCGATCTCCAGCGGACCGGCCAGGCCCAGGCGGAGCAGCGCACCGTGCAGCGACTGGTTGGCGAGGCTGTCCGCCTGGTCGCCGAGCCCCGCGCCCGCGACATGGTGCACCCAGTACGTCCACGAGTCGTGCGGCATGGCGGCCCAGGCCAGCGCCGTGCAGGCGGCGAAGGCCGCGCCGCCGGTCAGCGCGGCTCGGCGTCTGCCCGTCAGCCAGAGCAGTACGGCGAAGAGCAGCACGGTGGGCTGGAGCGCGGCCGCGATCCCGATGAGGACGCCCGAGGCTCGTTCGCCGCGGACCACGAAGCAGCCGACGAGAACCAGGAGGACTGGCAGGATGCTGGTCTGTCCCAGGTGGAGGGCGTTGCGCACCGGCAGCGAGAGCATCAGCAGACTGATGGTGACGGGGGCGGCGAGCAGGGCCGTACGGCGGCTGACGGGGGCGGGCAGGGCGCGGGCAGCGATGACACCGAGCGCGGCGACGAGCAGCAGTGAGCCGAAGGTCCAGGCGACGCCGAGGCTCTGTTCGGCCGTGCGGGTCAGTGGCTTGAGCACCAGGCCGGCGAAGGGAGTGCCGGTGAACCGGTCGGTGTCGTACAGCGAGCCCGTCACATGAAGCACACCGTTCTCACCGATCCATGTCTCCAGATCGGTGAGGCGTTCGCCGGGCGGCTGCCGCAGCACCACCGCCATCTGCCGCACGGCCAATGCGGCCACGATCAGCCAGAGCACGGCGCGGGCAGCCCCGGTCCTCGCTCCTGTCGCCGCGTCTGTGCGCACACTGTGCTCCGCGTTCGCCACGTTGCGCCGACCCTCCCAACGTTTGGTGCCGGTTCTCTGTCCGGCATGCTGTGAAACCTTCGCATTGCCCTATGAGGTAGACACAATCACCCCCTCTTCACCTGACTGTCATCCGGCTTTTGTCCGAAAGAATGGTCGGCCGGGCGGTGTGGACGGGCCGGAACGGCCGGAACCGGTGGGGCCGCCCGCACGTCTGAGCCCCTGATCGGTGACCACGGGGGAGGAACACAGGACATGCGGTGTGCGGGGAGAGATCGAGAGGTGCGGCATCGGCCGCGCGGGTGGGCGCTGCGTGCGCTGTCCCTGGTCATGATGGTGTTCTCGCTGCAGATCGGCTCGCTGATCGCACCGGCCTACGCGTGTGGTTGCGGGGCGATGGTCGTGGACCGCGACAGCCGGGTGTCGGTCGACCGGGAGACGTCCGTCGTCGGCTGGGACGGCAACACCGAGCAGATCGTGATGCGGCTCACCGTGCGCGGGAACGCCCCCGAGGCCGCCTGGATCATGCCCGTGCCGCACCGGGCCACGGTCGAGCTCGGTGACGCCTCGCTCTTCTCCGAGCTCCAAACCCTCACCGCACCGGTGACCGCCACACGCCACTACTTCTGGCCACGTGCGAAGGACTGGCCGTTCGGTGGTTCGGACCACGGGTCCGGGGACGGTGCCGCCGCTCCCGCGGCCGCCGCGCCGGTCGAGGTGGTGGGCCGGGAACGGCTCGGGCCGTTCGACGTGGCCCGGCTGGCCGCGACCGATCCCGCCGCGCTGGAGGGCTGGCTGAAGGAGAACGGCTTCGAACTTCCGGACCGGCTCGCGACGGCACTGCGCCCCTACGTCGAGCAGAAGTGGGAGTACGTGGCCGTGCGCCTGGCTCCCCAGGAGTCCGGCCGCCCGCTGAGCGGCGATCTCGACCCGCTGCGGCTGCGTTTCGCCAGCGACCGGCTGGTCTACCCGATGCGCCTGTCCCGGCTCGCCGCGACGCCGCAGTCCCTGGGTCTGTACGTGCTCGCCGCGCACCGCATGGAGCCGCGCGGCACCATCGGCGGACGGCAGCCCGTGGTGACGTACGCGGGACGGGTGGACACCGGCCGGGAGGAGGGTGCGTACGGGGCGCTCGACGCGCTGACGGGTGGGAAGCCGGTGTTCGTCACGGCCATCGACCAGTCGTTCCCGCGGCCGGAGCTGATCGACGGGGACCACGAGCTGCGGGCGGCCGCCGCGGACACCCCGTACCGGACCACGTACTACCGGGACAAGCTGCTGACGGTGGGCGGCATCCCGGCCTGGGTGCTGTCGCTGCTCGGTGGAGCGGTGGTGGTGGTCGCGGCCCTGCTGCTGGTGGTGCGGGCGCGGGGGCGGCGTCCGGTGACACCGCCCCCGCCGGTCGTCGTGCCACCGCCACTGGGGTGAGAACCGGACCTCCCCGTGGCCGGTGACCCGGACATGCGTACGCCGGGTGAGACGCGGGACGGCGCTCCCCATGGCGTCCGCGTCCGCGAGGGTGCGGCGGCGGCACGAAATCGTTTCCCCATACAGCCGGCGCCCGCCAGAATGACCCGATGACCTGGACCGTGAGCCCCGAACGTTTCGACTCCCCGGATGCCGCCCTGTTGCGCCGGGACTACTACGACGAGGTCGCCAGCCGTTACTGGGGGCGGCCCGCGACGGTGGCGGAGATCGACGAGGGGCTCACCGACGACGGCGCCGAGCGCCTCGTCCCGCCGACCGGCGAGTTCGTCGTCGGCCGCTTCGAGGGCAAGGCGACGGCCTGTGCCGGGCTGATCGTGCTGGACGCGGACATCGCGGAGCTGACCCGGGTCTACGTCCGCCCCGACGCGCGCGGCACGGGCGGTGGCGGGCTGCTGCTCGCGGCGATCGAGGACCTGGCGCGGGCCTTCGGCGTGCGGCAGATCCGGCTCGACACCCGTAACGACCTGGTCGAGGCGCGCGGACTGTACGCCAAGCACGGCTACCGCGAGGTCCCGGCCTTCCACCGCCGCCAGTACGCGGAGCACTGGTTCGCCAAGGAACTGTAGGAGCCGGGCCCTACGTCGGACGCTCGTGCGGGTGTCCGGCCGCATGGTCCCGCTTGGGCTCCGGGCTGTGCGGGCGCTCCTTGCTCGACCCGCTGGTCTCCGCCGTCAGTTCCGACACCAGGGCGACCAGGTCGGTCGGCCGGTCGGGCCCCCACCAGTCGCCCAGCAGCTCGGCCAGGGAGTCCTCACGGGCCCGCGCGAGCTTCACGACGGCCTCGGCGCCCGTTTCGGTGAGCACCATCTGCACCCCCACCCGGCGGGCCAGGCCGCGCTCCTCCAGTTGCCGGGCGGCGTCACTGATCACCCGCAGCGGGACGGGGGCGACGTCCGCGAGCCGGGCCGGTTCGACGGTGCCGTGCCGTTTGATGCGCAGCAGCATCCAGCTGGCGGCCGGCAACAGGTCGTACCCGGCCCGCTCGGTGATCTTCTCGTAGACCTCACGGCGGCCCTCCCGCGTGGCGAGGACCGAGAGCGCGCGTGCGCACTCGTCGTACGAGGACCGCTCGACCGGGTTCGACGCCAGCGTCTCGGTGGAGTCGGGGGCGGTCACCGAGCCGCGCAGCTTGTCCTCCTTGAGCAGCCAGGCGAAGACGAAGGCGATCAGGACGACGGGGGCGGCGTACAGGAACACATCGGTGATCGATGTCGAGTACGCGTTGAGTACGGGCTGCTGGAGCGAGGGGGGCAGCTGGCCGATGGCGCGCGGGTCGGCGGCCAGCCCCTCGGCGCTGACCCCGGGCGGCAGCGGCCGGTCGGCGAGGGCGGAGCCGAGCTTGTCGGTGAGCCGGTTGGTGAAGATGGTGCCGAAGATCGCGACGCCGAACGAGGCTCCGATGGAGCGGAAGAAGGTCGCGCCCGAGGTGGCGACGCCGAGGTCCTGGTACGAGACGGCGTTCTGCACGACCAGGACCAGAACCTGCATCACCAGGCCGAGCCCCGCACCGAAGACGAAGAAGTAGATGCTCATCTCCCAGGTGGGGCTGGTCTCCGTGAGCCGGTGCAGCAGCAGCAGGCCGATCGCGGTGAGACCGGTGCCGACGACCGGGAAGACCTTCCAGCGGCCCGTACGGCTGACGATCTGGCCGGACACGGTCGAGGTGATGAGCAGACCGAACACCATGGGGAGCATGTGGACGCCGGACATCGTCGGCGTGATGCCGTGCACCACCTGGAGGAACGTCGGCAGATAGGTCATCGCACCGAACATCGCGAAGCCGACGACGAAGCTGATCACCGCGACGAGGCTGAAGGTCCTGATCCGGAACAGCTTCAGCGGCAGGACGGGCTCGGCCGCGCGCCGCTCCACGTACACGAAGGCGATCAGCAGCACCACGCTGAGGACGGCGAGGCCGATGATCTGCGCCGATCCCCAGGCCCAGGTGGTGCCGCCGAGCGAGGCGACGAGGACCAGGCAGGTGGCGACCGAGGCGATGAGGAAGGTGCCGAGGTAGTCGATGGTGTGCTTCGTCCGGCGGACCGGGATGTGCAGCACGGCGGCGATGACGGCCAGGGCGACGACCCCGATGGGGAGGTTGATGTAGAAGACCCAGCGCCAGCTGAGGTGCTCGGTGAAGAGACCGCCGAGAAGGGGCCCGAGGACGCTCGTCGCACCGAACACGGCTCCGAACAGGCCCTGGTACTTGCCGCGTTCACGCGGGGAGACGAGGTCGCCGACGATCGCCATCGACAGCACCATCAGCCCGCCGCCGCCGAGCCCCTGGAGGGCGCGGAAGCCGATCAGCTGCGGCATGTTCTGGGCGATGCCGCAGAGGGCCGAGCCGATCAGGAAGATGACGATGGCGATCTGGAAGAGCCTTTTGCGGCCGTACTGGTCGCCGAGCTTGCCCCAGAGCGGAGTCGCGGCGGTCGACGCCAGCAGATAGGCCGTGACCACCCACGACAGGTGCTCCAGACCGCCGAGATCGCTGACGATGGTCGGCAGCGCGGTGGAGACGATGGTCTGGTCGAGTGCGGCGAGGAGCATGCCGAGAAGCAGTGCGCCGATGGCCACCAGGACCGACCGCTTGGAGTGGTCGGTGCCGGGGGCCGGGGCCGGTGGGCTCAACTGCTGGGCCATAGAACATCTCCTCGGATCCGCTACACCCCCATCCTGTCTGTTGTGCACCGTTATGGCCTGCCGAGGAACGCCATGATTGGGCTTCCCGGCGGCGGGCTGCATAATCGCAGGCAGTTCAAGGGGAGGGGACCCACAATGACCGGACATATATGCCCGGAGTGCGGTACGGACAACAGACCGGGCACCGGCCCGCACTGCGCCTGCGCTCCACGCGCGGCCCACGGTGGCGCCGGACCGCAGCACCATGCCGGGCAGTACGGCATGACCGGGCAGGTGCAGACCGGTCACGACGCCGGCTTCACGGAGCAGACCGCCGGGCAGCTCGACGACCGGGGGCGGGCCGCCGAGCAGCAGCGCATCACGGAACAGCACCACGCCGAGCGGTCGGCGGAAATGGCGGCGGCGGAGGACTTCGACCCGCTGCGCATCCGGCCGTACGTGACGCTGGGCGGCGAGGACGCGATGGCGGCCGCATCCGGCCCCTCCCAGGGACAGCACCTGCCGGGCGGTCAGCCGGGGGACGCCGCCACGACGATGCCGCTGTTCCTGGATCCGGCGGGGCCGGGCCCGCTGCCGGACGCGATGGACCCGGGCGATGCGGCCGGCTTCACCGACACCGCACTCGTGACGGCCGGCCCGGACCCCGTACAGCCACGCCGCCGCCGGCCCTTCGCGGCGCTGGTCGCGGGGGCGGCCGTCGTCACGGTGGTCGGCGCGGCGGCCTTCGTGGGCGGGCTGTTCAACGGGGACAGAAGCCAGGAGGCCGACCTGGACCAGGCGCTGCCCTCCACGGTGGCCAGCCTCCCCGAGGACAGCGTCGAGCCGTCGGTCTCCGCCTCGGCGTCCGCCGCCCCGTCACCCTCACGGCCGGCGTCCGGCTCACCCTCCGCCTCGGCCTCGGCGTCCGCCTCCGCGTCACCGTCCCCGTCCGCCTCGGCGTCCCGTTCCGCGTCGGCGTCCCCGTCACGGTCGGCCGCCGCCTCGTCCCCGGCGGCCACGGCGGAGAGCAGCAACCCCCCGGCGCTGGCGCCGCCCGCCCAGTCACCGAGCGGCCCGACGCTGCAGCGCGGCGACGACGGCCCGGAGGTGGACGAACTGCAGCGCCGGCTCCAGGAGGCCTGGGTGCTCGCGCAGGGCCCCATCGACGACGACTACTCGGAGCGGGTCGAGAAGGCCGTGCACGACTTCCAGATCTGGTGGAACGTCCAGGGCGACCCGGACGGGGTCTACGGGCCGAACACCCGGAGCAAGCTGGAAGGCGCCACAACGGGCCGGGGGCGCCACTGACCAGCGCGGACGGCCGCCCTCGCGCCGGGATTCGCTTTCCCGTCCCCGTTTTTGTATCGTGATGGAACAAAGTGGCCTCCGCGCGCACACCCTGACCGGCGAGCGGGGGCCACTTGTTCTCTTTTCCCGCGCCGCCCGTCCTTCCGCGGCGCTCGCTTCCCCGCTCTGGAGCCCGCCCATGCCGGCCACCGTCCTCACCGCCCACGCACTCCTCCTCGACATGGACGGAACGCTGGTGAACTCCGACGCCGTCGTGGAGCGCTGCTGGCGGCGCTGGGCGCTGCGGCAGGGCCTGGACCCGGAGGCGGCCCTCAAGGTGGTCCACGGCCGGCAGGGGTACGCCACGATGGCGGTGCTCCTCCCGGGCCGCCCGATGGAGCAGAACCACGCGGACAACCGGGTGATGCTCGCCGAGGAGACCGCCGACACCGACGGCGTCGTCCCGATCGGGGGCGCCGCCGCGTTCATGGACGCGATCGCCACGCTCCCGCACGCCCTGGTCACCTCGGCCGACATGGCTCTGGCCCGGGCCCGGATGACCGCGGCGGGGCTGCGGATGCCGGAACTGCGGGTCACCGCCGAGAGCGTCGGCGCCAGCAAGCCGGACCCCGAGGGCTTCCTCAAGGGCGCGGCCGGACTCGGCTTCGCACCGGCGGACTGCATCGTCTTCGAGGACTCCGAGGCGGGCATCGCGGCCGGCCGGGCGGCGGGCATGCGCGTCGTGGGCGTCGGCCCACGCGCGGCGGCGCTCTCCCCCGACGCCCACGTCGACGACCTGTCGCAGATCCGGGTGGAAGCGGCGGCGGACGGCTCGGTCGTACTGCACATCAGCGCGTGACGGCCACGGCTCCCCGTACGAACGCCCGACAGCCGCACCGCCACACGAACACCGGCCCGTAGACGCGCCGGCCCACCGGGCCGGGCCTCAGTGCACCGCGTCCGACCTCTCCGTCGGCTCGCGGTGCAGCCACCCCCGCGCCACGAGTTCCAGCACGGTCGCGACGGCCGCCGCCTGTACGGCCATCAGGGCCACCAGCACGAACAGCTGTACGGCGCCCGCCTGTACCGGTGAGGCGCCGCCCAGCAGCATGCCCACGAAGGCCCCGGGCAGGGTGACGAGCCCCACCGTGCGCGTCTGATCGAGCCCCGGCAGCAGCGCGTCCGACGCCGCGGGCCGGGCGATCTCCAGCCGGGCGTCGCGGTCCAGGAATCCGAGCGCCATCGCCGCCTCCACCTCCCCCCGCCGCGTGGACAGTTCGTCCAGCGCCCGCCGGCCGCCGAGCACCGTGGCGGTCAGCGCGCCCCCGATGAGGATTCCGGTCACCGGGATCAGGGCGATGCCCCGGACCGGGACAAGTCCGGTGAGCAGCAGCACGACCACCACCGGTGCGACCCCCACCCCGATCGGCACGGCCGCCCACCGCCACGTGCGGTTTCCCGTGACGCGGCGGCCGGCGGTCCACACGGCCACGGCGTACATCAGCGCGATGAACGCGAACATCGGCGCCAGGGCGTGGACCACCCAGCCGATCAGCGAGGAGACCACGGCGAGCTGGACCGCGGCCCGCAGCCCGGCCACGACGATCTCGCGCGACCGGCCGAGGGACGCGAACCGGGCGACGGCGGCGGCCGCCGCGAGCAGCAGCGCCAGGACGACGCCGAGCGTGATGTTGACCGGAAGCAGCACGCGGCCACCCTAAGACCACGCAGGCCCGGCCCCCGTAACGCAGCGGATGGCCCGCCGCGGGTCGGAGCCCGCCCCCGCCCACGGACCTGCCGTCCCCTCAGTTCCGTACGCCCGCGCACGCACTCCGGTACGCCCCCGCACCCCGAGCCTCTTTGTCAGACCCCTTGATGTGACGTGCCCATGTCGCCACTCTGTTACCTGGCGCCCACCCCACGGAAACCTGGCGCCGCCACGATGGCCGGGCCGTTCCGAACGGGCCGCCCAATGTCCCCCCACATCAAGGGAGTTCGCATGTCAGGTGTCTACGCGCGTCGCATAGCCGTCCTCGCCGCATCCGCCGCCCTCGCCGCAACCACCGGACTGCTCACCGCCCCCAGCGCCCAGGCGGCCATGCCCACCCCGGTCTCCGCATCCACCGCCCGCACGTATCTGAGCGAGCTGACCGTGCAGGCGGAGGGCTCGTCCACCGGATACAGCAGGGACAAGTTCCCGCACTGGATCACCCAGTCGGGCGCCTGCAACACCCGCGAGGTCGTCCTGAAGCGCGACGGGACGAACGTCTCGCAGGACTCCAGCTGCGCCGCCGTCAGCGGCAGTTGGTACTCGGAGTACGACGGGGCCACCTGGACGGCCGCCTCCGATCTGGACATCGACCACATGGTCCCGCTGGCCGAGGCCTGGCGCTCGGGCGCCTCCAGCTGGACCAACGCCCAACGGCAGGCATACGCCAACGACCTGACCCGTCCTCAGCTCATCGCGGTCACCGACAACGTCAACCAGTCCAAGAGCGACCAGGACCCCGCGACCTGGCTCCCCTCCCGCACCGCGTACAAGTGCACGTACGTGCGCGCCTGGGTGCACGTGAAGCACTACTACGACCTGACCGTCGACTCGGCCGAGAAGAGCGCCCTGCAGTCCGTGCTCAACGGCTGCTGACCGCCCACTGAGGGACCGGGGGCCGCCTGACGGCCCCCGACCGGCCGGGACGGGCCCATTCCCGCCCCGGAACCGCACCCCCGACTCCCCCGTCGTTCCGTACGGTACGAACCCGCCGTGCGCATCCGCCGTACGGAACCGTCCACCGGAACCGTCCCGTACGGAACGACGCGAGGAGTACGACATGGCCGGCCTGCGCCTGGGACCACTGCTGCGGTACGTCGACTGGGAGACCGCCACCACCGCCACCGTCTGGGTCGAGGCCGACCGGCCGTGCACGGCCCAAGTCCGGTGCGCGGACGGGGCGTCGGGATCGTCCCGCACCTTCGCGGTCGCCGGGCACCACTACGCCCTGGTCGTGGTGAGCGGACTGACCCCCGGGTCCACCACCCCGTACGAGGTCCTGCTCGACGACCGCACGGTGTGGCCGCCCGAGGAGTACCCGTTCCCGCCGAGCACGATCACCACCCCGTCCGTACCCACCTCGGCGGACGACGGCGAAACGGCCGGACCCGCAACGGTCCGGGTCGCGTTCGGCTCCTGCCGCTGGGCGGCGCCGCCCGCCGACGGCCACCTGCCGGGCCGCACCGACCCCGTCGGCCCGGACGCCCTGGACACCCTCGCCGCGCGCCTCGCCGCCGACCCCGACGCCGTACGCCCCGACGTCCTGCTGCTCCTGGGCGACCAGGTGTACGCGGACGAGACCTCCGAGGCCACCCGCCGCAGGCTGGCCGCCCGGCGCGATCTGAACGAGCCGCCGGGGGCGGAGGTGGCGGACTACGACGAATACACCGTCCTGTACGACGAGTCGTGGCGCGACCCCGAGGTGCGGTGGCTGCTCTCGACGGTCCCCAGCAGCATGATCTTCGACGATCACGACGTCATCGACGACTGGAACACCAGCGCCGCCTGGCTGGCCGGCGTCCGCGCCACGTCCTGGTGGCACGAGCGGATCGTCAGCGGGCTGATGTCGTACTGGGTCTACCAGCACCTGGGCAACCTCTCCCCCGCCGACATCGCCGCGGACCCACTGCACACGGCGGTGCACGCCACCGAGGACGCCACGGAAGCGGTGCGCCGCTTCGCCGCCGAGGCCGCCGCCGATCCCACCCGCACCCGCTGGAGCTACCGACGCATTTTCGGCCGAGTACGACTGCTCATGGTCGACAGCCGCACGGCCCGGGTGCTCGACGAACAGGAGCGGGCGATGCTCCACCCGCAGGAGGCAGCGTGGCTGCGCGAGGAGGCGCTCGCCGCCCCCGGTTCCTGCGACCACCTCCTGATCGGGACCTCGCTGCCGTGGCTGCTGCCGCCCCTGATCCATGACGCCGAACAGTGGAGCGCCGCGCTGTGCCGGGGCGAGCGGGGCGGGCCGGACGGCCGCTGGGCGCGCGTCGGCGAGTTCCTGCGACAGCGCTCCGACCTGGAGCATTGGGCGGCGTTCCCCGAGTCGTTCGGGTGGCTGACGGAGCTGATCCGGGAGGTGGCCGAGGGGCCGGAGGCGCCCGCGACGGTATGCGTGCTGTCGGGCGATGTGCACCACGCGTACATCGCGGAGCCCGCCCCGTCCGCTCCGGCCCCCGGCAGCACGCCGACGGCCCGCGTCCTGCAACTGACCTGCTCTCCCGTGCACAACTCCATACCCGCCCCGCTCAGGGGTGGCTTCCGTTTCGCCTGGAGCCGGGCGGGACGGCTGCTCGGCCGGCTGCTGGCGCGGCACGGGCGCACCGGAACGCCGTCGGTGCGGTGGCGCAGGACGGGCGGACCGTGGTTCGGCAATCAGCTGATGACACTGAACTTGAGTGGCCGGAAAGCCGCGTTGTCATTGGTTCAGGCCAAGTCGAGGAAGTCGGGGACCGTGCTGGAGCTGGCCTTCGATCGCTCGCTGACCGATGACGCTCCGTCGATTTTCAGCCAGTCGACAAAACGTTGAACTTGCAAGTATTGGTGAGGTCTACCTAATCTGTGGCGCTCAGTCGGTTCACGTCCCCACCAGACCGAAGGAGCTCTCCCCCCATGTACACACGCCTGAACCAAGCCCAGCCCTATGCCCTCGCGCTCTTCCGCATCGTCGTAGGCCTGCTCTTCGCCTGCCACGGTGCCGCCTCGCTCTTCGGCATCCTCGGCGGCGCCATGGGCGGCGGCTCCATACCCGCCGGCACCTGGCCCGGCTGGTACGCGGCGGTCATCCAGCTCGTCGGCGGCGGCCTCGTGGTGCTGGGCCTCGGCACCCGTATCGCCGCGCTCGTCTCGTCCGGCTCCATGGCGTACGCGTACTTCAAGGTCCACCAGCCCGAGGCCCTCTTCCCCCTGGAGAACGGCGGCGAGCCCTCGGCCGTCTACTGCTGGGCCTTCCTGCTGCTCGTCTTCACCGGCCCCGGCGCCCTGGCCCTGGACCGGCTGTTCACGTCCCGCACCACCGCGAAGAGCGATCAGGACCGCGCACCCGAGCCGAGCTCCCCGGTCGCCGTCTGACCCGATCCGCACACCGCCGCACGGGTCCGCGCCGACCGGGCCCGCAACGAGACCTCGCGCCCGCCGGGATCCGCTCCCCGGCGGGCGCGAGGTACGGACCGTGCGGCTGGTCGCGAGGTACGGGGGTCGCGAGGGGCCAGGAAGTGCCGGTGGGGGCAGTACTGGTGCGCACGGCGCCTCTGTGACGCACGTGAGATGCCCAACATCGCGCATATATATGGATCTCCAGGTGAACGGCAGGCGTACGCTGTACAGCTGGCCCTGCCGCTCCTGCCGCTCCCCTGCGACGTCGCGGCGTTGTTACGAATCGGGGAGTAGAAGGTGCTCGAGAGTGTGGGTGCGCTGACCGGCAGCCCATGGATCTACGTCGTGGTCGCCCTCTCCGTGCTGCTGGACGTCTTCCTCCCCGTGCTGCCGAGCGGGGTCCTCGTGATCACGGCCGCCACGGCCGCCGCCGCGGGCACCACCGGCGTGGCGGCCGACGCCGCGGGCGCGGCCCGTCACGTGACCGAGGTCCCCTCGGTCCTGGCCCTCATCCTCTGCGCGGCCACCGCCTCGGTCCTCGGCGACCTCGTCGCGTACCGGCTGGCCTGGCGCGGCGGCGAGCGCCTGGACCGCGCCATCGCCCGGTCGCGCCGTCTCACCTCGGCGCAGGAACGTCTCGGCGCCGCCCTGAGCCGCGGCGGCGGGGCCCTCGTGGTCATCGCACGCTTCGCACCGGCCGGGCGGTCGGTCGTCTCGCTGGGCGCGGGTGCCTCGCACCGCGACGTGAAGGAATTCCTGCCCTGGTCCGCCGTTGCAGGCGTGGCCTGGGCCGCCTACAGCGTGGGCCTCGGCTACTTCGGCGCACACTGGCTCGGCGCGAGCTGGCTGGGCACGGCCCTCTCGGTCCTGGCCCTGTTCGTCGCGGGGGCGTTCGCCGCACTCCTGATGAAGCGCCCCGCGGCAGCCGCGGCCGCCGCCTCCGCCCCGGTCCCTACGGCGTCCTGACACCACCCCGCACTTCCAGACCGTCCAGCAGTCTGGCCGTCGCTTCGGCGATCTCGTCGACTGCCTGGTCGAAGACCTCCCTGTTGTGCGCGGCCGGGGCGCGGAAGCCGGACACCTTGCGGACGAACTGCAGGGCGGCGGCGCGGATGTCCTCCTCGGTCGCCTCTTCGGGGAGGGCCGGCGGACGAAGGGTCTTGATACTGCGGCACATGTCTCCAGTGTGGACCGCACCACTGACAACGTCCCGTGCCGCGGGTGCGCCCCGGCCCACCGGCCACGGCGCACCCCTTCCCCGGCACGCCCGTCCCCGGCGCACCCCGGCCCCGGACCCGGCCGCGTCAGCCGGCCAGCCCGCTGATCGCGTCGCCGATGTACTTGGCGCCGAGGACGACGAGCACCGTCGTCATGATCGCGGCATTGTGCCGGCCCATCCAGGTCTTCCAGTCCCCCAGCACCTTCGCGGACCGCTTCCCTCCGAAGAGGTAGACGGCCAGCGGCAGCGTGGTGCAGAGCGACGCGACGACCACCATCAGCACACCGGCGACGGTCTTCCCGCCCGTGTCCGCCGTGCTGGAGGCGATGGAGACCGCACCGCCGACCGCCAGCACCAGGTTCTTCGGATTGGCGACGGCCAGCACGGCCGCCAGCCCCGCCGACTTGCCAGGGGTGAACCCGTCGATCGCCTGCATCCACTTGGGCTGCTCGGCGTCCTGCCCCTCCCTCGGCCGTCCCTTCCACTGCTTGGCCGCCATCAGCACGAACAGCGCGCCCAGCCCCAGTTTCAGCCACAGGGTCCAGGTGGCGGGGCCCTCGTCGCCCTCGGAGGCGTCGGCCCCCGAGCTCGCGAGCACGACCACCGTGACCAGGACGGCGAGCGACACCGTCCAGGCGAGCGCGAACGCGATGCCGTTGGACCGGCCGCGCGGGGTCGCGAGCATGAGGATGACGGCGATCAGCGGCAGCGGGCTGATGGCGATGCCGACGGCGGACGCCAGCATCTGCCCGATCGCGTCACCCACGACCGGCCTCGCCGACCCGGCGGACGGCGGGGATCTCGTACTTCCCGTCCAGAATCGCCCGCTGCGGCATGTACAGCCTGAGCATGGGCCGGAACTCCCCTTCGGGCGCCGGCAGCCAGTTCGCCGCCTCGGCCGGGTCGGCCGGCCGCTCCCGGCTGATGTGAATGGTCAGCGACCCGTCGTCGGCGCGCACGATTCCGGGCGTACGGTCCCCGATCGAGTACCGCCCCGCCGGATTGGCGACGAGGAAGTAGTCCGGGGTGTCGTACATGGTCACGGACCAGAACGCGTCGACCGGCGGCGACTCCTCGAAGCGGAGCTCGTAGCGGTGCGCACCGCTGAGCGGCGCACCGGCGGCGTCGTGGAAGGTCTGCGCGTACACGGCCTCGTAGCCGTGGTTCCCCCACAGCCCGACGCGAGCCGCCGCGGCCCTGGCCGGGTAGGAGGCCTCCCGGTCCGCGATCTTCCACTCCGGCGAGTCGATGGTCCCGACGCCGAACCAGTCCAGGTTGTAGTCGAAGAGGTGAGGATTCATCGACCACCCCCCACCGCCCCCGTCCCCGGCCCCCGACCGGCTGGCCGCCTCCACCCGTTCCTTGCCCAGGGCCAGTCCCTCGGTCAGGGCGCGTACGAGAGCGGAACCGGCCGGGACATACGGCGAAGGCCCCTCTTCCAGGAGCCCCAGCGGCTGGAACCGGTCCTGATAGGCCCGGTCCGCGGCGGACGGCGGGAAGTCGGCCATCCATACCCTGAGCTGCTCGAAGAAGCGGAGCTCCGCCGGCACCCCGGCATCGGGGGCGGGCAGACCGGTGCGGTGCTCGCCCGGTTCGAGGTGGGTGAGGGTGAGCTGTTCCTGGAGCGCGCGGACCCGCCGCTCCAGGTCGTCGGGGCCGTCACAGGCGTTGCGGCCGACGATGGTGACGACCGTGGTGGGGGCGTCGATCACCCCGCGCACGTCTTCGGGCGCGGTGCCTGCCCAGCCGGGCGGCACGACGAGCCAGTCGCCCGCCTCCGTCCCGGTGGCCCGGCGGCCGACGTAGGCGAAGTTGTTGGACCAGGCGTCGACGAACTGGAGGACGTAGTAGGCCCCGTCGGTGTCCGGGACGTGCAGCAGGACCGGTCCGCCGGAGAGGTCGAGCTGGGCGATGGAGTACACGGTGTCGTTGTTGACGGACACGAAGTGTGCCTCGGCGTCGGCGAGCCGGTCGGAGTGGGAGAACTGGTTGAAGGGCGCGGCCGGCAGGCTGCCGAACCCCTTGTGCAGACACGTCTCGACCATCGACAGGTCGAAGACGAGCGGGTACCCGTAGACGTACGCCTCGGCAGCCAGCTCGACGAGCTCGTTCGTGTGCTCCTCAGGCATGGAGAACCTCCCCTTCAAAGGTCGTGCACGACGAGTTCAGTGGTCGCGCACGGCGAGCTTCGGCATGGCCCGGCCGCCGTCCAGGACGGACGGTTCGGGCCCGTACACACGGACCGCGATGGAGAAGGGCCCGTCGGGCGCGGGCATCCGCCGCTGTCGCACGCGCCGGCCCGACGCTGTCGCACGCGCCGGCCCGGCGGTGGGAGCCACCGCCGGGCCGGCGCCGTTGCCGGCGCCCATCAAATGACCGCCTTCGAGCGGTCGGTGCACAGGGCCCAGATCACGAAGGTGTCGATCGCGAGGGAGACGACGGCCCAGATCGGCTGGTAGGGCAGCCACATGAAGTTGGCGATCATGTTGAGCGCCGCCAGCCCCACACCTGCGCCGCGCGCCCAGACGGAGCCCTTGAGGATGCCCCAGCCGACGACGGCGATGATGATGCCGAGGATGAGGTGGATCCATCCCCAGGTCGTCACGTTGAACTCGAAGACGTAGTTGTTGATCCGCGCGTAGACGTCGTCGGAGGCGATTCCGGCGATGCCCTTGATCGCCCCCAGCACCCCGTCGACCATCAGCAGAACACCGGCGAACATGATCCCGCCGGCCGCCCAGGGGTTGATGCCCCCGGGGTGGGACGGGGACGAGGACGAGTTGCCCGGCGTGGGCGCGGTCTGTGCCATGAGAACTCCTAGGCCGGTGGGGCTACGTCAGACCGACCCTGCTCGGCACGTTCGGGCGCGGCCACTCGGACGCGGCCATACGGGTGAGCGGATCCGGGACCGGGGCAACTGCGCGCGCACCATGTGAGGGGCGGAAAACGCCTCCCCCTGCACGGGCCCGGACGGCTAGTCTTCGCCCACAGTCTGATCCTTCAGTCAGGAGTGGAGATGCCCGGTCGCCCGAGCACGCGCTGACGTCGTAGGTCGTGATCGACCCGTCATCGCGTGCCGCCTCTGATCTGCGGCACAGCGAGCCTTCTCGCCCGAACCGCCGGTGCACTCTCCCGTGCCCCGGCCGGCGAGCATTGTCTTCCGCTCCGCAGGTCAAGGGATCCCAGTGCAACCGGTGTCACACACCCGAACCATCCCCACGCCAACTCCGCCCGAGGCCAGGCATGAAGGCCTGTTCGTACGCCTCATCCGGGCCGCGCGATGAAGGCGGCCGGGAGCAGCCGGGCCGGGGCTCGGCCGAGCCTGTGGCGGGATGCCGACTTCCGCAGGCTGTGGGTGGGCCAGACCGCGTCACAGTTCGGGGCGCAGTCCACCCAGGTCGTCCTGCCGCTCCTCGCCGTGGTGTCGCTGCACGCGGGTTCCGGTCAACTCGGGGTCCTGCGTGCGGTGGAGCAGGCACCGATCCTGCTGCTCTCACTCTTCGCGGGCGCGTGGGTCGACCGTCGGCGCGCCCGTACGGTGATGGTGGCGGCGGACTGCGGACGGGCATTCGCGCTGGCGGTGATCCCCGCCGCGTATCTGCTGGGCCTCCTCGGGCTGCCCGTACTGCTCGTGGTCGCGCTGCTCGTCGGCGTACTGAGTGTGTTCTTCGACGTGGCGTACCAGGCCTCGCTCGTACGGCTGGTGGCACGCGACCGGCTGATGCAGGGCAACAGCGCGCTGGAGGGCAGCAGATCAGCGGCGCAGATCGGCGGTCCCGCACTCGGTGGTCTGCTGGTGTCGCTGTTCCCGGGGCCGGTCGCCGTCGTACCCGGCGCGTTCTTCTTCGCGCTGTCGTCCGTGTCGATCCGGCGGATCCGCAGGCGCGAACCGGTCCCGGCGGGCAGCGACGGCCCGGCCCGCATCCGGCAGCAGATCCACGAGGGCCTCCGCTTCGTGGCCGGCAACGCCTCTCTGCGGGCGGTGGGTGTGGCCTCGGCACTCTTCCAGTTCTGGTTCGCCGCCCTGATGACCGTCTATCTGCTGTACCTCCCGCGCGGCCTGCACCTGTCGGGCACGGCCGTCGGCCTGGCACTCGCCGCGATGGGCCCGGGCGCGGTCGTGGGGTCGCTGCTGGCGGCGAGGCTGCCGGGGAGGTTCGGGTACGGCAAGGTGCTGGTGGCATCGGCGGTGATCGCGGACGGTGTGATGCTGTGCGTACCGGCGCTGCACGGTTCGGCGGCCGTCACACTCCCCGCACTCATCGGCGTCAACTTCCTCTTCGGCACCTTCGGCCAGTTGGTCAACGTGACGATCATGGCCGTGCGGCAGGCCATCACACCCGTAGGGATACAGGGCCGGGTGGTGGCGACGATCAACTTCGCCGGCATGGGCCTGACCCCGGTGGGTTCACTGCTGGGCGGCTTCCTGGCGGGCCACTGGGGACTGCGTACGAGTCTGCTGGTGACCGCCGTCGCCCTCTCGCTGTCCCCGCTGTTCATGGCGTTCTCCCCGCTGGCACGACTGGGCAGACACCTTCCGTACGAACAGCGGACGGAACCGCCGGACGTCTGCCGCCCACGCGCGGACAGCGCCCGTACGACTCCGGAGCTCCTCCAGATGGAGTTCAGCCCGCCCGCCGAATCCGGTACACGTCGCGCACGCACGCGTTGGCAAGGGAGGCGACGAGGATGACCCCCGCACACACCAGAAGAATCTGCCGGCTGCTCCAGTGCGCCGAGGCCACCGCGACCAGCAGGTACGCCCCCGGGATGGCGATGCGCTCACCGACGTGGTTGAACGCACTGAGGCGCCCCAACTCCCCGTCGGATACCTGCTGCTGCATGATCGTGGACCAGGAGACGATGGACACGTCCAGTCCGATGCCTGCGACGACGGCGGTCACCAGCACCCAGATCAGGGGCAGTTCCAGCCCGAGAGCCGCCAGCGGCAGCATGATGCCCGAACTCGTCACGACACAGACCAGCATCAGCCGTTGCGGCTTCCAGAGGAGGCATACGACCGTACCGACGAGCAGCCCGGCGGCGAAGGAGCCCTGCACGAGCCCCCAGGAGCGGGCACCGGAGTAGCTGTGGTCGGCCACGAGCGGACCGAGCAGCTGGTAGCCGGCCAGCCAGGCCGCCACGACAGCGGTCCCGGCGGCGGTGTAGCTCCAGAGCCAGCTCCGGGAGCGGAACCCGGCCCAGCCGGTACGGAGATCGCCCACGACACCGTCACCGGAGGGGACGGCCCCGGCAAGCCGGAGCCCGAGCAGGAGAAGGGCGGCAACGGCGAAGGTGGCCGCGTCCCACCCGAGCGCCCAGGCGGGCCCGGTGAACGAGACGACGAACCCGCCGATGACCGGACCGATGACCTTGACCGCGTTGCCGGGCACCCGGACCAGCGCGTTGGCCTGCTGAAGCTGTTCCATCGGTACGAGCCGGGCCGCGATCCCCTGAGCGGCAGGCGCGATGAAGGCGGCCGACACCCCCGAGAGGCAGGCGCAGACACTGATCGCGAAGGTCGTCGCCGTCCCGGTCGCGACCAGCAGGGCGACGGCCGCCTGGGCGGCGCCGGCACCGAGGTTCCCCAGAAAGAGAATGCGGCTGCGGGACATGCGGTCCGCGAGCACGCCGCCCATCAGGAGGAGGACCAGGGTCGGCACGGTGTTCGCGGTGAGCACGATCCCGAGCGACCGGGCTCCCCCGCCCTGCCCGATCACGGCGAACGCCAGCGCGACGGGTGCCATCGCCGACCCCGTGGCCGAGACCAGATGAGCCAGCAGGAACCGCCGGAAGGCAGGGATGCGCAGAGGGGACTCGGCGGGCAGCGCCGCGCGCTCACGCTGATCGGCGGTCATCGACCCGCGCCCCCAGTCCCCTCACGCTCACGGCAGGGCGCCCGGGTGGCACCGTCAACACCCGGCGCCGCCGCTGCGAGATGAGCCGTCGGTCGTGCCCTGGTGCCTGATGCATGCCGGACAGAGTAGGGGAAGTTGTTCCATGACACGGGCCTGCAGCTTCGGCTCGACCTCACGCTCGCTCATGGCCCTCCGCAGGAGAGGAAGATCGGCGCCGTGCACCCGCATGTGCTCGATCAGGGGAGCAATCCGGTCGGGACGGTTCCGGACCAGCTCGGAGACCAGCCTCAACTCCAGGCGGACGACCGGAACGACGTGACTGCCGAACCCGACGCGTACACAGTGCTCCCAGGGGCCGCGCCCCGTGCACTCGAACGTATCGGTGTGGGCCGGCCACTCGACCGTACTGATCTCCACATCGGTCCCGTCGACCCTGAACCGCGCGAAGTACTGTCGCGCTTCGGGCAGCCAGCCCGGTGCGTCCAGACACGGAAACCCGGACAGCCCGGCTGCGAATCTGTCGACGTCGCCCCGGCGGCCGACCAGGATGTCCACGTCACCCGCAGGCAGCGGAACTCCCTGCGCCAGCGCGGCCCCGGTCCCGACCAACCGGTATGCGAGGCCCAGCGCGTCGGGATGGACCTGGTCCAGGACGAGCGAGAAGAGTCTCCGCAGCTCGTCGGGGCCCTGCAGCGCCCGTGCCCTGCCATGGGGATCCATGAGGCAATTGTGCTCCCTGCACCGCACGTTGCTGTCATCCGGCGATCATGACCCGCCACACCAATCGCACAGCGGCCACGAGAGGGGGACGCTCCCGACCGGCGGCAGCCCTCACACGGTGATCCGGGACCGCGCCGGGCCGAGATGATGCACAGCCGTCTGCTGGGCGTGCGGGGCAAGCAGCTCCCGCAGTTCCAGTGCTGCGGCCTTCAGGAGGTGACCGTCGCGGGTGGCATGGAGCGTTTCGAGGATGAAGGCGACGTGGGTGGAGTCCTCGGTGACGCGGGTGCGGTGGGCATCGCGGTGGTTCCAGTGCCGGGTCAGGACGCCGCCGGTGTCCGCGTAGATGATCTCGCCGGGCTTGGGATTCTCGACGGTGTCGGGTTCGCCGAGCGGGGTGAACTCCTCGCTGCCGTCCGCGTAGCGGATGTCGACGTCGCCGGTGACCTGGCCGAGGTCGAAGGCCCCTGCGGGCAGTCCGTGACGAACGGAGACGGCGTTGTAGGAGTCGACGGGCGGGTTGATCCGGGGCAGCGCCCCCTTCTTGGCGAGGCGCCTGCCGAGCGCGTCGACGCTGGGGCGGATGCGCCGGGGGTTGGTACCGAAGGAGCGGTAGGCGGTGTGCCACGCCTCGATACGGGGGTCGGTCTCGTCGGCGGGCTGCCAGGCCCCGTCGGCGAGTTGCCGCTCCAGTTCCTCCAGCGCGACGGCCGTGTCGGGCCAGTCCTCGCGGCCACGCAGGCCGGTGGCGGTGACCACGGCGACGAGGGTGTCGGGGAAGGCGTCGGCGACAGCGGGGGCAAGGCGGAAATCGGTCATGAGCGGGGCTCCGTTCCTTCGTACGTACAACAGCGGCGGGAGTCAGGCCCTCCACGGGCCGATACGGCCCATGCGGCGGCGCTGCCGGTCCGCGGTGGGGGCGTCGAAGCCCTTCCCGCGTCGGGTGAGGGCTCAGGCGAGGGCGAGGAGGCCGACGGCAGCGGCGGCGGCGGTGAGCCCGACGATCTGGCCGCGGTGGATGCGTTCGGCCAGCACGCTGCGGGCGAGCAGGACGGTGCCGGCCGGGTAGAGCGCGGTGATGACGGCGACGACCGCGAGGTCCCCGCTGCGGGCGGCGAGCAGGAAGAGCAGGTTGGCGACCGAGTCCAGCACACCGGCGGTGGCGGACATCGCGTAGGCGGGCCGCTCGGATCCCAGCCGGCGGAACATCAGCCCGGCGGCACCCAGCGTGACGGCCGAGGACACCGCCCTGCCGATGATCAGCGGGGCGACCCCGCTGTCGGACGGCGCCTGGTGCAGGAAGACCAGCTGGAGGGCGATGGCGGCACCCGCACCGAGTGCCAGCAGCAGCGCCGTACGCGAGGGCCGCACCGATCCCGAGCCGTGCCCGGCACTGACCAGCACGACAGCGGCCAGCGCGAGCGGCAGCCCCACCAGCCCGGCGGCGCCCAGGCGCTCCCCCTGCACCAGGCCGACGCCCACGGGCAGCATGGCGGACACCAGCGCTGTCACGGGTGACAGCACATTCATCGGGCCGATCGCCAGCGTCCGGTAGAGCAGCGTGAACGCGGCGGCCGACGCGACACCGGACGCGGCGCCCCAGCCCAGGGTCTCGGCACTGAACGAGGCGCCGAGGATGGGCCACAGCAGGAGCTCGACCACGAGGGAAGCCGGGGCGGCAATCATCACGGTGCGCAGGACATGGGCCTTGCGGGCCCCGAGGCCGCCGAGGAAATCGGCGCAGCCATAGGCGAGCGAGCTGCCCAGGGCCAGCAGCAGAGCAATCACGTGCACATCCCTTACCATTCAATGGAACGACTCAAAGGTACAACGAACCGACCGTCCGGTGTCAACCAAACGACCGAGCGGTGCATTCCAGTGGTCTTCGCAAGGATGGTGATCGGATGGCCGAGACAGACACAGCCCTGCGCACACTCGCGCACAACGTCAGAGCGGCACGCACCCGTGCGGGCCTGTCCCTGGACGAGCTCGGCCGGCGCGCACAGGTCAGCAAGGGTGCGCTGGTGGGCCTGGAGAAGGCCCAGGGCAACCCCAACTTCGCCACCCTGGTCCGCCTGGCCGACACCCTGGGCATCTCGGTGTCCGCACTGATGGAAGGTCCGGCGGAAGGCCGCGTCCGCGTCGTGACGGCCGACGCCGTGACCCCTCTGTGGACGGGATCCCGGGGCAGCGAGGCCCGGCTCATGCTGACGACCTCGGGCGCGGCCCCGGTCGAGGTCTGGCGCTGGCGGCTGGAACCGGACGAGGAGTACCCCAGCCACCCGCACCAGGCCGGGGTGGTGGAAACGGTCAGCGTGACGTCCGGCCGCATGACGCTTGTCGTGGACGGCACCGAGCACCTCGTCGAAGCCGGCCAGACGGCGGCCTTCGACGGCGACGCCCCCCACACCTACCGCGGCACCGGCACCGGGACCTGCCACCTGATCATGACGGTCCACCTGCCGCCGGGCCCGGGACCGGCCGCCTGACGGCGCCCGCCTCACGGCAACGAGCGCGTGAGCCACACCACTTCACCACTGTCCTCCACGGACACGTGATCCCGCTCGAACCCGAGCTTCTCAAGGACGCGGAACGACGGTGTGTTCCACGCGCCGACGGTCGACCAGAGCCGTTTCCGCCCAGTCGCCACAGCGGCATCGAGCACGGCACCGGCCGCCTCGGTGGCATATCCGTACCCATGCGCGCGCTGGAACAGCTCATACGCGATCTCGGGCTCCTCGACGGTGGAGCGGCCGATGATCAACCCGCAATAGCCGATGAAGTCGCCTTCGTCACGGCGCTGGATGGGCAACAGGGCGAACCCCGTCGTCTCCGTCTCGGCGAGCAGCTTCGCGATGGACGTCCGGGTGCGCTCCACCGTGGGCGTCCCCTTGCCTCGTTCGGAGAGGAGGGCGCTGAACTCGACAGCATCCGAATCGGCCCACGGCCGCAGTATCAGCCGCTCGGTTTCGAGGTGGAACGGCATCGTCTCGTACGTAGACATGGCCCCCACCCTGCCTCACGGCTCACCGCCGATCCAGCACTCGCTTCCCCGTTGCCCGTTCCGTGAAGGTATGAACTGCCCCGCAACGTTTTGCACTGAACGGCATCGTCGGCGGCCGGGGACGGCAGGCATCCGGCGCAAGGCAGCGACCGGTCTGCTCCTTCGAGGTGCCCGCCGTCGGGCGAGTGGCTCGCGCCGGCCGACTCACAGATCTGCCAGTTCTTCCGGCAATGCATCGGCGATGAACGGCAGGTCTGTCCACTCGGGTTCAACTACGCTGGCGGCGTTGTCACATTGAGCGAAGGACACCTATGGCTCGCCCTTACAGCCCCGGACCGAAACAGTTCGTCTTCGTTGTCGGTGACGGCAACGACCAGCAGGTATCCGTACGCGACGCCCAGGAAGCCTACGTTGCATTCTCCGCGTTCTTCCGGGGCCGGGATTCCGATACCTACACCATCGAAGATGAACCGGCGGGCCAAAGCCTGGTGCTCATGCCCGGTCAAGGTGTGATCGCCCGGATCGAAGCGGCGGACCAACCTCGTTCGGAATACCTCCAGGTCGACAGGGCCAACCGCTATCTGCCGAGCGCGATGCTGTTCTTCGAGAACGGATATGCCGGCCTCGACCGCTTCGGCCAGTGGTTCTCGGACCTCGCCGACCTCGACGCGTCACCGGAGACCCGCGGTGCTGCACGCGCCGCCACGTTCACGACCGAAGCCGCGGCAATCCAAGAAGTAGCCCGAATCTGGGCGGACTCGGGCTACGTGGACCCGAGCGACCAGTACTACGTCTTCTTCGACTCGCATGATGTCGGCGATGACCGAGCGGAACGAGCCGAACTGCTCAAGTTGATCGAATCCCTCGGGATCGAACGAGTCGACGCCCCGGCCGAGGCCGCTGAGGGCGAAGTGTGGGTGCGCACCGACACGCGCCTCGATGTCGAATTCGAACGGTGGTCATGACGGCTGGTTCGGGACGGGGCTGCCAGCAGTACTCAGTCCGGTCGACGCCGCGATTCCGAGGTGCACGGAGCCGGGCCCACAATCTGCCGCACCACCGGAAATCTGTCATGACAGCAGAACAGAGCACCCGTCAACGAGCCGACGACAGCTACGCGTTGAAGACAAACAGAATATGGGCATCGTCAAGGTACTTGATATCGACCTCACAGCCCTTCTGCAACTGCGGCATGCGGGAGGCGAGTACGGTATCCCGGCCGTCCACGGTTCTCCTCGCATCACCCTCGCGCCAGGAGAGTCGATACGCTATTTCGAAGGACCCGCCGTCATTTGTGCCGACATGGCGGATGTCTTCCACCTGAGCCTTGATGTCCCGCCCATGCGTCTCGATCTTGTGGTCACGAACGAAGAGGCGGCCAATGCCGACGATGGCGCCCACGACGAGAATGACGGAAACAATGACAGCAAGCTTCACGAGCGACCCCTTCGCGTAAACATTCCATGCCGCACATCTATCGCCACACGTGCAAAATAATTCCGCCCCGTGCTGCCGGCAACGACGGAGACGAAACCGTCGAGACCGTTCTGTCGCTCAAGAGACAGAGACAACGCTCCCCCGCTACTCCGTTACAGCATCGAAGTCTATCGCTCCCTGAGATCCGGCCCGCTGCTGGACGGGGGCGACTGCGACGGCGACATCGCCGTCGGCGCTCACGGTCATCCGGCGCGCGTGCTGCCCGTGCGCCGGCTCGGACTCGTCGCGTCCGCCGGCCCACTGCTTGGCACCCGCATCCCTGCACTCCAGGCGATCAGCTTCACGGCAGCATGGTGATCTACTGCATGGAGTGACCATGTGCCTGGCCGGTCTGCACGAGAGCGTCCGGCGGCGAGCGAATGAGGCGGCAATGAGCGAACCGACGAAGCCCGAGATCGACCTTCCGGAGGGCGACGCTCCCACCGAGCTGACCATCCGCGACCTCCTTGTCGGGGACGGGCTTGAGGCGAAGCCGGGCAGGGTTGTCCAGGTTCACTACGTCGGGGTCACCTTCGAGTCCGAAAGAGAGTTCGACAGCTCCTGGGATCGGGGCCGGGCGTTCAAGTTCGCCGTGGGCGGCGGGAAGGTCATCAAGGGCTGGGACCGCGGGATCAGAGGGATGAAGGTCGGCGGCCGCCGCGAGATCATCGTTCCCCCGCGCCTCGGCTACGGCAAGCAGTCACCCTCGCCGCTGATCCCGGCGGGCTCGACACTCGTCTTCGTGGTGGACCTGCTCTCCGTCGCAGTCTGAGGCCTTCCGCTACGCAGCCTCTCCCGCCCGGAACCCTTCGTGCACGGCAGTCCCTGACGACCGGCTCGCGGTTCGGGTAGGGCCCCTCCGGCATGGTGCCGTGCAACCAGTCGGTGAGCCGTTGGGCCAGTGATTGCTCCAGCGGGACCAAGGCGTGCGCCTCGCAGTAGAGGTTGGTACCCCCGTCCCACATCCGCCGGAGCCGGAGCCCGATACCCGCGTCGGTATCCGTTCGTGCTGGACTGAACGCCGACCTCCGCAGTAGTTTCTGGCCGCGTGACTCACAACGACGCCATTGCCGCGTCCCGTCCCGTGTCATCGCCTGATGGCGAACCGCTCTTCGTACCGACCGCGATGACGGCCGCAGTCGTGGCCGCGCTCGGAGCCTGTGTGCTGCTGAACGCCGCGTTGCTGGTCGCTCAGCTGCGTCTCTACCGCGCACCTGACGGCTCGCATGCCGCCTCCGGGAGCGAGACGTGGGTCGACAACCTGACCGGTATGGTGCTGTTCGCCTTCCTGCTGACCGGATTCGTCTTCCTCCGCTGGCTGTGGCAGATGCGGGTGAACGCCGAGGCGCTGGCGCCCGGTGGACACCGGATGAAGCGCGGCTGGACCACAGGCGCGTGGCTGATCCCCGTCGCCTGCTTCTTTCTCCCCAAGCGGATCCTCAATGACATCTGGGCTGCCAGCTCTCCACCCGACCGCCCGCGGCGCCCCGGTGGACTGCTGACCTCGTGGTGGCTGGTCTTCGTGGCGGCGCAGCTTCTCGCCTATCCCTCCCCCTCCCGAGGCCCACTGACGACAGGCATGGCCGGGGCCGCGCTGTATGTCGTCGCAGGGGTTCTGTGCATCGGCGTGGTGCGGCGGCTTGCCACGATGCAGAGGGAGGGCCTCCGGGGATGCAACTAAGCCCAGTTCGGCGAGAGTTGGGCTGAGGGGGAGGGGCCGATGCCGGGCACACGGGAACATGGGCAGCCGTGACAAGGATTCCCATGGGCGGGAGCCCTGCAGGTCGTCGTCGCGTTCCAGGATCAGGCTGATCGATCCGTCCTCGAGGTTGATGCCACTCTCAAGATGCTCGTGGTAGCCGTCTCGGAGTTCGGGGTCGGAGAGTCTGACGAGCCGCTCGGCCAGGTCCCGCAGGCCGGCGGCGTTCGCTGCGACAGTGATCTCGGTGCCCGAGCCGTACACCTTGATCCTGGGTTCATCCATGCGGTCACGCTACAGCGGGCCTTCGTCGCCAGCCCCAACCCAGCACTCGCCCCGATCCCCTCCCTCCCTCCCATCCGGATCACCCGTTCCGGAGTGACCAACTCCCGGTACGTCCAGGCCGAGCGGGTCTCTGCCGCAATCGTCGCGATCATGCGCGCGACCTCCGCCGCCTGATCCGACTCCCCATGTCCTCAGCTCAACGAGTCCATCCGGCACACCGGGCACGCCGACATCCTGCGCGAGGGCCTCGACGGCCGGACCGGGCTGCGCGCCGAACACGAGATGCAGATCGACGAAGAAGCCCGGGCGGCCTACTGCGCGAGGCTGCACTGCCGGTTCGAACAGCGACGGCGTCCGTTGCTGCACGTCGAGGAGACGCGGATACCCACGGGCATCGACAGATTCAGCCGGCCTGTCCGAACCCCGCCAACATGCGCGTTCAAAGCGATAAAGGACCGGCCGCCCTTGATTGCCCGGCCTGGAGGCGCCCTGGCCAACCAGGAGCGCACGGGAGCGCCCGTCCTGCCGTGCTGCGGTGACCGCCGATCAGTCATCCGATTGGCCCGTTGCGGGGCGGTCGTTTGCGGTGATTGATCAAGGTGCCTCAGCGGATCACTGGAGGGAGAATCATCGATGGTATCGGCCCCCTGCATTTGACAGCCGTAGTGTGCCTGGTCATCGTAGGAATCGCGCTCGCGACTTACGGATGGCGCATGGCCAAGAAGGGCCCAGAAGGAACGACCGCACGCGTTGAAGTTCTTTCCGGCATCGGCGGTGGTCTGATTACGGGCTTCGCTGTCGGTCTGAGCGTGCTGTTCCTGGAGAGGGGATTCGTCGCCGCGCAGGAGCGAGCAGCCTGGCGCGCCAATGTAGAAATTGCCGAAAGTATCCCTGGGTTCACCCCCGGGAAGCGGTCACTGGAAGGCATGCATTTCGCCGGCAAGAGGTTGAAGGACGCCGACTTCCGCAACCTCGACCTGCATGGCGTGAGCTTCCGTGACACCGAGCTTCTGGGCGCAAGATTTGACGGCGCCAACCTGCGTGGCGCTGACTTCACCAACGCCGATCTGGAGACCGCTATTTTCGGAAAGGCCGACCTCTCCAAGGCTCTGCTACTCGGTAGCAATCTCGGCCGTGCGGACATGGCCCATGTCAAGTCCGTACACGAAGCGCAGGTGAACACGAATACATGCTGGCCGCCCAGCCGCTTCCAGGGGTTCAGAAACCTCAAAATGCAGACCACCCCCATGCCTCGGAACGACGACCAGGGCACGCCCGTCAAGGGATGGGGCACTGATGGGCCATGCCCGGATTGGACAGCTGACTGAATCGGCACGACCCCGAAGCCGCCGCCAGCGAGGGCCTGTCGCCATCCGGCACGCGCAGCATCGCCGGACACCCGCCTTGTAGGTTCGGCCACAACACCGCCACCGATGGGCACTCTCTGCCCCTCGAAGCCTCCGGCTCCCATTCAGGGCTGTCGCGATCCGCTTCCGTTGATGTCAGCTATGGACGTCATGGCGTCGTCTGACCGACGCTCTACCGGATCATGCAAACCTCGCCACTCCGGCCTCTGGGAGCCCTTGAAGCCCTCTCTCCGCGATCACTTCTCCCGCCAATTTGGCATAATGCGGATAGGGTTTCCATTTGAGTTTCGACTCCCTGGCTTCAATGAAATAATCTCCATGCCCATCATAGGAAAGGGCAAGCATCTCCCCCCACTCCGCCACCACCAAGTCCCTATCCACGTATTCACGACTGACATACAGCCCCAATAAGTCGAACATTGCCACGGCCTGCGATACAGCCCAGTGATCATCCCGCTTTCGGCGATACATGACCTCGGCATCTCTCTTACTATTTACCCGTCGACGGAGGATGTCCCTACCTCGCTGAAGATCCGGCTGCATAAGCTGCTCATTTAGCGAAAGAAACAGATTTCGCTTGTCATTCTCAACACTGCGCCTTTCTTGCCTTCGACTCGCCAGAAACAGCGCAAGTGAAATTGATGCGGCCACCACTGCAGCCACCGCTGCCACTACTGTGCCAATCGTCGTCCAGTCCATGCCTGAGTGAAACACAGGAAATGCTCGAAACGACGATTTAGTAGTCCGATCGGGGTTAACTGAAACCCTTCGACAGCAAGCCGGCGGAGCGGCTTCGGCCACAGAAATTGCCTCCCAGTCCGTGTGGACCAGGAGGCAATTTCGGGTTCGCACCTGCGGTTTCCTACTGTGGGTGCGGACGGTTTCGAACCGCCGACATCTGCTTTGCATGCCTGGCACCGGTGCCTGAGCCATCACAACAGCGCAGTCCGTCTATGCGTTACAACGGCTTCTACCAGCCGCGGACGCCGTGACGTTCCCCAAGTGACCGCGGCTGACCGCCCGATCTGGCACGTATCCGGCACGCGCGCCTATAGCTCAACGCGATCGCTCACCACGTCGTCACCGGGCTCCCCATAGCGCAGCACGACATGTGCCGGCCGAAACGGGAGCATGCGCAATCCAGGCTCCATCACCCGGAACAAATCTTCGGCGTCAGGACCATAGGCGTAGATAACAGCTTCTCCCCCGCCGAACTCATTGCCGTCGACCTCACCCACACCAGCCGCTGCGACCGCGGCCCCGATGGACCGCTCGGCTTCGAAGACCAATGACCTCTGGTCAGGTTCACCGAAGTCGTCGCCGCCCAGCTGGAAGCGAGCGATCACGGCATGTTCCGGAGTCTCTTCCGGCGAGTCATAGAGCGCGTTCTGCATGGCAACACCCTCCCACCGAGCTCTGACAGCCAGGCTCCGGCCCGGGCATCTGAGACGGCCAACCGGGAAGCCTTCAGCAGGGGAAAGCCGCGTCGTCCCCAGCCTGCGCCTCGGCCGCCCGAGCCTGAGGCTGGTGCTCGGCGTCACAGAACGTGTACCGCTCCTGCCGGACCTCCAACCCAGTGGTGTTCTGGCCCCACGCATCCAACGCGTCGATCGCCCTCGCCCGGTACTGCCGAAGCGTGCTCGTGGCCAAGCTGTCGCGCAGCATGGGGATCAAGATGTCTCGGTGGTGAATCAGACGGGGATCGTCCAGTAGCGGGATACAGGCAGAAATGGCTGCTGCACGTACGTCGGGGTCGCGTTCCTCGAGGAACGCGGAGACGGCATGGAACAGCTGCGGCCGAATCCGGCAGATCGCGACGAACGGCGGGTACTCCTCCGGAGGAAACCCGAAACGCCGCATGGTGGCCGCGGCCGCGTCGCCTGCGGCATTGGCGACGGAGTCGACCCACCCCAGCAACTCGACACGCATCGGTCCGGGGAACGCGTGACGCTCTTTGTCGACGGCCTCAAGGGTCCGGGCGTCACCGAGGATGCCCGCCACGTACACGGCGGCCGGTGCTGTGGCGGTGTACAGGGTGTTCTGGTGGTGCACGACGTGATGAAGACGGCTCAACGCCTGCGACCTCACACGCAGTTCGGTGTGCATCAGATCCAGCAGAATCTGCGGTACGTCCTCCGCTGTCCCATAGGCATGGTCCAGGACGCTCCATGCTGTGCTGGCCAGTGCTTCTGCAGGGTCGAGAGGCTCGGTTGCCTCCTGGGGGAACGTCACGGCGCGAGTATGTCAGGGTCGGCGAGTGCGAGTCGCCGACCCTGCATCTACCAAACCCCGCTGGTCGCACAGCCTGCGTACAGAGCCGCTGTACGGATGACTTCTTCGTCCCGAGACAACTCGGGTGGGTGCGCTGTCTGAGGTCCCTGTGCCGAAACCTCAGCTCTGGCGGATTTTCGCCAACTTGTGCGCCTTGACCTGGCTTTCAATAACGGCTCGCAGACCCTCGGCATTGTCCGCTTCCATGCTCAAGGAAGCGATCCATGCCTTCTCGCCGACCCAGTCCAGGGGAAGCCTGTGCTTAGGCCACTTCTTCACCAGGTCTCGAGCAAGTTGCAGCCCTTCCTCTGCCAGGTCCCTGTCCCCACTCGCCGACGGGATGAGGATGCTGTCTTCAACCTCCCCTACTGCGGGCCGGCCCATACCGTGCTGGGCTATCGCGGAAGCGCGCAGTTCAGTGACGACCTCTCCGACGGTAGGCGGAGCATCGAGACTCAATCGCGCCTGGCCAGCGAGGCGCCGGGCGGCGTCGAGATATTCCTCCGCATGCTCGGTAAACCTGATGGATTCCTGCACCCCCGAGCTCGACGCCAAGCGTTGACCAAGGGCCAGAGAGACGACTGGGAACGGCCGTGTCAATGCGTGAATGTGCGCGGTCGGGAAATAGGCATCACCCGAAGTGGAACGATCAAGAGTGATTCCCTGAACCAAGGGCCCAACCCTGCGCAACAGCCACAAAGGACGCCAGATGTCGAAGCCGACGAAGGCACGGGCCCAATCCGCCGTTACTTGCTTGGCTGTCGCTGCATCCGTTTTCATCGTCGCCCTACCTCTACGGTGATCACCTGTGGTACAGAAATCTACCTTCGTTGGTCCGGGCACATGCCAGAGCTCACAGCGGTCACGCGAGCGTGCGCACCCAGACCTTGGAGGCCTATGGACACGGGCTGTACGCCGCCCAGTACGAGGAACTGGCTGTGGCCTCGCTCTCGGATGCCACTCCGGTGCGCTTACAGAGTCGACCACTGACGATCTTTCGCGACCACCCGATCTACCCGTATTGCTACGCGAAGAACGATGTCGCCGTCACAGCCGCGCGCCTACGTCGCGCTACCGGCTTCCGCTCGGATCTGATTCGCCGACATGGCCCAGCACCGATGCAGCAGGCCTTCGGCTTGGACTTCGATGGGTCCGATGAGCTGGAGGTGCACCCCGACCTCAATCTCCTACCAGAGGACGTGCGCCTCGTCCTGGTCGCCTACGCGTGCTCCATCAGCCAAGGCGTGATGCGCATCGAATGAGGCTCGGCCGAACTGCGCCGGGAGGACCGCTACCTCATCTGGCACCGCCACGAGCCCCAGTCTCCTGGTCCCTGGCCAGCAAGAAACCCCCAACCTCGGCGACACACTGGAAGCGGTTCACCAGGGCGTCTCCCCGGCGAAATACTTCGCCGCTTTGCGCAGGATCTCGCGTTCCTCCTCCAGCTCGCGGACCTTCTTCCGCAGGGCGGCGTTCTCGGCCTCCAACTGGGCCGGCGGCAGGGCCGGTTCCTGCGTCCGACGTCCCCGGGGACGGCTCACCCCGCCCGCCCTCACCCAGTTCCGCAGCGTCTCCGGGTTGATCCCCAGATCGGCTGCGACCGACCTGATCGTCGCTTCCGGCCGTGACTCGTACAGCGCGACCGCGTCCGCCTTGAACTGTGGCGGGTAGTTCTTCATGACCACGAGATGTCCGTTCTCAGATCCTCAGGATCCAGTTTCTCGTGTGTTCAACATCAGGGGTCAAGGCCCCAGGACGGTCTTGGCTGGTCATCAGCCGTACAGCGGGGCCAAGCCTGTCAGCGCGTGCCTGCACCGCCTTACGCCCCAATTGACCGCGGCTGACCGCGGCTGACCGCTCAATCTGGCACGGATCTGGCACGCGCATCGTCGCCGACACCTGTCTTGCAAGTTCGATCACCGGTGGCCTCCTCCGTGGAAGCTTGCGGAGCCACCGGTCACAAAATGTGCTCAAGGTTGCCTGCGTCCGCCGCCGTTGATCTACCACGTGGATGTCAGCCGATCAGGTCCGGAGGCGGGCAGGGCTCCAGTGGGTCGCGCGCCCGCCCGGGCTCTCACACAAGCGGCTGGGGAGCGACCGGCAGCTGTTCGCTGTGGGGCCACGTGAAGGTGCGGTCAGGTTCGAGGTGTGCCTCTCCCCAATAGATCGCGTGAATGCCGTTTTCCGCGTCGGCCGTGAAAAAGAAGCAGACGAGCTTCGTGGAGGCCCCGAGCTCCTCAAAGGCTTCGTGCAGTCCTAGTAGGGCTTGGTCATGTGCGGTTTGTGATGGCGTGTCTTCTTGATCGGTGGTGTCGTTGACCGGGTGTGCTGAGTGAGGAGTTGGCTGCGGTCCGGTGTGATCTGGAGGACTTCGCGGCGGAGATGTTCGAGCCGTTCGCGCGGGCGGATCAGCGTCGGTGGGGCGGGGTCTATCTGCGGGGCCTGCTGCTGGACGGCGGGCGCAAGTCGGTGGAGCCGATGGCCGCCCGCCTGGGCGAGGACGGGAACCGGCAGGCGCTGGCCCACTTCGTCACCTCCAGTCCGTGGGATGCGGCGCATGTGCGGGCCCGGCTGGCCTGGCGCATGCAGCCGGTCATCAAACCCACCGCCCTGGTCATCGATGACACCGGCTTCCTCAAGGACGGGGACGCCTCGGCATGCGTGACCCGGCAGTACACCGGCACGGCGGGCAAGGTCACCAACTGCCAGGCCGGAGTCTCGCTCCACTTGGCTTCCAACGGCGCCTCGGCGGCGGTGAACTGGCGGCTGTTCCTGCCCGGGAGCTGGGATCCTGCCTCGCCAAAGGCCGACCAGGCCAAGGTGGCCCGTCGTGACAAGTGCGCCATCCCTGCCCAGGTGGGGCATGTCGAGAAGTGGCAGCTGGCCCTCGACATGATCGATGAGACGCGGTCCTGGGGCATCGAGGTGCCCCAGGTCATCGCCGACGGCGGCTACGGGGACACCGCCGCCTTCCGGCTCGGCCTGGAAGAACGAGGTCTCGACTACGTGGTGGGCATCTCGACCACGACCACCGCGCAACCCGAGGACGCACAGCCATGCACCCCGGCCTACTCCGGCCGGGGCCCGCGGCCGATTCTTGCTTACCCCGAGCCGGCCCAGCGAGTGAAGAGCCTGGTCATCGCGGCCGGCAAATCCTCCGCGCGGCCGGTGCAGTGGAGGGAGGGATCACGGCCGGGCAGCGGCCGCAGCGGGTTCAAGCGCATGTACTCGCGCTTCGTGGCCCTGCGGATCCGGCCCGCCGGACGTGAGATCCGCATGGCCGCGGCCACCGCCGAGCTTCCGGTCCGCTGGCTGCTGGCCGAATGGCCCGCCGACCAGG